>CADCAK010000102.1 GCA_902799385.1 uncultured bacterium | reverse complement strand
GGAGTACGTGCGCTCCGAGACGTTGTAGGGCTTGTCCTTGCCTGCGTCGTCCTTGTCGTCGAAGGAGGAGGGAACCCTGCGCTTCATTTCGGCAAAGTCACCGACAGGGTCGCTCTCCTTGAATGTGAGGGTAAGGCGACCCTTCGCATGCGGCTCGTTGGCTGCCGCAATCCCGGCCACAAGGCCGACAAAGACGAGTATGGCGTTTTTCATGGCGCATATTTTCATGCGCAACATTATACCAAATCCGCGGCGGTTGCGCCGCGTGTCACTGAATATCCGCCGAGACGCCGTTCACCGTCACAAATACGAGCAAAGTCTTGTTTCCCGACTCCTTCTGCGAAAGTCCGCCGCCGACAAACACCATCGTCCGACCTGGCTTGACAGTTGTCTTGACGTCAACACTTCTAACAGGGAAAAACGGCTGCTCCATTGGCAGGTCATACCGTGAAGGCGTCGCCAAAGGGGCCTTCACGCCGTAGTCCTTCCAGATCGGATCGGATACGAACTGCACAATGAGCTCAAGATCAACAAGTCGACAGTCTAGTGTCAATGTCGGCGTCATCTGGACGATGGAGCCGACCTCTCTCATCGTAAATTCTGTTGGCTCTACCGCAGACAGCACGCAGTTCTGAGAATGCAGACTGTTGGTAAAAGCGGTTGATTGACTGTTTGTTGAGACAGGCGACTCGATTTTCAGATCAAAATCCGTTGGGTAAATGTATTCAGTCACGGCCTTCGTCATATATTCGTCACCCGAATGAATCAATAAGGTCAACGTCGTCACGATCCAAAAGTTTTTTGCAGAGAGCGGCCGCATCGGAGACATGGCTTGAATCCTCGAATCCGACCGCCTTGAGTGCTTCGCGTCCCGCACCGACCAGCCGCACGTTGCATTCGAGCAGATTTAGAACCTGCCCATTTTCCCACTCATTAAAATACTTGACGATCTTCACAAGATTATCAGGTGTATTGGTGACGCGCAGAAAGTCCGTCAACCCGTCGCGGCGTCTCACAACGGAAGATCCCTCCGGCCATGTGAGCTTAAGCCCTTTTTCTGAAAACTGAGCCTTCCATTCTCGTTCCGTCTGTTTATCCCATTCCTTCTGCTCAGCTTCCTCCTCGGCCATACGTTTCGCCCTCTCCTCGTCCGTCTCGTCGTCATGATTTGCCGGGAAGATGCATTCAAATGTCATCAGAGGGAATGAAAGCGTGTCCATCCCTTCCGGCGGATTGTCCTGCCCAGGCAGCATCATCGATGCGCACAGCATCAACGTCATCAGCAGTTTATTCATTCTTGATTCCTTTCCGTTCCTTGAATGATAGTTCACAGGTATATGCATTATAATGACAACATTATACCACATTCCGCGGCAGCTGCGCCGCGCATGCACCGCTTTCTTTGCGGCCCTTATTTACGACTGTCGTTACATTGGCCCACGATGGTAAAGGCCAGCGAGATATGCAAGCGCTACCAACGCGACAATCCATGCCAGCAAAAGTAGAACCTTCCTTAATATGCGTTCAGTCCTGGTCATCTTGACTGCGGTCCTTGTGCGCTCGCCGAAGCTCCGGTGCGGATGCACTTGGCGAGGCCAAGCGTCATGCGATTCGGCTCATAGTGCTTTAGCATCCCCTTCCGAGAACCCCTGCGCATGCGCTTCGCGCCGCCTTCTCGCATGCGCCTCACGATGGCGGCGACCCGCTCCGCCTCATCCTTCGCCCGTTCGCTTCGCGACACCCATATTGGCAGGGCAATGCACGCCGCGCCGACCAGAAGCAGCAGAAACGCGCCCATCGACATGATGGTGAACGCGCACAGGAGCACGACGATCCAGGCGTAGCCAAGAATCTTGTCTGCCTTCTCGGACACCGTCCGTCTATGCTTGCCGTCGCGGCTTGCCATTCCGGTGAATTTCCTACGGATGAATCCAGGCGAGGTCGTCCTCAAGCGCCTGTCGGCGGTCGGCGGCAAGGCGCTCCCAGACGTCGGGCGTAAGCTCGAGTCCGGCGGCCTTGAACTGCGCGATGAGGTTGTTGCGGCGCCATTCGCCGACGTCCTTCTTGCGCATCTCGTAGTCGGGGCGCGTGCGAAGCGCCTCGTCGACGGTGTA
>CADCAK010000101.1:862-2788 GCA_902799385.1 uncultured bacterium | reverse complement strand
AGTTTTCCCTTTCCGCCTCCGCTCGTCCAGAATGTCCACGACGTCGTGCGCGTCGTAGAGCCGAAACCCTCGACTTTGTTCGTCATCGCAAAGCCCCACGACTCCCACTTGTAGTTCATCTCCGCCCGCGCAAGACGCTCGCCCGACGGAGAGACCACCGTCTTCGACAGGAACGCCGCCCGTCCGTCTGCGACAATCCGCTCCTTGCGCTCCTCGACGCCGTTCGGACGCTTCAGCGACCAATCTCCCATCACGTAGTCGAAGATGTAAGTCCTTGCCTCCGACTCACCGGTCTTAAGCGTCACGACGGCGCGTTTGCCACCGTTCTCGCCCCTGACCGTCAGAACGCGGTACGGCGCGGACGACGGCACGGAATAGAGTCCCGTCGCCGCGTCCCTTGCGGGCACGTCCTGAATCGCATAGACGCACACGTCGTAGCCGTTGGAAAATGCCTGTACGTCTGCAAGGCGAGAGGGCGTCAAAAGCTGCCTGACGCCATTCAGGTCATAGACTATGTCCAGCCCCATGTCCTCGGGAGTCACCACCTTTCCGTGCGGATCGGTTTCGCTCACGAACCTGCCGCGCTCGCCGTTCATGTCGGTGGCGACATATCGCCGCACCCTTCCGTCTTCCATGTAGAGATCCCAGTACACGGGATCGTGCGCGGTCGCCCAGCCTTCGGCGTCGACCATCTGGAGGCGCTCGTCCATCGGCACGTGCACGCCCGGATCGGGGCGTCCGAGGGATTCGCCCTCCGCAAAGACGAACTTTACCGGCTCGCCGTTGGGGTGGGAGAACACGACTTCCTTCGGGGTGCTGCCGTCCGCCATCACGGCGTTGCCGATTCGCTTGAAGGTGTAGCCGCAAATCGCATAGAGCGAATACGGCGTGAACACCATCGGCGATTCGTCGTCCGCGAAGACTTTGAGAGCAACGTCGCGCGAACCGGTCCAAGGCGTCGTTTCGCCAACTCCAAGGACGATCTTGATGCAGTCGTCTTTAACTTCCGCCGAATCCTTACCTGCCGTCGGGCATCCGCAGGGGCTTGACGCCTCGCTGTCGGGGCTTCCCGGCATGTTTCTCTGCAGGCAGCCGTCCGCAAAGACGGGCCGCTCGAGTAATAGAATGGACGTCGCCGCACATGCGCAGGCAACCAACTTATTCACGGCCGCAATTTGGCCCATCGCCTTCTTGTTCATTGCACTTCATCCTTGTTTGTGTAGATCTCGGTGGTCGCCGTATCATTAAAAAAAAAATGGCAGACAGAGCCGGTCACGCCGCGTGCACGGACGAAGCGGATCGTGTAGTGTCCGTCTGCGTCGAAGTCGGCGGCCGTCAGGGTCTTGGTGCGCGTTCCGTCTTCAAACGTGACTCCCGAGACGAAAATCTCGAGCACCACGCTCGTTCCTTCCGGGATCGCGCCGAGAAGAAGCGACACTTCCACGAGCTGGGAACCGTCCGCGTACGTGTCCACGACGCGGTAGTAGGTGCCGTTGTCGGCCCACACCGGAGTGGCCTGGACCGCGTCGGAGATCGCCCCGCCGTCGGAAAGGCGGGAGACGAGCCCGAGGTCGCGGTCGGCATGCGCGAGCAGCGAGAGCGTCACGCCGTCGCCTGCGGCTTCTGCGCAAAGCTGCAGCTCCGCGTCGTGCTCGAGGACATTGCGCGGCGAGAGCTCCGGACACGTAAGCGTTTGCTCCGCTTCGAAGAGGATGGCGGGGTTGCGCAGCGGGAAACGCGAGCGGACGACCTCGACGAGAGCATGGGCGGAGTCGCCCAGGAGAAGGCCGCCGTGCGTGACCGTGACGAGATAGAGCCCTTCGGCTTCGAAGACGTACGGCGTCGCTGCAGACTCCGTCCAGTTGGTGACGCAGACCCAGCCGTTGGTGCCGTCGGCCACGCTGATCTCCACTTCGCTCTCGGCGC
>CADCAK010000101.1:0-760 GCA_902799385.1 uncultured bacterium | reverse complement strand
CGCATAGTCCTCCGCGAATACGTCGAACGGCTTCCATGCGACGTTGAACGACTCCGAGAGCGAGCGGTCGCGGAGGGAGACAGTCGCGACGCCGTTCGTAGAAAGCGGGATGTCGGCATAGAATCCGTCGCCTATGGTCTTCACCGTCGCAAAGACGGCGTTCGTCTCAGGATATTCGACCTCGACCTCAAGGATGTCGCGCCAGAGGTCCCGCCCTTCGATGCACAGAGGCGAGACAATGCTCTCGAGCGGCAGGGCGTCAAGATGGGAGGAAGTGTCGGCGCGGTGGTTCTTCCAGTCCGGGATTCCGTCGCCGTCAAGGTCAGGCCCGCCGAAGTTCACGAAGCGGAGGTCTCGGACGGATAGGAAGGTGTTGACCTCCCAGTTGCGCCAGACGAGCCGGAACTCGTGCTCCCCGGCGGAAACCTCCGGTAGAAAGAAGTACGCGTCTTCCGCCGCGCCGACTGGCGCCTCCACTACCTGGCGCGACACGAAGATCCCGTCGACGAAGAGCGAAAGGTCGAACGAGAAGGTCGTCGCGAACGAATTGTGCTGGCCGACGCAGACGGCAAGTGCGTCCACGCCGCCATGTGGCACCACGAGGTTCCAGGTAAGCGAGCCGGCGCGCTCGGCGGCGCACGCCGAGCCGTCGACGTCCGTGCGCCAGGTGCCCGTTGAATCGGCAAACGTCGAGCCCGCGATGCGCTGGCCAACGTCGGACGGAGCAGACCATGCAATGTCCGCGACGCACGGATTCCCT
>CADCAK010000100.1 GCA_902799385.1 uncultured bacterium | reverse complement strand
CATTGAGAATCGCCACTGCCTTGTCGACAGCCTTTGCCACGAGCTTAGGTGCCATGTGTTCTGGCACGCCCCTCGCGCGGAACAGCGACTCCATCCGCACTGCGGCGGCGACCCGCGGCGCGGCGACGTCATTGAGCGCCTCTTTCATGCCGTCCTTGGTATTCGGGTACTTTCCTTCCTTGACGAGCTTCAGGACCTCGGCTTGGACCTTCGCATGGTCGAGCTTGATGCCGGTGACACCCATGCGGAACTCGAGCCATTGTTGGGCGGTGACAATCGCGACGTCGAAGTCCAACTTGAATTGCCGGACAAGGGCACTTTCCGCAGCCAGCGCGCCCTTGTCGCCAAGCGCCTGGTTCACGGCGCGGATGGTTCGCGCGGTGAGGGGGACGGGGGCCTTCTCGTCGCCGAGCGCCTTCGCGGCGATGTCCCGCGCAGCATAGCCGTACTCCCGCGTGATGGCGTAGAGGAAGGCGCTGCGCGCGCCGGCGATCTGGTCGGCACGCGCACCTTTCGTGCCAAGGGAGGTTGTGGTCGCGAGACCGTCGCCGGCCTTGACGAGCCGCACCGTGCGGTCGCCGATCGTCCCGCCCTTTTTCTCGGCCGCGTCGGCCAGGTCGAGGAACGCCTGATAGGTCGTCCCGGCTCCATTCATGTGGATATTGTTGTCAAGCATGCCCATTGTTTGTCTTCCTTTATTTGGTTTGCTGTTCTCTTCGAAAAGATGCTACCGCAGGCGCTGAGCGAAGGCCACGTCGGTGACGACGGGCGTTTCGGGGGTGAGGTCGAGCGTGATGCGCTCCTGGATCTGCGCCTTGCCGAACGTGCTGTCGATCCCCTCGCCCCTCTTGCCGTCACCCGCTTCGAGCTTCGTGTCGAGCGTGATGGTGAGGACGGCCGAACGGCCGTCTTCGGCGACTTTGAGGTCGAATGTGATCGACGGTTCGAAAAGCAGGGTCTCATAGAGCCCGCTCATCATGTTGCGGTTCACGAAAAGATTCGCGCCCGGCTGTTCGTGCAGCATATCCACGCCATTGCGGCCTTGGCACGGGACATGGTTGGAGAGCTGCACGACGTCGCCGGGGCCGGCCTGGTTCATGAGAACCGAGAGCGCCTTCTGCGCCTTTTCTTCGGGAAGCGCCCTCTTGAACGCGGCGATGACGGCATCCCTCTGCTGGCCTGATTCCACGCTCGGATCTTTCTTGAAGAACTTGCCGTTGATGATGTAGGTGTTGCGGTGCGCATCCTGGAAGAAAGTCTCGAAAATGGGAGTCCTCTGTCCGTTCTCGATGTGGAACTTCGTCTCGTCGGCGAGACTACCCTCGATGAACGCACTGTGGCGGCGGGCGAAGGTCTGCGCCAGATCTTTCATCTTGTGCTTGTCTTCGAACGAGAATTCGCGCCAATCCTTGATGCTCTTGGCGAGGTCGGCGATGCGTTTCGCGGCGTCGGCGGCTTTCGGGCCGGCGAGCGGCGACTTGACGATGTAGGCCGCCAGGTACGCCAGGTTCTTCGCGTACATTCCCGCGCCGTGCTGCGCCAGAAGCGTCGCGCCGGCGGCGAGCGAGGCCTTGTTGAGCTTCACGCCGAGCTTCTTCGCCGCATCGCCGAGGACCTTCTTCGCGGTGGCGTTGTCGAGGTTCGCGACAGGCTTCTCGAACTTCATCGGCGTGCTCGTGACCTTGCCTTCCGTATCGACGGTCGCGGTCCACTCGAAGCGGAACGGCAGCTCCTTGGGGCTCGTGTACTTGATCGTGACGGCGCCGGTATTCGCATCCTTCGAGAGCGTCATGTCAACGGGGGCGTGCTCGTTCGAGGCGATGCCGTATCCGACGAGTCCGCCGCGCAGATCGCCGTGGCCCGCCTGCGAGAGCATCATGATCACGGACGACGCCTGCTCGCGGTGGACGGCGCCGCAGAGGTTCTCGACCTTGTCGGCGATCGTCTGGATCGCGGCAAGGCCGGCCTCCGACCCGTTCGCCTTGTGGAACGAACCGTCCGGGAAGCTGCAAAGGAAGCCGCGGTCTTCGCCGAGGATGTTCTGCTGGCCCCCGACGATGCTGTAGTTGGCGGGACGGTCCATGTCGGCTGCAAGCTGGCTGCGCGC
>CADCAK010000099.1 GCA_902799385.1 uncultured bacterium | reverse complement strand
AACAAGATGAAGGCAAAGTTCATAACGGTGAAGGGCTCGGAGCATTTGGGCCATGAGCCGTTCTATTTGGGCATCCTGCAGCACGAGCGCACGATGTCCCGGAAAGAGGCATACGAATACATCGCGGGGAGGACGGGCTACACGGCCACGGCAGTCCGCGCTGTGTTCATGGCCGTTGCGGAGTACATCCGCGAGAACCAGGCGAGGGGGAATGTCACCTACATCGACGGCAAGCGGCTTCGCTCTGGTGATGACCTTGAAATCGCCACCATCGGCAATGCCTCCTCTGTTACCACAGACAACGTGAAGATTGAAGGCGACGCCATCGGCGGCCGCAAGACGACGCTCAGTATCGAGGACGGCAAGCTCCTCCTCAACATCCAGCCCGTCGGCTTCACGATCATCTTCTCGTAAGTTGGGAGAAATGTTGCCAGTGTGCCAATGTTGCCAATAATCAATACCAATGTCCAATAATTGGTGTTGGCAACATTGGTATTGGCAATATTTTCACACTGGCAACATTCACCAACAATCTTGTCTGAAACCGTGGCAAGGATTGCGTCAGGAATGGACGATTTGCATGAGGTCGAAGAACATCAGGCGCGTGTGAAGCGGGCCGTCTCCGGAAATGCTGCGGTATTCGCGCTCTTGCTCCTCTGTGCTGAACATGAAGTCGAAGCCGTTCTTGCGGTAGTATTCGAGCGGAGTGGTTTCGTTGTAGGCATCCACGACAAGATAGCGACATCCGGTCTTGTTCTCATCATCGATGAACCAGCTCTTGATGCTGTCCATAAGCTCTGTGCCTATATGCCGACGCATATAGCTTTTGTTTACGCCGAGGCGTCCGATAAGCACAGCGGGATATATCATATCGCGCTTGGTTTGCGGGACGCCTTTGCCGATGCGCTTTCTGCGAGCATTTGGGAGATGATTTGTGAATATGCTGGCATTGGCGACCGTAAATGCGCAGACGATTTCGTGAGGATTGTCGACTTCAAGAAAGGCGTATGTTTTCCCCATCAACTGTTTCGCGTAATCGAAATAATCCGTGGCGAAGAACTCGTCAAGATCCTTGTTGCCGCAACTGAAAGGAGCGCATGCGGCTACTACTTTTGGGGTAAGCAGGACGCGGGCGCATCTGTCATTCAGAAAGGCCATTTGCCGGATTCCCTAAGTTTCCTGACCCGGTTGGCATTTTTCGACTCGAAACTACGCCACATTTCGCGCTTGGAGGAAAAATCGACGCTACCGCGATTGCGGGCGTTTTTTTCCGCCGTGCGTACGAAACGGATTGCGGCGTCTCCGGACAGGACCGGTATGTTGCTGATTGCGAGTGCCATAAGTTATGTTCCTTGCCTTGAAACATGCATATTGTACCATAAATATGGACATTGCGACAAGGGGGTGTGTTCGGGAAATGCGTTTTGGAGGGCTGCCGCATGAATCTTACGCGGCGTGAGTTTGCGAAGGAATCGCTGGCGACGCTTGGTTTTCTGGCGTTGCCGGGCGGGCTTTTCGCGGTGCCGACGGGCTGGAAGCCGAAGAAGAAGGCGAAGCTGGAAGTTTCTTTAGACAGGATTGATAAGATTGACAGGATTGATAATCGCGGAAAGGCCGCCAATGGCAAGAATCCTGTGAATCCTGTAAATCCCGTCAAAAAAGGACCCGGCCTGCGCGTCAAAATCCCTCTTGCCGACGGCAATCCCGATTCGCGTGTTTATGCATACGATGTCGTCGTTGTAGGAGACGATCCGAAGACGCGCTTCTTCAAGAGTGTCTATTTCGAGGGTTGCAACGTCGCGCCTGAGCACGCGCCGAACAACGGAATCACCGAAGTAGAAATTCCCGCCGCCGAACTCCCCGCCGGGAAGAAACTGACCGTCGCCGTCAGGCCCGTCAGCTCGCTCGGCACCAAAGGCAAGACAATCGGAGCGACATGGAGGACATGAAAATGTGGAAATGTGGAAACATGAAAGCAGCCAACTGAACAGCAGCATAGTCTACCATATTCCGATTAGACAAGACCCCACGGAACGCGCGTTTTACAAGGCTTTCTGCGATTTCAACCCTTTGAATGACCTCGGAAGCGGGTAGAAGCCTCTCGCGAGGCGGCTGTTTCCGGGCAGACGGTGAAACGGGCGCATATCCCCCGAG
>CADCAK010000098.1 GCA_902799385.1 uncultured bacterium | reverse complement strand
ACCTATCGCGCCAGCGCCCGCAACTCCACCAGCATCAACCGCAAGAAGTATCTTGACACCAACAACCTCAAAGGCTACGACCACAACAATCTCTGGACTGCCGAGCTCGCCGGCCACTGGGGAGGCTTCCGTTTCGAGGGTGCCTACATCGGCGACAATGTCCTGCTGAAGGACAGCAGCGACCCTGCCAGCATCACCGCCATCAACCTCGGTGGATGGTATGTTCAGGCCGGCTATCTTACTTATTGGGATGCGAAGAACTCAATGCCACAGAGACCGCGAAAGGCCGGCGATAACGCCGCACATGCCTGTAACCTTTCGCCGCGAGGCGTGTAGACAGTTCGAAAGATCGGAAAACAGTCAAAGGAAAAATCAAAATGGACTTCGAAAAACTCATCTCGGACTTCGCCGAGCGCCATGGCATCGCGGATCTCGCCGCCGAGGACAATGCCGCCGCGCTCGACATCGACGGCATCGTCGTCACGCTCGTCGCCGCAGGCGACGCGCTCTCGGTTTCCGCCGACATCGGCGAGCCGCCGTCCGAGGGCCGGGGCGATTTCGCCGAACTCATGCTCGAGGCGAACCTGCAGTTGGACGCATTCTTCGCCAAGGAGCCCGAAAACGGCGCCTACATCCTCGTTCGCCGCCTCTCGCTCCCGGCGCTCGACCCCGAGTCCTTCGATGCCGCGCTCGAGGCGCTCGTCAACCTGGCCGAGACGTGGCGCCGGCTCCTCGCCGACTTCCGCCCCGTCGCGAAGGCGGCGGCGGAGCGTGTCGAGGAACTCCCGCAATTCGGCGCCTCCGGCTTCGTGCAGGTGTAGGGCGCTGCAGGCAACGCCTCGGCAGGTGTAACCTTTCACCGCGTGGCGTGTATACAAGGCAGAAACAACTTCAGCAATCCGCTAAGAAAAGGAGCAACCGCATGGCTATCAATCTGAATCTCGCAAAGTACGGCGACCAGTTCAAGGCCTTCGAGAACTTTGCACGCGAAAACGCGAACAACATGGACGCCCTCGCGCGCATCGGCGGTGACGGGCTGGAGGGCGCACTGCTGGCCCCTGACGGCAAGCCCAGGGCGATCGTCGCCAAGACCGACGACGACAAGATCAAGCGCTTTAAGCAGAATCTGTTCTTCAGCAGAAACGCCGACCAGAAGGCCCTCAACACCGCCGTGCGCAAGCTTTTCCTGGACACCGTCCTCAAGATCTGCGGTGTCGAAAAAGTCAAAGACCTGCCGCCGGCCGTCCGCAACGTGCTGAACGAGGGCGACTTTGGCAACGCAGGCCATCCGCTCTCCGCCCGCCGAATCCAAGCCGTGACGGAGGCGATTCGCGTCGAGGCCGCAGGGCCGATACCCATTTCCGGGAAAGCGGCAAATGAGATACTCGGCGTTATTCTGCCCGGCAGCGGACTGGAGAACGCGAAGCATCCCGGACTGGTGCTCAAGCAGCGGATGAACAACTTCGCCACCGCCACCGTCAGCACGTATGTGGCCAAGGGCATCGAATATCTCAAGGGGAGAGACGGCAAGCTCGACCTCGACAAGTACACCGAGACATTCGAAAAGGATATGAACCGCAAGTTCAAAGTACAGATTGCCAACGGGCCTTTTGTATGGGAGAAGGGCGTTAAAGAGGCGCGCGACGCGTATGTCTCTTTCCTCACCGACGGTCAAGTCACAGCCTACGAGGATGCTGACAAAAAGACTAAACTCAAAGCCTGCACCCTGATGATCCTCACGACGCAGGGTGTTGCCGGATGCGCGGTAAAAGCCGTGGGTCATGCGTTCGACGCGAACGGCAACGCCCTGCGAATCGGCGCGAACAAGCAGAGTGGCTCGAACTCTCGAGAAGACAGCTTCAACGTCGCCAAAGACGAGAACGGCAACATCACCGTCGAATGCGACATAACATTCCCCTCGCCGAACGTCACGTTGATGAACGCGAAAGGCTCAATCGACATGTATCCGACCAACCAAGGCTCTTCCTTCGCGTATCACATGAAAGTGACAATCTCCCCAGAAAGCCTGGATAAGTTCGCCGACGCCGACTGGGAGGACTTCAACAGCCAGGAAGTCAAGAACATCGAATTCGACAACACGCGTCCGCACTGCTTCGAAGAGGCGGCAAAAGCGCTGCCGGGTGATACGAAGCTCGGCATCTCGGCCGATGTCTCGTTCAACGTCCAAGTCGACAGCCTC
>CADCAK010000097.1 GCA_902799385.1 uncultured bacterium | reverse complement strand
CGTTCGCGTTCTTCGCCTTGAGGTTCTTCAAGACGCTGTCAACGTATTTGCTCATGTTAACCTTCGTTGTTTGTTGTTGTTTTGGTACAAGACCTTTTAAAATATATTAGCAAAATTCGTGCCAACGAGGTTGCATGAGGTATTTTCGGGCGATTTGTTACATGTCCTGTAATTCTCTGGTGTTGCGATTACATGATTTGTAATATTAGGTGATTTCTTTTACACAATATTTCCAATGGCACGGGAATTGCTAATTGTGATATAATATGCGCCAACACATTATGAGCGAGATAGAGGAGAGATTGACATCTGAAATGGCCGTCCTGCGCGAAATCGCCACTGCGGTTGCGCGGGAACGCGATGTTCGCAAGCTTCTTGAGAATGTCCTTGGCGTCCTTGAGCGCAGCATGGGGATGTTGCGCGGGACATTTACTCTTCTTGAGGGCGACGAGCTCAGGATTGTCGCTTCGACTCGTGCTCTCAACGCCGAGGAACGTGCGCTTGGCCGCTATCACGTCGGCGAGGGCATCACTGGGCTTGTCGCCAAGACCGGCAAGGCTGAGGTCGTCTGCGACGTGCGTAAGGACCGCCGCTTTTTGAACCGCACGCAGTCGCGCGGCCCGGACGAGGCGCTTTCATTCGTCTGCGTTCCGCTGATCCATCGCGGGCAGATAATCGGCACTATTTCGGCAGACCGTGCGATGTCGGGCCAGACGAGTGCGCTCGCGCACGACGTAGAGCTTCTTGAGATCATTGCTAACCTCGTCGCCGAGGCGGCGTTCGTCTGCCGTGAGGAGGATCGCGAGAAAGAGGCGCTCGTCAATGAGAACCGTCGTCTTCGCGGCATGATTTCCGAAGAGACTCCCGGTCGCATTATCGGCAGCTGCCCAGCGATGCGTGCCGTCTACGAGCAGATACGCCAAGTCGCGCCGAGCGGAGCGACTGTGCTGATACGCGGCGAGAGCGGCACTGGCAAGGAGCTTGTCGCGCAGGCGATACAGAGCCTTTCGCCTCGCAAGGACAAGCCGTTTGTCGTGCTGAACTGCGCGGCGCTCCCCGAGGCGCTTGTCGAGTCCGAGCTTTTCGGCCACGAGAAGGGCGCGTTCACCGATGCGCGCGAGCGGCGTATTGGCCGCGCCGAGGCCGCGAACGGCGGCACGCTTTTCCTCGACGAGATCGGCGATCTCTCGATACCGGTGCAGGTGAAGCTTCTCCGCTTTCTTCAGGAGCGCACGTTCTCGCGCGTCGGCTCGAACGAGATATTGCAGAGCGACGTCCGCTTTATCGCGGCGACGAGCCGCAACCTCGAGGACCTGATGGCGAAGAAGCTTTTCCGCGAGGACCTATATTACCGACTCTCGGTTTTCCCGATCGCATTGCCGCGACTCGCGGAGCGTGCCGACGACATCGTCCTTCTCGCGCAGCACTTCCTTACGAAGATGAGCGTTAAGTACGAGAAGATCGTCTCGCAGATTTCCGTTCCTGCGCTCAATGCGCTGAAGGCGTATTTGTGGCCGGGTAATGTGCGCGAGCTTGAGAACTGCATCGAGCGCGCAGTGCTGACTACGCGCGACGACTGCATCCACAGCTACAATCTTCCTGCGACTGTCCAGACCGAGGAGTTCAGCGAAGATCCTTTTGGCGGCGGCAATCAGTCGCTTACGCTTGACGAGCAGATTGCCGCCTTCGAGCGTCGGATACTCGAGGACGCGCTGAACCGGCACGGCGGCAACCACTCCGCAGCCGCCCGAGAGCTCGGCCTTTCGCCGCGCATGATGAGCTACCGTCTCGCGCGCTCCGGCTCTTCCGCATTCAAAGGCGGGAAAAAGTAGCGGTGGCGCCAGAACCGCCTTGCTTGAAACGTGATATTATTTTGCTGGAAAGATTGTTGCCAGATTTGCAATCTTATGGTATCATACATCCAGACTTGTGAAAGGTATCGCTTTAAAGTCGCTCTAAAAACAAAAAGGTCGCTCTAAAAACAAGGCCGAAAGGACCATAACCATGACGACACGAACCAGACACGATGAAACTGCCGGGCTTATGTCCAGGCTCATTCGTAGCTTCAAGACGGCGGCGCTTGCCCTCGCCGCGCTCGTCCTCGCCGCGCCGCCGGCGTGGGGGGCTGACTACACCTGGAAAGACGGCGCGAGTGGCAATACCAATGTCGGCTCGAACTGGACGGGGGGAACAGCTCCCACAAGCGGGGTGAACAAGCCGATCTTCAACAATACCGGGACTGCGCTTTCGACGGTGAACAACAACATCACAATGTCGAATAGCACGCGTTTC
>CADCAK010000096.1 GCA_902799385.1 uncultured bacterium | reverse complement strand
TGAAGCCTTTTTGCAATTTGTCTGAATTGCACACTCTAGCAATCTTATCATAAATATAGTATACTATGCGGCGAGAACGGCGGAGTAGCATCCGCCCAAGCACGTTCAAACCAACAACGAAAACACGGAGATAAAACAATGAAAAGCATAATCGCCAATATCCATAGGGGGGGGGGGGTATAATCATGAATTATCTCCTCGCCGTTGTTTTAGCGCTCGCGGTTGCGCAGTCCGCATGGGCGGCGACTGACACAACGTGGAATGGCGGGTCTGGCGGAACGGAGGCCAGTCCAATAAATTTCTACGACTCTACAAAGTGGTCGAGTGGCAAGACGCCGTCGAACAGCTACAATCTCAAGTTTTCCGTTGATGCGCCGACTGTTCTTACGAACACGGCATCCGCTTCCACTTACGTCGCAGACCACATTTGCTTCAACAAGGGGCAATACACCGTTCTCGGTCCGGCCAAGTTCAACGGCTTCCAAGAGGGCGCGAGCGAATCTGGAACCGTGTCGATTACAAAGAAAGGCGATTGGACGACTCATTGGTATTTCTATCCGTGCTATACGTCGGGCTCGACAGTCGTGGTGACAAACAAGACTGGCAATTGGACGTTAGGCGGAAGCGGCAAAGATACTGTAATGTGCGCGCCATACACGGCGAGCAGCACTTTCAGATTTGTCGTAGAGTCCGGCACTGTCACTTTCAAAAGGACATCTGCCATAGGCTATAAAGGAACGGGCTATCTGGAAATCAACGGCGGGAGCGTGGCATTCGACTCCGGCTGCGATTTCGAAATCGGAAAATATGGAGCGGGCAATGTCATTATGAACGGCGGGTCGTTCAGCATCACGTCCGACAAATGGGTTTACATGGGTCGCGAGAGCGGCTCGTCGGGAAACATCACCCTCAACGGCGGCACGTTCACGGCGAAGCACATACATAAAGGCGGCAACGGCGGAACGATCACATTCGACGGCGGAACGTTGAAAGCCAATGCCTCATACGGCGATGAAGGCGGCATCATACAGAATGTTACGGGGATAAAAGTCGTAGTCGCGGAGAACGGCGGCACGATAGACACTGGCGGGTACAATGTCACGTACGGCAAGAACACCACGACGAAAAGCGGCGTGGCGAACGACGGCGGTCTGAAGTTCCAGGGCGGCGGCTCTGTTACCGTAACCGGCGACGCGAACAATCCGCGTCTTACATACAACGGACGCACCACGGTCGCGGTCGGCACAACGCTGAAAGTCCCGACGGCCACAATCGGCGGCGGGTTCGCCGCGACGATTCCGTCGGGGCTTGCGGACGGGGTCTATACAGTTGTTTTGATTACCGGCGACGGCGCGTTTGCGTCAGATGTGCTTGAGGACGCCGTGCTGCCTTCCGACCCCAAGGCCAGCTTCTTCCTGTCCGGCGACGGGAAGGCGATCATGTGCGCCTACGGCGGCTTGGTATGGATTGGCGCGAGCGGCAATTTCTCCGAACCCTCCAACTGGCTTGGCGGCAGGGTTCCCGTGGCGGGAGAGACGGATTCGATATTTATACAGGACACAGGTGCGCACATATATGTCACTAACGATATTGTCGGACTTACGCCGAGGACAATCAATCTCAAGGGCGACATGGATATTCGTCTTCGCGGCGAGAAATTCACGGGCGTCGAGAAGGTGGTAAACAGCACGATAGTATCCACCTCGTACAGGGATCACATCATAGCGCCTGTGGAGTTCAAGGGCGCCGTCACTATCGGCGGAAACATGTGGATTCAGTTCGGCGACGCGAAAGGAACGACGCTCGCGTTTGACCCAGAGGCGACTTCGTACGCGCAGAAGGGCCTTCGCGGCAACATTACTTTGACAGGCAACTGGACGCCAGACCGGGCGCTTACGATAGGCGATGGAATCCTGACGGTGCAGGGGACGCTCTCTGGCTCCCATCAGCTGACGGTCAACTCGGGCGGAACGCTGAAGGCCGACGTCGTCTCGTACAGCTCGACGGCGCTTCTTGCCGGGAATGCGGGGACGGTCGAGTTCGGCGTCGTGACCGCAAGCGGCAGTGGTGACTACAAGTTCTACAACGGCGGCGCCTCCAACGGAGTCGTCGCGGTAGGCAGATTCGTCAACAACGCAGCCAACACCGTGCGCCTCAACAGCGCGGAGAAGCTTGTAATGGGCGAGGGCGGCTTTACTTTCGGGCCGAACACGGCTGCGGACCAGGGGACATGGAAGTCGTTCTCCGTGGGCCTCAACACTACTGCGAACATCTGGCCTTCCGCCGACTTTACGTTC
>CADCAK010000095.1 GCA_902799385.1 uncultured bacterium | reverse complement strand
AGCTTATCGCAGCTTACCGCGTCCTTCGTCGCCTTGCGATGCCAAGGCATCCACCGTGCGCCCTTTTGCGCTTGATCGTGACTTCGTTTCGAAGCCACGCTCTCGGTGGCAAAGCGGCCGCAGCCGCTTCGCCTCGTGTTTTGAATTGAATCTTCTTCTTCGGTTTTCAAAGATCGGAAATTCCGCAAAAAGAACCGCTTTTTCTGGTCGTATGGTCATATGGTCGCATGGTCGAATGGTCGCCCTTGCGACTTGCGACGTTTGACGTTCGACTTGCGACCTGCGACTTGCAACCGCGCGCGTAGCGCGCTGGTGGGCGTGACTGGAGTTGAACCAGTGACCTTCACATTATCAGTGTGACGCTCTAACCAACTGAGCTACACGCCCATGGGCGTCGCGCGGAAGGCGGGGTCCGACAGCGTGGAAAGTTTGTGGAGGTCTTCGTTCTTGTTTTGGGAGGCGGCGCGGGCAAGCCCGCATCCGCCATGTGTCGCCGGGTCCGGCCCAGACGGGCCAGTCGACGAATTGACCATCGGAATCCCTGTTGCCAGGGTCCGTCTCCTTAGAAAGGAGGTGATCCAACCGCAGGTTCCCCTACGGTTACCTTGTTACGACTTCATCCCAATCACCACCCACACCTTAGACGGCTCCCCCCTTGCGGATGGGCCACCGGCTTCGGGTGCAGACGGCTTTCATGATGTGACGGGCGGTGTGTACAAGGCCCGGGAACGTATTCACGGCACCAACTGCTGATGCGCCGTTACTAGCGAATCCAACTTCATGGAGTCGGGTTGCAGACTCCAATCCGAACTGGGGCCGGTTCTCTGGGTTTTGCTCCACCTCGCGGTCTCGCGTCCCTCTGTGCCGGCCATTGTAGCACGTGTGCGGCCCCAGGCGTAAGGGCCATACTGACTTGACGTCATCCCCACCTTCCTCCCTTGTGAAAGGGCGGTCCCTCCAGAGTGCCCGGCCGAACCGATGGCAACTGGACGCAGGGGTTGCGTTCGTTGGTGGGGCTTTACCCGCTGGCAACATCCCAAAGGGGTTGCGTTCGTTGGTGGACTTAACCAAACACCTCACGGCACGAACTGACGACAGCCATGCAGCACCTGTGCAGCACCCTCGAAGGCGGCCTACTTTCATAGGCCTTGCAGCTGCATGTCAAGCCCAGGTAAGGTTCTTCGCGTTGCATCGAATTAAGCCACATGCTCCTCTGCTTGTGCGGGTCCCCGTCAATTTCTTTGAGTTTTAGCCTTGCGGCCGTACTCCCCAGGCGGCACACTTAACGCGTTGGCTTGGGGACGGGGCCGGTGAAATGGCCCCACCCCGAGTGTGCACCGTTTAAGGTCGGGACTACCAGGGTATCTAATCCTGTTTGCTCCCCCGACTTTCGCACCTTAGCGTCAGTAACGTTCCAGGAGTCCGCCTTCGCCTCCGGTGTTCTGCAGGATATCAACGCATTTCACCGCTACACCCTGCATTCCGACTCCCTCTCCCGTACTCCAGCCAGGTAGTTTCGCGCGCACTTTCCGGGTTGGGCCCGGAGATTTCACACGCGACACGCCTAGCCACCTACGTGCCCTTTACGCCCAGTAAATCCGAACAACGCTAGGGACCTCTGTATTACCGCGGCTGCTGGCACAGAGTTAGCCGTCCCTTCCTCTTGGGGTACACTCAACTAAGGGACGTGTTGGGTCCCCTCGCCTGTTCCCCCATGACAGGAGTTTACAACCCGAAGGCCTTCATCCTCCACGCAGCGTCGCATTGTCAGGCTTTGCTGGTCATCCTCTCAGACCAGCTAACCGTAGGCCTTGGTGGGCCGTTACCCCGCCAACAAGCTGATGGTGCGCGAGCCCCTCTACGAGCGAGAGCCTTGCGGCCCCCTTTAGCGCTCCGAAGATGTCTCCGGGCGCCACATCCGGTATTAGCCGTCGTTTCCAACGGTTTTCCCCGACTCAAAGGCAGGTTGCTCACGTGTTCCTCCCCAATCCGCCACTCTCACCAGGAAGTATTGCTACCTCCCGGATCCCGTTCGACTTGCATGCCTAATCCACGCTACCAGCGTTCGTTCTGAGCCAGAATCAAACTCTCAGAAAAAGAATTTGAGTTAATTGCTTCGCACAAACATTACTGTTCCGTGTCTCTTTCAAAGACACGTCTCAAGCACCTATTTTCAAAGAACGAGATTCGCCAATTCCCATTTTAGGCGAACAGGGGAAAAGTATATCAAATCTTGCTTACGCGCGCAAGGGGGTATTTTTAACTTTTTTGGCGGCAGGAAAAACTACGCTTGGGCGAGGGTTGCGGACGAGGGTGCGTCGGGGATGTTCGCGAGTTTCGCGAGTTCTCGCGCCGGCACGGCAACGTTCTGCGCGCCCGGCTCGACGCCGAGTTTGGCAAGCGCAAGGTGGTACTTCGACTGTGCGTCTTCAAGGCACTTCCCGACCTTCTCCAAGGCGACGAACGCGGCGTCCATGCGCTCGACGATCTGCTTCGCCCGCTTCGCTATCTCCTCCTGATTGCGCGCGACTTCGACGCGGTCGATCGCCATCTTGAAGAGGAGAATGTAACCGAAGAGCATCTGCGGAGTCGCAAGCACAATCTTCTTCGCGTTCGCGTGCGCGACGAGCGACGGATCTGCGTCGACCGCGGCGAAGTACGTCGCCTCGCTCGGCATGAACATCACGACGACGTTCGAGTAGACGGACTCCGCATCCTTGTCCTCGCGCTTCATAAGCTCGGGATAGTTCCGCGCCGCAAGCGCGTCGACCTGCGCGCGGACGCGCTTCGCGTGTTCGCGCATCAGGCGAGACGCCTCCGCCGCGTCGCCCGCACGCGCGGCGTTCGTCGCGGCGATGAAGTCGACGATGTTCACCTTGGCGTCGATGAGTATCTTGCGGTGCGCACCATCGAAGACGGTGACGTCGGGAAGACCCGCCTCGCGCGCGCCCGTCTGCTCGACGAAGTTCTCGCCGCGCCTAAGCCCCGCGTCCTCGAGTACCTTTGCGAGAATCCCCTCGCCCCAGTTGCCCTGGACCTTACTGCCACCCCGTAGCGCGGCGACAAACTCGTCCGCCTGGCGGCCGAGCGACTGCGCCTTGAGCCCTACCTCGTCGAGCTTGACCTTTAGACTTTCCCCAAGGCGCACGTTCGCCTCGCGCGCCTGCTCCGACGCCTGACGAAGCTCCCCAAAGCGTACGGCGAGCTGGTCGAAGAGCGGGCGCACCTGCGCGGCGTTCTGCTCGGCGAGTGACTTGGCCTTGCCTTCGAGAGTAGCAGCAGCGAGCGACGCGAACTCGGCGCGCAGCCCTTCTACGCTCCTATCAGTTGCGCGAACCTCGGCTCTTGCTGCGGCAATTGCGCCGCGCATCAGGGCATAGACGACCACCGCCGCCACAAGCGCCGCGCCAACGCCAACCAATACCATCGTCATCATCGTCAGACAATCCTCCTCGTCTTGGATATTATACCAAAGCGCGAGCCAGGTTGCGCGGATTGACAGGGCGGACGGCAATGCGGTAGAATACGCGGCCATGGGACGAAACGCGCCAGACATCGACATAATCTACGAGGACAAGGACATTGTCGTCGTCGATAAGCCCGCCGGCGCGATCGTACATCCTGCACCCGGCCACGAGGAAGGCGCGCTTACGACCTCGCTCGTGCGGCTCTACCCGCAGATGGCTCGCGTCGGCTCGGCGGAAAGGCCCGGGGTCGTCCATCGGCTCGACAGCGAGACGAGCGGCGTAATGGTGTTCGCGAAAACACAGGAGGCATATCTCGACCTCCGTCGCCAGTTCGAGTCGCACGAGACAGTGAAGAAGACATACCTCGCCGTCGTCCACGGCAGCCCCAAGCCAAAGAGCGGAACGATAGACGAGCCCGTCGGGCGCGAGCGCCTAAGCGCAGTCACTCACTGGGAAACCCTCGGGAAGCACGACGGAATCTCGCTCGTCGAGTTCAAGATCGACACAGGGCGCATGCACCAGATACGAATCCACGCATCATCCCTCGGCTGCCCCATAGTGGGCGACAAGACCTACGGGAACTCCGAAAAGGATCGCCACATGAGACGCCGCCCTTCGCGGCAGCTGCTACACGCCGTGGAAC
>CADCAK010000094.1 GCA_902799385.1 uncultured bacterium | reverse complement strand
TGCATCGGCGAGCCGAAGCGGATGGCGCCGTGCGTGCTCGACCCCGTCTTCCGCGCGCTCGGCCTCGACGAGCTCTTCGCGAGCGTCAAGTGCGCCTCGCGCATCAAGTACGACCTCACGGGGATCGTGCGGCTGCTGACCTACGGGCGGATCATCGACCCGGAGTCGAAGTGGTCGACTATGGGGCAGAACGGGCAGTACTACACTCCGCTCGTCAAGAGCACCAACCCCGACAACGTCTATGACGCGCTCGACGTCATCTACGCGAACCGCAGGCAGATTGTCCAGCGCATGAACACCTGCATCACCCGCAGTATCGGCAGAAGTCCAAGCACCGTGTTCTACGACGTGACGAACTTCTTCTTCGAGACCGCAAGGCCGGACGAGGACTTCGAGGACGCGGACGGGAACGTAGTCGCGGGGCTGAGGAAGTTCGGCGTCAGCAAGGAGAACCGCAGGCAGCCAATCGTCCAGCTCGGGCTCTTCCTCGACGACAACGGCATCCCGATCTCGTTCGCGACCTTCCCGGGCAACACGCTCGACCACCACACGCTCAGGCCCGCGATGGACGAGACGGTCGGCGAGCTCGGCATCAGGCGCTTCGTCCTCGTCGCGGACCGCGGCATGTATTCGGGGACGAACATGTACGCGGTGCGGGAGGCCGGGAACGGCTACATCGTCTCGAAAAGCCTCAGGAAGACAGACAAGGCGGAGCGCACATGGGCCATCGACCCCGAGGGCTACACCGTCGTCAGCGAGAACTTCCGGCACAAGTCGCGCATCGTCAAGCGCGTCGTCAAGGACGGGAACGGCAAGATGCGCGAGGTCCGGGAGAAGGTCGTCGTCTACTGGAGCAAGGCGTTCTACGAGCGGGAGAGGAGCGAGAACGCGTCGTTCATGGAGTTCCTGGGGAAGCTCAAGGAGAATCCCGGCAGCTACCGCATCTCCTCTTCGCACAGCAAGGGGCTGCGGCGCTTCCTCAAAAAGGAGTACGTCAACAAGGTCACGGGCGAGAAGGTCAATTCGGCGGACCTGATGCCGATGATCGACGAGGCGAAGCTCACGGAGTTCAACGATCTCATGGGCTACTACCAGATCGTCACCTCCGAGCTCGAAATGGGCGACCGCGAGGTGATCGAGAAGTACCACGGCCTCACGCAGATCGAAGACCAGTTCCGCGAGATGAAGGGGACGCTCGAGACGCGGCCCGTGTTCGTCCAGACGCCCGAGCACATCAAGGCGCACCTGATGGTCTGCTTCATGGCGCTGACGATGATAAGGATCATCCAGCGCAAGACGCGCCTGTCGGCCAAGCCCGCGAAGGGGGAGTCGAAGTGGTCGTACGGGATTCCCGGCGCGCGCGTCTCGGAGGCGCTCGCGGGGTGGCAGGTCCTCGAGCTTCCCGGCGAGTATTACCAGGTGCTGAAGCCGAAAGGCGACGACATCTTCGCGATCCTCAAGGCGTTCGGAATGGAGCTCAAGCCCCAGCTCTACACCAGGGGCGAAATCCGCGAGATGAAGGCGACGGCAAGCCCATTCTAAGGCGTATCCCCAAATTATTATGAAGGCGACATGCGTCAAACCCGCATCGCCATTGGCTGAAAACGCCTTTTCGCCAAATCAAAGTGGCAAACTCGGGAGGCCTCGCGTTGTCGGCAACACGTCGCCTGGCTTGTAGAAGCCAGAGTCGATAGCGCGGCGAAGCCCCTCTGCGACCTGTTCAACCAGGGTCGCCCGGCTCGATCTCACCACAGCAAACGGCGGCTTGAGCTCTAATCTTTCACGCATGAATCCATTTCCTACCGTGTCGCAGGACATTATACCCAAAATGCCCAACTCCTGTCAAGAGCAGCAACAGAGGCGACATGGAGGAGCGCCGAACACTCCTATTTTTGATATAACCCGAGTTTGCCACTTCGCTGACTGACTAATCTTCAAAATGTTGCGTCCCCTATTGACTGAAGTGCACCATCTATGGTATAATAATATCATTATTCCCATATTTCTACAAAAAGGGCAGCATGTCACTACATATCGAAAAGCAGAAGTCAGGCAACAACGAGTACCTTCGTCTCGTGTCCCTGAAGAGGATGAAGAGCAGCAACGGGAGGCTGATGATCGGCAAGAAGAGCATCGTCAGC
This sequence comes from uncultured bacterium, assembly GCA_902799385.1. Taxonomy (GTDB): domain Bacteria; phylum Verrucomicrobiota; class Kiritimatiellia; order RFP12; family UBA1067; genus UBA1067. The sequence goes on along the minus strand of CADCAK010000094.1, from coordinate 261 downwards.
CTCGGTGCACTCGCGAAGCATGACGACGGCAGGCCCGACTACCTGAAGCGGCTGCGCGAGTCCTTCGCCGAAGGCAGGCCGCTCATCAAGGAACTCGAGCCGTACGTGGACCATGCACCCGTGCGCAAGTGGACGGTCACGTTCGAGCGCGACGACGCGAAATGCATCGGCGAGCCGAAGCGGATGGCGCCGTGCGTGCTCGACCCCGTCTTCCGCGCGCTCGGCCTCGACGAGCTCTTCGCGAGCGTCAAGTGCGCCTCG
>CADCAK010000093.1 GCA_902799385.1 uncultured bacterium | reverse complement strand
TCGAAGGTGATGTCGGCGATACACTCGCGCGACACGCTGCCGGAGATGCGCGTGAGGAAGATGCTGTGGGCGAACGGATACCGCTTCCGCGTCTGCGACAGGCGAATCGTGGGCCATCCGGACATCGTGGTCCCCAAGTGCCGCACGCTCATCGAGGTGCGCGGATGCTTCTGGCACCAGCACGGCTGGGAGTGGAACGGGCGAAAGCTCGTGCAGACCTCGGTCTGTCCGACGGCGACGCGTCCGAAAACCAACTGCGATTTCTGGGATGCCAAGTTCCGCCGCAACGTCTGCCGCGACGCGGAGCACGAAAAGGCGTGGGCTGCGGATGGCTGGAACCTCATCGTCGTGTGGGAGTGCGCCCTCAAGACGGAGAAGGAACGCGAGAAGACCTTCGCCTTCATCCTTCGCCACCTCGAAAGATGGGCCAGGTAGCACGACGAAAAGACGCGATGTGCGAGCCGCTTGCATAGGCGCGGCGGATCCGCCGCGGATTTGGTATAATGTCCGATATGAACATCGAATATACTGGCAGGCTGTACGATGCGGCGAAGGTCCGCCGCTTCGCCGGGAAGGTCTACGACAGGGTCGCGCGTTCATCGCGCATCATGCTGTCCGTGTTCATTGTCATGGGACTTGCGGCCGAGGTGCTGGCGTATTTGCGCGGTGGACATCTTGACCTCTATCTCCTGTTTTTGTTGGCTCTGATCGTCTTTGCCCTGAAGTTCAACAGGGCTCGGTTCCAGAAGTCCATGGACCTCGTCATCCGGCGGTTCATGGGTTATTCGGACGAAGGGACTGTCGCGATGACCGACACCTGCTATGAATTCCGCAGCGGCGACAACGTCATGCGTGTTGTCTGGCGGAACCTGGGCTCATACTACGTCTTTCTCGACGGCGGGCTTGCAGTGCTGGAAAGAAATCTGCCGACACTTCTTCTGCCATCCCTCGTCTCGCTAGGCGCAAGTGAAGAAGAGGTGAAGTCGGCACTTGAAAAGACCGGACTGAAAGACTATCGGCACTGCCGCAGCTATTGGTGGGTTTTTGTGCTTCTCGCCGCTTTGATGGGCGGTGTCGTCGCACAGTTTGACCTGATGCAATCCCGTGCAAAGATGCCTGCGCCGGCGTGCGTGGAATGCGACGACGAGGAAGAGGACGAGGAAGACGAGAATCCGTTCGCCGACGACGATTCCGGAGGTGGCAAGAGCAGGCAGTTTTCGCTGGGCGACATCGATTTCGACAGCCGGAGAATTTCCATTGACTACGAGCTTGCCGAAACGCGCTCGTCAACGAACCGAGAACAGATTTCCTATCAGGATTTCGCCAACATCATCGCGGTTCTGCGCGAGCAGAGAACGCCGAAGAATGTATCTATGATACTTTCGATCGCCGACGTCAATGCGACGGAGTGTCCGCTTGAGACACTGGCGACTTTGACGAACAGCCAGCTGTCCGTCAATCTTGTCCTCTACGATTGCACAAATCTGACGGACGTCGCAATTCTTGGACGCGTCCCAATGACCAAGCTTAGTCTGTGCAGATGTCCAGTAGGCGAGATTCGCGGACTTGAGCAGTGTCCGCTGGAGGTGCTTGAGATTTACAGTTGTCCGGTCAAATCAATAGAGAACATCTGTCCATTGCCACGTCTGAGGAAGATGTGCGTCTCCGACACGCCCATGGCGCAGCCCACGAAAGAGGCGCTTGGCGCGCGCTGGAAAGGCCTGGACTACTTGCGGTTTGCCCCACAGTGCGAAAACGAGCCGCCGAAGTTCGTTGTAGTCTCAATGTTTTCCGAGACGGATCGCTTTCAGGAGGCGGTCGCCGAAGCGGACCGCGTGGTGATACGCGACGGCGGGTTTGGATGCTGCACGAAGCCCGAGCGCGATCCGGTGCTGCTTGAGCTTAAGGATCCGAAGGAGATCGCCGAGCTGCGGGGGATCTTCAGGTTCAAGGACCTTGGCAGTAATCCCAGTTGCATGTGCTGCGGACATCCCGGCATCGACTGGTGGAAGGGCGACGAGCTTCTTGCGCGCACGGCGGTCCAGCACCTCACGGCGCTTCGCTGGAAGCGTTTCAACGGTGACGCGGAACTCACGCCAGAGGCGTCGGAAGCGCTGTCGGCATGGTTCGCCGGCCGCAGCATCAAAGCTGCCAAATAGCGCGGCGCATCAGCCGCGGCGCATTTGCCGCGGAGAAATTGTGGTATAATATCGACAGATGGAAGAAATGCCCGAGAGACCGATATGCCATGTGGTCGCGGGGCCGAACGGCTCTGGGAAGTACGCCGGCGCGGTGGAGTACGTAAACCCCGACCTCATGGCGCAGGGCATGTCGCCGACGGACATCCGGCTCTCCGCGATCAAGGCTGGCAAGCTCACGCTTGAGCGCATCGCCGAGCTCATCGAGGCGCGCACGTCGTTCGCCTTCGATACGACGCTTTCAGGACGCGGGCACCTGAAGCTTCTATCCGACGCTAAGAAGCGCGGATACACCGTCGTGCTCTACTATCTCTGGATGCCCGAGCCGGCGGCATTGCCGCTCCGCATCAGCCATCGCGTGCTCGCGGGAGGGCATGACGTTCCGACGGCGGACGTCATGCGACGCTATGCGCGTTCGAGCGCGAACGTCAAGGAGTATGCCGCGCTCGCCGACTCTACGCTCGTCTTCTACGCCGTGTCGGCCATCCAGCGCCTCATCTACAGGCGCAACGGCGATTCGCTTGTGCTGGACCCCGCCTTGGCGGAGCCGATGAGAAAGGAGCTCGGGATATGATCGACCGCAAGGACTGGCCGGAGGATGCGCGCAACGCGCAGGCTGCTTTCGACGAGGCGTCGTGGGACGCTGTGGAGGGATACCGCGACACGGGCGAGATGGTGCCGGGCATGAAGGACGGCAAGCTCTACCTATACACCGTCGACGAGGCGCTTCGCACGCGCCCCGACTACGAGATGCGCAAGAAGGACGTCGGCGAATGGCGCCGCAACAACCTCATCGCGCAGTTCAAG
>CADCAK010000092.1 GCA_902799385.1 uncultured bacterium | reverse complement strand
AGCTTGACTCATCGACCCTTGGGGCGTCTCCCATGCGTCACAGCAAGTGTTTACCAGGCACCTGCTGTCCCGTATCATACTCCAATACGCGGCAGTCTTTCAACCCCGAATATTACCGCCTTGTCCAGCGGCGAGCAATATAATACCAAACAGACCCTTCTGTAGAAGATTACTGTATATGATTCCCGTGTGCGCGGCGGAATTGCCGCGGTTGAGATTCACCGCGGCATTTGGTACAATTTGCTTAGGAGTAAATGCATGGGGCTTGTGAAGACGAGAAGATTGGCGGCGATGCAGAAGCAGCAGCGGGCGAAAGCCGCGATGAAGCCGCCGATGAAGGGCGGTCCGCGAAATTTGCGGAGCGGTGGTGAAAGGAGGCGGTTACCTATGGATGACGAAGAGGCAACATTATTTGAGGAGGCGCTAAGGGAGGAAAATGAGCCCCTGCCCCCTCCGACTTTTCGCACGGACTGAATCTTCTTGTCGGAGCGAATGTTGGCAGCGATAGCTTCCAACCCGTCAAAGTATCTGAACAGGCGTGGGAGCGGTGATTCGATATAATGTGTTGCGGCAGAAGGGGGTCGTAAATGTCCAGGATAGAGATCGTAAATGAAGCGGAAGCAAGGATGAACCGCAAATTCTGGCCAACTGCTACAGGAACAGTTTGGATGAAGTCACAAATTGTGACCTTGAATTTCCAAGGTGCCAAATTGGCACCCTGAACAGTCTGCAATTTGTGCAAGATTACACAAGTTGATGTGTCTGCCTAGTTCCATGCAAGCGAGGAATTTGGTATAATACAAGCATAGGCAAACATTAAAATGTCCAAGATATCCATCAGATTCTTCAACGACAGGGAAGTGCGCGCCGTTTGGGATGACGCGACAAACGGCTGGTTCTTCTCGGTGCTTGATGTCGTTGGCGTATTGAACGCGCAGGACGACTATGCGAAGAACCGCAACTACTGGAAATGGCTCAAGGCTAAGCTGAAGCGCCAGGGGGCCAGTTGGTTAGTGCCACTACCCAACTGAGGCTGACGGCAGCAGATGGCAAGAAGTATCGTTCTGACATGCTGGACGCCGATGGTATTGTTGCGCTTGTAAAGGCGTTCCCGAACAACAAGGCGAGCGGATTCCTGGATTGGTTCATTTACAGCGACAATACGATTGACGGTCAAAGCAAGAAGAAGGCATACGCGCTTTTCTAGAGCGGGTTGCTCGCTTCGCTTGAGCCTGGCACGGTCAAGTGCCTTCAGCAGATACACGGGTTCCTGTTCGGCGGGCTTTACGATTTCGCTGGTCAGATTCGCAGCAAGAACATCTCCAAGGGCGGTTTCGCCTTTGCTAACGCGCTTCATTTCCCGACGATCCTTCCGACCATTGAGGCCATGCCGGAAAATACATTTGAGGAAATCATCGACAAATATGTCGAGATGAACATGGCCCATCCGTTCATGGAGGGCAACGGACGTTCGACGCGCATTTGGCTTGACCTCATGCTGAAACGGTCGCTTAAGCAATGCATAGACTGGAGCCGCGTTGACAAATACGCCTACCTTGATGCAATGCGCGAGAGTGTTGCCGACTCGAAAACATTGAAAGAGCTGCTTCGGCCTGCGATGACTGCGAAAATCGCCGATCGCGAACTGTTCATGAAGGGCATCGACTATTCGTACTACTACGAGGAAAACAATTAACTTGCCGTATTTGGGGTAACGTTGTCCGGCGGTTGTTGCGGCGGTCTCCAGGCCCCTTGCGCCTTGACAGAGGGAGGCGGGATATGAGATAATGTCCGTAAAGGATAAGGACAATGACATTTGGAGAACTTGTCGATAGGCTGGGTGTCAAGCTCGGCGTCGAGATCGAGGATGCAGGTGGCGCCGTCGCCATTCAGGTTGACGGCGAGACGGTTATTCTTCAGCATGCGGACGATGATCTTGTGCTTCTGCGCGCGGATTTGGGCGAAATACCGCCAGACCGGCGCGATGCGCTGGCCTCAGCCGCGCTCAGGGGCAACTTTCTGTACAGGGGCACCGGAGGTGCGACTCTCGCGGTCAATCCCGCGGATTCACACCTGCACCTGCATAAATACAACTGGCTCGGCCGCCTTGATGCGGATAAGGCGCTCGACATGCTTTCGCGCTTCGCCGATTCCATAGGTTCCTGGAAGCGAATCGTCCGCGACGCCGCGGATGTCCGCGACAGCGGCTCATTGCCGTCGCACGGTTTGCTTGAGGATTCGCTCATTCAGGTGTAACCTTTTGCGGCTTCGGGTGTATTGAATATAGATACACACCACTTATGAAAGGGGAATAACGTTATGCCTTTGCCAGACATCAGCCTCGCGCAGTTCAACAGAATAGCAACCGGCGACTACAACGCCGGCCAGATCGACTTCAAGACGAAAGACGACGGCACGACCGAGCTCGTCAAGATAAACAACCACGTCTGGAGAAAGTCTCTCAACATCGTCGAACTTTCGCCTGAGCGCATCCTTGAGGTCAAGGAGGCGTTCCTGAACGCGCTCCAGAAGGGCGGCGTCAGCGAAGAGGCGATAAAAGAGATCCGCGACAGGCTCGGCCTGTCGCCGGAGCTGGACGTCTCCGCCGACGCCACGCAGCGTCTCGGAATAATAAAGGCCCGGTTCTCGCCGCTGACG
>CADCAK010000091.1:1639-6807 GCA_902799385.1 uncultured bacterium | reverse complement strand
AACAGCTATCCCACTTATTGAAGCCCCCAAAAGCGCACTTCGCCCTTTATTTACAAGGGTGTCGTCTTTTTGTGGTCAGAAAAAATGGGGGATGTCCAGCGAAACTTCAGCGGATGAAGTTGAAGTTCAGGATGGGGAAGCAAGGCAGGAAGCCGTAGCTGTTTATGTTGATCAGGCCGAGCTGGACGCCCTCGTGATGCTTCGCGAAGTTGAGGAAGCCGATCTGCAGCCCTGCTGACGTCTCGGCGGCGACGTTGATGCCGCCCATCTGAAGGCCCGACACGTCCTTGAGGCCGTAGTTGAAGCCAGCGAGCGACCATCCGGTGAAGTCGTTACGCGACGTGAATGCGCCGTCGAAGGTCACGCCCACGAAGTTGCCCGTCATCCAGCTCACGCCGCCGATCTGCAGCCCCGCGAACCCGCCGCCGTAGTTGACCGAGCCGAGCTGGACGCCGGCCGACTCGTCCTCGTTCCAGTTGACGATGCCTGCGATCTGAAGTCCCTGGAAGTCCCTGTCCCTGTTCGCGATGGCTCCGAACTGGAGGCCCTTGACCGACGCAAGGTCGACGAGGTTGAACGCGGTCGCCTCAAAGCCGATCATCTTGTCGGAAAGCATCCCCACCACGCCGATGTCGGCGCCGAGCAGGCAGCCCTTGTTGTTGCCGTAGGGCAGGTCGAGCCTGAGGCCATACACATCGCTACGCGCCCACGGAAGCATGAGGTCGCCGGGGGAGTAGAAACTAAGCTGGCACCATGTCGCGTCGGCGGACGCGACGGATGCGGAAATTGCGACGAGGGCGAGTGCTACGAGCTTTTTCATCTTTTAAGTCCTTTCGTTTGCAGTAGATTATATCAAAATTCGAGAGCGGCGTACATCATGGAAAGAAATTCCCCGTACGTCATGCGCTTCTGCTCCATCGAGTCGCGCTCGCGGACGGTGAAGGTGCCGTCCTTAGTCGTCTGCTCGTCGACGGTGATGCACCACGGGGTCCCCGCCTCGTCCTGGCGGCGGTAGCGCCGGCCGATCGCGCCCGAGACGTCCCACATGCAGTTGACCTTCTGCTGGAGCTTCCTGAATATGTCGCGCGCGAAGTTGAACTGCGCCTCGTCCTTCTTGATGAGGGGGAAGATGGCGACCTTGATCGGCGCGACCTTGGGGTTGAAGTGAAGTACAGTGCGGATGTCCTCCTTGCCCTTCTCGTCGGTGAGCTTCTGCTCCTCGTACGCCTCGCAGAGAAGCGCGAGCATGAGGCGGTCGACGCCGGCAGACGGCTCGATGACGTGCGGAACGTACTTGCCGTCGAAGAGGTTCTCGCAGAAGGCCTTCGCCTTCGCCGCAAGCTCCTCGCGCTCCTCGGCGGAAAGGACGATCTCCTTGCCGGCCTTGGCCGAGCGAGCGGCCTCGACGCGCTTTAGCCACGCATCCTGGGTCTTCGCGATGAACGCGGCCTTCTGCTCGTCCGTAAGCTTCTTGCACGCCTGCTTCAGCGGGTCGTCGAAGACGAGCTGCGGCACCTTCGAGTGGATCTGGTGCTGCGTGAGGTCGAAGTCGCTGCGGGCGGCGATGCCCTCAAGCTCCTGGCGACCAAATGGGAAGTCGTACTCGATGTCGACGCAGGCGCGCGCATAGTGCGCGAGCTCGTCGGGCTTCTGCCAGTACTCGACGAACTTCTCGGTCGGGAGGCCGACGGCGTTGAGGAATTTCTTGCGCTGCTCGACCCAGTACTTGTGCCAGACTTCCCAGCCCCAGTCGTCCTGGACGGGGCCCGTGATGTCGGGATTGTCGGCAAGCGTCACGACGTGGCCGTACTGGAGCTCGATCGCCTCGTCAGGGCGGATGAAGAACTCAAGCTCCATCTGCTCGAACTCGCGCGAGCGGAAAGTATAGTTCCTCGGCGTCACCTCGTTGCGGAAGGACTTGCCCATCTGCGCGATGCCGTAGGGAACGGTCATGCGCGAGGTCGCCGTGACATTGAGGAACTGCGCGAAGATCGCCTGCGCCGTCTCGGGGCGGAGATACGCGACGTTCGACGGGTCGTCGATGGGGCCGACGACAGTCTTGAACATGAGGTTAAAGGGCTTTGGCTCGGTAAGCTCGCCGCCGCAGTAGGGGCAGAAGAAGTCCGAGCCCGCCACCTTCGGCTGGGGCTTCTTCTTCTGGTCCGCGTAGATGTCCTTAATCTGGTCGGCGCGCATCAGCTTCTTGCAGTCCTTGCACATCGTCATAGGGTCGGCGAACGTGTCGAGGTGGCCCGACGCCTTCCAGATTTTCGGGTGCATGATAATAGTCGCGTCGAGGCCCGCGACATCCTCGCGCCCGCGCACGGTGAACTGCCACCACGCCTGCTTGACATTGTTCTTGAGCTCGCAGCCGAGGGGGCCGTAGTCCCAGAAGCCCGGCATGCCGCCGTATATCTCAGATGAGTGGTAAATGAACCCACGGCGCTTGCACAGCGCCGACAACGCGTCGAGCGACGATTTGTTTTCTTCTGCCATAATGGGGGATATTATACCATATTCGCGACGGGGTTTGCGGGATGTTCACGACTATCTCGCCCGAATCGCAATCGGCCGAGGCTTGCTATTCACGTCAAGAACAGGAGCGACCCCGCGTTCCGTGAATGTGAACTTCAGCGTAGCGCCGTCCTTTAGCGTCATATCGCCGCCAAGCGTGACCATGCCCGACTCCGCAACCTCAAACGTCGCACCATCATTGACGGTCGTCGCGCTTTCGCCAAGCCCTGCACCAGGCTTGATTGCAAGCGTCGCCGTGTCAGTCACCGTCACCGCCGGCGGGATGTTGACATTGCCGGCACTGTTCACTTTAACCTTGCCGGAGCCTGATACGGTGAGATTAACCGTTCCCGCATCGCCGTTTCCGCGCGTTCTCGCATCTATCGTTATCGTGCGGCCGTCACCGTTCTCATCGTCGGTGCAGAATGTGACGTTGCGGTAGAATACAAGGCTGTAGACGCCGCCGACGCGGTCGGCGATGGTGAAGTCGGAATACCAGGGGCGGATGGTGGTTTTATTGCCGGCATAATTGCTTCCAAGCGCGAAGCACGGCGATCCGGAAGCGTTCGCAAACTGCATCCCGCCCTCGCCGATGTAGAATACGTGGTTGCCTGCTTCTGTCGCGTCGCCAAGATAGAACCAGTTGCCAGACATGGAGCACGTTACCGCCTCGAACTTGAACGTTCCTATGCCGTCCGTCTGGTGCGAAGTCACAAATCTGTCACCCGATCCCGTGAATATCAGGTTGGTGACGACCATCTCGCCGTAGTTGCGCCAGGAAATACGGTTGTCCGAGACGCTATGCGTAACGTTGCCGATATCTATCGTCGCGCCATTGCCGACATGGAGGTTGTTCATGTTCCCGGCAAACGGGACGTAGAGATAGGAATTGGCGGCGACCGCCTTGCGTGTGCCGTTGGCATCCTCGGTCGCGGACCATGCCGAAGTGTTCGCGAAATAGTACCTGCCGAAAACGACTACGGAATAGCCGGAGTCGATCGTCTTGCCTGCGGCCGCATACGCGCCGCCCGCGAACGTCACGTGCGAGTTTTCACGCGTGTCGTAAGCGACGGCATTCTGCTTGACGTTTATGCCGCTCGTGAAATAGACCGGCGCATTTATCGTGTGCGACGCTGTCGAGAGATTCGTTATCGCCGTGATTCCTGAAATCGCCTCGCCGTCGTCTATCGTCGCGGATGCCGAGCCCTCCGTGAACGTGATGGATGACGGCGCGAACGCGCCGTCCACCGCGTGAGTAAGCGGTGCGGCAGCCTCGCCAACCGCGATGTATGCGGGGTAGCCAATAGGTGTCCGCCCGTCGCTCCAGTTGAGCGGATTGTCGAGATTGTCGTCTCCAGCCGCGCCAGTCCAGTATCCAACGAGGTCGCCCTTGACGACCTCGATGACCTTCCTGTTGGGGGAAATGCGCAGGATGCAGTCTGCCGGAGGTACGATGCCGGAGATCACGCTGTCGGCGAACGTCGCGCTTTCACCGGTCAGCGCGACGAGCGCGTGGACGCCGTCGGCGATGGAAGCCGGTGCCGTGACGACAAGCGTGCCGCAAAGGTCCGTCGCCGCAGGGATGCGCAGCGTCGTGCCGACCTCGACCGACGTCGCGCCCGTCCAGCGGGCCGAACTCCTGAGCGTCACGCTGCCGCCGCCACAGAACGTCATCCCTCCGCCTGTGGAGGACGAATCCTCGGTCACGGACGGGCTTATCGCCACATTCTTGCCGTTCGCATTGATTGTGCCGCCGTTCTCGCCGACTTTCACGGCGATGCCCGAGTCAATAAGGTCATACGTGGAGTGCACACCGGTCGCAAAGAGCGTGCCGCCGTTGAATAGAACCGTCTTTGTGGCTGAGCCGCCTACGTTCCTGATGAGGTATGTCTCGAGCGTCCCGCCATTGAGTTCGATTTTCTTGGCGCCGTTCGCATTTTCGAACCGCAGCCATGAGCCCACATGCACGGTTCCGTTGTTGATGTACAGCTCGGCATTGTTGTTGGCGCCCATTTTCAAGTCGCCGCCCACAGTCACGGTTCCCGAGTCAAGCGTGAGCGAGCCGCGGTTCAGGCAGAAGTTGCCAGGAGAATTTATTGTTGCGCCGTTGGCTACAAAAATATTGACCCAGCCTGTGCCGCCGAGGTTCCAGATGTTGGCTTTGCTTTTTGTTGCGAAGGTGCCGGTGTCGAAGCGCACGTAGGCGCCGGCGTTGCTGCCGTTGTCGGCGATATGGAAGCCGCGGTTGTTGGTGTCACTTTCGTTGGTCGTGCCTGTTGTAAGGCCGGCGGCGGCGGACGTTCCCTTGAATGTGATACGGTCGGTGCCGCTGCTGCCGCAGTTCCTGATCCATGTTTTATAGGAGTTGCTCCGCTGATCGGAAAAGACGACCGTCAGGTTGTTCTCGGTGAACTTCGCATTGAAGTTGTCCTTGTCGAAATAGATGTCGTCGCTGGTGGGGACTGAGCCGCTACTCCAGTTGCTTTTGGTGCCCCATGACGTATCGGTCTCGCCGGTCCAGTTGACTGTCGCCGCCCATGCAGACTGCGCCGCCACGAGCGCAAAACTAACGGCGAGGAGATAATTTACAACTTTGCCCACCCCTCTATGGATATTAGCAGTTCTCGCTTTCATCGTTTATCTCGCGTTGTCAA
>CADCAK010000091.1:0-1595 GCA_902799385.1 uncultured bacterium | reverse complement strand
TGACTAAGCACTCAATTGACACACCATTGCCATTCGGCCTTACCTGAGAATTATCTTTAGTGGCTCAGGTTTGGTGTAGATGACGATCTCGCCGTCCTCTATTGCCGCGCGCTCGACCCAGTTCGGCAGGACAAATTCAAGATTCTCGTCGTTTACGAGATTCGCGCCCTGCGTAAGGACGTAGCGTCCATGCCCGGCATACGGCACCGTCTTGTCGATCTCGACTTTGACCTTGCCGCTGAAGAGGTCGTTTTCGCACGGCACGCGCAGGTCGGCAAGGATTGCGAAGTGGTCGCTCGGATACTGCTGCTTGCCGGGCTGCGAGTCGTTGCGCGTCGCATGTGCATCCACTGCGATGTCCCGCGAGATGAAGATGTAGTCGCACCGGCCGCCGTCGGTGCGGTGGCCGTCCTGCTCGGTCGGCGGCAGGGACATGACGTCGGCGCAAGACTCCTCCTCCGAAGAGTCGTGCCATTTCCATCCGTTATATGTGCGCCACGGGCCCGTCGGGGTCGTGGCCGATTCGTAAAGCGCGTACTTGAGGAAGTTCGTCGCCGCCTGGATCGTCCCTTCGGTCGACTCGTAGCAGTTCATGTCGCCGACGAGGACGGCAGGCACGCCCGCGTTCGCGTAGCGCATCGTCCGCTCGACTGCGATTTCCATCTGGAGCCTTCGGCAATCGGACTGCTTGTAGTCGAGGTGGGTGTTGAAGAAGCATAGCACGCCGCGCGTATTGCGGTCGATGAGCAGCGCCCACGAGCACGTCTCGGGGTCCGTCCCCGTCTTGCCGCCCGGCAGCCCCCTTGAGCCCGGCGTGTCTGGCGTCGTGGAAAGCCAGAACGTCCCGCCGTCGAGCAGCGAGAACCGGCTCTTCTTGTAGGCGACGGGCGTTCCCCGCATCTTGTTGTCCGACGTCCTGTGCTTGCCGAATATCTCGTAGTCCGGGAGCAGCGACTTGAGGTCCGTCATCTGCGGCGGATCGACCTCCTGGAAGCCGATGACGTCGGGGTCCATGTCCTTGACGAAGTCGCAAAGCGCGGCCTTTCGCGAATCCCACGACTTGGCGCCGGTATCGTTGCTCGTCTTTAAGCGGACGTTGTAGGAAAGAGCGCGGACGGCAAAGGTCGCGTCATCGGCGGCTGACGCAGAAAGCGCCGCCGCCGCGACAAGCGCGAATGTAGCAATGGCCTTGTTCATCTTAGTTGAAAAAGAATATCAGACCCTGGGGGATTATCTCGGCGTAGATATTGCCGCTTGTGCCGTCAATCCATGTACCATTCGCCGCCCATGCGGACTGCGCCGCCACGAGTGCGAAACCAGTGGCGAGGAGATAATTCATGATTCTGCCCCCCCCCCTATGGATATTGGCGATTATGTTTTTCATTGTTTTATCTCCGTGTTTTCGTTGTTGGTTTGAACGTGCTTGGGCGGATGTTACTCCGCCGCTCACGCCGCATATTATACTATATTTATGATATGATTGCAAGAGGGTGCAATTCCTGGAGGTCCCCCATTTTTTTCGCGCGCTACCGAGCACTTGCGATGCCTTGCGCGATTTTGCCCGTTTTAAGACAGCCGTTGTCCTCTCTGACTAG
>CADCAK010000090.1 GCA_902799385.1 uncultured bacterium | reverse complement strand
ATAGTCGAATTCACATGCCTGGCCAATGACAATGGGGCCCGATCCGATGATCAAAACCTTGTCGACGTCTGTGCGTTTCATAACCAACTGCCTTTCAAAGTGAAATGGTTCGCAATCGGGGGGATATTATACCAAATCGCGCAAATCGGGGTCAACACCAAAGCGGGGCCGCCATGACCAATTTCGTTTCAGTCGGCGTCGCGGACCGCGTCTACGAGCTCCTCGGACGTGATGAAGCGGCCCTTGGCGCGGCAGACGAGGATGCGCCCGATGAGCGCGCTCTCGAAGTCGGAGATGCAAACCCCGTCCTTGCGGTCGCGGAGGATGCGCATCAGATCCCTGGCGGTGACGCGGTACTTCGGGTCCTTGCGCGGGACAAAGAGGTTTGTCACGGCGAGCAGCAGCGTTACGACGGGCCACAGCACTGCCGCAAGCGCACGGTACTGGCGCGCCATCCTGAGGCAGAAGTGGAGCGGCCGCGCAGCGCAAAGCATCTTCGGAAGAAACTCGGACACATAGAGGACAAGAAGCGCCGAGCCGACACTCCAGGCGGCGCGACCGAAGCGCGAGCCGCCCATAAGCTCAATCGCAAGCGCGGCGGAAGCCGACGAAAACACGACGCCGGCGAGGTTGTTGCCGATGAGAAGCGTCGTCAAGGTGCGCGACATGTCGGAAAGCGCGGACTGCACGATCTTTGCCTTGCGACCGCCCGCGCGAGAGAGATGCAGTATGCGTTCGCGGCTCACAGAGAGGAAGCCCGTCTCCGCGCCGGCGCAAAACGCGGCGAGGAGGAGCGCGGCAATCGCCGCGAGGAAGAGAAGGAACACCGTCATGCGTCGTCCTCCTCGGTCCGTTCGACGGCTGCGTCGGTTTCCTCAATCAATTCCTCGTCAGATGTCGTAGTCGGGCGTGAAAGCACCTCGAACTTGACGAGCGTGACGCGGCGGCCGCGACGCTTGAGGACGGTCGCGCGGCATCCGTCGGCCTCGATCTCCTGCCCGACATGCGGAATCCTCTCGGCATGGAAAGTGACCCAGCCCGAAAGTCGGTCTGCGTCCTCGGCCTCGAGCTCGAGGTCGAGCTCGCGGTTCACTTCCTCGAGACTCGCGCGCGCGTCGATCTCCCAGACGTTCTCGCCCTTCTTGACTATTGCCGGCTCGTCGCCAGCATTGCCGCCGAAAACCTTGGGACCCATGATGAGCTCGAGGACATCGTTAAATGCGATGATCCCGGCAGTCCCGCCGTATTCGTCGAGGACGACGGCGAGGCGCTTTCCGCTTTTGGCGAACACGGCGAAGAGGTCGTCGAGCGTAATGTTCTCGGGAACGAAAACCGGCTCTTCCCTCTTTCCCGTGCGGACGTCAAGCACGGCCTCGATCGCGTCGGGCGTGCGGCGGAAGACGGGAAGAAAATGGTGCTTTGCGTTCGCAAGCGCGGCGGCCTGGGCGTCTTCCGGAAGGTCGAGGTCAAGACCTTCGATATCGACGCGCGGAGTCATCTCGTCGTTCGCGTGAATCTCGGATAGCCGCAAGACGCCCTCTATCATCTCTACATCCTCGGCAAGTGACTCGTCCTTCTCCGCCGCAGACTCGAGGACCGTCATAAGCTCTTCATCGGAAAGCGCCCGCCTCTCGCGCTCAAGCGCAGGCGCGAACGCCTTGGAGGAAAGCCCAAGGACGTTGTTGAAAGGCCGCAGGACGATGCGCCAGAACCTGAGAAGCCGCACACACGGCGGCGCAAGCTGCTCGGCATACCTGAGGGCGAGGCGCTTCGGGGTTATCTCGCCGAAGACGAGCAGCAAGACCGTCATCGACGGAACGGCGAGCCAGCTCCCGCCGGGAACGTAGGCGCGGAAGGCAAGGAAGCCAAGCGTCGAGATCGCGAAGTTTACGAGAGTGTTGCCGACGAGCAGCGTCGAGAAGAGAACCGCCTTGTCGGCGAGACTCTTGGTGATGAGAGCGTCGGCGGCAGCGCTCTTCGCGCGGATGCGCTCGCGCTGAGCCCCCGTCAAAGAGAAGAGCACTGTCTCCGCCCCGGAAAAGAACGCCGAGAGCAGAAACAGTGCCGGCAATGCGATAAGCACCGCCATGCGCGGGATTAGGCGCCGAGCTGGAGGCGCACGAAGCGCTTCACCGTGATGGGCGCGCCGACTTCCTTCGCGACGGACGCGAGGTACTGCTCGACGGTCTGCTCGCCGTCCGCGACGTAGTCCTGCTTGACGAGGCAGATCTGCGTGCAGAACTTGGAAGCCATGCCCTTCTTGATGCCGACGAGAGCCTGCTCGGGCGGGAGCTTGCCCTTCTGCTCCTTGAGCGCGTTGAGCTTGATCTCGATCTCGGCGTCGATCTCGGCCTGCGGAACGTCCGCGGGGTTCACGTACTTGGGCGCGTTCGCGGCAACCTGGAGGCACACCATGTGCGCCGCCTCGTCGAGCTTCTCGCAGGGCTTGTCGCACGCGAGCTCGACGAGAACGCCGATCTTGCCGCCCATGTGGATATAGCCGCTGAGGCAGCCGGCGCCCTCGAGCGTGTAGCGCTCGCTGCGGCGGATTTTGACGTTCTCTCCCGTCTTGGTGAGGAGCATCTTGTAGTCGTCGTTGAGCGTCTGCTCGATGTCCTTGCCTTCGAGCGCGACCTTGGCCGCGTCGTCGACGAACTTGATGAACGCCTCGGTCTTGGCGACGAAGTCGGTCTCGCAGTTGACCTCGGCGAGCGCCATCGACTTCTTGTCGGCGGC
>CADCAK010000089.1 GCA_902799385.1 uncultured bacterium | reverse complement strand
CAGGCGAGACCGCCCACCTGCGCGTCGCCGCCGTGCTCTTCCTGAGGCTCTTCGAGACGATGTAGCCGTTGCCCGCGTCCGTGACGTGGCACATGTTCGGAGCCGAGTACATCCCCCTGTCCGCGACGAGGACGAACCTGCCGAGCCCGAAGCCGTCCACCGTCCGCTCCATGGCGGGCCTGAGCGTGTGGTGGTCGAGCGTGTTGCCGGGGAACATCTCGAACGACACGGGGATGCCGTTGTCGTCCATGAAGAGGCCGATCTGGACGATGGGCTGCTTCCTGTTCTCCTTGCTCACGCCGAACTTCCTCAGGCCCCTCTCCACCACGTTGCCCGACTCGTCGAGGACGTCCTCGTCCGCCTCTGCGATCTCGAAGTAGAAGTTGGTCACGTCGTAGAACACCAGCGACGGGTTGCGCCCGATCCCGCGCTTGATGCACGTGTTCATCCTCCTGAAGACCTTCTCCGCGTTCTCGTCGATGACCGTGAGCGCGTCGTACACGTTGTCGGGATTGTCGCTGGAGACCAGGGGCTCGTGGTACGTCCCGTTCTGCTCCATCGTCGCGCACTTCGACGCGGGCTCGAGGATCCTGCCGTAGACGAGAAGCCGCACAAGCCCCTGGAGGTCGTACCTGATCTTCGAGGCGTGCTTGACGCTCGCGAAGAGCTGGTCGAGGCCGAGAGCGGAGAACACCGGGTCGAGGACGCACGCCGCGAGACGCTTCGGCTCGCCGTTGCAGCCGTCGTCGCCGTCGCGGAACTTTATGTCCCATTCCTCCCTCGGAGCGTCGCCGACGTATGGTCCGAGGGCCTCGATGAGCGGCTTCCCTTCGCGGAACGACTGGCGGAGCCGGTCGAGGTAGCCGGGCTTGCCGTCGTCGTGCTTCGCCAACGGGCCGAGGCTCAGCACGAGCCTCTTGCCGGAGATCGGCTTGCCGTTGCGGGACATCCTCCGCCTCGACTCGACAAGGCGGAGATACGGACGGTTGCGGACGGTGAACAGCTCAATGTGCATGGGGCCTCCTAATTAGCAAGGTTGCAATCACGATATAATTATATCATATCGACAGTGGCTCCGCAAGGGGAGATATTGATTTTATTGAAGATTTCTCACTCAGTCACGCCGAGGGCCTAACACACAAGTGGCAAACTCGGGATATAACATGGAGTAGAAAATCGAAATGAGAAATTTAGGGTAATCGGACATATTCAATGTCACGTTCCGGAAGTATGAGGCTTGTCACTCGGCATTGAGGTAGTACTTGGTGAGGAGCGGGAAGTCCTGCGGATTGTCGCGGATGACGTTCTCGACCATTTCCACTATCTGGGCGTTCGTCATGGTTTCGGTCTGCTCAATCTGCCTTTCTTTGACACCGTCCATGATCTGATCATGCAAATCCTGCACGGCCAGCTTCTCATTCGGCGGCGCGCCGCGCACGTCCAGTTCGACCATCTGCTGCAGGAACCGTTTGGTGTCGGCAACATGGACGGTGCCCGGATCAGTGCGCTCGGAAAGGAGCTTCGCCTCTCTCATCAGCCGCGTGCGCAGGCTCTCGTCGGCGTTGACGACGAAGCCGTCGTCGGTTGTGATGGGGGTCTTGAGGAATGGGAAGTACTGCGGATCAAGTTCGCTGATGCGCGAGTAGTCAAGCGAGTCGGACTCCTTTTTCGAACCGCTCAGCCCCGTCGCCCCCATTTCGCGGATGGTGTAGGCATGGAGCGTCTCGAGGTGGCGCAGCAACCCGGGGATGTCCACCTTGCCGGCGTTGGTCGGAGCGAGCGCGAGAAACGCTTTCTCCGCGGCGCTCATGCCGCCCTTCTTGGCATTGGCGAGCAGACAGTTCACCGCCGTCCGCGACCGCCGTGGCGGATTCGTTCAGGCGCCTGCCCCATACGTTTACCGTCTTGACGAATTTCTCCATCAACGCGACAAAATGCCACTCGTTCGTACATTCGGGGTTGATCATGGCCTGGAGCAGGACGAACGAGTCGTCCGCATCGACGCCGAAAGTGAAGCCGCTCGATTCAGAGAAGCAGAACTGCGCATGGAGCAGCATGCCGAATATGCGGGCGCGGGCAGCCTCGTCATGCGGCCGCCTTTGCCGTCGCAGCCGAGAAAATCCTTGCCGAGACAGAACCGATATGCTATTCTTCGCGCGCTATGAAAAAACTCACGCTTTCACTCTGCGCCATCGCTGGCGTCCTCATGGCATCCGCCGATGCCCGTCCCGACCTCCTAGCGCAGGTCCGCGCCGGCGCCCGCGCCGAGGCGCGCGCCTCGTGGTGGGGCTTCGACCCCGCCGACTCCACCGCGCCGCTCCAGGCCGCCCTCACGTCCGGCGTCGCGAGGCTCGTAGTCGAAAAAATGCCCTCGCCTTGGATCGTCACCCCGCTCACGGGCGCGTCGAACCTGGAGCTCGTCCTCGAACCCGGCGTCGAGATCCAGGCGAAGCCCGGCGAGTTCCGTCCGAAGGGCGCGTGCCTTCTCTCCTTCGCCGGCTGCACGAACATCCATATCGTGGGCTACGGCGCGACGCTGCGGATGAGACACGAGGACTACATGAAACCGCCATACGAGAAGTCCGAATGGCGACACGCCCTCAGCATCCGCAGCTGCCGCAACGTGCTCATCGAGGGCCTCACGCTCGCGGACTCCGGCGGCGACGGCATCTACCTCGGCTGCCACGGCGCGCCGCACCGCAACGTGGACGTGACGATCCGCGACGTCCTCTGCGACCGC
>CADCAK010000088.1 GCA_902799385.1 uncultured bacterium | reverse complement strand
CTTGAGCTTGCCCTTGTCGGGATCAACCATTGACACCTGGCCCGTCAAGCCCATGAACGCGCCATCGTTTATCTTCACCGTCTCGTCGACGCTGAAATCCACTTTTGGACGCTCGGCCATCGCGCCTGCCGAAGGACGGTCGAGGAGAATGGAATCAACCTCGCTCTGCTTCAGCGGCTGCGGCCTGTCGCCACCCACGAACCCGATCACGCCGGGTGTCTCGCGGAGGAACTGCCACGTCCTTTCGAAAATCGCCTTCTTCCCGTTTTCGTCGAGGCCCTTCGCCTCGTCGTAGAGCGCAAGCTCTGCGAGCACATAGCCCGGGAAGAACTTCTTCGTGATCGTGCGCTTCTTGCCGTCCTTCTTCTCGGTGACGCGCTCGGTCGGGATCACGCACCGGCCGATATACTCCTCCATGCGCTCGAGCTTGACCCCTTCAGTCCCTCGTTCCAGTCTCAGGCAATCGCTCACGCTCCGGCGTGGACGATCTTGATGAACCCTTCGATCAGCTTGTCGCAGACGAGCGTCGTCGCCGCGAGGATGAAGATGAATGAAATGACGACAAGCGTCGACTCCCAAAGCTCGGTCTTGCCGGGCCATGTCACGCGCTTGGCTTCGGCCGACACGCCGCTCAGATATTCCTGCGTCTTCTTGAAAAAGCTCATCTTCCTTTTCCTCGTTCCGTTGGCAGGGTAGGAGGGAATCGAACCCCCATAGGCGGTTTTGGAGACCGCTGCACTGCCATTGTGCTACTACCCTATGGTTTGAGACTTACTTCGTCTCTTTGTGGGTCGTGCGCTTGCGGCAGTGCGGGCAGAACTTCACCTTCTCCAGACGCTCCGTCATAGTCTTCTTGTTACGGGTCGTCGTGTAGTTGCGGTTCTTGCACTCACCACAGGCCAAAATAGCGAGATCTCGCATTTCTGATACCTCCGCCCTGTTGGAGATAGAGCCCGGCCGGCCACTTCCGGCCGGGCATCTCACAGGACTTCTCTTCTTTATTACTTGATGACGCTCGAAACCGTGCCGGCGCCGACCGTGCGGCCGCCCTCGCGGATAGCAAAGCGCATCTTGTCCTCAAGCGCGACAGGCGCGATGAGCTTGACGGTGATCTCGACGTTGTCGCCGGGCATGACCATCTCGACGCCGTCGGGGAGCTGAATGTCGCCCGTCACGTCCGTCGTGCGGATGTAGAACTGGGGACGATAGCCCTTCATGAACGCGGTGTGGCGGCCACCCTCTTCCTTGGTGAGGACGTAGACCTGGCCCTTGAACTCGGTGTGCGGGGTGATGGAACCCGGCTTCGCGAGAACCTGGCCGCGGGCGACCTCTTCCTTCTTCGTGCCGCGGAGAAGCGTGCCGATGTTGTCGCCGGCCTGGCCCTGGTCCAGGAGCTTGCGGAACATCTCGACGCCCGTGACGGCGGTCTTGGCCGTCGGCTTGAGACCGACAATCTCGACTTCATCGCCAACCTTGACGACGCCGCGCTCGACGCGGCCGGTGACGACCGTGCCACGGCCTTCGATCGAGAAGATGTCCTCGATGGGCATGAGGAACGGCTTGTCAAGCTCGCGCTGGGGCTCGGGGATGTAGGTGTCGAGGGCGTTCATGAGCTCGTCTATGCACTTGCAGGCATCGTCGGTCGCCGCAGAAGCCTGGGTCGCGGGATAGGCCGCGCCGCGGATGACAGGGGCGTTGTCGCCGTCGTAATCGTACTTTGAAAGGAGCTCGCGGACTTCCATCTCGACGAGGTCGAGCATCTCGGCGTCCTCGACGAGGTCGCACTTGTTGAGGAAGACGACGATCTTCGGCACGCCGACCTGGCGGGCGAGAAGGACGTGCTCGCGCGTCTGGGGCATCGGGCCGTCAACGGCGGAGACGACGAGGATGGCGCCGTCCATCTGGGCCGCGCCGGTAATCATGTTCTTGACGTAGTCGGCGTGTCCGGGGCAGTCGACGTGCGCATAGTGACGGTTCTCCGTCGCGTACTCGACGTGGGAGGAGGCGATCGTGAGAATCTTGGTCGCGTCGCGGCGGCCAGCGGACTCGGACGCCTTGGCGACCTGGTCGTACTTGATCTCCTCGCAGAGACCCTTGAGAGCCTGGACGTGCGTAATAGCGGCCGTAAGCGTGGTCTTGCCGTGGTCGACGTGGCCGATGGTGCCGACGTTCACGTGCGGCTTTCCGCCGCGATCGAATGTTTCCTTTGCCATTTTTTTGACTCCTGTGAGTAGTTGTTCTTCTTTTGCCTCCGCACCTTCTGGAGCCACCTAGCGGAATCGAACCGCCGACCTCATCCTTACCAAGGATGTGCTCTACCTACTGAGCTAAAGTGGCCACCCGTCTGGTGCGAAAACTTGGATAGTATATCAAAAACGCGCCGACTGGCGCAAGGGGGTATTTTGGGTGGTGGCGAAGGAGGGGATCGAACCCTCGACCCAAGGCTTATGAGTCCTTTGCTCTACCGACTGAGCTACCTCGCCCCAAAAGTGGACGTATTATATCAAAAGCATTCCTCCTGTGTCAATTGACATGGATTAGCGGAAATGCTATGATTAAATCAAACTTAGTATAGTATGGAGGTTAAATATGAGAATCACTGTTTCGCACGCTACTAAAGCGCTGGCTATTTCTGTATTTTCGTGCTTTTTAGTTCCAATGGTCGCTTGCGCCGCCCAAATCGGCTACGATACGCTAATTGCCCATCGCGGCGAATCCAACGACGCGCCGGAGAACACGCTTCCCGCCTACAAGATGGCTGTTAACCGCGGGTTTGGCTTCGAGTGTGATGTGTATCTCTCTAAGGACGGACGCGTTTTCACTTTTCACGACAGCAACCTGAAGCGCACCACGGGCGGCGCAAACACGAACAAGTGCGCCGACGTTACGTGGGACGAGATATCTCGGCTCGACGTCGGCGGCTGGGGCAAGTGGAAGGGCTCGAAGTATGTCGGGACGCGTCCCGCCTTGCTGGAGGAGGTCCTCGCCCTTGCACGTGACGGACGCATGATCTACGTCGAGGTGAAGCCTGGCCCGAAGATCGTACCGTACATAAAGAAGGTCTTCGCCGCGCAGAAGAATGCCACGCCGAAGAACACGCTTTTCATTTCCTTCAACAACAAGACCTGCAAGGCCCTCAAGGAGCAGATGCCGGAGTTCAAGGTGTACTGGCTCACATCCAGCAA
>CADCAK010000087.1 GCA_902799385.1 uncultured bacterium | reverse complement strand
GAATGGCGCGCTCGTCAAGGACCTCGCTGCGGCGGGCAAGGTGATGCACATCTACGCCGTATGGCAGAAGCGTGCGTACAACGTCTGCTTCCACAGCAATGACGGGCGCAACCTTGTCGAATACCAGGAGTTCCGCCCGAACATCGCGAAGAACCTCCTTTGGCTCGACTCGGGACTCGGCTGGACGCGCTCCGGGTACGACTTCAAGGGCTGGGCGAAGTCGCCGACGAGCACGGCGGTCGTCTACGTGAACGGCCAGACGGTGAACAACCTCGTGGCGCAGGGGAAGACGCTGCACCTCTACGCGGTGTGGCGCGACCGCAGGTGGACGATCCGCTTCCACAGGAACTACTCCTCTGCCGACGACGAATACATGGACCAGAAGATTCCTGTCGGGGCGTCGGTGAAGCTCTACTGGCTCGACTCGCAGCTCGGCTGGACGCGCGACGGGTACTGGTTCAAGGGCTGGGCGAAGTCCCGGACGGCAGGCGCGGCGTATCAGAACGGCCAGACGGTGAAGGACCTCGTGCCCGCCGGCCAGGTTCTCCACATCTACGGTGCCTGGGGCAAGAAGACGAACTAGTCAATCTCGGTCCGCCAAGAGGCGCAAACCAAAAGAAAGGAAAAACACATGAAAAAACTGATAGCTGCAATCGCCGCCGCCATGCTGGCGACGTTCGCAAACGCCGCGCCGGCGAACGACAACTTCGCGAACGCGACTGTGATATCAGGCACGGATGGAAGCATCACGGGCACAACCGCCGGGGCGACGATGGAGCCGGGCGAGCCGTATTACGCCGAAGCGCAGGCAGTGGGATATAATATCTGCTCGGTGTGGTACAAGTGGACTGCTCCGGCAGGCGTCAACGCGGCGGCATTTTATATTGCCGACTATGGCTATAACATGGGTGTCGTCGTTTATACGGGCAATTCCTTAAATGCCTTGCATGAGATTGATCTATACGTGAACGATGAAATGATGGATGGTTATCACGGCCTTAATTATGTTGTTTACTCGTGCGACGTCTTTGCAGGGCAGACGTATTACATAGAGGTCTCGAGCCTTTTTGGCGGTGGGGAGTTCCGCCTTGGGTGGAAGGCGGCCAAGGGTTTTGCACCTGTTGTCGATGACGGCATCATGCTTGGCTTCGTTGGCAATTGCCCCAAGAATCTGACCATCCCAAAAACGGTCACGTGGATTGCGCCGTTTGCGCTTGGTTTTGAAGACTGTGAAAACGAGACGGTTGAGAACCTCGAGAGCGTCGTGATCCCTGAAAGCGTCGCGGGCATCGGCGAGTACGCGTTTTGTAATTGCGAGAACCTGTCTTCGATAACGTTCAACGCTGATGGGTTGTATGTGATTGAAGACTATGCGTTTCACGGATGTCATGCACTTGCGAACAAGACCCTCGAGTTGCCTGGGACGCTGGAGAATGCCACAGGCTATTCGTTTGGCGATATTTTTACTGAACAATTCGGCGCCGGACCTCTGACTGTCAGGGCGCCATATGGCGTTGAAGACACGCTCTACAGCGGAAGCTACGGAGACTCTTGGCAGACGGAACTTAAGGTAAGTTACTTCTACGTTGCGATAAACAACCGCGTGAATGTTATGCTGAATCCCGAAGGCGGCGAGTTCGGCAGGGGGTTGAGCCTTGCCGGCAGGATCCGCGACGACGGCAGTACGATTGTCGAGGTGTGGGAGGGCGATCCGAACTGGAACCATGCGATTTCGCGCAAGCCGAGGAAGGCGGGCTACGTGTTCGACGGGTTCTGGACGGAGAAGGAGGGCGGCAAGCAGATCTGGAACGCCGACATGAATTATGTGAGCGGTACCGGCTACTGGAGCACGGACGGCAACTGGACGAGCGACGTCCTGTTCAACATGAAGGCCTATGCGCACTGGAAGCCGGCCGCCGCGCCCAGCGGAAGTTGGACCCTCAAGTACCACAGCAACAACGGGAAAAACGACCTCGACACCCAGAGCTTCAAGGTCGGCGAGGAGAAGCGGCTCTACTACATGAACTCGCGCCTCGGCTGGGAGTACAAGGACGAGGACGGGTTCAACTACGTCTTTATGGGCTGGGCGAAGTCGCCGACGGGCGCGGTCGCCTACGAGAACGGCGCGCTCGTCAAGGACCTCGCCGCGGCTGGCAAGACGATGCACATCTACGCCGTGTGGCAGAAGAGGGCGTATAGCGTCTGCTTCCACAGCAACGACGACCGCAATCTCTCGAAGACGCAGGAGTTCCGCCCGAACATAGCGAAGAACCTCTTGTGGCTCGACTCGGGGCTAAAGTGGACGCGTGACGGCTATGACTTCCTCGGCTGGTCGAAGTCGCCGACGAGCACGGCGGTCGTCTACACGAACGGGCAGAAGGTGAACAACCTCGTGGCGCAGGGGCAGACGCTGCACCTCTATGCGGTGTGGCGCGACCGCCGCTGGACGATCCGCTACCACAGGAACTACAACTCTGGCGACAGCACGTACGAGGACCAGAAGATACCGGTCGGGGCGTCGGTGAAGCTGCGCTACCTCGACTCGCAGCTCGGCTGGACGCGCAACGGCTACTGGTTCAAGGGCTGGGCGAAGTCCCGGACGGCTGGCGCCGCGTACGCGAACGGCGAGACTGTGAAGGACCTCGTGCCCGGCGGTCAGGTCCTGCACCTCTACGGCGCCTGGGGCCAAAAGGCCAAGTGAAGCGACACGGTGTGTTTTTAAGTGCAATACAATAAATGGAGGTAAAATAAAAATGAAAGAACTATCAA
>CADCAK010000086.1 GCA_902799385.1 uncultured bacterium | reverse complement strand
ACTACCTTACCATTGTTGAAGCCCAACGCCTCGCGACAATTCAAGGAGACATTCGCAATTATTATATTTTGTTGTCGTCGGCAAAAGCGTCGTCAAAAGCATCTTATTCATCCCCTACATACTCCTTTCCTGAGAAGTCGCTGACAGTATACCATCAACGAGGGGATGTCAACTTATCGTTAGCTTTTCGGTTACGAGAAAAACGACTCAGAAGTTATCGAATAAGATAACTCCGTGGCATATAACGGCGGCGATAACTTGCCAAGTCACCAACTACCAAAGATGCAGCATTGTTATGAGGATAAGAACACCGAGGAGTGCAAAGATGACGCCCAGCGCGATCTTCGCGGGGATGACGTTGCGCGACGACCACTTCGCCATCTGGAAGGCGTCCGTCGTCTTCGAGGCGAGGACGAACACGGCGACAAGCGGCGCGATGAACGCGAGGTTGTACAGGGCGAGCAGCGCAAACGAACGCCATGCGCCCGGCTCGCGGGAGATGAGCGCGAGGACAGGCACGTAGACCTGCCCTGTGCAGAGAGCATCGAGAAGCGTCACAAGAAAGGCGCAACCGAATCCTGCGAGGACAACCGCCGGGCCGCTCCAGCTCTCCACCGCAATCTTACGTATCAGCACCTTCACACCTTCCGGCAGCTTCAGAGTCACAATTGAAAACACGGGGATCTTGCGAAAGCGCGCCGCGTCACGGAAACTCAGGAACGACAGCACAAAGAGCGCGAGCGCAAGAAGTACCATCACGACATCATGGACAATGCGAAGTCCCTCAAGCGCCTTGAGTGCCTGCATGAGCCCGAGCCCCATCAGCATATATGTGACGAACGTCCCGATGCAGAACGAGAGCCCGCCGATGATTCGCGCCTTGCGCTTGCGCCCGCCGATGGCGAGGATTCCGGCAAGGGAAATCATGATCGCAAAGGAACAGGGGTTGAATCCGTCGACGATTCCCGCGAGGACGACGGTCGGAAGTGTCCAGCGCGACGCAGCGGCGGCGGTCTTCGACTCGACGGCCATTCCAGTAACGGGAATGTTTATCACGGGGCTTTCTGGGTCGTCGCAAAGAATCTGGACGTGCTTGGAGAACTCGCCTGGGAGCATGGCCTTGAGCGCAACCGAGAGTGTCGCAGAAGACGACGGTGCGATGCACATAGCCGACAGCACGGCGTCAGCGCCGCAGCAGCCCTTAACCTGCGAGACGGCGACGGGCGAGGACGAGGCGTTGCGGAGTTCAATCGACTTCGAAGCCGCCTCCCCTGCGGCTATCTCGCCGAACGCCACGCCTTCAGGTGGGATGGTGAGCCGCGTGGCAGATAGTGCCGAGATGAATGGGGAACAACATAAACAAATGAAAACAACTTTTCTTTTCATGTTTTTACTTTAGCCGTAGAACGTGTAGATCATGTAGAACTTTTGAGAAACTCCGACGGTTGAAAAAATTGGCTCCGTTACCACTTCGCCTTAGCTCCGCGTCGCGAAACCGCGATTATTGCCTCCTACTATGTTTTCTTTATCTGGGGGCGCTGCCCCCAGACCCCCGAAGCTGTTGAAGCGAATTTCATGCGGCTGAACAGCGCGAAGCAGAGGGCGCAACGTTAGTGAAGCCTCTTTGCCAGCCGTCGGAGTTCCAATATCCTCCCGACCCTTTATCCGCTTTATCGCCGCGTCGACTGCGGCCGAGCGCCGTGCGTCGCCCTTGAAGCGCTCCATTAGCGCGATGTCATCCGCGTTGCCGAGAAGCCCGATGGACCCGATGCAGACCGTGTCGAGAACAGCGTCGCGTAACGGGGCGGACAGGGTTTCGCGGAGAACCGGCAATGCGTCGGCATAGCCGCGCTCGCCGGCGAGCTGGATTGCGGCGATTCGCGCGGCGTGGTTGGCTTCCGGCTTGCACAGGGCAAGCGCAAGCCCCTTCAACTCCTTGTCCTGAGCCGACGTCGCGCGGACGTCTTCGGCAAGAGAGTACAGCGCAGTTCCCGCGTATGGCTGCTTCGTCCTCTTCGCCGCCTTTGCGAGCACGGCTCGGACACGACGACGCCCGTTTTCATCAAGTTCGTCGAGCATCGCCCCGAGGTGCTGTATGCAGTAGTCGATAACGACAGGCGGATGCTTCCCGCCCTCGAAAATCCCGATCAGCGTCCCCGCGAGATCCTTCGGCGGCGGATCCTGGTTGCGCAGCAAATTCATCACGTCGTTCTTGAGTGCCGCGACGCGCTCAACCCGCATCGCATTGTCTGCCGTGCGCAGATAGGCAATCAGCGCGGCGACATCCTTTTCAGGCAAGTCCCGCCGACGTGCAATCGACCTGAGCGCGTCATTCCGCGCCTCGTAGCGGTCGGAAGTCGCGGAATCCGCCCCGCAGACGATTGCGACGGCAGTGGACGCCTCGACGTCTTCATAATCCGACGGCTCCGGCTTGCGCTCCACCGCCTTGACGCGCACTTCTACGGGCGACGTCGCAACCGGCACCTCCGGCGGCGGCGCTGGCTGCTGGCGGTTGCGCGATGCAACGACTGCGGCAACCGCCGCCGCCAACAGCAGCGCCGATCCGCAGACAGTTACTATCATCCGTATTTTCATTCACTTACAAGCTTCTTTGCAACTGTTCTACCGTATCACATCGACCGTATCACAAGGGTCTGACTTCGGGGGCTGAATTGTCGGCGCATATCACATCGAGCGCGGATCGCGCGGACGAGACGCGCCGTTCGCCGCAGAGCTGGACGGCCATCGCGCGGGCGGCGGGCGCGGAAGACGAGTCGGCCGCGCACCTGGACAGAAGCGAATTGAGCCGACGGGCGTCGATGCGCGAATCGAACTCAGACATGTCTGCAAGAGCGCGGAAGGCGGCCGCCGCAACGATTGAGCGAGTTTCCCCGGCGGCGTCAAAGAGCGCTGCGCGCAGCTTTCGCGACTCGGCGGCATCCGCGTCGTACTCGCCGCGGCGCTCGAGCGCCTGAGCGTAGAGCCCGATGTGCTGCACCGCGAAATCACGCGTCAAGATGTCCTGCGATTTGTCGCGATAGAGTCCAATCATCACGTCGGCATAGTCGGACGGTATCTGCGGCTGGTTCAGGAGTTCGTCCATGACCTGGTTCTTTTCGGATGCGAGTTCCGCAAGGCTGATTTCAGGGATGGCCTTTTCTTCTGTGCGTAGAAAACTCATTCTTTCTTTGGATTCAACCGGCGGCGCGGCATGTTGCTCCAATGCTGGCACTGCCAACATTTTACGACGTA
>CADCAK010000085.1 GCA_902799385.1 uncultured bacterium | reverse complement strand
TCTCAAACGGGCCGAGGGCTTTCAAGATACCGTGCTTTTGCATGAGGGGCAGATGAAGGCGATGATCGCCTACCTTCGCGAAAATCCCCGCCGCCTGGCCGAGAAGCGCGCCAATCCCGCGCTTTTCAGGCGCGTGGAGCGCATCGAGCTGCCGCTCGACGGCGGGCGGCTCGTGGGCTGCTTCGAGGCGCTGGGCAACCGCCACCTTCTCGAACGGCCGCTTGCCCAGGTGCAGTGCTCGCGGCGCTTTTTCACCTATCAGCGCGAGGCGAAGCGCGGCGGCGGAATGAAGATCGCGCGCACGCCGGAATGAAGATTGCGCGCACGCCCGACGGCGAGCCGATAATTGAAAGCGAAAGCCCCGAATACCGCGAGCGGTTGGAAAGCGCGCTCGCCGCCGCCGCACATGGCGCGGTGGTGCTGAGCCCGTGCATTTCCGATGGCGAGCGCCAGATCGCCCGCGAGGCGATGAAGCGCCGCCTGCCGCTGGTGGCGCTGAAGAACATGGGTTTCGCAAAGCTGGAGAAGCCGGTTGGCCGCTATTTCGATGCCTGCGCGGAAGGGCGGCTTTTGCTGCTCGCCCCGGCCGCCTGGCCCTATACCACGCAGGAAAAGCCGATGACGCGCTTCGACGCCACCGCCTTGAATCGCATCGCCCAATGGCTGGCGGGCGGTTCTGTGCCGGGGCATTCTCGTTCTGTGCCTGGGCATTCTTGCCCAGGTTCCCCCGTCGAAATCAACTATCACGGCATGAAGCCCGCCAACATCGACGAACTGGCCGAGAAGGCGGTGCTGGCGCGGAAACTCGAGTAGGTTGTAACCTTTCGCGCTGAAGCGTGTAATCAGAGCAAAAATAACAAACCATAACAAGGAGAAAAACAATGGGCATCTTCGACAAGAACATCCACATGAATGGATCCGGAACGACATATCAGGCGTTCCTCGATCTGGCTGACGCGGCCGAGAGAGAGGGCGGAACGATCGGAAACCGCACGGTGCGGCTCGTCAAGGCCGGCGACGGCCTCGCGACCACGACCTCCCTTGGCACGAAGGGCGCGCGCGCCGACCAGATCGCCAACGCGCGCAACGCCTTCCTCTACGCCATCGCGCGGGAGTACGGCTATGCCGCGCGGGACATCGCCGCGAAGACGCTCGGCGACGGGAAGGCCCCTGTCCCCCTCACCGCGCGAACCATCCGCGCCGTGAACCAGGCGCTCGGCGACAAGGGCGCGCTGGCTGCGGAAAGTGCCCTTATCCGGCAATTCAAGTTGGACTTCGACGTCGAGATTGTCACCGCCCAACAATGGCTCGGGTTTCGCATGGGCGTACCCGGCATCAAGCTAGACCATGCGAAGGTCCAAGCCGAGGTCCTGAAGCTCGTCAAGGAAGGAAAGTACCCGAATACCCAGAGCGGCATGAAGGAGGCGATCCGTGATGTCGCCGCTCCGCGGGTCGCCGCCGCGGCGCGGATGGAGTCGCTGTTCCGCGCGAGGGGCGTGCCCGAACACTGGGCACCTAAGCTCGCGGCAAAGGCCGTCGACAAGGCAGTGGCGATTCTCGATGACACCTCCGTTTCCCACGGCGATGCCGTGAACGACAAGCTCAACACCCTGGCCACGGAATTCGCCGCGGAAAACAATGACTTCTTCGACAGGTTCTCCATCGCGGAGACGACGGCGAACGAGGCGGAGAACCTCCTCAAGACCATGTTCGGGCCGGAAGCCCTCAATGACGAGGATGCCGCGAAGGCCCTTGAAAACCTCAAGTCCAAGCTCGACAAGCTGCAAGATGAGAAAATATCGAAGGAGGATTTCGAGGCCGAATGCGACAATGCGTTCAAATTGACCGTCAAGTCCCACATCGTGCGGCGGATTGGAATGGAAATGATGCTGGCCAACAGCAGCACCTCCTACGGACGCATGGGCGTCCGACTCTACGACGCCCTCGGCGTAGGAAACGGGGAGAATGACCGGGCCATTGACGACTTCCGCATCTTGAAGATGCCCTTCGAGAAGATCAAGAACTATGCCGGCCTGGACGCGAAGAGTCCGGAGGAGCTGCGCCACCAGGCGGCAAAGTTTGTTTTCAGGGCCATCGTGGAAGACTACGTGGGCAAGCGCCCGCTGCCTGCGGACGGACATCCGAATCTGGGCACCATCAAGTTCGCCGTCGCGCACGAGGTCGAGATAGACTTCGTGGACCGTTTCGCGTCGGCCGTCACCGACGATGACTTCGCGAAACTGGCGGAGGACTTCAAGACGCAGCTCGCCCAGCAGTTCGAGCGCGTCAACACGACGCTCAAGAACATCGACATTGCCAAGGAACAGGCGAAGGGCGAGCTGGAGGGGAAGCTTCAGCAGATCGCCGACCAATACGGCATCCCGCTGACGCAGGGCATCAAGGACATGTTCGCAAAAACCCTCGTCGAGGCGAATGGCAAGATGTTGAAAGACGCACCCTCCGTCAAAAAGGCGCTTACTGCGGACGAGTGCAAGGCGGCGATTCTCGACCGGGTCGAGAAGAAGTGGCTGTCGCTCTGCCGCAAGGCGGCCGCGGAAATCGAATCCTCCGCGCTCGACCCCGCGCAGAAGAAGGCCTTCCTCGCCAAGGTCATGGCAGGCAATGTCGATGTCACGCACGTCAAGATTGCGCTCAAGACGGTAACTGCCTTCGACGCCAAAGAGCTTGTTGACGCGGCGAAGGCCGGTGACGGCAAGAAGCTCGCAGAGCAGTTCTTCCAGTTCGTTGCCAAGACGAACGCGATGATCACGGACAAGGCCGAACTCGAGTCGGTCAAGGGAGCCGACGATTACTCGGCGTTCGTCGGCACCGCAGCGGATCTGCTCTTCGCCATGCACTCGGAGATTGCGGACGGCGCCCGGGGCCTCGAAGCCGACCCGCGCGCGAAGTTGTTCGACGACGCCATGGAGGCGTCGATCGACAAGTCGCGTGAACTCCAGAATCGAAACAGGGACGGACTTACCAAGTTGCAGGAGATGGCCATAGGACTGGAAGCGAGGCACTGGTCGGCGGCTACCTCCTGCGTCATGCAACTGCATCAGGTTGTCGCCTAGCTCCCCGCCCAGTAAACGAGGATAACTCTGATGATTGCTTTCGCTGCTTGGAGATTAGGAGTTTCGGAGGAGGCGATTATATAAACCTAAAATCCTCGGTTGAAA
>CADCAK010000084.1 GCA_902799385.1 uncultured bacterium | reverse complement strand
CGGGGAGGTTCAGGTCTGAAGCCGAGAAGTCAAGCCTTAACATACACCGCTCCTATCGCTCCGTATGCGCTCGTCTCGAGGAGGCGCGTGAAGTGGTCGTTCTCGTCGATGTGCAGTTCGCGGCACTGGCGTTCCTTCTGCGCGCCCTCGGCCAGGAGACCGAAGAAGAACGGGAAAAGCACTTTCGAACGATACTCGCGTTGCGTCTTTGGGAGCGTGGCCGATATCTCCGGCATCGCGGAGTCCGCAAAGTAAAGTGGATCGTAGCGGAAAAGATAGCCGTCCGCGTCCTTGACGAGCGTCCCCGCAGGGATGTCGCGATAATACACCGTTCCGCTCTTCATACGCCGACCCTCACCTTGAAACCCACGGTGTCGGCAACCTTGAGAAGCGTATCGAGCGTGACATTGCCCTCGCCCGTCTCAAGATTGGAAAGAGTATGCACCGACACGCCGCTCAACTTCGCAAGCCTCGCCTGCGTGATGTCGAGCGTGTCGCGCCTCTCCGCAATCGCCGTTCCTATCTCTGATTTATTCATCGAAATGAATTATACGCCTTTTTTTGCCGCCGTGCAAGGGCAATCTTCAAGAAATATTCATTATAATGAAATTAAACACATCGGCAAGGAAAACTTCACCTCAGCCATATCCCCTCGTGCGCGAGGAGCGACACCTTGTTTCCCAACCCGCCGCCGTAGCCGGTGAGGCTGCCGTCCGCGCCGATGACACGGTGGCATGGGATGATGATGCAGATCGGATTCCATCCGACCGCGCCACCGACGGCCTGTGCCGAAACCCTGCCGCCGCGCTTTTTCGCAATTGCCTTCGCGATGTCGCCGTACGAGACCGTTGCTCCGTAAGGGATTCGCAGCATCTCATCGATGACCGACTGACGAAACGGCGTCAATCCTTCAATACGATAGTTGGGCGTGAAGCCGGGATCATGCCCCGCGAAATACTCGTCAAGCCAGCGGCGCGCATCGCGGAACGCCGGCGTCTCGCGTCTTTCGCACTCACGCGTGTTACGCCAGTCATCGCGCGAACCCTCAAACCAAAGGCCCGTCAGCGCTTCATCGTCCCCGCACATCACGAGATCGTCGAATCCCTCTGGCGTCTTGTATTTGCAGATGTAGTCCATACCTGTCATTCAACCTTTCACAGTCCCCTCACTCATGAAAGGGAATGCTACAGGAAACGTGTGCCGTACCGTCTTCTGTGAAAGTGAGCGAATACTTGCCGCCCACAGGACACGACGGGACACTCTTGCCGGCATTTCTAATCTCCATGCAAACATCCCCCATTGTAGGACGTCTCCCGTCGTGAGTCTGCATAAACTTTTGCGCCTCGGCCTGCAGCTCATATCGCTCACACGCACACTGTCTATACATCGGGAATCCGCCATTACTGCAACTAACGCCGCAATGTTCCTTCAACCACTTGTCAATGTGCTGTCTCGAGCTTGTCGCCAAGCGCCAATTGTAACCTTTCCCCTCGACTCGGAGAGCTCTTCCATGATGAAGTGCCGACACTACTATCCGCTTCCCGTCTCGCCACCAGTCAACTCCTGGATATCCACAGCACTTGCACGGCAGACTTGTCCCCGAGAACTGAAACATTGAGTTGAACTCGGCTATCTCCGCCCTGTTGGTAATCTCATAGAGCGATGGTTCCATGTCAGGTTTGGAATGGCAAAGCCCACCGCCATCACGAATCACAATCCGGTCGGCGTCCTTGACCATCGCTGCGAAACGCGCGTTCATCATGATGCCGAAGTAACCAAGTATGAAATGAAGCCAAAGACCAACAATCGCAAGGTGAACTAACGCAAAGAAGCAGACGAGCGCTTGAAATCTTCCCGCAGGTCGCCGTGGGGACATTAGTCCAAGGACGATAGCCACAAACACAACGATAACAGGTACCGAGAGGAAATAAAACGATACCTGGAAACAGAGGCAGGCAACGTTTATAAAAAGCCCAGCACAGAGATACCGAGCGATGCCGTATAACCGCTGTTTAGCTGTTGTCTTGTTCTCTTTCATCGCCACTTTTTCCTTAGAATATTTCTAAAACTTTCCATTCAGCGCAGTGTGGATTTCTTCACAGAGATTAGGATACCACTTGAGCGGCGAGCGTTCCAGCCCCGGCTTGCGGCCTTTGCGCATGTCGTATGGCGCGATGACGACCGAGACGTTCTTTATCCCCACCGCCGACGCGAGATAGAAGATGTCTTCGATCGCGTCATCGCCGACAGGCACGCATCCGATTGTCACCGCCTTGCCGTGGATCATGATGTCGCCGCCGAGATTCGTGCGCCCGTCCGCCTTCGCGCGCGCCCTGTCCGACGCGTTCGGATATGTCACCTTGAGCGAAAGATAGTAGCTCGAGTTCGGGTTCAGGTATCCAATCCCGTAGATGCCCTCCGGAATCTGCCCGTCGCCCTCGCGCAGCTTCGGACCGAGCGTCCCGCTGAAGGCCGTCATCGGATAGATGCGCGGAGCTTTCCAGCCTGGTGCGTGGACTTCGACAGATCGTTCGTTCTTGAAGACGAGTATCCGCAACTTTCCGCCCGCGCTTTTCGCCACGCCTTTCAACTGCGGCTTCTTCGCGAGAATCGCCGCCGTTCTGTCCGCGATCGTGTGCCGCGACGCCTTCGCCGCAATCACGCCGGCACCAAGCTCCACCGTTTCGCGGATAGACCAGCCCTTCTGCCACGCCACCGCCGCCACGGCAGCGGCGAAGATAATGCCGCCAACAACAATTCCAACTGCAATGTTTCTGAATTTCATAGACACCTCATTCCTCCGTTTCTTTCTTAATCCTGTCTAATACTTTTCTCCCCCATCTAATCCTCAAATGATCTCAGAAACGCGCCTTTCCAGTACCATCGCCTCCAAAAAGCAGC
The DNA here is from genome assembly GCA_902799385.1 of uncultured bacterium. GTDB lineage: Bacteria > Verrucomicrobiota > Kiritimatiellia > RFP12 > UBA1067 > UBA1067. Next base: position 9 of record CADCAK010000084.1, on the reverse strand, counting down.
AAGCTGCCT
>CADCAK010000083.1 GCA_902799385.1 uncultured bacterium | reverse complement strand
GAGGTCGCCCGCGGCCAGGTTCTCGCGAAGCCGGGTTCCATCACCCCGCACACCGAGTTCAAGGGCCAGGTCTACGTCCTCACCAAGGAAGAGGGCGGCCGCCACACGGCGTTCATGAAGGGCTATCGTCCCCAGTTCTACATCCGCACGACGGACGTGACGGGCGACATCCAGCTCCCCGACGGCGTCGAGATGGTCATGCCTGGCGACAACGTCGAGATCTCCGTCAAGCTCATCGCGCCTGTCGCGCTTGAGGACAAGATGCGCTTTGCAATCCGCGAAGGCGGCCGCACGGTCGGCGCCGGCACGGTCAGCACGGTCATCAAGTAAAATAAGAGAAGTCCTGTGAGATGCCCGGCCGGAAGTGGCCGGCCGGGCTCTATCTCCTTCAGGACGGAGGAATGGAAAATGCGAGATCTCGCTATTTTGGCTTGTGGTGAGTGCAAGAACCGCAACTACACGACGACCCGTAACAAGAAGACTATGACGGAGCGTCTTGAGAAGGTGAAGTTCTGCCCGCACTGCCGCAAGCGCACGACCCACAAAGAGACGAAGTAAGTCTCGCCGTTAGGGTAGTAGCACAATGGCAGTGCAGCGGTCTCCAAAACCGCCTATGGGGGTTCGATTCCCTCCTACCCTGCCAACCGAACGAGGAACAGTAAGATGAGCTTTTTCAAGAAGACGCAGGAATATCTGTCTGGCGTGTCCGCCGAGGCCAAGCGTGTGTCGTGGCCTGGCAAGGCCGAGCTGTGGGAGTCGACGCTCGTCGTCGTTTCGTTCATCTTCATCCTCGCGGCGACGACGCTCGTCTGCGACAAGCTGATCGAAGGGTTCATCAAGGTCGTCCACGTTGGAGCGTGAGCGGCTGTTTGTGACTGATACGAGGGACCGAAGAGGTAAGACTATGGTCAAGCAGTGGTTTGTGCTTCACACGCTCACCGGCCAGGAGAACAAGGCCCAGAAGTCGATCGAGGCCCGCGTAAAGCTCGAGCGAATGGAGGAGTATGTCGGTCGGTGCGTGATCCCGACCGAGCGCGTCACGGAGAAGAAGGACGGCAGGAAGCGCACGATCACGAAGAAGTTCTTCCCGGGCTACGTTCTCGCGGAGCTTGCGCTCTACGACGAGGCGAAGGGGCTCGACGAAAACGGGAAGAAGGCGATTTTTGAAAGGACGTGGCAGTTTCTCCGCGAGACACCCGGCGTGATCGGGTTCGTGGGGGGCGACAGGCCGCAGCCGCTGAAGCAGAGCGAGGTGGACTCGATTCTCCTCGACCGTCCTTCGGCTGGCGCGATGGCCGAGCGTCCGGATTTCAGCGTCGACGAGACGGTGAAGATAAACGATGGCGCGTTCATGGGCTTGACGGGCCAGGTGTCAATGGTTGATCCCGACAAGGGCAAGCTCAAGGTCGAAGTAGCAGTCTTCGGCCGAAAGGTCCCTGTCGACGTCGAATACTGGCAGGTCGAGAAGGTCTCCATCGAGGAGACGCTTGAGCCGCTTAAGTAGTAGACAGGTTTTGCGGTCCGAAAAGGTCGTGCGAGCTGAAAGGCAGGCGCGGCCGAGATTGTACGAGCGTAGGAGCGAGCACGATTTCACCACCGAGAGGGATCCTCGGGAGGAGCCGCACGAAAGAAGGAAAAGGCAAATGGCCAAGAAAGTAACTGGAGTCGTCAAGCTCCAGATTCCCGCCGGCGCCGCGAATCCCGCGCCGCCCGTGGGCCCGGCCCTCGGTTCTGCTGGTGTCAACATCATGCAGTTCTGCAAGGAGTTCAACGCCAAGACGGCGAAGGACTCGGGGCTCGTAATCCCCGTGATCATCACGGTCTACCAGGACCGCAGCTTCTCGCTGCAGTTCAAGTCGCCGCCGGCGTCGGTGCTCCTCAAGAAGGAAGCTGGCCTCGCCAAGGGCAGCGGCGTTCCCAACAAGAACAAGGTCGGCAAGGTCACCAAGGCCCAGCTTCTCAAGATCGTTGAGATGAAGAAGGCAGACCTCAACACCGACGATCCCGAGCAGGCTATCAAGATGATCGCCGGCACGGCTCGCAACATGGGAATCGAGGTGGTCGAATGAGCAAGCACGGAAAGAGATATTTCAACGCGCTGAAGAAGGCCCCCAAGAAGGAGGTCTCCCTCGACGAGGCGGTCAAGTTCGTCAAGGCCAACGCTGGCGCGAAGTTCGACGAGACGGTTGACGTCTACTTCCATCTCGGCAAGGAGCTCACCAAGGGCGACACGGCGGTGCGTGGCACCGTCAAGCTCCCCAATGGCTCGGGCAAGACCGTCAAGGTCGCGGTGTTCGCCGGCGGCGACCACGCCGAAGAGGCGCGCCAGGCCGGTGCCGACTATGTCGGCCTCGCAGACCTCATCGACAAGGTCACGAAGGAAGGTTGGTGCGATTTCGACGTCGCGATCGCGACCGTCGAGGCGATGAAGGAAGTCCGCAAGTGCGCCCGTATCCTCGGTCCGCGCGGCCTCATGCCCAACCCCAAGACCGGCACCGTCACCGACGACACGGCCACGGCCGTCAAGGAGGCGAAGGGCGGCAAGGTCGATTTCCGCATGGACAAGACGGGCAACATGGCCGTCGTCGCGGGCAAGCGCTCGTTTGACGCCGACAAGCTCGTCCAGAACATCAAGGCCATCGTCGCCGCCGTTCAGGCCGCGAAGCCGGCCACGGTCAAGGGCGTGTTCATCAAGTCGATGAGCGTTTCCTCGACCATGGGCATTGGCGTTCCGGTCCAGGTCGTCAGCGATGCCGAATAAGGAGGGTGACTAAAATGAGAATCGAAAAGATTGCAATCCTCGACGAAGTCGTCGCCCGCGTAAAGGACTCTGACTACTGCTTCATCATCGACCACGGCGGCGTTACCGTCGCGCAGTTCGCGAAGCTCCGCAAGGCCCTCCGCGCGCTCGACAGTCGTCTTCTCGTCGTGAAGAACACGTTCCTCGGCAAGGTTGCCAAGGAGAAGGGGTGGAGCGAAGAGGTCAACGCGATGTTCAAGGGCAATTCCGCGATCGTCACCGGTCACGGCGAGCCTACGGCCGTCGCGAAGGCCATCATGGAGTTCGTCAAGGACTCGAACGGCAAGGCGTCCGTGAAAGGCGCCGACTACGACAACAAGATCGTTGACGCCGCGATGGTCGAAGCCCTCTCCAAGGTTCCCGGCAAGGATCAGCTCCGTGCGACGCTTCTCATGCTCCTCAAGGAGCCTGCGACCCGTCTCGCCCGCGTCCTCTCCGAGAAGGCAAAGAAGGGCGGAGATGCCGCTCCCGCGCCGGAGGCCCCGGCACCTGCAGCCGAAGCGCCCGCCGCCGAGGCCGCTCAACAGTAAACCAAATTTCCCTGGCATGAAAAACGGCCAGGGTTGACAAGTAAAACAAAGGAAACAAGACAATGACTAACGAAGAAATCATCAAGGAACTGTCGGGCAAGACCGTTCTCGAAATCAACGACCTCGTGAAGGCCCTCGAAGAGGCGTGGGGCGTCAGCGCCGCCGCCGCCGTGGCCGTCGCCGGTCCCGCCGCTGGTGCTGCACCTGCCGAAGAGAAGACGGAGTTCGACGTCATCCTCAAGGCCGCCGGCGCGAACAAGATCGCGGTCATCAAGGAGATCCGCGCGATTACGGGTCTCGGCCTCAAGGACGCCAAGGACATGGTCGACGGCGCGCCCAAGAAGGTCAAGGAAGCCATCGCGAAGGACGAGGCCGAGAAGATCGCCGAGCAGCTCAAGAAGGCCGGCGCCGAAGTCGAGGTCAAGTAATCTCGCTTCGACCTTTCAAGGTCACGAAAGGGAGCGCGGCACATTCGCCGCGCTCCTTTGTTTGTACGTCGCTCAACCACAACCCAGAGAATCCTTCGGCCATCGCCGAACAAACTGCGGCATGCCTTTCCGAATAGTTGTTGAATGGTTGGAAAAATTGTCGAAAAAATTTTTTCTGTTTCCACTTGCGCTTGAAGAAAAAAAATTGTATCATTCCATCAGAAGCCGCGGTAGTTGCGATCGTCTGACCGCGCCGACGGTTTCTAAATACTAAAAGGATCAAGACATGGCTACTACCAAGAAGGCGGTTAAGAAGGCTCCTGCGAAGAAGGCTCCTGCGAAGAAGGCGCCCGCGAAGAAGGCCTGCACGAAGTGCTGCGCGAAGAAGGCGGTTAAGAAGGCGCCCGCCAAGAAGGCTGTTAAGAAGGTTGCCAAGAAGGCCAAGAAGTAAGAGAGGCGGTTCTGAAAACCGCATTGCGGCGCTTGAGGTTCGAAATGCCTCAAGCGCCTTTTTTTTCCACGGCGCGTTTTGGTATAATATGGACAAATGAACGGCAAGAAAGAATGGTATGTG
>CADCAK010000082.1 GCA_902799385.1 uncultured bacterium | reverse complement strand
GGTACAGTAGTCTTTGGTGTAAAGGTACAGTAGTCTTTGGCACAAAGGTCCCTGTACCTTTTGTCCAAAGGTCCCTGTACCTTTGGAGCAAAGGTCCCTGTACTTTTTGTCCAAAGGTCCCTGTACCTTTTGTCCAAAGGTCCCTGTACCTTTTGTGTCAAAGTCCGGGGGTTTTTCTCTCACCCTCCAAAGCCTTTCAAAAATAGTCCAGGGGTGCGCCAAATTGTCTCGGGATTTTGTGGATGTCCCCCGCAGATTTTGGGGACAGGCCCCGCGAGCCATCGGTTGGCACGGCGATTTTTAGCCCTGAGCCGAAAACACTTCCCGCCGCTTACGCGCTGTCAGCGGGCGCTATTCTCGAAGTAGAAGCCGAGGTTGATCGCGACGGGGCGGTAGTTGCGGCGCTTTGCGTCGTGGTGGTTCGGTATGACGGCCTTCTTCTTCTTCTTGTCCCAGAAGACCAACGTCGATGAGCCGCCGCCATCCATGTTGATTGCGTCGGATGCGCCTGCGGCCTTCATCACTGCGATGAGGTCCGTCATGTCGGCACCCTCGGAATATCCTTTCTGGCGCCCGTCTACTACGAGCGCGTAGAGCCAGCGTCCGTCGGCGGAAAGCCCGATGGCGGTGCGCGGCGCGAGATTTGGCTTGTGATCGCTCTTCCCCTCGAAAGTCGGCTTGCCGTTCTTCATGATGCAGCTCGGCCCGTGTCCGGGATGCGCAATGGCGACTGAGGGAACGAGGGCGTCGTCTATGTGGTTCGTGATCACCGCGACGTTGTTGGTGAAAATCACCAGCATATGGCCGCGCCGCTGTGTGTGCGAGACGACCTCGCCGTCGGAAACGAGGAAATCAACGGCCGCGCCGTACTTATGCGTGAAGGGCTTTGTCCACGGAACCCAGGGGGACGTATTCACCGCGAACACCATGTTCGTCCCGTTCCTGCGGTGTTCCTCGAGGAAGTCGCGCGTCTTCTGGCGGCACGTGTCGATTGCCATCACTCTGTTGGTGTAGTCTGGCATCGGTTCGCCCCATTCCTTTGCACGATGAGAGCCGGTGATGCGCAGCCCAGGCTCTCGCAAGTCCACGCGCACGATATAGTTTTCCATCAGCCTGGGCTGGTCAACCTTGAAGTTCATGCGCTTGATCCCGCGGGCTACAGTCTGCGCGGAGTCCCAGTCGAGCGACGCGGGGCATTCGCCCGCAAATGCCACACCTGTGGTAATCAGGCCGCAGGCAACGAAGAAGGTTTTGATGTTCATGCCCATATTCTACCAAAATCTTGTCGCCTTGTGGCAATCGGATGCAATCTTTTTTCTTTCATTTTTTTCTTTCATTGTCACGCCAATTCCCGTCTGTTGTCGAGGGTCCCAGCTGAACCACTGTAAATGGCGGAGTGTGACAAAATGGCGCGGTAGGTGTCGCAGGTGTGTCATGTGTCACAGCGTATTACCCTTGAAAATTGGGGCTTGGGGTAATTTTAGGGTGCTTGGCACGGTCTTTGCTAATATCTTGCGTCGCCCATGGTGGGCGAAAGAAAGTTGAGAAGAAGATTATGGCAAAAGTACTTGGTATTGACCTTGGAACGACGAACAGCTGCATGGCTGTCATGGAAGGTGGCGAAGCGACGGTCATCCCTAACAAGGAGGGCGCACGCACGACCCCCTCGATCGTTGCATTCACGAAGAACGGCGAGATTCTCGTTGGCCAGGCCGCGAAGCGCCAGGCAGTGACGAACCCTCAGTCGACGATCTACTCCATCAAGCGATTCATCGGCCGCCGCTTCAGCGAGATGGGCGACGAAATCAAGATGGTCCCCTATAAGGTCGTTGCGGCGCCGAACGGCGACGCGGCGGTCGAGGTCGCTGGCAAGGTTTACACTGCGCAGGAGATTTCCGCGATGGTGCTCCGCAAGCTGAAGGAAGACGCCGAGGCGTTCCTTGGCGAGAAGATTACCGAGGCGGTCATCACCGTCCCGGCCTACTTCAACGACCAGCAGCGTCAGGCGACGAAGGACGCCGGCCGCATCGCGGGCCTTGACGTTAAGCGCATCGTGAACGAGCCGACTGCGGCCTCGCTCGCGTACGGCCTCGACAAGAAGAAGAACGAGAAGATTGCAGTCTACGACTTCGGTGGCGGCACGTTCGATATCTCGATCCTCGACATCGGCGACGGTGTCTTCGAGGTGAAGGCGACGAACGGCGACACGCACCTCGGTGGCGACGATCTCGACCAGGCGATCATGACCTGGCTCGCTGACAACTTCAAGAAGGACAATGGCGTTGACCTTCTCGCCGACACGATGGCGAAGCAGCGCCTGAAAGAAGAGGCCGAGAAGGCGAAGTGCGCGCTCTCAAGCGCGACGACCTACGACATCAACCTGCCGTTCATCACGATGAACCAGTCGGGCCCGCTGCACCTCACGGCGACGCTTACGCGCCCGATCCTCGAGACGCTGACGATGGATCTCGTGAACCGCACGTCCGAGCCGTGCCGCAAGTGCATGTCCGACGCCGACCTCTCGAGCGTCGACGAAGTGGTGCTCGTCGGCGGCCAGACCCGTATGCCTCTCCTTCAGGAGAAGGCGAAGTCGCTCTTCGGCAAGGAGCCCCACAAGGGCGTGAACCCCGACGAAGTGGTTGCGATGGGCGCTGCGATTCAGGGCGGCATTTTGAAGGGCGAAGTCAAGGACGTCCTCCTTCTCGACGTGACGCCCCTCACGCTTGGCATCGAGACCTTGGGCGGCGTTCTCACTCCGCTCATTGAGCGCAACACTACGATTCCTACGAAGAAGTCGCAGGTCTTCTCGACGGCGGCGGACAACCAGCCGGCCGTGACGATTGCGATCTTCCAGGGCGACCGCAAGATGGCGCGCGACAACGAAGGACAAGGGCACCGGCAAGGAGCAGAAGATCACGATCACCGCCGCCGGCGGCCTCTCCAAGGAGGAGATCGAGAAGATGCGCAAGGACGCCGAGGCCCATGCCGCCGAGGACGAGAAGCGCCATGCCGAGGTCGAGGAGCGCAACAAGGCCGACGGCCTCGCGTTCCAGGTCGAGAAGACGCTGAAGGACGCTGGCGACAAGATCGCCGCCGACAAGAAGGCGCCTGTCGAGGCCGCGCTCAAGGATCTCAAGGACGCTCTCGCGAAGCAGCCGCCAGCGCCGATCGACGAGATCAAGTCGAAGCAGGAGGCGCTCATGAAGGCGATGGAGCCCGTCGCTCAGGAGATGTACTCGAGCGCACAGGCTGCGCCTGGTGCGCAGGGAACGGGGAACGGGGAACAGGGAACGGGTCCTGCCTCGGACCAGCCCAAGAAGGAGAAGGGCGGCGACGATGTCGTCGACGCAGATTTCACCATGAAATAGTGCAGTAGTTAGGTGGTGCTGTGGTGCGGTAGTTTTAACCACCTAACTACCCAACCACCCAACCACCTAACCATTTTAACCGAAAGGAAAACAACAAATGAACATCAGACCACTGGGTGACCGCGTTCTCGTTGAGCCGGTCGAGGAAAAGGAACAGACTGTCGGCGGGATCATCATCCCCGACTCTGCAAAGGAGAAGCCCATGCAGGGCAAGGTTCTCGCCGTCGGCAAGAAGCTCGACAAGGACGGCAAGGAGATCAAGTTTGACGTCAAGAAGGGCGACACGGTGCTGCTCCCGAAGTACGGCGGCACCGAGATCAAGCTTGACGGCAAGAAGCTGCAGCTCGTCCGCGAAGAGGACCTCCTGGGAGTGATTGAAAAGTAAATTCAAGTAGCCACAAAGGACACAAAGATCACATAGAAACAACAAGCATGACAACCTTTGTGCACTTTGTGTTTCTTTGTGGCTGAAACAGATTAAGAAGGGAAAGACAACAATGGCTAAGCAAATCAAGTTCGACGCCGAAGCGCGTCAGAAAATCCTCGCCGGCGTCGAGAAGCTCTCGAACGCGGTGACTTCGACCCTCGGCCCGTCCGGCCGCAACGTCATTCTCGACAAGAAGTTCGGCTCGCCCCAGATCACCAAGGACGGCGTGACTGTCGCCAAGGAGATCGAGCTCCCCGATCCCTTCGAGAACATGGGCGCCCAGATGGTGAAGGAAGTCGCCTCCAAGACGAACGACGTCGCTGGCGACGGCACGACGACCGCGACGCTGCTCGCGGAGTCGATCTACCGCGAAGGGCTCAAGAACCTCACCGCCGGCGCCAACGCTATGGCGCTGAAGCGCGGCATCGACAAGGCGACGGACGCCGTCGTCGAGGCGATCGCGAAGCAGTCGAAGAAGGTCAAGACCGCCGACGAGATTGCGCAGGTCGCGACGCTCTCGGCCAACGGCGACGAGGAGATCGGCAAGATGATCTCCGAGGCGATGGACAAGGTCGGCAAGGAAGGCACGATCACGGTCGAAGAGGCCAAGACCCTCGAAAGCTCTCTCGACGTCGTCGAGGGCATGCAGTTCGACAAGGGCTATCTCTCGCCCTACTTCGTGACGAACCCCGATGCGATGGAGTGCGAGCTCGAGGATCCGTTCATCCTCCTCTTCGAGAAGAAGATCTCGAGCCTCCAGGACATGCTCCCGCTCCTCCAGCAGGTCGCGAAGTCTGGCCGTCCGCTCATGATCATCGCCGAGGACGTCGAGGGCGAGGCGCTCGCGACGCTCGTCGTGAACAAGCTCCGCGGCACGTTCTCCGTCTGCGCCGTCAAGGCCCCTGGCTTTGGTGACCGCAGGAAGGCGATCCTCGAGGACATCGCGATCCTCACCGGCGGCAAGCTCATCAGCGAGGACATCGGCATCAAGCTTGAGAGCGTCACGATCGACATGCTCGGGCGCGCCAAGAAGGTCGTCGTCGACAAGGACAACACGACGGTCGTCGAGGGTCTCGGCAAGTCCGCCGACATCAAGGCCCGCGTCGAGCAGCTCAAGCGCCAGATCGAGGAGACGACTTCCGACTACGACCGCGAGAAGCTCCAGGAGCGTCTCGCCAAGCTCGCCGGCGGCGTTGCGCTCATCAAGGTCGGCGCCGCGACCGAGGCCGCGATGAAGGAGAAGAAGGACCGCGTCGACGATGCTCTCCACGCGACCCGCGCGGCAGTCGAGGAAGGCATCGTCGCCGGTGGCGGCGTTGCGTACCTCCGCGCCCAGAAGGCGATCGAGGCGCTCAAGCTCGAAGGCGACGAGGCCGTTGGCGCGAGCATCATCGCCCGCGCGATCGAGGCGCCTCTCCGCAAGCTCGTCAACAACGCAGGCCAGGAGGCCGCGCTCGTCATCGCCAACGTCAAGAAGGCGACTGGCACGAACGGCTACAACGTCCGCACTGGCGAGTACGCCGACATGCTCAAGGCGGGCATCGTCGATCCGGCGAAGGTCACGCGCTCGGCTCTGCAGAACGCTGCGTCCATCGCGGGGCTTCTGCTCACGACCGACTGCATGGTCACCGACATCCCCGAGAAGAAGGATTCCTGCGGCTGCGGCGGCCACGGTGCACCCGGTGGCATGGACGGCATGATGTAATGACTGCCTCATTGGGCAAAAAAGGGGCGCATCCGCACAGGGTGCGCCTTCTTTATTTTTTCTCATTTACCCCCTTGATTTCTGAGCG
>CADCAK010000081.1 GCA_902799385.1 uncultured bacterium | reverse complement strand
CGGTTGACCTGCGCGTAGATGCCCAAAGAGGAGATGAGGCCGATGTTCGGGCCTTCAGGCGTCTCGATCGGGCAGATGCGGCCGTAGTGCGACGGATGGACGTCGCGGACCTCGAAGCCCGCGCGCTCGCGGGAGAGGCCGCCGGGGCCGAGGGCCGAGAGGCGGCGCTTGTGGGCGAGGGCGGAGAGCGGGTTCGTCTGGTCCATGAACTGCGAGAGCTGGCTCCTCGCGAAGAAGTCGGCGACGACGGCGCTGAACGTCTTGGAGTTGACGAGGCGCTGCGGGGTGAGCGGGCCCTGGTTGGGGTCGTGGATCGTCATGCGCTCGCGGACGAGGCGCTCGGTGCGTGCGAGGCCGAGGCGGCACTGGTTCTCGAGAAGCTCGCCCGCCGTGCGGATGCGGCGGTTGCCGAGGTGGTCGATGTCATCCACCTGCTCCTTGCCGACGTATATCTTGAGGAGAAGGCGAATCGCCTCGATCACGTCGATGCCGGACTCGTGGAGAGTCCTGAGGTTCTCGTCGACCTTTCCGGTGAGGCCCAGCTTCTTGTTGATCTTGTGGCGGCCCACGTAGCCGAGGTCGTAGTGCGCGAGGTCGAAGAACATGCGACGGAGCATCTGCTTCGAGTTGGACGCGGTGGGCGGGTCGCCCGGGCGCATGCGCTTGTAGACCTCTTTAAGGGCGTCGTCCTCGTTGTGGATGCCGGCCTTCGCGTCCTCGCGGAGCGTCTTGATGAGGGTGCCATTGTCCACGGCGACGTCGACGACGTCCACCGAGGCGATGCCGGCGGCGGCGACCTGTTCCATCATCGCGGGGGTGACGGGGTCATAGCGGCGCGCGAGCACGGCCTGGGAAGCGGCGTCGACGAGGTCGTCCTTCATCACCAGGAGACGAAGGTCCTTGTCGGCGTACTTCTTGTTCGTGGGAAGCTTCTTGAAGTCGTAGAAAAGCTGCATGAGCTTCTCGTCGGAGCCGTAGCCGAATGCCCTCAAAAGCGTCGTGGCGTAGAATTTCCTGCGGCGGCGGCGCTGGTCCATGAAGCACCACATGATGTCGTTGGTGTCGAACATCACCTCGATCCAGTTGCCGCGGTCGGGGATGATGCGGCAGGAGAGGAGCGGCTGGCCGTTCGCGTGGATCTGGCGCTCAGTCGAGATGCCGGGGGAGCGGTGCAGCTGCGAGACGATGACGCGCTCGGCGCCGTTGATGACGAACGCGCCGTCGGGGGTCATCATGGGCATGTCGCCGAGGAACACCTCCTCTTCGCGCACCTCGCCCGCGTCGTTGAGGCGGAAGGTGGCGTAGAGCGGACGGGCGTACGTCTCGCCGTCGATAAGCGCCTGTAGATAGCTCTTCTTCGGCTCGCCGAGGTTGTAGCCGACGAAATCGAGGGAGTAGCGCGCGTCCTGGGACACGACGGGGAATATCTCCTTGAATATCGCCTGCAGGCCCTTGTTCTCGCGCTTCGCGGCCTGGGCGTCGGCCTGAAGGAAGTCCTCGTAGGACTTGGTCTGGATCTCAATGAGGTCCGGTGGAGTCTCGGCCATTCCCTGAAGACGGCCGAATACCTTGCGTTCTGCACTCATCTTGGCTTACCTTTTGTGTTTGTCCCGATTTTTAGAAATGCAATTGCTCCCCCAAAGGCCTGAAGTGTGGTAAGCGACCACTTTGTTAACTGTGCACAGTGCGGGATAAAAGTTTGCATATTATATCAAAATCTCCCCATAGCGCGCAAGAGGGTGTTTTTTTGGAGGTTCCCCAATTTTTTCTTCGCTGGCGAGGCGTCGCGGAGGCCTGCGCGTTTTTGAACCGATTTTGAGGAAAGAGCGTCGCCTTTCGAGTTCGATCTTCGGTATAATACGAAGTGCTAAACACCAAACAAGAAAGGCGACACCATGTATGATACCACAATTGCGGCGAAACTGCTCGGGCAACTTGAATCTTTTTTGGGGAGGATTTCTCCCCATTTCCACAAGCCGGTCGCCCGCTTCATCGGCGACATGATCTACGGAATCATGGTCGAGAAGGACGTGAAGCTCTCGTCCATCGTCCGTGCGCTCAAGGAGAGAACCACCCCGAAAAAGGTCGAGGACAGGCTCAGCCGGATGCTCTCGTCGAACGGGCTGGAGGCCGGACTGCACGGAGTCATCGCCTCCGAGGGCGCCAAGAAGGTCCACAAGGACACGCTCATCATCCTGGACCCTTCCGACGTGCAGAAGCCCTACGCGAAGAAGATGGAGTACCTTGCCAAGGTCTGGGACGGCAGCAAAGGCGGCGTGGGCGACAACCTCGGCTTCTGGGGCTGCATGGCCGTGGCCTGCGAAAGCGGAGGGCGCAGGCCGATCCCGCTGCACTTCCGGCTGTGGTCTGCGGACTCGCCCGGGTTCGTCAGCGAGAACGAGGAGGTCAAGGCCATCGTGGACGAAATCACGAGACACACGAAGAAGCGGGGCATATTCGTGTACGACCGCGGCGGAGACAACATCGAGTTCTACCGCCATTTCATTGGCAAAGGGCTGGATTTCATCGTCCGGCTCAAGGAGCGGCACGTGCGCAGCTGGAAGCGCAACGTCATGTGCGGAGAGCTTGCCTGGCAATGCCAGATGCGCTACAGGGAGGTCGTGACGTTCGACCACCACGGCACCGAGCGGCGCGTCACGGTCGAGTTCGGCGTCGTGCCCGTGCGGCTTCCAGACATCCCCGACAGGCTCCTGCACATGGTTGTCGTCAGGGGCTTCGGGCAGAAGCCGATGATGCTGCTGACCACCCTCGCGAAGACCACGACGCGCGAGGCCCTCTGGCAGGTCGTGGAGGGATACATCACCCGCTGGAGGGTCGAGGACACCATCCGCCACGTCAAGCAGTCCTACGGCCTCGAGGACATGCGGCTGTTCAAGTACGACAAGATCAAGGCGATGGCGGCAATCGTCCTCGCGACAACGTACTTCAGCATGGCGTGGATAGGAAACGCGGAGAAACACCAAGTCATCGCCAGGAGCATCGCCCGCATGTCGTTCAGGATACACGAAGTGCCCGAGTTCCACTTCTACTCCATCGCGGACGGCGCAAGCGACATCCTGAAAAGAGGCCGCAGATGGCGCGGATTCGACCCTGAAGAAGCCGAGAAGAGGGACGAGGCGTCGCTCTTCGCCTTCTTCGGCATGAACACTGGATGACGCCTACCCTCGCAGCGGCCAATTTCCGCGACTCGG
>CADCAK010000080.1 GCA_902799385.1 uncultured bacterium | reverse complement strand
TCCGGGACGAGATTGGTCTTCGCGAAGTCGAGCATGTTCGCCACGTCTGCGCGGGCGAGGATGCGCGCGGTGGCGGCGGGCAGTTCGGCGTCCTTGAAGGTGCTCTCGGAAAGCGTGGCGGCGCGAATCTGCGTCTTGCACGCCTCGGAAACCGGCAGCGCATCGATCTGCGCGAGGAACGCGACCTTCTTCGAGATGAAGGAATCGACGCGAGCATTGGCGTTCTCGGCGACCAGCTCGAGGTTGAACGTCCTGTAGTCCGTCGCGGGATTCTTGAGCACGTCGCGGAGATCGGCGCGGTCGAACGCCAGCGTGCCGCCGTGAATGGCCACGGCGTCGGTTCGCAGGTGGCTGCGCACGAACGCCTCGTCGAGACCGGTCCTCTCTACGATCTCGCGCAGCGCCCTTTCGGGAGCCTCCACATCCGCCTTTTCGATAGAGCCGTAGGCCTTGGCCACGACAAGCGCGTCCTCGGCGTACTTTTCGAGAACGGCGGCTACGGCGGCGCGCACGTCGCGCCGTTCCACTACCGCCGAACGGAACGCCGTCGTCAATTCCTCGGAAATCGCGGCGTTGTGCCCGAAGAGAGTGCTGCGGCACCAGCTTGCCGTTTCGGCCCCGATTACGATGTTGTTCTTCGCGGCGAGGCCGGTCAGGAAGCGTTCGCACGCGTGATTCGCTCCAATGTCCGCAAACTGCTGGCGCACCATTGAGCGGAGATCCGACGGCAAGACAGGACTTGCGCTCTCGCGGATCTTGTTCGCGATGGCTCGTCCGTTCGCGCTGGTCATCAGCTTCTCCTTCGCTTCCAGGGAAAGGTCGTCCATCCCGAGGTCGCGGAACGCCTCCCCGACGGCGAACGCGTAGGCCGGCGGCATCTTCGACTTGCCGAAGGCGTTGGCGAGCGAAGCATTTTCCGTTTTCTCCGGAAGCGCCCGCTGGAAGATGGTCGCGTTGTGGGGGAGCGTGTCGTCCTGGACGTTTTCCATGTCTGCGGCGACGTCCGGCCGCTCAAAGAAGGCCTCAAGTTTCTCGACGAACCCCGGCTTGTCGAACACGAACGTCATGCCGACCAGCCTGCCGTGCGTAATCATCTCGTCGCCGCCGACTTCGGCGCCCGGAGGGAAGAGGCCATAGACGACGTTCCTGAAGATGGTTTTCGCCGGAGCCATTGCCGTGTAAACGGCGTTCTTGTCCGCGCCGGGGACGAGCACGGCGTCTATGGCGTCAGCCAGCGCGCCGAAAGCGGCGCGTGTGGACTGGACGATACGCGCGAGGTCGATGTTGTCCACGCGGCCCACGTGGTAGAGATGGTCCTTGAACGCATCGCGCACGGCGAGCGGGATGTCCAGCTCGTCCACCGCCCGCATGGCGGCTACGCGCTGCTCGGCAAGGTCGGCCGCCAGATCGCGGAAGGCCTTTTCGATGTCCGCATTGCTCGCGACGGCGAAGGTTCCCTGGCGGATGGCTTCGGCGAGCTTGCTGCCTTTGGCCTTGATCCAGTACATGTCGATGCGCAAGGTGGAGAGCGCCGATCCGGGAACGCCCATCGCATGGCTGAGCGCCTCCTTGTAGAAGCCGGTGAACTTGTCTTTGATCCGTTCGGCCTCGGCGAAACGCCTGGCTTCGGCTTCGATAAGATCGCGCGATTCCTCGATGATGGCGTCCGTCTCCGCCGCCGAGCGCGCCGCCGTAAGGCGCGTCAGCAGTTCGGGATGTGATACGGCGAAATCGTCCAGCATCGTTGAGGCGGCCCACACGGATGCGCCGGCTGCCGCAAGGAAGCCCGACAGGCGTTTTGTGGCGCACATCTTCGCGCCGGTATCTTCGGCGATGCGCTGGAAACTCTCGCGGATCCCATCGGCGGTAACCTGCGCGGCGGGATTATCCCTGACAATGATGCTGTTTATGTCCGCCGTTTTGAAAATATCCTTGTTGGCGATGCCGGCCGGAATCACATCCTCGCCGAAAAGTTCGCGGAGGTGCCCCACTACCGGATCTACAATCGGCTTGAATTCGTGCGGAAGCGCGGAATTGTTTCCGATGGCTATGGCGTCCCATACCGCCGTGTTCCATTCGCTGGGCGACATGGCGGGAATGTACGTGGCGCTCGTGTCGGGAACATTCGCGCCAGCGGTGCCATTCCGCACGAGCGCCTGCAGGACAACATGCTGGCGCAGCGCGTCGCCACGAACAGCACCGCCAAGGTTGACGAGTTCCTTTGCGAGCAGCTTCACCTCGGCGTCCGTGATGCGGTTCACGCAGGAAAGGGTCGCCCAGTCGTGGATGCCGGCCTCTTCGAGAAGCATCACGGCCGCGGTGCGGATTTTCCAGGATTCGCCGGAACGCGCATGTGTCTCGATCCACGAGTTCTTCGAGGGCGCAGAGGCGAACTCGCGGCGAACGCGACCGCATTCCGAGTCGGCATTTGCGCCCTGCATCGAAAGCGACGAGAGATGCACGATCGTCTCGTCGAGGTAGCGCACGTAGGATGCCTCGTCCGTCGGCAGCTCGAAATCGATGCTCTGGTTGGACCTCGTCTGGTATTGCAGCACGCCACGGCCCTCAGTCCTGAGGTGCCCGCCGGATTTGGCGAGGATCGTGTCGCGCTGGAGCTTCGCGTATTCGATGATCTGGACGGTATCCTCCATCTCGCGGAAGTATATGTTGCCTGCGATAAGATCCTGGAAGATGGCGATGTTGTGGCTTTCGTCCAGTTCGCGCGTGGTGGCGAGCCCGGCATTCGTCGCCTCGCGCGTGGCGGCGAGCGACGCCTTGCGCGCCTCCGAGTATCCGGCGTGCAGCTCGGCGTCGGTACGGATGGTTCCCGCGCCGGCATGGGCGTTGATCGTCTCGGCGTTGCGGTCGAGGATTGTGCGTATCTGCGCGCGCGAAAGCGGCTTGATGCTGCGCTCGGAGAGTTTCTTGTCCGCGCCGGCGGAAGTGTCGGCGGCAAGCCCGAGATCGCGCCGGATCTGGGCAATCTCGTCCACGCCTACGCCGTTCTGGGAAAGCGCCTTTATGAAGGCGTTCTTGATGGCCAGCACCTCAAGATGCGAAAGCGTCGTCTGGTTGGATCCCTTGAAGTGGACGCTGTTGTTGATCTTCTCGAGCGTGGTCTCGTTGGCGAGACGCACTTCGCCGGCATTGTACTTGCCGGTCGCGACAGATTGGAACTGCTGGATCGAGATGTTTACGTTTGCTAGGTCAGGCATGGTGGTTCTTCTTTCCTTTTGGCTTATTGGCTGCGCACGGAGGCGTGAAAGGTTAGTCGCCGCTTGCGATCTTGTTGAACTGCGCGAGGCTGAT
>CADCAK010000079.1 GCA_902799385.1 uncultured bacterium | reverse complement strand
CACGGCGATTTTAAGTACCTAAGCCGAAACACGCCCCGCAGCGGACGCGCTATCGCTACCCATCAAAATGCTTAGCCGAGGAGCGAGGAGAGGAGAGGATCCTTTACCGCGATTTCCTCTTTCGTGAGCCCTTCTATCTCGTGAGGGAAGACAATCCACTCGTTCCCGACGTCGCGGTGGAAGTAGTCGGGCTTTAGGTCGGTCGTGTTCTTGCCGGGCTTCCAGTAGACGCAGGCAAGACGCATCTCCGCGCCAGTCGCGCCAATCTGCTCCTTCACCGCCTTGGCGGTCTTGCCAGTGTCGAAGACATCGTCAACGACAAGCACCTTGTCGCCCTTCCTGAGCATGCCAAATACAATGTCGCCGTGGGTGAACTTTACGGCGCCGGCGTTCTCGCCTATGCCAGTATAGCTCTCGCACTTCACCGGGATGTGGCGAACATTCCAGCCGGCGACCTTGAAATACTCGTGCATCGCAACGCCGACCGGCGCACCGCCGCGCCAGAGGGCGATTAGGATATCGGGCTGCCATCCTGACTTCCTTACCTGCGCCGCAAGCCGCCACGTATCGCGGAGGTATTCGTCGCCAGAGAGATAACGCTTGTCGTCGACCGCCATAGACGCCCCCTATTTTCCAGGATACTTGACGAGCGAATCGACGTCGTAGCCCTTGAGGATGCCATCGCGCGCCTTGAAGCCCTCGAGCTCAATCGGGAACAACATCTTGACGACCGTTCCGCCGAGCCGTTCGACGAGCTTCGCGGCCGCCTTCGCGGTGCCGCCGGTCGCAAGGAGATCGTCGACGATGACCACGCGCTGGCCCGGCTTCACGGCGTCGGTGTGCATGTGCAGCGTCGCCGTTCCGTATTCGAGGTCGTAGGACTCTGAAATCGTCTCGCGCGGAAGCTTCCCGGGCTTTCGGATCGGCACAAACGCCGTCCTGAATCGGTCGGCAAGAGCCGCGCCGAAGATGAACCCGCGCGACTCAGGCGCCGCGACGAGATCGAACTCGACGTCCGCGAGGATCCCCACGGCCTTGTCCAAGGAGAGCTGGAAGCCGTCAGGCGACTCGAGAATCCCCGTGACGTCGCGGAACAGGATCCCCGGCTTCGGGAAGTCGGGAATCGCCTTTACGTAGTTGTCCAAGTTTTTCATCGTCTTGCCCTCTCGTTCTGAATGTCCTAGACGGTCTCCCTACATCAGCGCGTATTTTGCGATGAAAATCGCGGTGAGCACGTACATGATCCAGTGGATACGCCTGAAGTTGCCCGCAAGCGCGTTGATGACCGTGTAGGAGATGACGCCAAACATGATGCTGTCAGAGATAGAGTAGGTGAACGGCATCGCGGTAATCGAGAGGAACGCCGGCACCGCCTCGCCCGCGTCGTGCCATTCAATGTCAGCGCAGGACGAGATCATCATGTAGCCGACGATGATAAGCGCAGGGGTCGTAGCAAAGCCCGGGATCGCGAGGAAGATAGGCGCAAAGAGTATCGCAAGCGCAAAGAGCGCCGCCGCAGTGACAGCGGTAAGTCCCGTTTTGCCGCCCACCGCGACGCCCGAAGCCGACTCGACGTACGTCGTGGTCGTGGAGGTTCCAAGCAACGCGCCTACCGAAGTAGCAATTGAGTCAGCGCAGAGTGCGCCGGAAATGCGAGGGAGTCGTCCGTTCTTATCAAGGAACCCGCCCTTCAGCGAGACGCCGATCAAGGTGCCGAGCGTGTCGAAGAGATCCATAAAGAAGAAAGCGAACATCACGACAAAGAAGTCGAGAGACGTTACAAGCGGCCAACCCGAGCCAACGACTTCTCCCTTCACCGTGTGCGTCCAGCTTTCGGACTTAAACACGGCACCTATGGTCGAGCCGAACTCTTTGAACGAATTTGCGACATCGCCGATCGTGAAGCTCGGATACGTTGAGAAGAAGCCCTTTGCAGGATCGGGAACGTAGATGCCCGACGCCTGCACGAGCATGCCGAGCGCCCATGTCACGAAGATTCCCAACAAGATCGCGCCCTTCCACTTCTTGACGAGCATGACGCCGGTCAAGAGCGTCCCGACGAGCGCAAGAAGCGCGGTAACGCCGTGAGTGTGAAAGTCGACATGGTTGAAATTCACGAGCGCGACAAACGTGGCATCGTCCTTGACGACGATCTTCGCCGTCTGGAGGGCGATAAAGCAGATGAAAAGCCCGATGCCTGCCGCAACCGCGCGCTTTAGCGACATTGGTATAGAATTGAAAATCCCTTCGCGGACCGGCGTTAGCGAAAGCGCGAGGAAGATAAGCCCTTCAACGAATACCGTCAACAGCGCAAACTGCCAGCTGTAGCCCATTCCGATAACGACGCCAAAGGCGAAAAACGCGTTGAGCCCCATGCCAGGAGCGAGGACAAACGGGTAGTTTGAAAGGAACGCCATTAGAAGCGTTCCCACCACGGCGGCAACTGCCGTCGCCATAAACACCCCGCCCTTCGGGATGCCAGCAGCCGCGAGTATGTTCGGGTTCACGGCGAGGATGTACGCCATCGTCATGAACGTAGTAAGACCTGCGACAAGCTCCGTGCGGACAGTCGTTCCGTTCTTGCTTAGTCCGAAGATCTTCTCAAACATATTTTCGCCTTACAGCGTTCCGAAGATGCGGTCGCCAGCGTCGCCAAGTCCTGGCACGATGTAGAAGTGCGAATTGAGACGCTCGTCCTTCGCCGCAGTGAAGACAGGCACGTCAGGATGCTCCTTCTCGACCTTCGCGATTCCCTCGGGCGCGGCAATGAGATTGAGGAAGACGATGCGCTTGTAGCCGAGCTTCTTCAGCTGCGCAAACGCGTCGCATGCGCTACCGCCAGTCGCGAGCATCGGGTCTATCACGATTGCAAGTTCGTCGTTCTTCGCCGGCGGAACCTTAGCGTAGTATGGAATCGGCTCGGCCGTCGCCTCGTTGCGCTGCATGCCGAGGACGCCAACCTTTGCGTAGGGAAGGACACGCAGCATTGCGTCGAGCATACCCATGCCAGCCCGAAGAATCGGCACAATCACTATCGAGTCCTCGATCTTGACGCCGGTAGTCTTGGCAACCGGAGTGACAACCGGGATCTCGACAGTACGCAGGTCCTTCAAGCTCTCGATTGCAAGAAACTCCGTAATCTCGTTCACGAGCTCACGGAATTGCTTTGGCTTTGTGTTGATGTCGCGCATCAGCGTGACGCGATGCTGGACAAGCGGGTGATTAAGGACTGTGTGCATTTTTATTAAGTTACGTAGTTACGTAGTTAAGTAGTTGGAGGGGTGGACTATGGGGTGACTAAATGGACGTACCAGTTGACGAGCTGCGGGCCGTAGAACATCCATGCAAGGCATCCCATGCA
>CADCAK010000078.1 GCA_902799385.1 uncultured bacterium | reverse complement strand
GTCGCAGACGCGGAAGCGGTATCCGTTCGCCCACAGCATCTTCCTCACGCGCATCTCCGGCAGCGTGTCGCGCGAGTGTATCGCCGACATCACCTTCGACCGCATCTCCGGAATTATCGTGTCCATATCTCACCTTTCTACACGCCTTCTATCGTGGAGGTCAAGAAAACCAATTCTCGATTTTAAGCCCTTCAAAACGGGCAAAGTGTCTGGAGTTGCCGGTCGCCAATGTCGCGTCAAGCGTCAATGCCGTTGCCGCGATTATGACATCAGCGTCGTCAATCCGCCGCCCCTGACGTTCTAACGACGCCTTGAGCCCTCCGAATTTCCGCATGATTTCATCAGTGGTATGATAGACAACAAGGCTTTTCAGCAGCTTGTTGGTGGCAACGAGGTTTTCTTCCCTGAAATCGGATTTCTCGACGCCGTAGTAAAGCTCTCCTTCTACCATGGCCAGAATCCCAATGGCTTCGCTCGCCGTCTGCAAATGGCCGAGCACCTTGGGATTAGCGTGCAATATTCCAATGCAGACGTTCGTGTCAAGCAATATCATAGCGACACCTCTCGGCCCTTTGTCCGATGGCCTTCTATGTCCTTTATAACCTCGGCCTCAGTGCGTGAATCACGCCAAGTCCCGGCAGAAGCAAGGATATCTCGCTTTTGCGCGGCTACCGGATCTGTCCACAAATAGTCGTCTACGGACAACTTCTCCGGGTGCGCCACGACAAAGTCTATAATCGCCAACAACTCGCCGTTTACGCTCCTGTGATTGGCAGCAGCTCTATCCCGAAGCCCAGCCAATGTTGACTCGGGAAGATTCCTCAATGTAAGATTTGCCATAACAACCATCTCCTTCCTTAGACATCATTTTGATATCACGATGATATTATAACAAATCCACGGACAGCTACGCAAGGAGACGCGAGACCAATCATAGCCCAGCAAGAGGCACGGAAACGCCGAAGAGCGAAATTCATCCGCAATCGACTCGCCGAAGTGCATGAGGAAGAAGCACTTGCCCTCGGGCTTTCGCGGCGTGCCGATTGGCGAGAGCATCGGACGGACGAGCGTGACGGTCTGGAGCGCGACGACTGCGAAGACGACGAGCCACATGTGAAGTCCGATGGACCTCTCGACGACCCCCTTCGCCTTGGCCGCCGATACCGGACGCACCACAAACACAAGCGCAAGCCAGACAAGAAAGCAGGAAAGCACGATGATGAACGCGGCGCTCTCGGTCGAGACGGAGAAGAGCCATAGAATCAGCGACAGCGCCGCGAGAAGGCAACCGAATGTCGCTGTGCAGACCAGCCCGAGAACGGCGGTCCGCGCCGGGATTGACCCAAGACTGCGGGAAGGTGCGGCACTTGTCGGGCTTTACCGGGTTGATGCGGCAGAGGTTGTCGGCGTCGCGCCGCGAACAAGTTCGCGCCCGCACCGCGGGCGGAAGCCTATGTCCTTTTCGTCCATGTAGCGACAAATCCCTTTCTGCGGACAATATATCAAATCCGCGGCAGATGCGCCGCAAGCCGATCAATGATCCATGTACCAGCCGTAAAGAGCCTGGCGGTCTTTGTCGTACACGAGAACCATTCCGCCGTTGTCCCTGTCGATGCAGCAGTAGGAAAGATAGTTTTCCGGCTTCGGACTGTCGGATGGAATGACAATGCCCATCATGTCAGGATGCGGGTTTTCGGCACACGCGTGCGGATCGGCATTGTCCATTGCATTGCTTGCAAGCGGATAGCCCTGCGCCTTTGCGAATGCCCGGAACGACGCCTCGTCAACTTTGCAGCGTGTCCGCGCATACATTTGCGATACGGACCGTCCATTGTGCTCGTCGCCGCTGAACACGGCATCCGTGGCATTTGCGGGAACCATTTTCGAGCGCATCTCCCTCTCCCACTCGCTCATGAATCCTTCGCCTTCTATCCAGAGGTTCGACAAATCTCCCGCCGTTTCGGCGTTGCATGACTTAAGCATCGGGGCCGCCGCAATATCCATTTTCTGCGACACCTCGATCTTGTCGAGATACGCCACATACGTCAAAGTGCCGAGCAGCGTTTCGAGATCTACGGGACTGACATCATCTTCTGCGCCATTCTTTCCACTTGGCATCTCATAGCCAGCCATCCGCAGCGCAGCCTGCGTGACATTCAGAAAAGCCCTGTAACGGCGGACTGCGGCAACATCGGGCGGGCCTATCTTGTCGTCACCATCTTCGATTGCAAACTGCAGGACACGCGGCAGATCGGCATTCTCCAAAACCGCCTTCTTCCCAATCGGGGCCTTGAGCTTCGCCCTTAGGACGAGAACCGCATTGGTTCCCTCGGCAGAGCACGAAAGCTCCACCTTCTCGTCCTTGCAGAAAAAGTCAGGCAGCGCGCCGTTCAGCTTCTCCACCATGAACGCCAGCGCATCGGAAAGTCTGTTCGTGGCCGAGAACTCGCCATATCCGGGCTGTGCGTACGTCATAGCCGGCTTGAGATTCCGTGCCCGTTCCGGGAAGACGTCCATTGTGACGTTCGGATAGGCGTTCGAGGCGACGATTGCCACGTCCGCCCACCCGATCTCGCCCTTTGCAATCTTCGCAAGCTCCGACGACTTCACCTTGATCTCCGCCTCGCCGGGAACGCATCCGACAACGCAGACAGCGACTACCGCCGCAATGCACGCAATCATCATGTTCTTCATTGATGTCTCCCTACGATTGTATCCGGGCGAAGTCGTCCTCAAGCGCGCGAAGGGCTGCGCGGGCCTCGGGACGCGCCGTCGTGCGACGCGAGGGCGCGGATAGGCCCTTCTCAGCGAGCGCGGCGCGTTTCGCGGCGCGCGAGGCACGCCACTCGTCCCATGTCATGTGGATGACCTTGCGCTCTGCCGCATCAGCCATTCGAGACGTCCTCCCTGAGTGCACGCAGCTCGGCGAGGACGCCGAAGTCTGGAAGTGCCGCAAGACGTTCCGCCTCAACCCAGTCGAAACGAGAGTCGTTCACGGCCGCGACCATCATCTTGCGCGCTGTCGCGGCAAGTTCCACCGACGGCGGATAGTTCGCAATGAGAATGCGCTCCACAAGCGCGAGCTCCGGCGGAATGATCTTGACCACTCCGTACGGAGTCTCAAGCTCGCGCATCGGCAGGGCGGTCTCGCACTCCAGCAGGCCAAGAAGATCGACGCAGAGCCCGCATACCATCCAGCTCCGGGACACGCCCTTTCCGCCAAGCTCCGCAATTACCTCTTGCATGACACGCGGCGGAATCGCCTTAAGCGACCTTCGGCAGAAGTCGATGTCGCCCGACATGTATCCGCCCTCGGTGTAGAACTCGACTGCGCTTCCGCCGACGACCACGAGCGGAAAACCCCTGCGCTGGAACATCGTCGTGACAAGGCCGGAAAGCTTGAGCGCGCGCTCAAGCAGATCTGTGGTGGAC
>CADCAK010000077.1 GCA_902799385.1 uncultured bacterium | reverse complement strand
CGCGATCGCATCCACCTCGGACTGTATGAACGTGCCGTTGCCTTCGTTGATCTCTAACACCGTCGTACCGTCTGCGACGCCAGCAGGAGGTATCTCGACAGCTATAGGATTGGCAACGAGCGCGTCCTTCGCCGCCGCCGTGAGCGAGAGAACCGTTCCCGCTTCGACGGTCGTGCCGCCAGTGTAGGACGGGGTTCCTGTAAGCGTAATCACGCTCGCGCCCTTGAATAGCACCGCGCCCGCATCGCCGGATTTATCCTGGAGAGAGGCGCTTATCACGATGTCATGTCCGTTAGCATCTATCGTAGCGGCGTTTGCGCCAATATACACGTTGAAGCCGCTTCCGGCGGGAAGGAAACGGGTGAAATAATCCGAATTGCTTCCGATTGCCTTCAACGTTCCACCGTCGATTGTAAAAGTTCCGCCTGAGGTTCCCTGGTTCTGCAAATAAATCTGGTTGACTTCGAGAACGCCGCCGTCGGTCACGTTTACATGCGACTCCTTCGCGCTTGAATGGTAGTTGAGAGCAATGTAGCCGCCTACTTTGACATTGCCGCCCTGGACATTGAGAGTGCCGGAGGAACCGCTATCCTGCCCGAGCGTGAAATTTTTGTTGCCTGCGCTGGTGTTATCGTACGTGCCGCCGGATTTGACGGTCAGCACGCCGGAACCGCCAGACGTCCCGAGTCGCGAATATGTGGTGACGGCCTTTACAGTGCCTCCGTTCACGACCAAAGTCGCAGTCTTGCCGGAAGTTATGCCAATCTGCAAACAACCGAAACTGTACGTCCCGGAATCAATTTGCAAAGTCGAACTGTTGGACAGATTCAAATTTCCGGTACCATCTATGCCGTAGGCGGGCTGTTCTGCGACAAACACTATAGGCGCGGACGAATAGACTATATTGACAGGTCCAACCATCGCCGAAGATTTGCGGAATGTGACCACCTTGTCCCATCCGGAGTCGAACGACGGACGTCTGCCGGAACCGGCGTTCTCGAAGTTATGGTTGTCGTTCGCGAACAGGTCGGTGGATGTGGCTACGCTATGGTACCAGCAACCGTTTGTGTCCTTTTTGTTGCTGTAGTCATCGAAATAGCTCGTCTGGCCAGAGCCTTTGCCGACCCAGTCCCAAAAGTCTGCCCACGCCGACTGCGCCGCCGCGAACGCGATGACGATTGCAAGTGACGCTGCAAGACGGCGCGTCGCCCGTTTTGTTGGTGTCTTCATGTTTGTTGTTCCTTTGAGTTGCTTGTTAGACTGTGTCCGCCTCCTGCACGGTGACGGATTCCGACAAAGTCGAAATGGCTTTCAGATTTGTATGTACAGGAAAGCAAAACGACGGGCGAAGCATCATCCGATGCCACCCGTCGTCTGAAATCGCGTATATGACCGCTTAGAGAGCCGCTAACGCGCGTTCTCTGCTTAGAGCCCCCCCCCCCCTATCCTGGCAACGGCGCGCGCCACGCGCGTCCTACGCGCGTTAACGGCGACGCCTCTCCCGTCGCGATAATGGAGATAGGTGGTCATGCCGCGTATTATATCATATCTTCGCGGACAATGCCGTATCAAAATGAATTTTTTTCGCGGCCTATTTTCCACGGTACGGGTCTGCCACGACTTTACCGACCATATCACAGAGGAGTTAGCGCCCAAGAGCCTTTCGCTCGGCAGGTGTGATCGTGCCCTCTTTGACACGCTTGTCGAGATAGCTCCTGAGCGCGGCCGCGGACTTCGCGCAGAAGTCGTCGCTCTCCTCCTTCGTGCAGAGCCCCTTCTCCGCGCGCTTTCGCGAACGCGCCATCGCCTTCTCCGCACCCGTAATCGCCCGCTTCACGGCATCAGGAATGCGCAGCAGGCCAACTTGTCCTCCGGAGCCTTGGCGAAGGAGGAAATCGGCGGCAATTCGCCGCTGCTCGGATTCGGGGAAGATGGACAGCGGATAGGTGTTTGTAGTTGAAAAGTTGAAAGGTTCCGCCTTCGCTGAAGCTATGGCGGACAAGTGAGAAGTTGAATGGCTGCAGCCGTTAGTCGTTAGTCGGCAGTCGTTAGTGACAACGCCCTCGGCCAAGGCGACCTCCTTCTGCGTGAGCTTGACAGGCCACCCCGCGACCACGTTCCCCGCGTGGTTGGTATAGCCACCCTCCGCGAACGCCGAAAACGCGCAAAGAAGAATAATTGTCGAAACTATCGATCTTCCCATCATCTCCACTGTCCTTTAGTCCACCTTGGCCCTGATTATCTCCGGCAACCTGAAGGCGCACCACTGAGGCAGGGTCAAGACGCCGTTTTCGTATCCTACGTTGCCATTCACCAACTTGACACCCCAGCGGATTTCCGGGTAGCTGTCGGATTCGATCATCGTTCGAAGTCTCTTGGCGCGGTTGTTCTCGGCCTTCACCTCTATCGGCACAAGGCAATCTGCAGACCGCGCGAAGAAATCCATTTCAAGCGTCGAGTTCTCGCGCTTGTAATATGCGAGCGGCACGCCCGCCTTGACGAGCGCCTCGCCGACGATGTGTTCGAAAAGGCCTCCCTTCCAAGTGCCGAGATTCCGGCGAATCCGCACGTCTTCCTGCACCTCTTTCTCAAGCATGGACAAAAGCAGCCCGGAATCGCACAGATAGAGTTTGAACGCGTCGTTGTCGAGGTGCGCGCCAATCGGCAGTGCCGGCACGTCCATGCGCCGGCACTTTGCGACTACGCCGGCATCCTCAAGCCACTCAACGCAGCCCCAGTAGTCCTTGCGCGTCGCGCCCTTCGAAACCGTCGCCCACTGGAACTTGCGGTTCTCCCTGGCAAGATGCGCCGGTATGGAATCGAAAACCGCCTGAATGCGGACGGGATCCAGCCCCTCGGCATACTTGCGAATGTCCGCGCGGTAATCGTTGAGTATGCGTCGCTGCGTCTGCGGAACGTCCTCGAACGTGCCTTTCGTGAAGTACGTCTCAAGGACATCCGGCATTCCGCCAGTCACGCAATAGTCAAGAAACAACCTGTCCATCGTGTTCTTGACTGCCGCGCCGAACGGACGGCATGCAAACGCCGGCTCCAGCAGATCGGCAATCTGTCCGTCGCCGTAGCCGCACCCCCACAGGAATTCCTCGAAGTCCAGCGAACGCATGGTCTCCGTTTCCTGATAGCCGACGCTGTAGCTCTTTACGCGCTTGACCTGTATGCCCAGCAGCGAACCGCTGCATATCACGTCAAAGCGTCCGTCCTGCGCAAAGAACTTGAGAGCCGTCGCGATTTCGGGGAACTCCTGGAGCTCGTCGAAGAACAGCAAAGTGCTCCCAGGCGTGAAATGCAGACCGGGGTCTATGGCTG
Organism: uncultured bacterium; assembly: GCA_902799385.1. Taxonomy (GTDB): domain Bacteria; phylum Verrucomicrobiota; class Kiritimatiellia; order RFP12; family UBA1067; genus UBA1067. The sequence goes on along the minus strand of CADCAK010000077.1, from coordinate 1,053 downwards.
AAATGTTCCTGACAATGCTGTCGACGGAAAATCCGTCTCGAATGATCTCCTTGAATTCCGGTCGCTCGACAAAGTTGATTTCAATGTACGACTCGTAGCCCGTCTCCGCAAAATGACGTACAGTGTCTTGCCAACCTGCCGCGCACCATTTATCATAAGCGGCAAGCTATTCTCCCGCGCCTTCCAATCTTTAAGGAAGGCGTCAAACTTGCGACGCAGATACAAAATCGGCTTTTTAGGCTTCATGTTCGCACATTTTACCATAAAAGGATGCCGGAAAGCAACGAAATTCGGTTTTTATGAGCGAACTTTGCATTACATCCGCCATTTTTATGAGCGAACTTTCCACCTTGTCAGCCACTTTTATGAGCTAAACTTTTCAACATCAGTTCCCCTGCCGCGAGTAGGCGCGGACGCCGATCTTGACGTCCTTCACGCCCGCCTCGATAAGCTTCATCGCCTTTTCGCGGTCGGCGTCGATGGCCGACGCGGGGATGACGATGATCCACTTGTCGTTCCAGGCGCTGCGGCCGACAAGACGCGTGGACTTGAAGTCGCCGCCGGCGCGGAGAGTCGAGTGGCGGCGGATCTTGGACGTCGAGTCGCTCGTGCCGTCAAGGCCGCTCATCGTCGAAATCCACGCTTCGTCGTCGAGCTGCGTTGAGCCGACGGTGTAGGGAAGCGGCATCACCTAGTCCACGACCCTTCGGACGAGTACTCCGAGCACCGCGACGTCATGTTCGCCTACCGCGACACGGTGAAGGAGCTCACGCGAACGTCGAACAGGATCTTGAGCGTCTGCAGCAGGAAGGGATACGCCCTTCCCGGGCGAAGTTCCCGTGCGAAGGTGGAGTCCCTGCGCAAGACGATCGATGAGACCGGAATCGGCGGATTCGCCAGGGAACAGCTTGAGACGCTGCTCGAAGACTACGAGCGGCTGCTCAAGCGCAAGACGGCTCTCTCGCGCAGGATGGCGGAGACCGCGCTCTCCAAGCCGGACATGCTGCGCCTCATGCAGCTGCAGGGCGTGAACTACAAGGGAGCCTTCGCCAT
>CADCAK010000076.1 GCA_902799385.1 uncultured bacterium | reverse complement strand
TACCGGGGAATCGGCGGCTGCTTGCCGCCCTGCGCGGCGACCAACGCCTCTTCGACCGTGCAGCCAGTCTCTTCCAGCAAGGCCAGCATGCGTTCCGAACATTCAGGAGGATACTTCGCCTCGATGTCCTCGGCCGGGTTGCCGCGGATCTCGAAATGCCATCTCTTGAGCAGCGCTCCGACTGCGCCGAGCGTCTTTTCCCTGGCCTCCGGGAAGCAGATCTTCACGAACGCCTTCACCGTGAGCTCCCCCTTGGCCACGAGTGCGGCAAGCTTGTCGAGGTTCTTCATGACGCGGGCAAGGACAATGCCTTTGTTGATGGTGGAGATTTGGTCCCCAGGACGCCTGAAGAGCGGCAGACGCGCAATGGCGACATCCGTCACGAGCGGGAACGCCGTGTCGAGAGCCGCATAGAATGCGGCGCGCTTCGCGGGCGGGATGTTCGCCACCGTCTGGGTGAAGGACCAGCCGAGACCACGTCCGAAAAAGCGCGTGGCGGCGTTGTTCTCCATGCCGAAGACCTTTTCCGGATCCTGCTCGGCGAGATTGAGCGAGGCGTTGCTGGCGATTTCCTCGAAGATGAATTTTTCCATGCCGCACTGCGTATCGGGCTTGAAATACGAATCCGTGGCGTTGAGTATGGTCTTCGGCATGCCTTCCTGGTAGTTCTTCCCGGTCGCGTCGAGCGTCGCCTTGGTCGCGGTGTACCAGGTTGCAAAGCTGTCGAGCAGGCGCAGCCCTTCGCGGAAGTTCGCCGCGCTTTTCAGGAAGCGTCCGCCGTAGCCCAGGAGCCGGTTCGCCTTGGAGCCGGGCGTCGTGAGCGCTTCGAGCGCTTCGAACTCTGCGCAGTTGTTCACCTCGGCGTAGAAGTGCGCGGCGCGGGCGAGCTTGGGCAGCTCCGCCTTCGTGTAGCCCATTCCGAGCGCGGCGGCCTTGACCTCCGGCGAGAACGTCTCGAGCCGGATCTTCGCCGCGCGCGCCTTGGCCGTGCCGTCCGCGTCGATCGCGGCCTTGACGGCGAGGATGCGCCGCGCCGTGAGGGGCTTGCCGGCGTTGTAGTCGTCCATGATCATCGCCTCCTTCACCGAGTCTGGTATCTTCGACTCGCCGCCGAACATGTCGATGATCGCCTTCTTGAAATAATCACGGGTGCGGTCGTTCACCCTGTATTCGTCGCGCGTGCGCAGCCACTTGTGGACCTCGTCCGTTTCCGAGCGGGTGACGGCCAAAACCCTGTGGCCGTCGAGCCTGTTGACGTGCGCGTCAGCGACCGCCTTCACCTGGTTCGCGTCGTGCCGCTCCTGCGCGAAGCTCACGAAAGACTTGAATATGCTGTTATATCCGTTGATGTCGAGTGTCATGGTATTTTCTCCTATAATGTTTTCTACCTTGAATACACGCTTTCCGCCGCAAGGTTACACGGGCAGGCGTGGTTTTTTGGACCATTCGGCGTTGAGTCGGCTTCATACTGCCGCTCCCGTGGGGGCAACGACATTCATCTGCGTTGTCGTGGAAGTGCCGTCAAGGGCGATTGCGCACTCCCAGCTGAACTTGATCGGGAAGCCCGCCGGCTCGGAGTAGCGCACCGTGATGACGCCGGTCTCCTCGTTCTTCAGGAGCGTGTAGGTGAGCGGCGTATGCTCGGTCGTGCTGTATCCCTGCCCGCGGAAAGCGTCCAGGAGGATGTTTTCGCCCGCCTGCGTGAGCGCGAAGTAAACCGAGCTGAGCTGCGTCAGGTGAACCGGCCCGCAGAGCTCCGCGATCTTGTCGGCGATGGCGTTCGCCTGATCCTGGTTGGAGCTTGTGAGCGTGGTGCCGTCCGGGAAATTGACTTTGAAGACGTTCTGCTCGTCGGTAAAAATCTCCTTGCCGTCCGAAATCGACACCGGACTCGCGGGACGCAGCAGGTCGAGGACGCACTGCGCACGGCCACCTTTGGCGGTGCCGTCCAGTTCGGATATGCCGCCGTTCGCCGGGGCTATGTAGGGGGCCCTCGGGAGATTCTGCCCGTTCAGGATCGCCTCCGCGCACTCCTCGATGGTGCGTCCGGAGGACTGCATCATGAGGTTGAACTGGAAGAACTTGCCCACGTTTCCGCCCAACCTGTTCATCAGGACTTGCTCCTGAAGCCCGCTCAGCGTCTGGCCGATCTGCGAGAACGTCATCTCCGCCGCGCCAGGAATGTCGGTGAGGAAACGTTCGCAGAACGTCGCCTTCGTGAGCGTGCCGGCCGCCTTCATTTCGGCGATGGCGTCCAGGTTGGCGAGGATGCGCGCGATCATTTCCACGTTGGAGCTGCGGTGGTAGTTCGCATCTACGCCCGCCTGCGTCGTTGCGAGCGGCGCGATGAGGTCGAACACCTCATATACGAGGGTTCGCTTTTCCGGCGGAATCTGCGCCATGGTGTTGGTGCTGGCGGTGGAGTAGCCGCGGCCGAAGAAGCGCGTCACGGGGTTATGCTCCATGTCGAACACGGAGTTGGGATCGTCCGTCGCAATGGGCAGCGACTCGTCGATCGCGAGGTGTTCGAAGATGAATTTCTCGTAGGCGAATTCCGCGCTGACCGTGAAGTAGCTCGGATCGGCGTTCAAGGCGGTGAGGCTTACGCCGGCGCCGACACGCCCGTTGGGCACGCGCTTCGGCTCTACTTCCGCATCTCTGGCGGCGAGCCAGGTCTTGAACTGCCCAAGCAGCTTGAGACCGGCCTTGAAGTTCTCCGCCGACGCGGTGAAGCGTCCGCCGTAGGCGAAAAGGCGCCGCGCCGCGCTATGCTGGTCGAGGGCGGCGATTCGCGCCTCGGTCTCGGTGCAGCCTGTCGCCTCGCGGTAGATGTCCGCAACGCGCTGTAGCATCGGAAGCTCCGCGGGCGCGTATCCGCGCGACAGCGCCTTGCCCGCTGCCGAAGAGCCGGGAACGTCGAAGCCGTCACCAGAAAGCGAAATCTCGAACGCCTTCCTGCTCAGCGCCTCCTCGCTCGCGGCGAGCGCGGCGTCGCGGAAGTCGAGCGTGACGAGGAACGCCTTGAGTTCGGCGCTCTGCTCTGCCGTAAGGCCTGCGGAGTGTTTCCTGAAAAGCGCCGGCGCACGCTTAAGCGCGGCTTCGGCGATTGCGCGCTGTTCGGCCGTGGCCTTGTTCTCGCGAACTGCGCTGGCGGTCTCCCTGTCAAGCCATTCGAGGTAGAGATCGGAGCGGACCGTACCGAGCATGCGCAGCGCGAGCGCGATGTTGGAGGCGGACTTGTTCGCCGCAAGAGCCCTCTGCGTATCGACGGGGACGCGATTCTTGTTCTGGTCGATTCCGGTGCTGTAGGTCACGTATTCGATGTTGTAGCGTTCTTGCTCTTCGGCCCCTGCCGCATCCACGCCGGCGAATCGTCCGTCTGCGGCGAGCTGGACGGCCGCTTCCTTCAGGCTTGCGCCGCAAACGTCGGTGAACGCCATGTTGAGAAGCGACGTGAGAACGGCATAGTCGCCGTTGTCCATCGACGCGCGCTTGTCCTCCGAGAGCTCCGCTTCGATCGCGGCGTTGAGCGTTGACGCTACGATACTAATGACCATTAACACCTGCTTGTCGCTCATCCCGACGATTTTTTCCGGGACGAGATTGGTCTTCGCGAAGTCGAGCATGTTCGCCACGTCTGCGCGGGCGAGGATGCGCGCGGTGGCGGCGGGCAGTTCGGCGTCCTTGAAG
>CADCAK010000075.1 GCA_902799385.1 uncultured bacterium | reverse complement strand
GCAGATCGAGCTGCTCACCGACACGGGCGCGTTGTGGCACGCGGTCGAGGCGGCCTACGCCGACGGCAAGCTCACGGCCCGGCTCAACTTCGGCGAGCCTCCTTGCGAGGACGGCGCCGTTCGCGTGACGACCGCCGGCGGCAGCGCACTGTACGAAGTGGAGTACGGTAGCCACTAACGCACGTTAGTCGTCTGCGCACTGCGGCGGGCGGGCCAAAAGCCCGCCCGCCGTTTTCAACACCTTGTCCATTCGTGCAAAATTCCAATTGAGTTCATAGGGTTATTGCGGGTTGGAAGGGGATTTGATATAATACCGTCGCTTTAAAAAAGCGTACCATGTTACATAAATTTAAAGTAGAGGGTTTGGGATGCTGATTAAGAGAGACCGATACCTCAGCCGCCTTGTCGAGCGGCGGCACAACGGCTTTGTAAAGATAATCACTGGCATTCGGCGCTGTGGCAAGAGCTTTCTTCTATTTCGACTTTTCCGCGAATACCTAATCAGGGACGGCGTTCGCCCATCGCAGATCGTAGAAATCGCCCTTGATGTGAAGAAGTTTGCGGCTCTGAAGGATCCGATTGCCCTCGGCGACTACATAGATGGGAAAATCAAGGGTCGAGGTTGGCACTATGTGTTCATAGACGAAATACAGGAGTGCGGGCGCGCGCTTCCGCCAGGGATCGACCCATCCAGGTTTCCGCCAGAGGAGCGCGATCGGCTTTATGTCACTTTCTACGACGTCCTGAACGAACTCCTGCGGCGGCCAAATGTCGATGTGTATGTGACTGGCTCCAACTCGCGCATGCTATCCAGCGACATCGCCACCAACTTCCGCGACAGGGGCGACGAGGTCCGCCTTCATCCTCTTTCTTTCGGAGAGTATCTTCCTGTGTCGGGCGTCGAGAAATCCGAGGCGTGGGAGCGCTATCTTGTCTGGGGAGGGATGCCGGGCGCCATTGGCAGGAAGACCGACGAATCGCGCACGGCCTATCTTCGCCAGCTGTTCGACAAGGTGTATTTCAAGGACATCGTCGAACGCCATCAACTCAAGGCAGATGGGCTTTTGTCGGACCTGACGGATATCCTTTCCTCGTCTGTCGGATCGCTTACGAACGCGAAAAAGATAGCCGACACGATTGCCACGGAGCAGGGGGTGAAGGCGACTCAACCGACTGTCAGCAAGTATCTCAGCTATCTTGAAGAATCGTATCTTTTCGCAAAAGCCCGTAGGTTCGACGTAAAAGGCAGGCGTTATCTGTCGTCCCCGGCGAAATACTATTCAGAGGATATTGGGCTTCGGAACGTTAGGTTGAACATGCGCCAAGGCGAGGAATCGCACTTGATGGAAAACGTCATTTACAACGAACTTGTATCTCGTGGCTATGCTGTTGATGTCGGTGTTGTCGATTTCACGATACGCGAGTCCGGACGTCAACTCCGTCGGCAAACCGAGATTGACTTCGTCGTAAACGTGGGAACTCGCAAGATATACATTCAAAGCGCGTTTTCCATTCCTGACGAGGCGAAAAGACGCCAGGAGACCGAATCGCTTCGCAGAAGCGGAGACTTCTTCAAGAAAATCGTTGTCGTGTCGGGCTTTAAACCGCCGCAACAGGATGAAAGTGGAATCATATATGTCGGGGTGATACCTTTCCTTCTTGACCAGGCTTTTTTGGAACCTGTACAGTTGGCATAAGAGCCCCAACTGAGTCCACACGGCGTTTTTAGATAGTCTGCTGAGGACTAAGCCCTGATTGCGATTCCGCCCCCGCTTTACATTTCGGCGTGTTTATGAGATACAACATTTACATGGGCGAGTCCTACGGGGCCGGGAAGTTACGGAAATTTCTTCCGCCAATTCCCCGCCGGATTTTGGTATAATATTCCCCAAATTTCATCTTAGGGAAAAACATGGGACAGCTTGAAGAATCTTCTGAACTGACACTTGACTTTACGAAGCTCGAGAAAGTGGGCGCACAGGTCGCGGCAAGTCGTGCCGCAGCCGTGGAACACGACCCTGGGGTAATCCCCGTCGCCGTCCAGAACGCCGACACGAAGGAAGTCATACTCGTCGCCTACACGAATGAGTTCGCCATGAAGGAGAGTTTCGCCAAGAGGAAGCTCATACTTTGGTCGACGAGCCGCAACAAGCTCTGGTTCAAGGGCGAGACTTCCGGCGAGACGTTCGACCTCCTTGAGGCGTACGTCAACTGCGAGCAGAACTCGCTCCTCTACGTCGTCCGCCCCTGCCGAGGCGGCATCTGCCACACCAAGGACAAGGCAGGAGCCCCGAGGAACTGCTACTACCGCAAGATAGACTTCGACACGCTCAAGCTATCGTTCGTCGATTCGTGCGGAAACGAGACGGTCTAATCTAAAACGGAAAGGTCAAACAATGGAAGTGCTCGGACAGGGTTTGGTTCTGATGATCGCCGGAATGGGCATCGTCTACTTCTTCCTCTCGGTTCTCATCGTCGTGACGAAGGTGTCGATGAAGGGCATAGGAAGGTTCGATTCGATATTCCCGAAGGAAACGCCCAAGAAGGCCCCTGCGGCCAAGTCGGCGTCGGACGACGCCGACATCGCCCTCGCGATTGCAGTGGCGATGAATGGCTAAGCATTGGAACGGACGGGCGCTCTGGCGCGCCCGCACCCCAACCCACGGAACATCAGATTTAATCAAGGAAAAACACCATGGCCAAGAAAAACGTAAAGTTCATGCTCACAGCGTTCCGCGACGGCTTCCAGTCCGTCATCGGCGCGCGCGTTCTCTCGAAAGACTTCCTCCCCTGCGTGGAGGAGGCGTATCAGGCCGGCGTCCGCTGGTTCGAGGCCGGCGGCGGCGCGAGGTTCCAGAGCTGCTACTTCTACTGCCAGGAAGACGCGTTCGACGTCATGGACAAGTTCCGCAAGGCCGCTCCAGAAGCCGACCTCCAGACGCTTTCGCGCGGCGTGAACGTCGTCGGCCTTGAGTCTCAGAGCTCGGACATGATCAAGCTCCACGCCGACATGTTCAAGAAGCACGGCATGAGCTCCATCCGCAACTTCGACGCCCTGAACGACGTCAACAACCTCAAGTGGTCCGGCCAGTGCATCCACGACGCGGGGCTCAACCACGAAGTCGTCGTCACGATGATGGGCCTTCCTCCCGGGATCGACAACAAGGGCACTCACACGCCCGAGTTCTACCGCGACCGCCTGAAGATGATCATGGACGCGGGGATTCCCTTCGACCGCGTCGCGTTCAAGGACGCGTCTGGCACCTCTACGCCCGCGACCGTCTACAACACGATGAAGCTCGCCCGCAAGCTCCTGGGCGACAAGGTGCACATCCAGTTCCACAGCCATGAGACGGCCGGCAACGGCGTCTCGTGCTACCTCGCGGCGCTCAGGGGCGGCGCGGACGGCCTCGACCTCTCGATGGCCCCGATGAGCGGCGGCACCTGCCAGCCCGACATCATCACGATGTGGCACTGCCTCGACGGCGACCCCGACTTCGGCTTCGACTTCGACATCAACAAGATCAAGAAGGCCGAGGACTCCTTCAAGAACGCGATGCAGAAGTACTTCCTGCCGCCCGAGGCGATGAGCGTCAACCCGCAGATCGTGTGGAGCCCGATGCCGGGCGGCGCGCTCACGGCGAACACGCAGATGCTGCGCGACAACAACATGATGGACAAGTACGACGACATGATCGC
>CADCAK010000074.1 GCA_902799385.1 uncultured bacterium | reverse complement strand
CTGAAGGAGGTCTATGTCTTTTGGTCCATCATCCGGGGGTTTTTCTCTCACCCTCCAAAGCCTTTCAAAAATAGTCCAGGGGTGTGCCAAATTGTCCCGTAATTTGGGTCCAACTAAACTCTTGAAAGACGCTGACGGCCTGCCGAATCGCCAGAGAAGTGTTACCGAATGGTCGGCGGAGGTATTAGGGATGGAAAGGCAGAGCGTTACCTAATGGTCGGCGGAGGTATTAGGGATGTAACGTCAGAGCGTTACCTAATGGTCGCCGTTACCATTAGGGATGGAAAGGCAGAGTGTTACCTAATGGTCGGCAGCGGTAGCGCTACCATCCGGCGAAAGGTAGCGCTACCGTTGGGCGAAAGGTAACCTGACCATCCGTCAGAGTCACAAACCTGCATTAGCAGGTTTTTTCGGTGGGGGTATAGACGCGGAAAAAACTTTATGCTAATATGCTCGCACCATGGCAGAAGAAGCCGTGCAACCGAAATGAGGAGAACTACAATGATGGCCATAAATGCTAATATTCGTACGGGGGGGGGGGGGCTCTAAGCCGAGAACGCGCGTTAGCGGCTCTCTAAGCGGCCTTAGAAGCGATTTTAGAAAGCGGTCTCGCGCCGCATCGAATCACACGACAATCAGCACGGACGAGGCACCACCTTTGGTGTCCCGCCCGTCTTGTTTTGTCTTGTCCGTCCCATTCACACGATTTTACCCAACACACTAACACTTAACGGCACAAACAAGGAAACACGAAAATGAACATGAAAAAACTGATAGCAGTCGCGGCGGTTGCCGCAAGCGCGATGGCGGCGAATGCCGAAACACACGCGCTCCAGCCATACGCTTTCGTACGGGCGTACGGCGTCAATGCGGTAGATACTCGCTGTTGTGCCACAAAGAACACGAAGTTCATTCTAGACTACGAATACTCCGCCGCGCTTACCACGAAGGTAGTGTTCATGGGTGCTTACAACCCACCCAACGTCAGCCATTCCATCTATAACTCAGGGGGTACAACGGGTAAGAAACTCTCTTGTATGTTGAGGGGAAAGTGGGGAAATGGCGCCGTCGCAGCGCAAGGCACGCGCTATGTCTCGGTTTTGGACAGTCCCGCCGGCAAAATGACGACAACGTACTACAACAGGGTTGCATTCGATACGCTCACGCCCAGCAACGGAACGCAATGTGATACGGACACGACGATTTCGACATATCTTTTCCACAACCACAACAATGGCAGCTCGGACAACCCGGCAAACGGGAAAATCTATTCGTTCGAGATGGACGCTGACTGCACCTCTGGAGTTCCCTCCGCATTCTTTGCGCCAACGGTGGATGAGAACGGAGCGGCGGGTTTCACGAACATCCTCGCGGGCACGTTCCACGGCGAAGTCAACGCAAGCCCATCGAAAGCTCTTTCGTTCAGCGACGGCGTCGGCAACGCGAACGACTACAAATACGAGGGTTCGACTTTCTTCTCGAAGTTCCACGCCTATGCCGCCGACACGGATGCAGGCGGCGTGAAGTTTGGCGATGACGCGGCGACCGGGACGGCTTCGGCTTGGATTGCCCGTGGATCTTCCGCGACCCTTGTGGCGGTTCCGGCTCCGGGATATGCGTTCGTCGGCTGGACGGGCGACACATGGGCAATAGTGTCGGGCACGACGATATCTTCAGAAATTGTCGTCAGGAGCGACACTGCGGCGCAACTTCTCGCGAGCTTCATCATCTCCGAACCGACCTGGATTGGCGGCGCGAGCGGCGACTTGAACGACGCCACGAAGTGGTCCACTGGCGAAGTGCCGACGAGCGGCAACTGCAGGATTGTCTCCGCCGAGGCAGCTGCGCTGACGAACAACGGCGACACGTTTTCACCCGGCTCCATCACGTTCCCCGCAGGAACGGCGGCGATAACCATTGGCGGTACGACAGCCATAACGGGAATCCACACAATCACGAACGCATCTGCCGTCGAGCACACGATAGCCGTTCCGATAGTGTTTGCGGGCGACATCAAGATCTTCAGCGCGGATGCCAACAACGTGGTCTGTTCCGGCGGCGCGACAGGTGCGAGAGTATCGGAGGAGGCCGGAACGATCAGGACTTTGAAGGGCAGGTTCACCATGACCGATACGGCGCTTTGGCCCAAGAACGGAAACGACAACACCACGGCCAATGCCTTCCGGCTTTCGGGCGCGGGAACACAGCTCTATGTTCCATACGGCAATCTCAAGCGGGCCGTGATAGATGCCGGCACAACCGCGATTGTGCAGAGAGTCCAGCATGATGGCAGTCATTACTACTACACGATCAAATCTGGCAATAACACATACTATTGGCAGAATGTGACATACGAGAACCATGGCGTCTACAGGGTGCTTGGCGAAATTAAGAATACGGGCAAGGCGGAAGTGTTCTGCGCAAGACAGGCCAGCACGTTTTCTGGCAAGATGATAGTAAATCGCCTAACATACGGCCTGACGGCCAAAAACGGTGGACATAGCGACTACTTCCATCTCACAACGGGGTACAGAAACAGTTCTGGGGGGGAGACGGGATTTGGTCCTACGACATGGGTAATTGGTCCCGGCGGCATTGGATTTGACACCTCCGTGGCATTGAGATGCCAGGATCAATGGTTCGTCGTCCAGGCGAATTGCGCGCTGAAATCGTATGCGGACTGGACGCTTGAGGCGAATCCCAGCAACAAGGTCGCTGGTGCTCATTCCTTGACCGTAAACTCTGGTTGCGTACTGACTTTGGACACTTCGCATTTTACGATGGGTGATCCTGCCCTCGATACTGCGGATGCGCATGTCATCACGCTTGACGGAACGATCCAAGGCGGCGGTACAGTTCCCGCAGTTGGCGGCGGCAAGGTGGTGTTCGCTGTGACGTCACCGTTCACTGGCGGTCTTACGGCGAGCGATTCGGTGACGGTTTCGTGCAATGCGGGGTGCAATCCCGGCAACGGCGCGGTAGCCTTAAATGACACTTCGACGTTGAAGGTTGCGCAATCGGGGACGGTGACTCTCGGCGGCAACCTCACGATGGAGTCGGGTGCGGCGCTCGCGTTCAACTTCACCGAGGACAATACCGCCTCGGTCTTGGCGCTTCCGGCGGCATCGACGATTCCGGGAACGGTAAACGTGAAGGTGTCGAGCGCGGACGGCATTAAGATGAGCAGACGGCAGAATTATGCCGTGACATCGGGTTTCAATTTCACTGGCAAGACGATAAACGTGTTGGAGAAACCCGACTGGGTTACGTCAGTGAGCGTGGACTCATCGGGGAACCTGGTCGTTGTGCCGAAATCCGGCTTCATGATCTTCGTCTATTAGCCCACGGGAGCGGGACCCTTGTGATACGCCGCTATCGGAATTTTGGGGACGGGCCCCGCGAAACCCTTGATTTTTCAGCTGCCAACAACTGGCGGGGGATTTATGTGATTTATGTTATAATATGCGGCAGAGGAGGAAATATGCATAAAACGACATTGACGGCACTCGCGGCGATGGCCTCCGCCTTGTCCGTCGCCGCAACGCACGACTGGGAGAATCCCGCAGTCAACTCGCGCAACAGGATGCCGGCGGCGACGTACGCCATGCCGCTCGCGGACGAAAAGGTCGCGCTCTCGGACGCGCTCGAATTCGATACGCCGTGGAAGATGTCCCTGAACGGCGAATGGAAGTTTCGCTGGTCCGGCGATCCGGCGCGAAGGCCGT
>CADCAK010000073.1 GCA_902799385.1 uncultured bacterium | reverse complement strand
GAAGAAGGCGGTGCACCGGAGCCCCACGCCCGGCGGCGTCTTCGAGGGACCGTTCTATGTCGGGACGGGATTCTGGGATACGTTCCGCGCGCTTTTCCCACTTCTCAACTTCGCCTATCCCGAGGTGAACGCGCTGATGACAGAGGGGCTCGAGAACAGTTGGAAGGAGGCCGGATGGTTTCCGGAGTGGTCGAGTCCGGGGCTCTCAGACTGCATGACCGGCAACAACTCCGCGAGCGTCATCGCGGACGCGTGGCTCAGCGGCGCGCGCGGCAAGGCCGATGCCGAGACGCTGTGGCAGGGGCTCGTCCACGGCGCGAACAACCAGCACCCGAAACAGGGCGCGACAGGACGCTGGGGCGCAGCGGACTACAACACGCTAGGCTACGTCGCGCACGACAAAGGGCGGCACGGAACGGTCGCGCGCACGCTCGAATACGCCTACGACGACTGGTGTATCTGGCAGTTCGGCAAGGCGATCGGCAAGAGCGAACAGGAGACGGCGCAGTACAGAAAGAACGCCGGGAACTGGCGCAACGTGATTGACCCGAAGCACCGTCTCGCGAACGGGCGCTGGCGCGACGGCAAGTTCCGCGACGACTTCAATCCAATCAAGTGGGGCGACGGCGATTTCGTCGAAGGAAATTCCCTCCACTGGACATGGAGCGTCGTGCATGACATAGCGGGACTCATGGAGGCGATGGGCGGGCGCGAGGCGTTCGTCGCGGCGCTGGACGACGTGCTGGCGAGGCCGCCTTCGATATGCGAAAGCGACAGGCGCGGGATGTACCACGAAATGCGCGAAATGCTGCTTGCCGACATGGGGCAGTACGCGCACGGGAACCAGCCGGCCCAGCACATGCTGTATCTCTACGACTGGGCGGGCGAACCGTGGAAGACCCAGTATTGGGTGCGCGAAACGATGGACCGCCTCTATTCGCCGACGCCAGACGGCTACTGCGGCGACGAAGACAACGGCCAGACCTCAGCCTGGTACGTTTGGAGCGCGCTCGGCTTCTATCCCGTGTGCCCCGCCTCGGGTCAGTATGCGCTCGGCTCGCCGGCGGTCGAACGCGCCGAGATACGCATGCCGTCCGGCAAGACGCTTGTCATCGAGGCGAAGGACGCATCGCGCAGCCGCTACGTCGAAGGGGTGGCCTTCAACGGCAGGGCGGTGAACGCGAACTGGCTTTCGGCGGCGGATCTGGCGAAAGGCGGCAGACTCGTGTTCAGGATGTCGTCCAAACCCGTCAAGACGCGCGGCACCACACTCGCGGCGGCGCCTTATTCCATGAGCAAGGATGAAAAGAAATGATCTTTTGCATTCTCCCGGTATTTCTGGCGGCAACAGCTTCGGTTGTGGTTGAGGTTGATGCTTCGTCCGCGCCCGAACAGGCGCAATGGGCGGAGAACGAACTCGAGCCGACTCTCAAGAAGTGGTATCCGCGATTGATTGCGGAATATCCGTCGAAAGACTGGAGTGCGCCGGAAAAGGTGAAAGTCGGATTTGTCGACCCGCCGCAAACTGGAGCGCCGGCTTACACGACAGGCGATAGCATTTCGCTCGACAGGAAATGGTTCTCGGCGAATCGCGACAGCGAGGGTATGGGCTGCGCAATACACGAGCTGATGCATGTAGTGCAGTCCTACCCCGGCGGGGGCCGATCAATACCGTGGTGGCTTACAGAAGGAATCGCCGACTATGTGCGCTGGTACGTGTTCGAGCCGGAGAAGAAGGGTTGCGAAACGGATCTTTCGCGCATGGACGTCCGCTACGATGGCGGCTATAGGCAGACGGCGAACTTTCTCGACTATGTGGAGCGTAAGCATCCCGGCACGGTTCGCTCGCTGAATGCCGTCGGACGTCTCGGACGGTATTCGCCTGGCGTATGGCGGCGCATAACCGGACGAGAACTGTGGTCGCTAGGTGGCGAATGGAAAGGCATCCTCGACGCCGATGCGCCGCGAAAACCTGGAGACGTTGTCGTTTCCGCTGCCGAGGCGTTTGTCACCGCGTATTGGGACTGCACCCGCTCGCAGTTCGTGAAGCATAAGGGCAAGAATGAACTGCTTGACTATTGGCTTTCCGCGCATGCATACGAAATGTTGCTCGACCTGGCCGTACGTTATCCGCGAAATGATTTCCGGGGCATGGCCGAAATGTTCTTCGACGGCTTCAAGGCGGCGCGCGGCGACTGGCGTGCCAACGAGTTCAACGACGATCTTCTCTGGTGGGTGATCGCCGACTGCCACGCCTACCCGGTCCTCAAGAATCCGGCGTTGCTCAAGGATGCGCGGGAGATGATGGATTTCATAATCGGGAAGCAATGCGACGGCGTTCTCGGCGGCGGCGTGTGGTGGAAGTCGAGCGAGCGCGGCGGGAAGCACGCCTGCAGCTGCTATCCTGCGGTCATCGCCGCCTGCGAGCTCTATTCGATAACCGGCGACAGGAAATACTTGGAAGCCGCATCCTCCATCTACGCCTGGAGCAGGGAAAACCTCTTCGACAAGTCCGCGGGCTGCGTCTTCGACGCAAAGCATGCGGACGGCAAAGTCGACAGGACGTGCTACACCTACAACGTCGGCACCGCGATAGGCGCCGCGCTGAGGCTTGGAAAGCTGACAGGCGCAAAGGGATTCCGTGAAGACGCCGCGCTCGCGGCGGACTGGCTCATGGACCGCATGTCGCGCGGCGAAGTCATGCGAGGACGCGGCCAGGGCGACGGCGGGGCGTTCAACGGAATAGCGGCGCGCTATCTCGCCGAGTTCGCGGCTCTGCCGCAGGGCGCAAGGGCGAGGGAATACCTCAAGATCAACGCCCGCACCGCCTTCGCGCACATGCGAAAGGCGGACGGACTTTGCGGACCCGACTGGGACGTTGCGCCGGCCGATGGTTTCGACATAGAGGCGCAGACGGCATGCTCCGCCCTAACACTCTTCCTCTGCGCGCCTGAAGGCACTTTCTCCCGGCGCCCCGCCGGCGTCGTGAGGACGATGACGTACAACATACGCAATTCCCACGACGACAGGGGCAGCGAGAACGACTGGGCAAAGCGCCGCGACGATCTTGTCGCTGTGATCCGTGCGCAGGGCCCGGATGTAATCGGCTTCCAGGAGGTGCTTCCGGACCAGCGCGAATGGCTTATGGAGCAGTTCAAAGACTATGTCTTCGTAGGCGACGGACGCGGCGCAGACCGCAAAAGCGACGAGTCCGCGTCGATAGCATTCCGCAAGAATCGCTTCACGGCCGTCGACAAGGGCACGTTCTGGCTTTCGGAGACGCCGGACACGCCCGGCAAAAAGGGATGGGGCGCGGCGTGTCCGCGCGTATGCTCGTACGCGATCCTGAAGGACAAGTCCACCGGCAAGGCCTTCTGCTTCGCCAACACCCACACCGACCATGTGTCGGAGCTTGCGAGGGAGAAGGGGATGCTCCTGGTCATCGAAAGGATGAAAGTCTTCGGCAAGGGGGCGCCTATCGTGTTCACAGGCGACCACAACTGCCAGGAAACTGAGGCGCCCGCAATAGCGGTGTCGAAGCTGCTGAGGAACGCGATGGCGGTGAGCAAGACGCCTCCGATGGGGCCGTGGCGCTCGTTCACCGGGTGGAAATGGCGCGACTGGGAGCGCCCCGCAGCGAAGGCGCTCTCGCTTCCGCGCGCCGAGCGGAACGCGCCCGGCGGCGATTTTGGCTCGCGCATAGACTACATCTACGTCTCGCCCGGCGTGAAGGTGCGCAGCTGCCGCACGGTCTCAACGCCGCGTCCCGGAAGGAATCTATATCCGTCCGACCATTTCCCTGTCGTGGCAGACGTGGAGTTCTGACCCTGCAGC
>CADCAK010000072.1 GCA_902799385.1 uncultured bacterium | reverse complement strand
TGCCGCGACATCCAGCCCGATGGTAGCGTCAACTGTGTCCCACAATCCAAGATAGTCAACCTCGACGCCAAGCTTGTCGAGCCACGCCGCGAAGTGCCGGGCAATAAGCGCCCCGCGTGAAAAGCCGAAGAGGAAAACTTTCGTCGCTATGCCATCTTTCGGCAGCGTCTCGTAGTTCGCCTCAAACCAGCGTCGCGCGTCGCGAAAGATGGCCTGCCAGTCGGAACCGGCAATCTTGCCGCAGAGGTACGAACCCAAGCGAGTCCCAGGGCCGGCTTCAAGGTGGAGCTTTTGCCGCACATCGTCCACGCAGATGTCGCGTAGCCGCGTCACGTTCGTTACCTTGCCCGCGACGCCCCGCCCCGTACCCTCGAAGAAAAGACAGAGATTCATCCTATGTAATTCCTATCGCGGCGGATTTACACCCCGCATAGCGCCCGCTCGACCTCTTGCGACCTTGCTGCGCAAGGCTCCTCGCGTTGCTCGTCGGGCAACCTGATCGCTGCGCGACAGGCGAATCTCGCGGCTCGGCTTCGCCTCGGGGGATATGCGCCTGCTCAAGCGCCCACCCGAAAACAGCCGCTTCGCGGGACGCACAGGCAATCATATAGAGTATCGTCTTATCCCTATTGTGTGTTGAATGGGTGTGACTATAGGATATGTATCATGAAGGCGCGGACCTTTTCCGCCCATTCGCCGACAAGCGAGCGGAACGCGCCGCTGCCGTCGAACCTTATGCGCGAGATTTTCGAGCCGGGCGTCGCCAACGGGAAGTTTTGGACAGGATTTACAGGATTGACAGGATTTTTCTCCCTCAACCTTGTAAATCCTGTTGCTGTCTGAACCTCGACACCATACGTCTTTGATGTGTAGTCGAAGGTGAAGCGGAACGTGTACTCGACGCCGACCTCTGGCGTTACACCGCCCGCCTCGACATCAACCCAGACCAACTCACCCACTCCTCCACTCCCAACTCCCAACTTTCCCCTCGTCCACACCTGGAAGCATCCGTTAGTGCCGAGGCAAAATCCCCCTTGCGCACCTTCTTTCGGCCGAACCTCTTCCTGCGGCACGCAATCAAATGTCACCGTGGTTGTCATGGCGACGACATTTCCGCCGGACGGCGTAGTCGGGACAAATGCGTATCCGCCGCCAAGCTCGGCCGTCCATGTGCCGTCGTTCCATGCGACAGGCGGAGACCATGTTCCCGTGCGTCCCGTCGTGAGGAACGACTCGTCGATCCAGCCGAGCGTCGATGCCGCCGGGCGAAGGTATATTTCGGCAAAGACGGGATTATGGTCGGAGGCGGCGATGTCGTCTATCACGTATGCGGAAGCCGTATAGATGTCGTCCGCGTGTGCGGTATCGACGGCGATGTAGTCGATTATCGATCCGCCCGTCGCGTTGCGGCCGTGGTAGGTACGCACGCCGTTGGTCGGCGAGATTATCGTCATGAACTCCTTCATCAGAGCGATTTCGTCGCTGCCCGGCCTGGCGTTCCAGTCGCCGCAAAGGAAAATGGGTTTGCCGCTTTCGGCATACTGCGCAAGGCTTTCCCGGATTTCGGGGATGCTGGCCATGCGCGCATCATGCGCAGAGGTCGTCTCCGTTCCGGCCTGTTCAAGATGCGCTGCCGCGACGACGGCGTTGTCGAACTCGGCTACCACCAGAAAGCGTTTGTACCCCGCATGCGACAACGCAGTCCATTTCCATGAAACCGGCTCTTCTTTCGACAAGACGCAGTTGCCCTGCGAGTCTTCTCCGTAGAACGTCTTGTGCATGCCGGTCAGCTTGGCGAGCACGGTGGCCTCGGGATGGCCGACGGTGTCGCGAATCTCGTTTAGGCAGCAGAAGTCAGGATTCTCCCTGATGATGCGGTCGGCGATGCGGTCTTCGATGATGGTCTGCGTCGCGGCATCGTAGGCGTAGTTTATGTTGTAGGTCATCATGCGGAAGCCGCCGTTCGGAACCGCCGCTCTCTGCGCGGGCGGGTCCGGCGGCTCGGCAGGCGTGAACTGCGGCACATCCGCAGCGACGATGATCGCCGCGTCAGGTCCCGCCGCCGCGCTCGCCGTAAGCTGCGCGTCCGTCAAAACGCCGCGCCACACGCGCACTTCGTCGTATGCTGCCAATGCGTCCCTGTCCGAATCGTACTGCGAATGCCCGAGATACAGGACTGGGTTGACGAAACTATTTATACCTCCTGCCATCGACAGAGAGCCAGACGCCAGGAGCACCCCGGTAGCCGCGTCGCGCCTCTGCCACTTGACAAGCGTCGCGCCGTCGCCCTGCTGTTCAAAAGTCGCTGCGATATAGTAATCCTCTCCGATTTCATAGGGCGTCGTATAGTCGGCTTTACGCTCCGCGCCCTGTACTTTCGATCCTAACTGATTTTTGGACAGCGTAGTGCCGAAGGTCCACGATAGGAACACATTGTTGGCCGTGTCCGCGCCGTAGTCGAAAACGCGCGACCAGCTTTCCACTCCATCGTGCCGCGCCCATATCTCAATAGTCGCGGCCGTGGTGTCGAGCATGTTCGTCCCGAGATCGACATAGCCCGTGCCCCAGTTGCAGTTGCCGTAGCCCATGTGAACCTTGCCGCCGTAAAGCGACACGTATGTGCCGCACTTCACCGCATACGCCCCGCCAACCGAGTCGGAGTAGTCGCCGTTGAAGCTCCACCGGTGCGTCAACTCCACCGCGCCGAGCGGCAGTGCCGCTATCACAGCAAATGCCTGCACCGTTGCGCATGCGCGGCGCACTTGACGGAAAATCCATACCGTGTTATACTTATGCATACTTTTTCAACCTCATTGGGAGCTTCAGATGACGACAGCCACACTTTGCGAACGCGGACAGGTGACGATACCCAAGCAGTTCCGCACGAAGCTCGGCTTAACGCCGGGCACAGTTCTCACGTTCAAAATCGATGGCAAGACCCTCAAGGTCGCCGCGCAGAAAAAGAAGCGAAGTCCTTTCGAGGAAGCGTACGGATGCCTGAAAGGCGCGTTTGGAGGCATTAGCACCGACGAACTGATCCGCGAGATGAGGGGCTGTTGATGATCTACGCAATAGATACAAACATCATCTACGACATCTTTCTGGCCGACCCGGCATTTGGGCCATCCTCGCGAGATTTCGTGACGGGTCTGTATGCCGACGGACATTCCCTCATCGCGTGTGACGTAGTCTGGGCGGAGGCATCTGCGGGGTTTGCCGACAAGTCGGCATTCCGCCGCCAGATGGTTGCGTTCGACATCGACTTCTCGCCGATGCCTGAAGCCGCGACGATCCGTGCAGGAGAAATTTGGAAGAAAGCGCGACTTGAAGCGGCACGGAAGAAAGAGGCTTTGCGGCTTGCCATCGTCCCGGACTTTCTCATCGGCGCACATGCGCTGGAATGCGCCGACGCACTCGTTACCCGAGACAGGGGCTTCATGCGCCGCTGGTTCTCCGACCTGAAGATCCTCGATCCATCCGAGCGCTGACGAACCGATTCGCTCGCCGAGTCGACGACCTAAACCTCCATCCTCTCGCGTACTGCGCGGCATCATACCTTGAACTCCGTCGTTATCGGTCTGCCTGAAGTACCAAGCGAGGTAAGCGGGCGGACGGCGAAGGTCAATGATTCGCCGGGCGGCAATTCGTCTTTTGCGATTTCGAGCGCTGCCCATGTTGCACCCAGCGGCATAGACCGCCTTGAAGAGCTTCTGACTTCCCGCTTCGCCTATCACGACGACCTCGTAGGCGTACACGCGCGAATCGGAATTGCCGTCAGCAAGAGGTATTCTCACGCAGAGACGCGGAGTTGCGGAGTTTTCTTGGACAGGATTAACAGGATTTACAGGATTATCGTTTGCAGTCTTCCCAATCTTGTTAATCCTGTCAATCCTGCCTAAAGAGACCTCCGGTTTCGCGCCTTCGCGGAACTGCGGCTCGCCGATGACTTTCTTCAACTCGTCCTTCGAAAACGGATGCGGGGCGTACTTTCCGAGCGGCATCACCCAATCCGCTCCGAGACTTCCTCCGTCGCCGAACTCCCGCCTCTCGATAGTCAGCATGTCGTCATAAACGCGCACGACGTAGCCTTGTCTGCCTCCGCCAACTGCGGCATATTTGGCCAATGCCGCCTTTGCGATGTATTTGTCGCTCCCGAAAGTCAACGCGCCGCGCGGCTCGCACGATGGGATGGACACAAGCGGACATCCCTCACGCACAAGGACGTTGTTCCAGTTCGCCGCCGTGTTGTGCGCATGGCCAAAAAAGCAGACGACATTGGGCCGCTTGTTCAACCTTGCGCACAATTTGCGCCCGGGCCCGCAATGCTGGAGACAGAAAAAAGGCTTCTTTCCGTCCAACTGATATTTTTTCGCACGCTCCTCGACAAATTGCGCCATCGACATTTCATCCTTCGTCTCCCACTGGCGCCCGAAGAAATGATACCCCTTGACCTCCTTGTGCCAGAGTGGTTCATACGGCTCGCCCCAGATCTTCTCCCACTTAGCCGCAGAGTCATGGCAGAAGAGGTGCTCGTTGCGCAAGGTTTCGTCCTTGAAAAGCTGCGATGCAAAATTGCCGTAATTTCCGCCGATGATGTCGTGGTTGCCCGAGACGAACAATTTCACCGGTCCGCCATGCTTGCCGAACACCTCGCGCCATGCATCGGCATGGAATTGAATGGATGCCGCCATCCCCCTGTGCGCAAAGTCACCGCAATGGACAACGGCATCGACGTTTGCAGCCTTGAAATATTCAAGTGCAGACCTGAAGTATTTAATCGGGAAACGCCAACTCGGTTTCTCTCCGCTCCAGTCTGTTCTGATATGCGTATCCGAGACAACGCCGAAAACGAGATTCGGCCTCCCGGACGGCTTCCATCCAGCGGGCGCGGCAAAAGCGATTCCGCCAGGCAACGCCGCGAATCCCAGCGCCGCCAAAGCCCCTTTCAAAAATTCGCGTCTTGTCATATTGGCAGAATCCATTTCCGGCCTTTCACTTTCACTTCGCAATTTTTATCAGCGAAACCGCCCAGCCGCCGCCAGGTGCAGAGCGAAGATTCGGCGCGTCGTGCGTTTTGTTTCTGGTGTTTTCATGGTTTGTTCCTCCTGTTTGTCATAGACGATACGGTGTTAATTCGACTTCTTCTCATCCCCCAGAAGCCGTGCCCTAAGGTCGGCCCAACGGTAGTAGGGCCACGGAACCGGCTCTAGTCCGCGAATGCGCATTTCGCGCTCGTTGTAGAGAACCTTGACGAGGACTTCGCCGGCCGCATTGCGATAGAAGACCATCTGCAGGTTGGAGGCCATCGGCATCCACTTCCACGCCGGGCAGTCGCGCGAGGAATCGGCGAACGGCACTCGGTCGCCCGGTCCTTCCAGCCCAATAAGCCCTGCGAGCGGCCAAAGCCCCGAATCGTGCCCGAAGCGCAAATCGGCGGCGATACCGTCGTCGGCAATCGCCTCGTCCGCACGCTCGAGAAAATCGCGGGCAAGGCTGCGCGAACCGTCAAGCGGCACGTCGCCAAACTCCACGGAGTTGGCCATGTCCGCATAATGCTCGCATGCAAGAGTGCGCCCTAGCGCGTCAATCTCCTCCGCCGTAAAGTAGCGGTAGATGTCGAGCCCCGCAAGCTCGCACCTAAGGCACTGGCAGATGGAGGCGACAACGAAGAGGTCGCGAACGAATGCGAGCGCATCGCCCGCCAATACGGTTGAACTAAAGATCCTCTCCACGAGCGGCGCAGGGTCGATATTCTCCTTTGCGTAGGCATCCGTCGCCGCCTTAATCTTTTCCGCCACGTTCGCCGTCCCCCTCGCCCAATGCGGGCCGTTGAGCATCTTCTGGTACTTGTCGCCGGTGATGAAATCGAAAGTGAACGCGGGCGCGGCATCCTTGAGCGCCATCGTGAAGTTCGCCTGACTCAGAAGAACGCGGTGGAAGATGGCCGACTGGCAGCGGACGCGCCGTGCGTCCTTGAACACATCCGGGAAACGCGCCGCCATGCGCCGCGCGAGACGGCGGTGCTCCTGGGCGCCGCGCTCCGTCAGCTGGCCGATCATATCCTCGTGCGCTTCGGCAATCTTGCGGACGTCAATCAAAAGACGCTTGCCTTCTTCCGTCAAATCCCCGTTCTTCTGCGCGTTTTCGAGCGTGGCGAGCGTGTCGGCGATGAACGCCCCCGTCAGCCGCCGCGAGCCGTGCCGTCCGTAGTGCGAGACATAGAACGGCCTGAACCCCTCAGGCGCGGGAGTATCTTTCGTCTCCTCAAATTCGTATGAATGGAACACCGATGCGGAACGCTCGACCTCGCGCACGTTGTCATTCGACAACATCACCGGCACATACCCAGACGGCTCCTTCGTCCCCTCACCACAGACGGTACTTCCACATGGATGGACTGGGGTCGTCCCGTCCGCCGCCAGCTGAAACGCCGCTCCCATCACGACTGCGGCAAGTGCGACGAACTGGACTATCGGTTTCATCTGAACAGTTTCTCGTTTTCAAGCTCTGCCAATGTTCACTTCAGTATGATGCAGACTCAGGAACGACTTGGAATATCTTCGTCTCGCCCTTCTTGAACGGCAAAGAGACCTTCGGACCAGTTCCTAATTGCTTTCCAGTCAGGAAATCGACCACCGCCCCCTCTTTGCCGAAGTCTATCTCAAGAGGCCCCTCCTCTCGCGCCTGCACGACCACGTACCCTTCCGCGGCGCAGACGGTCGCCTTCAGCGGCGGCGTGTAGAAATGCACGCCCGCCACCTTCGCGTGTTCCACGATCTTCTCCATGACGACGTCGTACTTCGTCGCCGCCTCCACAACGCGAATCTTCGGGTGCGTCCTCTTGATCTCCTCGAGCCGTGCGCGACGCTCCGGCTCCAGGTCGCGTGCGTAGGAGATGAAGAGCAACTTGCAGTCCGGCGGGTTGGCGAGGACGTCGTCGAGGAGGTACTGCCCGTGCGTCGCGCCGCACAGGTTGAGCCTGATGCGGGCGTATTTGAGATGAGGCCTCACCACGTCGCTCGAGCCGAATCCGTTGCGCATGAGGCTTTTTTCGTCGACCACGAGCGCGATTTCCGGCGAATAGGGCTTCTTCCGGCGCATCATCGCGTCGTCCATGACGTTGAGCGCCTTGCGGATCTTCCACATCTCCGCGTCGCAGAACCAGCCGCGCCCACAGAGGTCCATCCACCAGTCGCCGTGTCCTCGCAGGATGTTCAGCGCACCGTTGCGCAGGAGCGCGTTGCGAGTGACGAACGGCGACCTGTTCCTCAGCCCCACGTTCACGGGGAAGCTCCAGAGGTTTTCGAGGTGCGTGCGGTAGTCGTCCTCGTTGATCCAGAGGAAACCGTTGCGCATGAAGGTCTCGGACGACGCCATCACCGGCGACGAGCCCGGCCAGCCGCGGTCCGAGTAGCTGAACGGCGCGGAGAATCCGTCGATGCTGTCCTTTCCGTGCCGCATGATCCAGTCAACGAAGAAGTGCCCTGTCTCCGCCGCGCCCGCGACGACCGAGCCGAGCTCCCACGTGTAGCCGTAGAAGAAGATCGCAAGCGAGCCGCCGTCCGACCCGCGACGCACCGCCGCGCCAAGGTCGCAGAGGAGGCTCGCCATCTCCTCCTGGCGGAACTCCCCGAACTGGATCACGCGGCGGTCCAGGACAGGGTCGAGACGCCCCTGCGGACGCTTCACGCGCCGTGCCTCCGGCGACGGCACCTCCGCCGTCGCGGCGTCCTTCTCGCCCCTCTTCGCGAGCCATGCGCGGAA
>CADCAK010000071.1 GCA_902799385.1 uncultured bacterium | reverse complement strand
GACGCTCTACGATTCTATGGTTGAAAGCTATGCGCCGAAGTCCGCAGCCGAGCGGGTTGCCGTTCAGCAGGAAGTAATGCAGCTGATTGCGCTGGCGGGTCTTGCAAGGGGAGGTTTCTTCGAGAAGGCGGCGTTCTACGGCGGAACGTGCCTGCACCTCTTCTATGGAATGGAGCGGTTCTCCGAGGACATGGATTTTTCTCTTCTCGAGCCAAACCCCTCGTTTGATTTCGAGTCGTACTTTCCTGCGATAAAGGAGGAGTTCGCCCTCGCGGGGAAGGAGGTGGAGATCCAGTTGAAGCACAAGGGGCGGCCGTCGTCCGTGGAGAGCGCGTTTCTCAAGGAATCGTCAGAAGTGTTCAAGATCGGCTTCACGACGCAAAAGCAGATCAAGGTCAAGATCGAGGTTGACATTGATCCGCCGCCAGGCTTTTCGACAGAGCAGAAGTTGCTGGTCAAGCCGGTGTCACGCTGGATTCGCGTCTATTCAATAGGCGATCTGTTTGCCGGCAAGGTCAGTGCAGCGCTCTTTCGCGCCTGGCGCACGCGTACAAAGGGGCGAGACTGGTACGATCTCGAGTGGTATGTGAGGAACGGCTATGCCTGCCATTTGGGGCACCTTGTGGAGCGGTGCAAGGAGTCCGCTCCCGAAACCGATCTTTCTTCGCGCGAAGCACTCATCGCCGCGTTTAGGAAGCGCATTGCGACAATCGACTTCAAGGCGGCGAGCGACGATGTCCGTCCGTTCCTAAAGGATACTTCATGCCTCGATATCTGGAGCCAGGAATACTTCAATTCGCTTGTAGATATGATTAAGGTGGAGTAGTCGGTGTTTTAATCCTGTAAATCCTGTCTAAAAGAAATTTGAAAGATGCCGAATATGAACGATTTTGAAGAGTATTTTAAGGCTGGCGAGCCGGGGCGGCGCGAGCGCGCCGAGGCGTGGGCGACCGCGATAGGACTACAACAGGTTGACGGACTCGTGCCGTCGCAATTCCTGTTCAATACTGCGATCGAACACATCGAAGGACGCATTACCCAGAACCAGGCGCGGCGACGCATCCGCGACTATTACGCCGCGCAAGGCGAAACGACGGAGCGCGATTCCGACAAGGAGGAGGCCGACAAGGTCTCGGAGCGGATCGTTGCTGTCATCAACGACGGTGGCTTCGAGTTCACGCCCGAATACTATATATCCATGAACTGTCGGAAGGCACGCGGAAGGAAGGTTGTCAGAAAAAGGTTGTCAGAAAACTCTCGCATTAAAACGGCGGACAAGTTGTTGACATTGTTGAAAGGACAGCCGCATCTTACGCAAGAGGGCATGGCAAGGGCGATGGGCATTTCTAGGCAAGCAATCCAAAAGCATCTCGCAAGGTTCAAGGCATCCGGCCGTCTTCGCCGCGTCGGCCCCGATAAAGGCGGCCATTGGGAGGTGGTGTAGTTAATTCGAAGGGAATTTTAAATGAACATCAGAAACATAGCCGTTGGAATTGTTGTCGTAGGCGCAGTCTTCGCCGGAGGCATAGTGGCGGTTGCATGGCAGAAGGGCTGGTCTGTTCGCGAAACAATGGAGCTTGGCGCTGGCGTGATTGCGGCTAAGGCGGCGCGGCACACCGTCGAAGATCGGACGGCGGCGATTCTCGCGAAGAAGCCGCAGTTGGGAAGCGTGGCGAAAAGCGCGGGCGGGAAGTTGCGGATACTCGTATTCAAGAACGAGCGATCTGTCGAAGTCCACGCGCCTGGCTGGAAAGCTCCGCGCATCTATCCGATGACGGCCTTCAGCGGGACGCTCGGCCCGAAGCTGCGCGAGGGCGACGGACAGATCCCGGAGGGCGTCTACGGAATTGGATACCTGAACCCGAATTCAAGCTACTATCTTTCGCTCAAGGTGACATATCCGAACGCATCGGACAGGGCGCGCGCGAAAGCTGACGGGCGCACGAATCTCGGCGGGGACATCATGATCCACGGCAAGGCGGCTACAATCGGGTGCGTGCCAGTCGGCGACGACGCGATTGAGGACATTTTCTATTTCGCGTCGGCGGTGGGCATAAAGAACGTCTCGGTCGTCATTGCGCCATACGACATGCGAAAGGGCCGCAAGCCGGAACTGGAACGCTCGCCGCTCAAATGGTATCCCGATCTCTGCCGTGAAATCGACATTGCGCTGTGCGGAGCGGCAAGACTTTACGGACGCTTTCTGGAGCATCCGTCGGACGATGCGCTGATGGATGTCGTAATGGCCGTGGAGAATGGCTATTGGGACGCTAAAATGGTGCGCTACCTGAAAACGGAATTGGACAGGTCCGCCCCGCGGCATCTGCATACGACGGCTGGCGACGGGGTGGATATCGACAGCCATTCCCTGGCCGTGTTCCTTGCCGGTGAAATGCTTGGATTCACGCCCCCTGCATCCTCTACGGTTGCATGGACTGCCATACTATGTCGTTCCGTGCCAGATGAAAGCGAGGAACATCGTGGCTATCAATCTCCACACCGTGTTCATATATTCCCTGCGACGCCCGCTGGAACAACTCTGGCAAAGAAGAGGCTGGCTTCATTTAAGGCGAATGACTAGCAACCCCAAAAAGTGCAAATGACCATGAATTAGCGAATGAAGGCAAGCGAGGTCCGGTGCGAGAGTTTTCTAGACAGGATTTACAGGATTAAGAAAGAACAGGAGAATGAGGCAGGATTTGGAAGAATTGCTTGAATTGCAGCGCAAGACGAAGGCGGGCGAAGTCGCGCCGCTTGTCGATGTCGCAATCAAGCATTTCTGGCTGTGGCCCGGCAAGGCGTATCGGGCGTATCAGCGCAAGGGCGAGATTGCCATTGAGCAACTTGAACTGCGCAGGCGAGTTGGTTTTCCAAAGGACGAGCGGGTCGCAAATGTCGTTACTTTGTTCAGTCAATTATATGATGAGGCATCGTGGATGGAAGGCGGGGAGATGTTCTCGTATGTTATGGCCGAGGACGCCTGGCAGATGGTTTATTGGCTCGTCGATTATTTGTCTTGGGATGATTTGGGGTCCATTCACTTCTTTGACAAAGTTGATCAACAATACGGAATATTGACAAGCGAAGAATTTGAGTTTTGTGATAGATGCAAGACTGTTGGCGAAGTGGCGGACTTCCTAACGAAGATCGCAAGCGAGGGGCGGGAGAAAGCTTTGCCGCGCAAAAGGGAAAGTAGTCTGTGGCGGGAACGAGTATGGTGGCTTTTTTCGATGCTTTGCGCATTTGGATTCCTCTGGTTTGTTGGACACGGCATCGTGAAACTGGTGCGGTGGCTTTGTGCATAGCGTGAGAGAGGCGGGGTGCCGCGGGAGTTTTTAGACAGGATTTACAGGATTAACAGGATTAAGAAGGAACAAGCGGAATGAATGGGCGAATGAGATATGTGATTATAGCGGTAGCGGCGATTGTCGTGGTGGCGGCAATCGGAGGATGCTCCATGCTTGCGATGCGCTTTTTGTGGGAGATCAAAGGAGAAAGGCGTGATGTGATGATTGAGTGTCCCGCATTTGACGGCGGGCGTCTTGCGGAGGCTTCTTTTCTTGCGGATAGCATGGTGCCGAACAAGGCTACAGACATAAGGCTTCATCTTAGCTACAGTCGCGGCGGATTTATGGGCGGTCCCAAAGATAGGTTTGGTGGGCTTGGCGCATTTGCAGATATGCGTTGCAAGGTTTCCATGGAAGGTTTAATGGAGTTTGCCAAAAAAAGCTCTTATGAGTTTCAGTCAGAGTCTATTGAGAAGAATGCCTGCACAAATGGGCCGGAAGTGTCATTCATCGACGACGTGTGGCGTAAATACAACCCTGGTGATGTTCCCTATCCTACGAAATTCCTTGCCTATAATTTCATCCGTGGAAATTGTGGCGGCTATTCGTTCTTGTATGATGTTGACAATGAGACGCTCTATGCAACATTCGGGAGTAATTGATAGCGAAAGATGAAAACTAATATGCAGACGATGAGTAAAACGACATTGGCTGAGATCGCGATGCTTGCGGTGGTGGTTGTCGCTGCCGCTGTTTCGGCGATAAGGCCGCACAGCTTTGCAGTGTGGATGACGGAGATATTCTGGGTGGCGGGGCTCGTGGTTGTGCTGCTTTCAACGCGGCGGATGTTCCGCTTTTCGCTTGCAGCGTATGCGTGTTTCGTCGCGTGGATGATGCTTCAGACGGTTGGCGCGCATTACACA
>CADCAK010000070.1 GCA_902799385.1 uncultured bacterium | reverse complement strand
GCTCTCGTCATCCATGAAATCGTCCAGCCGCAGTCCCACCGCATGGCAGGCGAGCCCCACGTCCAAAAACAACGGCTTGAACTCCCTTGCGCTCGCCTGCGCGCCGATTGGGATTCCGTTCGCCGGAGTGTGGCAAACCTTGGCGACTATGCGGGCAAGCTCCAAGCGCGAAAACGCCTTGGAAAGCTCGTTCGCCTTTACTCCGGGATCGATATGCGAATAGATGAGCTTGCGCCCCAGCTGGTTCGGCACGGACAAAAAGACTTTCTGCAGAAGTTCCGCATTGGCCCGCCTGCCGTACTTCGGGAAGTCGTCGTGATAGGTCGCCAATATCGCATCCTGCTCGCGCTGCGCATCGTCGAGACCGCTTTCGATATAGGCTTTCACGGCCGCCGGCATCCCGCCCACCACAAGGTAGCGCCTGAGCCACAGCGACAATTCCTTGTGCAGCGCCTCCGGCATGTCGTCGCCGACGGAATACCTGCCGACAAAGTCCTTCAATCCCGTCTTGCCCGCCGCCAAGAGAAATTCCTCAAAGTCAAGCGGCGCGAGATACATATATTCGATACGGCCTACCGGCATCGGGAACGCCTTGTCGGGATTCTGCGTCGCAGCGTCCAGCATGAACTCCAAAAGCGACCCTGCAGCAATCACATGAAGTCCTGGGCGCTTCTCGTAGAAATATCGTAGCGACTCGAATACGTAAGGCTCCGCCGCCTGCAATTCGTCGAGAAAGACAAGCGTCTCGCCATCCTTTACGGGCACGGAAAACCGAGAATTCAAAAGTTCGCAAATGACATCTGGGTTTTTAGACTCGAAAAGCTTGACGAACGACGCATCCTCCTCGAAGTTGACCTCGATGAAATGCTTGAAGCACTTGCGGGCAAACTCCCTCACCAGATAGGTCTTTCCAACCTGCCTCGCACCCCTCAAGATCAAAGGATGACGGGTCGCACGTTCCTTCCAATTCTTCAGACTTTCTTCAAGTTTTCTCTCCATTACAGCCTTCCTTTCGTTCCATCGGCACATATTATGTCATATTTCTCGACAAAAGACAATGGTGTTTGCGTATGTTTTTAGATAAAATCCAAGGTTACCAGACTGTCAATCGCAACAATATCCAAGGTTATTTCGCGCCTCTCTGTCAACTCCCGCCTCTGCAAAAATCATCCGCGTATTCATGAGTTTGTTCCTTTCATTTTTGTTTTAGACAGGATTTACAGGATTAACAGGATTGTTTTTTAAGCAGGTAGAGCAGGAGATGCAGGAGAGTTTAGGTCCGCCTTCGGCGGGGGCTAAGGTGGCAACTCCAGTCTTCCTCCTGCTTCTCCTGTTCTCCATGCCAAAAAACCATCTTCTGTATCTCCAGTTCTCCATGCTAAAATCCTGTTAATCTTGTTAACCTGTCTTATGTCACCTCAGCCATGTCGCCTGTTCCTCTGTCGTCTTACATGGTGCTGTGCTTGTTTAAGATCGCCTCGACTGCCGGCGGAAGAGCCATGTCTTCATACACTGTAACCACAGCATAGGATTCATGCGCCGTCGTCCACAACAAGATTCTTCCATCTCTCGTAGCGAGAGATAAATCCTCTGGATTATCAGGCCAGCACCACGAAAATAGCGAATCGACATGGTTCCTCACAAAAGTCAAGGATTCCTGGCTCGCTCGAAACTTGTGGCACAGCACCGTTCCCCCGAGTAGTTTAGTTCCCGGCCATTCGCTGACACGCTCGACCTCTTCACCGAAATCCGCCAACTTGCGCAATGCCTCCTGACAAGATCCGGTAGGACGATACTCCCGATCTATCAATAAGACAGACGACGCGTACCTGCCCAGGAAGTCTATCAGCACCTTGTATGCCTCTCCTCGAATATCATTCTCTATGCAATACTTTTTCATGTTTCCTCGCGCTCCTCTCGATTTGTCCGCAACGGCCCGCACTGTTTTTTTTCTTTTCATTTCGTTTCTCCTTGCAGCTTATGTTTTAGACAGGATTTACAGGATTTACAAGATTAAGAATGTTGCTTCCTTTTCCCATAATCCTGTTAATCTTGTTAATCCTGTCTAAAAAACCTTCCCGCGTCACCCCGCGCAAACATCTTTCGCGTATTCATGAGTTTGTTCCTTTCTTGAAATTTGATTCATTCCATGTTATGCCAAAACCAGGCGTGGAGGCCATAGATTGAAAGCAGCACCAGCACAACATAGAAAGCGAAGGCCGTCCATTGCGCTCGTCGTTCATCCATCGTCAAGAACACAAGCCCGACGGCGATGTACAAAATGTAGGAAACAACGTATATAAACTTCTGCCACTCGTCCGCAATATACAGCCATCCCATAACATCACAGAGCGGACCTATGACCGCCCACGCCGTAAAATATGGCACGAGCAGAATGCTTATGACGATAACCCACAATGCATCCCACGCTGCCTCCGGCCATGCGCCAAACGATAGCAATAGCCCCGGGATGTAGGAGACCGCAAGCAACATCAGAAACTTCTTCATGCTTCCGCTCCTTTCTTAATCCTGTTAATCATGTTAATCCTGTCTAAAAACACTTTGCGTCCTTTGCGTTCTTTGCGGCTAAAATCACTCCGCGTTGTACCATTCCTCAAGCTTGCGGTTGAATTCAAGGCGCGTCAAGCTCGACCATTCCTTCACGCGATCAGTCATGTCCTCGACATGCATCGTCACGCGGCGGCGCGGCACGAACGGCGCCCAGAAGAACCACAGGAAAACGCTCTTGATGAAAGTCGGCACAAACGAGGGCGAGGTCTTGCGCCCCTTGCGCGACCAAATCGAACCCCAAAGCCCGCGCGTCCTGACGCAAATGACACGTATCTCGCGGGAACAGAGTCCCGCCTCCCCAATCTCTCTGCAAATGTTGTACGCGAGCTGGCGAGTGCCGATGTCCTCGTGCTCGGGCTCGGTCTGAATGTGCCCTGACGGATAGAAGATTACATTGCCACCGTCTTCAAGCGTCGACTTCACAATGTCGCCAAGACCACGCGCAATCGTCGCCCCTTGTGCGGTGCGGTGCTTGCGAAGGTCTGGCACCGCGACTGCGCCAAGCGTCTTGAGGACATGCGGCGCGACGATGCCGGTGTGGAAAAACGACTCGTCTGAAAGCGGCTTTAGCGGCGTCTTCCAAAACGCCACGCCCACGAGCATCGGGTCAACCATCGCAGGGTGATTGGGAAGGACGAGATAGGCAAGTCTTTTTTGGACAGGATTTACAGGATTAACAAGATTTTCGGGGGTCGCGCCTTCGCCAAGGCTTCGGCGTGCAAGCTGGGGGTCTCCCCCAGCTCTTAATCCTGTCAATCCTGTTAATCCTGTCTGACTTTCCAAACCGTCAATCTCCACCTTGTATCGCCAGGCGAAGACCCAGCGACCGACATAAAGCAGCACCGGCCTGTAGCTGAACACAAAGAGAAACGGCGCGACGAGAAATGCGAGCGCGAGGAGCAACAGAAACGCCTTCGGACCAAACGCCCAACTCACGAGCGCGTAACACCCACTCGCCGCAAGCATAAAGAGGAACGACACTTGGTTGAAATATGAGAGCATCGTGTTGAGCTTCGGCCCCTTCACAACCTTCTGAATCTCAGCATCAAGCGGCAACTTGAAAAACCCAAGGTCGAACGCGAGAAGCCCAAGCACCACGCCAAACCACCGCGGCGAAAGTGCCGCGAAGTAGAGAACGCCGAGAAGCGCTGCGGCAATCCAGCCAGTCAAAAGCGTCGCGCCGAGAAGGAATCGCCGCCTATCGACAAACCCAGCGACGATCTGCCCGGCGACAATCCCAACCGCCGCGCCGCAAAGGAGCACACCCGTACCAGTATCGCTCAAGTTGAGCCCCGCCGCTGCCTTGCCATAGACGAGAAGCCCCATCTGGAGCATCGCCGCGCCCCACCAAAAAACCGAGAGAGTGAAGATGACGGCGTTGAGCCCATTGTAGCGTCCGGCCATTCGGTAGGCACGAGCAATATAGCGAATCGGGTTTATCGCGTGAAGAGAGCGATTGAGCTCTTCCTTGGCGCGAATTGTGTAGCTGGCGAGAAGGCCAAGGGCGGCAAAGGCAACGAGACAATAAAACGACAAATTCCACTCGGTGTGGCGGACTTCCATGTCCGCAATAATCGCGCCCACAACTGTTCCCATCAAGACGCCGAGAAACGAGACGCCCTCCATGCCGCCCATGCCAGTAGAGATGCGCGCTTCGCCGCCAATGTCCCTGACAAGCGCGTATTTCGCGGGCGAATAGAGCGAGCTTTGGAGCCCCATTAAAAGTATCGCGCCGATGACGAGCCAAGGCGACTTCATGGCGAAGCCCGCAATCGCGACGGCCATTATCGGAAGTTCCGCCCATTTCGCCGCACATACGATCCGACGCTTCGGCCACACGGCGGTCAGCCGGTCGGCAAGCGGCGAACAGAGAATGTAGGGCAGGACGAGCATTCCCGCGACAACACTCGTCAG
>CADCAK010000069.1 GCA_902799385.1 uncultured bacterium | reverse complement strand
CGCGGTGCAGTATGCGATCGACAAGGAGGACAACGAGCTAAAGCAGGACACGGTTTCGCTGAACTCGTATGTCTCCAAGCGAGACAATTCCTTCTCCACGGCGTCAAAGCTCGTGAAGAAGGCGCTCGACGCGGCGGGCTCGACGATCGGGAACATAGGGTAGTTTAAAGTTTAAAGTTTGAAGTTTAAAGTTGAAAGGAGGGTGACATGGCGACGATAGTACCGCAGACACCGGTGACGCTGAGTCAGGAATGGGGCGTAAGCTTCAGCGACTACAAGGTCAACGGCAAGCCCGTCGACTTCCAGGATCTCATGATCGAGATCGGCGCGAACCGCGCCGTGACGGTCGAGGCGGAGGTCGTGCCGCTCACGACCCGCATCAAGCACAGGAACACCGAACTCGACAGATTGGGTTCGCTCCTGGCCATCTTCACGAAGACGCAGGCGGACTTCCCGAGCGACGCCAAGGGCTCCGACAAAAAGCAGGTATCCGGGATAACGTCCGACCAGTGGGATTTGCTGCGCGAGGCGTACGTGAAGCGCGGCGGCACCGATCCGGGCCCTGACTGGAGATCCGACTGGGCGAACAGCGAATGGACCAAATCCAGCGTCGAGGGCATGATACAGGCGCTTAAGTCGATGATCGACGGCCGCAACAACAAGGCGCAGACGGACATGACGCGCCTCCAGCAGCTTGTCGACCGCCGCGACGAGTCGTTCTCGACGGCCTCGACCCTGATGACCTCCGTGAGCGACACGAGAGGAAACCTCATAAGGAACCTGTAGGGAAGAAGGTTGAAAAGTTGAAGAGTTGATGGTTGGAGAGTTGAAGGCGGGAGAGTTGAAAGGGTATTGATACCATGATCGGAATTGAACAGATAGCGACAAACCGCTACGCGCCGCAGGGCGCGGACGCGATTTCGCTGTACTCGAACGGCTCGGCAGAGGGTCTTACGCTCGCCCAGCTCGCGATATCTGTCTGCCTTCACGCGGCTTCCGCCTACGAGGGGCAGAGCGTCGTCAAGATGAACATACTCACGAGGGGCGCGGTCAAGCTGGACGGCGCCGCGCAGTGGATGGAGAAGATCGCGAACGGATCGGCCGACTGGTCCCAGGCGAAGGCGTACATAACGAGTGAGCTCGGAATCAGTGACGCGGCGCTCCCGGACGCTATAAATACCTACGACAAGCGCATGGCGGCGGTCAAGGCGGTGAAGGAGAAGATCGACGCGCTTACGCAGCAGCAGCAGCGCGACATGATCGACATGCAGACGCTCGTGAACAGGCGCGACGTCGCGTATTCCACCTCGTCCAACGTCGTCCGCACCCTCGGCGCCTCGCAGGAGGCGGATGCCGCCAATTTCTAGGGCTTAGCCGCAAAGAGCGCAAAGAAACGCAAAGGAAAAGAGGAAAGAAATGGCAATCGGAACTGTAGAATTCGACCTCTCGATGGTAAGCCCCCAGTCGGGCGAGTTCCTCACCGCTCGCGCGTACACCGTGGAGGGCGTGAAGAACGCGGACGGATCGCTTCGCCAGCTCTCCATCGGACAGCTCGTGATGGCGATCTGCCTAAGCCGCGCGTCGAAGCTCGAGGCGGACATCATCGCCCTCATGGAGGAGATGAGCACCACGAGCGCGCAGCTTGCGGACATGACGAAAATCGAGCAGGCCGTAATAGATGACTTTGCTGCAAACCAGAACGGCCATGCGTACAATCTTAACAACGTCACGGTCACGAGCTCGACGAGCGCAGTCCAGCTTTTGCGCGATCTGGAAGTCATCAACTCGAGCCAGACCTACGTGCGCAACGACGAGATCCTTTCGGTCGCAGACATCATGTACGACGACTTCATCACGCAGATCGAGTCGAAGATGGACGAGAAGAACTCGTTCTCGCAGCAGAAGATGATCGAGCTTCAGTCGCTCACGAACAAGCGCGACCAGAGCTACGACATGATCTCCAACGTCCTCAAGTCGCTCAACACCGTGATGACGGGCAACGTAAACAACATGTAGGGCGTTGGCGCGCGGGGGAGGTTTATGGAACTTAGCGACATAGTGAAGGAGGCCTTCGGGAAGGCGTATCCAGGCGAGGACTTCGGCGGCGTAAGGGTGCTGCCTGCGACAGATCCGAAGTTTGGCGACTACCAGTGCAACGACGCGCTCAAGTTCGCGAAGAAAGCGCACGCCAACCCTCGCGAGGTCGGCGCTAAAGTGGCCGAGGCGCTCAAGGGCAACGACGTGTTCGAGAAGGTCGAGATCGCAGGGCCCGGGTTCCTCAATCTTACTGTTTCCGGCGGCTGGCTCAATGCCCAGCTCTCGGCTTTGGACTCCAAGCCGGCTTGCGGCATCCCGCAGAAGGGCGCGGGCAAGAAGATCGTCATCGACTACTCATCGCCCAACGCGGCGAAGCAGATGCACATCGGCCACATTCGCTCGACCGTCATCGGCTGCGCGATAGATAGGATCTTCCGCTCGCTCGGCTACGACGTGATAGCCGACAACCACCTCGGCGACTGGGGCACTCAGTTCGGCATCCTCATCAAGGGCTACCGCGAGCTCCTCACCGACGAAGAGCGCGAGAACCTCACCGTCGCCAACCTCGAGAAGTGCTATGTCCTCTCCGCCGCGAAGGCAAAGGAAGAGGACGGCGTCTGGAAGGACGCCTGCCGCGCCGAGCTCGTGAAGCTCCAGCAAGGCGACAAGGACAACCTCGCGCTCTGGAAGCGCTTTATCGACATCTCCATCGGCGAGTTTGACCGCATGTACGCGAAGCTCGGCGTGAAGTTTGACACTTATCGCGGCGAGTCGTACTACAACGACACCATGCCCGGCGTCGTCGCAAAGCTCCAGGAAATGGGGCTCGCCGTCGAGTCGGAGGGCGCTCTCGTCGTCAACCTCGAAGCCGAGAAGCTCGGCGTCGCGATCGTCCGCAAGTCCGACGGCGGCTACAACTACACGACGAGCGACCTCGCCTGCGTGAAGACTCGCGTCGAGGAATACGACCCCGAGCGCATCATCTATGTCACCGACGCCCGCCAGCAGCTCCACTTCAAGCAGTGGTTCTCGATTGCCGCGAAGATGGGCTATACGACGAAGCTCGTCCATGTTCCCTTTGGGCTCATGTCCTATCAGGGCAAGGCGATTTCTACGCGCGAGGGCAACCTCATCAAGCTCGACGAATTGCTCGCAGAGGCGAAGCGCCGCGCCTACGACATCGTGAAGGAGCGCGGCGGTGACGAGACGCTTGCCGAGCAGATCGGCTACGGCGCGGTCAAGTATTCCGACCTTTCCCACGACCCGATCACCGACATCGACTTCAGCTGGGACAAGGCGCTGGCGCTTGAGGGCAATTCAGGCCCCTATCTCCAGTATGCGTACGCCCGCGTCTGCTCGCTGCTTGAAAAGGCGAGTGGAGGAGCGGATAGGGATGGTAGTTTCCTTGTTGCGACTCCCGCCGAGAAGCGGCTTGCGCTCCAGCTCCTCGAGTTCCCGGGAGCAGTCGTCCGCGCGGCTGAGGCCTACAAGCCGAGCGTCCTCGCGGACTACCTCTTCCAGACGGCGCAGCTCTACTCAAGCTTCTACCAGAGCTCCCCGATACTCAAGAGCGAGCCGTCCGTCCGCGCTGCGCGGCTCAAGCTGTGCGCGCTTTTCGGAAAGGTGCTTTCGATGGGGCTCGGACTGCTGGGCATTGACACGCCGCGCCACATTTGATACTATATCCGCTCACTTGCTGGAGAGATGGCAGAGCCTGGTTGAATGCACATGACTCGAAATCATGCATACCGCAAGGTATCGGGGGTTCGAATCCCTCTCTCTCCGCCAATGATCTTTTCCCCGCCCTGCGTTTTCCGGGCCGTCGCGCCTTGCGCCGAAAAGCCCTCAGGCGGGAACGCCTATTCGCTCTCCGCAGAGGACCCGCGTCTCTAGGCCGCCTGCGGAGTTCCCCACAAGGTCGTCGTCGAACTTGATTGCGCCAGCTCGCGTGACGAGAATCACCGTCGAGCCGCCGAACTTGAAGTATCCCTTCTCGTCGCCTTTTGCGTGCTTTTCACCCTTGAACGTCTGGACGATTGTCCCGACGCCGAACGCACCGACGTCAACGAGCCAGAAGTCGCCGAATGCGGCGCGGCACTTCAAGACCTGCCTCTCGTTGTCGGCATAGACGTCGGGTCGGCGCAGAAGGGCAATCGGGTTCACGGAGTGGTACTCGCCGGGGATCGTGCGCACGGCCCCCACGCTCGTGCAGTTACAGGGGAAGTGGAAGCGGTGGTAGTCGACTGGCGCAAGGCGGAAGACGGCGATGTCGTAAAGCCCCCTTGGCGCGTCTGCGGCGAATACGCCGCGCAGCGACTTTGTCGCGCCCTTGAGCGGGAAGGGGGTATCAGCGTCTGCGCCGAGGTAGAGTTTCAGGCGGCCGTCTGCGGGACTTGCGATGCCGTCGCCCAAAGGTCGGCTGCCTGGCTTAAGGCGGCGCGTGAAGAAGTCGTTGAACGACGAGTATTCCGAGATCGGCTTTTCAGCCTCCTCTGCGCGGCAGCCGGGAATCGCGACGAGCTTCGCTATGTCCTTCTTAGACTTGGGTGAGTCGTAGCGCCGGCCAAGAAACGCGGAAATCGCCTTCGAGCCGAAGAGGACGGGCCACATAGTGCGCCCGAGCAGCGTCTCGTACGCAAAACGCAGCGCCTTGTCCCCCATTACGGACTCGACTATCCTCTCTCCCGACGAGCGGTCTATGTATTCGACTGGTTGCATGTGTGGATCATGAGAGTTTTGACGGGAATACAGCCCTCTGGCAAGCTTCATTGGGGCAATTATTTTGGCGCGATGAAGTCGATGTTCGACCTTCAGGCGAAGGGCGAGGACATGTTCATGTTCATTGCGAACTTCCACGCGATGACGACGGTGCGCGACGGTGCGGCGCTTCGCGAGGCGACGCGCGAAGTGGCGCTCGACTATCTCGCGTGCGGGCTCGACCCTGCGAAGACTACGGTCTACAGGCAGAGCGATGTCCCAGAGGTGCAGGAGCTCGCGTGGTATCTTTCGTGCCTTACTCCGATGGGGCTTCTCGAACGGTGCCACAGCTACAAGGACAAAATGGCGCACGGCTTTGAGGCGACGCATGGGCTCTTCGCGTATCCTGTGCTGATGGCGGCCGATATTCTTATCATGAACGCAGACCTCGTGCCGGTCGGGAAGGACCAGAAGCAGCACCTTGAGGTGACGCGCGACCTCGCGCAGAAGTTCAACAACGCCTACGGCGAGATCTTCAAGCTGCCCGACGCCTACATCCCCGAGACTGTCGCGACAATCCCCGGCACCGACGGGCAGAAGATGTCGAAGTCGTATCACAACACAATAGAGCTTTTCGATCCATCGGTGAAGAAGAAGGTTATGGGCATCGTGACCGACTCGACTCCAATGGAAGAGCCGAAGGAACCCGAGGGCAACTCGGTCTACGAGATGTACAAGCTCTTCGCGACCTCCGAGGAAGTTGCAGAGATGGCGGCGAGTTTCCGCGCCGGTGGCTACGGCTACGGCCACGCGAAGAAGGCGCTTCTCGCCGCGTACAAGAGGATGTTCGATCCTTTCAAGGCAAGGCGCGACGAGCTTGAAAAGGCCCCCGACGCGCTCGAGGACATCTTGCGCGAAGGCGCGAAGAAGGCGCGCGCCGCCGCCGCGCCGGTGATGGAGAAGGTTCGCGCAGCAGTAGGTTTGTAGTGCGCGGCGAATCTGCCGCGAGTTTGGCTAAGTATTGTAAGCAAGT
Organism: uncultured bacterium; assembly: GCA_902799385.1. Taxonomy (GTDB): domain Bacteria; phylum Verrucomicrobiota; class Kiritimatiellia; order RFP12; family UBA1067; genus UBA1067. The sequence continues at coordinate 4,283 of CADCAK010000069.1, read as the reverse complement.
ATGGCGTGGGGCACGGAAGGGTGCGCAGTGGTGGAGAATGGCGCGAGCGACGGAGGGTTGTTGAAGAGAAAAATCTTCTGCGATGTTAAAATTGCCAAGATCTCAGCGCACTGCGATAGATTTGCCGTAGTTTTGGTATAATATTGACAAATTAAAACGGAGGGTTAATATTATGGCAGTCCCAGTAACATCAATATCGCTTCTTAAGGTTCTTGGAAAGGACGCGCAGTCTCCACGCTGGACGGAGTTTGCCAAGAAATATGCATCGACGATAGACGGATTTCTTTTAGCGTACTTTCCTGATGTGAACAGTGAGGAGGTCGTCAACGATACGCTGATTGTGTTAACGAAGAAATTGCCGTTTTATGAGTACGATCCAGACACGAAAGGCCATTTCAGGAATTTTCTTTTAGGAATTGTAAAGTGCAAGGCGCGCGAGCAACGGAAGAGAAACGGGCGCAGCGTGAAGCAGCGCGAGATAGAGGCAAAGGCACAGCTTGAATGGGAATACGAAAAGCAGTCGTATCGCGCCGATCTCCGCGACTGGCGCAAGGAGGCTTACGAGGCGGCGCTGGCACAGTTTATGGCGAATCCGAACCTGTCTTCCCGCGACAAAGAGATATTCCGTCGGACTGCGCTTGATGGCGAGGCGCCCGCGGACGTTGCCGAGATATTCGGCATCACGCGCAACAACGTCGACCAGATCAAGGCGCGCATGCTGGCCAAGCTCAAGGAGCTTGCGCTCCAGTATGCCAATATCTGCAATCCGTAACGACATGCTGTAAGATTTCGTCGATTGGCAGCCAGTAACAAGTGATATGGAAGACAACTTCGATAATTGGCTTGCAGAGCGGGAAAAGGGGGTGCCTGAGGATGACGGCAGGCTCTTGCCGGGAACTGTTGTCGGCGATTATCGGATAGTCGCGCTTCTCGGCCGCGGCGGATTTGCCGAGGTGTATCGTGCGAGCAGCAAGGATGGCGAGCCGGTCGCCATCAAGATTCTTCACAAGCTTGATGACAAGTCGCGGGCAAGGTTTGTGCGGGAGTCCGAGATACTGTCGCAGATTAAGCATCGAAACATTCCAAGGTTGCTGAGTTTCGGTAGCTGCGGCGACAGGCCTTACATGGTAACGGAGCTGTTGAAGGGCTATGAGCTGCCATCGTCCGACCGTGCAATCGCGAAGTTCCTGACTGAGATCATGTCAGCCGTGGAAGAGCTTCATCGGCACGGGTTCATACATCGCGACATAAAGCCGTACAACGCAACAAGGAAGAGCTCTCAATCGACGCCGGAAAGCGTGTGGGTGTTGGCACTCCGGGATATTCGGCTCCCGAACAGTTCACGTCGGGCGATGCTACTGAAGCTTCCGATATCCATGCCCTGGGCATGTTGATTAATGAGTGTTTTAATGGGAACCCTCCTGCCAGCTGGTCTCATCTGGTGGAACATTCGACATGCTCCATTAAGTCGCGCCGCTATCAGTCCATTAAGGAGATGATGGCTGCAATATGTGATGCCTCCGACACTCGGCCAATGGCGGCATTGGCTGCAGAACTGTTAAGCATCCCCTTGCTTATTGCTTGGGGAGGGGGTTGCACATATTTTATAATAATTGCAGTGATGGGGAAGATTAAATTGCCGGGCATAATTTCTATATATGGTGCTGGGTTTTTCGTTTTTTTGGCATTAGTTGAATTTGGATTTAGAAGGCGAAAGAATTGGGCACGTTGCTGCATGATTGTGTTGGGATTCATTTGGATTTTCCCATTCTTAAGCGCATTGCTCCGATTAATTTCTGGGAATGCGGCTGGAATTAACTCGACATCCATGATTGTTCCTTCGGTATTGGTTGTCTCCCATACGATTCCCGCTGTGTTGCTTCTAAGGGCAGACGTACGTCGGTGGTTCAACCTAAGCGTCGCAGTTGAGGCCGCCTGATGGCGGCCTCAACGGTTATTTTCAACGGTTTTGACGCATTTGCGGCTTCACCACCTGGGTGAAGCGCGGCTTCGTCGGGATGTCCGCCGCGTCGCCCCTTTCGGGCAAAAGAAACGTCGTTCGTGCTATACTTTCAGCGACCAAGCAAGAAAGGAGCAACGAACGACATGGGAAAGTATACCACAAACAGCGCGGTTGGTGCGCAGACGATCGAAACTCTCGGCGGCGACTATGCCCTGAAGTGGGACGACGAGACGCAGATGGGCGTGAACGCGCATGCCGCGCTTCTGAGCCAGTTCGCGAAGGCCGGCGGATTCTTTGACCGTCTCGTCGAGACATGCCCGATGCAGCTGACGAGCAACAACGCCCCCGAGGTGCGAGACCTGATCGCCACGGTGATGGTGTCGATGGTCAACGGGGCGACGAGGTTCAGGCACTTCGACCGGCTGCACATCCGCCCGTCGCGAAGCGATCGGGTTGCCTGAGCGAAGCGAACCCGAAGGGCCGCAAGGGGCCGGGCGACGCGGCGACGGCGGAGCTGTTCGGCGTCGAGCGGTTCATGTCGTGCGACTCCGTGCGGAGGAACTTCGCGTCCATTCCGGAGGACAAGGCGCTGCCGTGGGCGTGGCGCGAGAACCTGCACCTGCTGCAGGACGTGATCGCGGAAGACTACGTCGCGGACCTCGACCCGACGGTGAAGCCGCTCTACGGGCACCAGGAGGGGGCTGAAATCGGGTACAACCCGCAGAAGCCGGGACGCCCGTCGCACTGCTACCACACGCTGTGCATCGCAAAACTCAGGCTGACGCTCGCGGTCGTGGTGCATCCCGGGAACGAGACTTCCGGAACGCATTCGCGCTCGATGCTGACGGAGTACCTCGAATTCGTCTCGTCCGTGAAGAAGCCCCGCCTTGTGCGCGGCGACGTTTCGTTCGGGAACGAGTCGGTGGTCGGGGACTGCGAAGCAGCGGGCGTGCGGTATCTTTTCAAGACGAAGAGGTCGAAGTCCGTGCGCAGGGCGTTCCTTGGCCTGCTGGCGGAACCGGGGGCATGGCATGACTCGTCCGAAGGATGGCAGTGCGCGGAACGGGAGGTCCGGCTCGACTCGTGGAACCGGGCGCGGAGGATGGTGTTCGCGAGGCTGTCGCGCCATGCGCGGCAGGGGATCGTCACCATCTACACCGCCACGAGCGAAAGGGCCCGCGAGACATACCGCGCCATCAGCGCCTTCCTGTCGCGGATCTCGTCTGCGTCGCTCGGCCCCTTGCGGCCCCTGCGGGGTTCGCTTCGCTCAGGCGACCTGATCGCTTCGCGACAGGCGAATGTTGAGCCTTGAAGAGCGTCGCCAGCGCATAATCGCGCACGCGTTCCGCGAATACGGCACGATCCGACGGCTGTTCCCACCCGACATCTGCGGACAGATGACGATGCCGCTCTCCTGACGGCGCGGAAACGCCATGTCCGCGTTCCAACACCTTCGCTGACGGCGGCGAGGGTCGGGAATCCCATGCGAAGCCCGGACGGGCACAGGCACGAAGTGGCGCAGGGAGGCGTTTCGGGCATCTGATGTAGCAGCCCGGATGTGCACTCCGCCTAGAGGCGGGCTTTGTGGGCTGCGAAATCCGAAGTGAGCGCCTTTGCTACGATGCCGCAAGGCGGTTGACGGGCGCGAACGGTGCCAGAAACGCCTCCCCGCGTCACGAAGTGCCCACCGTGACTTCAACTGCGATTTTTAGGATTAACAAAGGGTGATTTGTCTGATTTCTCAATTCATATTCCAGATGCAGTAGAGCAGAAGAGGATTGTTCAAGATGTTGGCGTCATGTTGGAAGGAACAAACACTCTTCAGCAGAACTACACACAACAAATCGCCGACTGCGTGGAGATGCGGCAGGCGATTTTGCGCGAGGCATTTGAAGGGCGATTATGAACGAAGCGCAGACGAGAGAAGACCTGATCACTCCCGCGATTAGGGCGGCAGGGTGGACGAAAACGACTGCCAGATGCTGGTCGAGCAGTCGGCGTGCGAGTTCGCGCCTGGTCGCGTCGGGAAGGTGCGCGGCAAACCGCTCAAGGCCGACTACATTCTATGCCATCGCGGTCGGCGGCTTGCCGTCGTAGAGGCGAAGAGCGACGAACATCAGGCAATCGATGGTTACGAGCAGGCGCTGAAGTATGGACGCATGCTGGGCGTGATGATCGCGTATGCCACGAACGGGCGCGAGATACTTGAAATCAACCTTGGAACCGTCGGAGTTCATGCCCGCGCGACAGATTTGCCGCGGCTTTTTATTTGCCGGTTGACCAACGCGCAATTCGCCGAAAAAGACGATCCAAGTGAATG
>CADCAK010000068.1 GCA_902799385.1 uncultured bacterium | reverse complement strand
AACAAGTCGTCCTGTCGCTGTGCCTATCGCCTGACGAGGAAGGGGAGGGAGTTTGCGAAATGGCACTGACCGTATCATATCGACCGTATCACAAGGGTCTGTCCCTCGTGGTTCCGTTTTTCCTTTGTTGCCCCCGCCGGGATTGGCGGGGAGGGGATATGATACCGCAACCAGCCCGTGGCGGGTTAAATGCGACGGGGCGCCCCCATGGGGGCGTTGATGGATGTAGTGTCCTTGAGGAAGATATTTTCCTTTGGGCATTGCCCATGGCAGAGACAATGCAACCACCTATGATACGGGCAGACTCAATGCAACCAATCGAAAAGACAGAGTGAATGCAACACCCCGCTTCGCGGGCAGTCGCATTCACTCTGTCTTTTCACCTCCCGATAAAAAAATCGTTTTGATATAGTATTGCCTACAAAGATATGATATAATACATGCCATGACCACTAGCCTCCAGAATTGCGACGGGAGAAGCGTCGCCGTTAACGCGCGTGGGGCGCACCGCTGCCGGTGGTGGGACTGGGGGTTCTGCGCGTGTCATGAAGCCGGAGTATCTTGCGCTGATTGAGAACTTCCGACTCATGGACGACAACTTCATGTCGAAGTGCCTCGAAAACGCGCCGGAGTGCATCGAGTTGATGCTGCAGATCATCCTCGGCAAGAAGGATCTGAAGGTGATCAAGTCGCAGACCGAGTGTCCGATCAAGAGCCTTCAGGGGCGTGGTGTCAGGTTCGACGTGTTTGCGAGAGATTCCAAGGGCAGGGAATACGACATCGAGATACAACGTGCCGACAAAGGCGCGGAGCCGAAACGCGCGAGGTACAATTCCGCGCTGATGGACGCGAATGCGCTGAAGCCGGGCGGGGACATAAGAAAAGAGTCGGCCAATTCAAGAACTCAGAAGAAGGGAGGCGCTATATGTGCGAAGCAATGGAAAGAATTGAGGCTCGCGGAGTGGCTCGCGGCAAGCGCGAGAACATGCTCGCGACGGCAAAGCGTATGCTGAAGGACGGCATTCTCGCGTTGAAGGATGTCGCAAGATACTCCGGCCTTTCGCTTGCGCAGGTCAAGAAGCTTCAGGCGTCGATGGCGTAAAGAAAGTCGATGACATAACACCATGACCACCGACCTCCAGAATTGCGACGGGAGAAGTGTCGCCGTTAACGCGCGTAGGACGCGCGTGGGGTGCACCGCAGTGCAACACGAAAGAGCGAAAATTTGATATAATGCACGCCGTACAAGCAAAGGAGCAAAACCATGCCGGCAGTAATGGAAGCTATAGACAGGATGTCGTCTGACGAAAGAATCAAGACGATGGAATACCTGTGGGCGGCAATGACCGCTACGGCAGAGCCGGAACCTCCGGCTTGGCACGGCGACATCTTGGCAGAGCGTCGCCGCCGCGTCGCGGCTGGCGAGGAAGGTTTTATGTCCGTTGCCGAGTCGAAACGTCGCCTGTACGAGGAAGTTCATGCGCGTTAGGATTCTAGATTCCGCCCACAACGATATTCGCGACGGCTATTGGTTCTACGAAGATCAAGAGCCTGGCGTGGGTGATTATTTTAGCGACACACTTTATGGAGAGATCGAATCGCTTGCCCTTTACGCAGGTATCCACAACAAGCGCTTCGGATTCCATCGCGCGCTCTCCCGCAGGTTCCCTTATTCCATCTATTACGACATCGAGGACGGTGAGGCGCGTGTCTATGGTGTATTGGACAACCGCCGCAATCCAAGTTGGATTTACAGTCATCTCCAGGAAGCAAGAAATTCTTAACACCATGACGACAACCCACCATAATTGCGAAAGACGCATCGCGCAGAGCGCGCGTAGGATGCGCGTGGCGCGCGCCGTTGTCAGGGTAGGGGGGGGGGGGCTCTAAGCAGAGAACGCGCGTTAGCGGCTCTCTAAGCGGTCATATACGCGATTTCAGACGACGGGTGGCATCCAAGGATGCTTCGCCCGTCGTTTTGCTTTTCCATAGCCAATTCCCAATTGGCAAAAATCTAACACTCCAGAATCAAGGATGAATCAAACCATGAAAACACCAACAACAAAACGAACGGCGCGCCGTCTTGCCGCGTCACTTGCAATCATCACAGCGCTCGCAACGGCGCAGTCCGCATGGGCGGCGACGGACACCACGTGGAACGGCGGATCCGGCGGTACTGAAGCCGCGCCGATAAATTTCTACGACTCTACAAAGTGGTCGAGCGAGCAGCTTCCATCGGATGCCTACAATCTCAAATTTTCCGTCGACGCGCCGCTTGTCATCACGAACACGGCATCCGCTTCCACTTATGTCGCAGACCACATTTGCTTCAACAAGGGGCAATACACCGTTCTCGGCCCGGCCAAATTCAACGGCTTCCATGAAGGCGCGAGCGAATCCGGCACCGTGTCGATTACAAAGAAAGGCGATTGGACGACTCATTGGTATTTCTATCCGTGCTATACGTCGGGCTCGACAGTCGTGGTGACGAACAAGACGGGTAATTGGATAATAGGCGGAAGTGCTTCTGATGTTGGAATGCGCGCGCCATACACGGCGAGCAGCACTTTCAGATTTGTCATAGAGTCCGGCACCATCACTTTGAAGAAGACATCTTCCATAGGCTATAAAGGAACGGGCTATCTTGAACTGAACGGCGGAAAAATCCAATCGGATTCATATTTAAACATAGGTTCGGCCGGCACAGGGTATATGACAATCAACGGCGGCGAGTTCGTAGGGGCGAGCACGCTGAAACGCCTTGCCTACGATACGGGCAGCAAAGGCACTTTGACGATGAACGGCGGAAAGGCGACGTTCTCGGGAGGCGATCTCGAAATCGGGCGAAAGGGTGCGGGCAATGTCATCATGAACGGCGGGACGCTCACCGTCAATTCCGGAAAATGGGTTTACATGGGGCGCGAAAGCGGTTCGTCGGGAAACATTGCCCTCAACGGCGGCACGTTCACGGCAGCGCACATACATAAAGGCGGCAACGGCGGAACGATCACATTCGACGGCGGAACGTTGAAAGCCAATGCCTCATGCGGCGACAACGGCGGCATAATCCAAAACGATACGGGGATTAAAGTCGTAGTCGCGGCGAACGGCGGCACGATAGACACTGGCGGGTACAATGTCACGTACGGCAAGAACACCACGACGAAAAGCGGCGTGGCGAACGACGGCGGCATGAAGTTCCAGGGCGGCGGCTCGGTTACCGTAACCGGCGACGCGAACAATCCGCGCCTTACATACAACGGACGCACCACGGTCGCGGTCGGCACAACGCTGAAAGTCCCGACGGCCACGATCGGCGGCGGATTCGCCGCGACGATTCCGTCAGGACTTGCCGAGGACATCTACACGGTCGTGGAGATTACAGGTTCTGCGGTATTCCCGGATGACGTGCTTGCAAATTCGGAACTGCCGTCTGATCCGAAAGCGAGATTCTTCTTGTCGAGCGACAAGAAAGCGATTTGCTGCGCTTACGTCGATTTGACAGACAAATCGGTCTGGACAGGCGCAAAAGATTCAAATCTCCTCGACGGCGACAACTGGCTCGGCGACGTTCCGACCGCGGAAAACGGCAGGCTTGCGGTAATCGGCGTAGTCGCGAATACGACGCTCCAGTGCAACGGAACGTTCAGCCCCAAGTCGATCACGTTCGCCGCCGACTCCAAGGCGATCACGTTCAATGGCACGGGAAGCATAACAGGGATCGAAGCAATCACGAACCTCAACGCTTCTTCAACTGAAACCAACCACCGTTTCAACATCCCCGTAAGCGGCAACACGGTCGATTTGAACAACCGTGGCGTTTCGTGCTGTATATTCTCGGGTGGATTCACGGTGGCGAAGCCCGTCCTGTCGAATTCCGCGGATATCGACAATGCACATTCGCTCGCCGGCAGGTGGACGATTACCGGAGCGTCGTGGTCTCCCAGCGCCCATGATACCGTCAGGGGGAGTGCGTCCATAACGTTCGAGCACGAGTTGAAGAATCCGGGGAACTTCAATATCGCGTCTGGAGCCGTAGTCACCGCAGCAACCATGAAAGTCACATCGTCGACTCATCCGGCGTACAGCAATTCGGGCCGTGTCGTCGTGAACGGAATCTGCGATGTTTCGAACACGTCCGCCGATTTCTCGCTCGCCCGCGAGGACTCCCAGAATGCGACCGTGATACTGGGCGGACTTGTATTCAATACATCCAAATGGCCTTGGCTCAATGCAAAAACGACGGTCATCGGTGCCGATGGAATCAAGTTCGACAGCAGCCACGACAACCTTCTGCGATTCTCGGGAAGCACCCAGTTGTATGCGAGGGACGAGACGCTGACACTTCATGCCGGCAAGGACGACAACCAGCGGTATGCGATCAACAAAGGCAAAACGCTCACGATAAACACGACACAATTCGAGTCGTCGCCGGCGAAGCCCTCGACCGTGTATGTAAACGGGAAGATCGTGTATTACTCTTCCAACGACTATAACGGCGGAATGGCGGTAAAGGGCATCGGCAAGGTCGTGTTCAATTCGGTCTCGACATTCTCCGGCGGACTGACGGTCGGAGACACGGCGACAGTGGCAATCAATGCGGGCAAGCAGGCCGGCACGGGTGCGATGACCGTCAACTCCGGCGCGACGCTTGAGATTCCGCAATCCGGCACGGTCACGCTCGGCGGCAGCCTTACGCTCAATTCTGGCGCGAAGCTCAAGTTCAACTTCACGGAGAAAAGGACCGCGCCTAAGCTTAATGTCTCTAACAAGACTGTGACGGCGACAGGCACCTACAAGGTCGCTGTTTCCGCCGCAGAAGGCGTAAGGCCTGTTGGCGGCGATTATGTGCTGACCTCCGGCGGGAAGTTCGGCAGCGCGACTGTCTCGCTTGACGACGATGCGCCATTCTGGGCGGCTGGCGTCTCCAAGAACGCCGACAACGACATCGTCCTTTC
>CADCAK010000067.1 GCA_902799385.1 uncultured bacterium | reverse complement strand
GGGGGGGGGGGGGGGGGGGGGGGGGTATTTGATGCATACAAAGCCCTCACACACACGTTTTCGCGCCCTTGCATGCAAGGTGCGGATGCGGCCAGACCACGGCAGTTCGCCGAATATGGAGACAGTCTATCCATAAAAACAGAAGTATAATATCACATTTAGGATGTCCATATATCTCCATTCACGCGAAAATCTTATCTCCATTTGCGAAATAGCGCGAGACAGACACTCATTCCTCGCGCGCGGCGTCGGCATAGTTAACGAACTCAACGCCCTGCGCCGCCGCACTCTGTCCGGAATAAACAACTGTCTTCCGATCGACATTTCCCATGAGCGTAGCGAGACGGCTTACGTTGTCCGCAAACGATTCGTGGAAACTGACGGAAGACTTGATTTCATAGAGATCAACGCAGCGCCCGTTCTCCACAAGCAGATCGACCTCAAACCCCCTATAGTCCCGCACAAAGTACATGTCCGGCTCAAGCCCCCTGTTGAGGCGCGACTTGAGAACGTCAGCAATGACCATGTTCTCGAAAATGCCGCCGAACACGGGATCGCGATCAACTTGCGCCGCCTCGCGGATGCCGAGCAAATGGCAACAGATGCCGACATCCGTGAAATAAACTTTCGGCGCCTTGACGAACCGCTTGCCGAAATTGCGATAGTAGCACGGCAGCGTGAACGTGACGTAGCTCGCCTCCAGCACAGAAAGCCACGACTTGACCGTCGCCGCGCTTGTTCCGACTTCGGAGGCGATGGATTCATAGTTGACAAGCTGACCGACACGCCCAGCCACGAGACGCAGAAACGTCTCGAACTGCCGTCTGTCCTTCAATGCAATCATGGCGTTCACATCACGTTCGACATACGTTGCAATGTAGTTTGAGTGAAGCGTATGCGGCGTGGCACCTTCTCCGTATATGCGCGGCAGGAAACCCCGGAACATGAGTTCTTCTCGTGACGGCAAGGGGCAGGCCGATGCGATTTCCGAAATGGAAAGCGGCATGAGTGTCGCAATCGCGACGCGACCCGCAAGCGACTGCGAAATGCCCTCGCGCAAGGCCGGTTGGTGCGACCCGGTAAGGATGTAGGCGGCCTTGCGCGACGGGTTCTCGTCCACCTTAACCTGTATGCGACTCAGAAGTTCGGGGACGCGCTGCACCTCGTCTATGATGATCGGCGCAGGATGCTTCTCCATGAAGTCGGCCCCATCGGACTCCGCCTGACGCCGAAGGTCGGGATCTTCAAGGTTGACATACCCATAGTCGGGGAAAAGCTTCTTTGCTAGCGTCGTTTTCCCTGACTGCCGTGGTCCCATAATGGACACTACAGCGTACTCTTTTGCGACTTCTGCGAGCCATTTTTCGATCTTTCTTTGAATCATCATCCCTGCCTCCGCTAAATTCCGAAGTTGAACTTCTGTTTTTTTCAACGGCGGCTATTATACACTTTCTTCACGAAAAGTTCAATAGGGACGAAAAGTTCAATGGGGACTTGCAAACAATTTTGGCAAATGACCATAGCCTTTCCAACAGGACAATTTGGAAATCTGCGAATCTGAAAAATCTCCATTTGCGAAATTGTGCTATTGGCGGGGAAGCTGCGAAAGTACGTCCGGCAGAAGAAACGCGCAGAACAGCGGGAATGTCCATATCCCATCCGAAAAGCCGATATTCCCGGCGTGGAGCTTGACACCGAAACGAATGTCGGGATAGTGGTCGGACGATATGAGCGTCTTAAGCGACTTGGACGTGCCGCTTCTGGCCTTGACTTCCACTGGGACAAGCGAATCTACAGTCCTCAAGAAGAAGTCCTCCTCCAATGTGGAATCATCTCTCTTGAAATAGACGAGGTCTTTCCCGGCCTTGCGCAACGCTTCCGCGACCGCATTCTCGGCAACCGCCCCCTTGTACGTGTTGAAATTGCGGTTCAGCTTGAAGTCAAGCGCGGCTTCATCGTCAAGCATCGACAGGAGCAGCCCCGTGTCGGCCATGTACAGCTTGAACGCGTCGCTCCGCGTGTTGCCCCTCACGGGCAGTTCCGGGAACGCCATGTTGCAGCATTTGTTCAGAATCCCCGCTTCGACAAGCCACTCCACGCACCCCTCATACTCGCGGGCGCGCGCGTTCTTCGATACTTTTGAATACTGGAACTTCTTGTAGTCCTTGGCAAGTTGCCCCGGAACGCTGTCGAACACCGCGCGAATCTTCATCGCGTCCAGACCCTCGCAGTACTTTCCGCAGTCGCCGCGATACGCCGCGACAATCTCCCTCTGCATGGACGTTATGCCGGAGAAGTTGTGCGTTCCGGCAAAGCGTTCGACGACGGCGGGCATACCCCCGACGGTCGCATAGTCCATGAAGACGCGTCCGGCAACATCCATCGTCACCTCTGGCAACGCCCGTCCCTCCACCATGTGCGACTTAAGCAGATCGACGAATTCCGCACCCTTGCCGTCCACCCGCAAAAACTCCTCGAAATCAAGGGACGTCATCTCGAAAGTCTCTTGATAGCCTACGCTTACGCTGTGTATCTTTCGGTAGTGGATGCCGAGCAGAGAGCCGGACGCAATGACATCATAGCGTCCGTCAATGCAGAAGAACTTGAAGCACGTGGCGATGTCGGGATACTCCTGTATTTCGTCGAACACGATGACCGTCTCATGCGGCACAAAGCGCAAAGAACCGTCTATCTGCGTGATGTTGCGGATTATGTCCTCTGGCGAATATCCGTCCGAAACGATCTTGCCGAATATCGGCTTTTCAAGAAAGTTTATGTAAACGACACTACCGTAAGCCGATTCGGCAAAACGCTTGATTGATTCCGTCTTGCCGATCTGCCGCGCCCCCTTTACGATGAGCGGCTTTCGGTCTGGACGGCTTTTCCAGTCCGCAAGAAACTTGTCGATTTTTCTTTCAAGATAGGCCATATTCTACTCCTTGCCATCAACTGGTTGAGAATTATAGCACATTATAAGGCGGAAAATCAAGCACCAATCACAAAATCGGAGCGACTTTTTCGGATTCGTCACGGAATCGTAGTGACTTTTACGGCAATCTCCACAAAAACCAAGCGACATTTGGTTTAACATGCGGATTTGCAGACAATTTGGAAATCTGCGAATCTGAAAAATCTCCATTTGCGAAATTTGTCATTGCAACGAAAACACCAATTGTGATATAATTCCAACTTGTATCGCAACTATGGACACAATACTCTACTTCCAGTCGCCGACAAAGACGAGCGCCCCAGACAAGATTGCGGGCGTCCGTCGTCACGCCGCCGTTGCCGACTGGCATGTGCAGGCAATGGACGGGATTCCATCGCCCAAGGCACTTGCGGGGCTTGTAGAGTTCTGGCATCCGCTCGGTGTCATCATTGAATGCGGCGGAGGCTACCAAGAGATTCCGCCAGACCTTTTTGCCGGACTGCCGACCGTCTATCTCGACCGCAATCCCCGCACAATGCCGGCGGACACTTCTTGCGTGAGCCATGACTCCGTCGCCACAGGGCAGTTCGCCGCGAAGGAACTGCTTGTCGCCGGGCACCCGAATTTCGCGTTCGTTCCCTATCCGCAGCCACGGTTCTGGAGCGACGACCGCGAGCGCGGGTTCAGGGACGCCCTTGCCTTGAACGGACTCACATGCGAGACATTTGACGGCGGCGGACGCGGCACCCTGCAGAGTGTCGCATGGCAGAAGTCCCTGCGCCGCTGGATCGAGCATCTTCCCAAGCCATGCGGGATCTTCGCCGCCAACGATGCCGTCGCGGCGGAAGTGCTGATTGCCGCCGCCCAGACGGGATTCGACGTGCCGCGCGAAATCGCGGTATGCGGCGTGGACAACTTCGCGCCGATCTGCGAACACACAGTGCCGACGCTCACGAGCGTCCAGCCCGACTTCCTGATGGCTGGCGAACTCGCCGCCAGGACGCTCGGCGAGATTGCGCAGGGGGAGCATCGCCAGGAAACCCGCCTTACGTTCGGCCCGGCAAGCATCGTGCGGCGCGCCTCGACACGTATCTGCCGCCGCTACGATCCAGAGGCGACTGCGGCGATGGAGCTGATCAGGCGACGCGCATGCGAGGGCATCTCGTCCTCCGAAGTCGTCGCCGCCTTCAAGTGCTCGCGGCGCATGGCGGAGATACGCTTCCGCCAGATTGCCGGTCGCTCCATGCTCGACGAGATACAGGCCGTGCGGCTCGACAAGGCCAAGGAACTGCTGAAGAATTCGTCTTTGGACGTTTCCGCCATCGCCAACTTCTGCGGCTTCAAGGCGGCAAACGCCTTGTGGAAGTTCTTCCGCCAGGAAACAGGCGTCTCCCCTACGGAATGGCGAAAGCTAAACGCCTGAGCCGCATAAGGCACAATGCCTTCCCGCCTCGCGCTTCTCCAGCAGCACCGGCATCAGGCGGCACTACACGCTACGGCTAAGCCGAGCCGCGAAACAGTGTTCAGAAAATTCGGCTTTTAAGGTCTGACCTTAATTCAATAATTTTCTGAACACTTTATTAATCATATTCCACCCAAAATTGTCGTGCAATATCATCTGACTGGTCATGGAAAACCATACCGATGATATAAAAGCGAGAATCGGGATCGGGATGCTGAAAGCGTCCCGATTCGTCGACAAACACGCTTAACGTCCTTTTCGCCTCCATATTGCAACTCCCGATAAACGAAAGCGGCGAGAATTTCTTCCCGCCACTAACACGGGGACAGATTCCCCGCCTCAAGAGGATCCCCTCCTTTTGGTTGAGATCGTTGGTATTATAGCAAATCTCCTGGGCTAAAAGCAAGGGTGGATTTTGAACTTGGTTTAGTCGAAATCGTGTCGTTCTTGTATTCGACCCGAAGGATGGTTGGCTCGTGGTTGGAACGTGGTTGTTGGATGGTTGGGGAAATGGTTGTGTAGCAGTTTTATTGTGGTTGAGAATCAGTTGGACGGACGAGGGGGAAAGGCGGACGAGGGAAAGAGCGGACGAGAAGAAAAAGGCGCGGCAAAACTGCCGCGCCCTTTTTCATGGGATTTCCCCCGATTATCAGCCGAGGAGGTCGTCGCCGTCAGACACGCCGATGTCGTCGGACATGACGGGACCTGCGCCGTCGGCCGACACGTCGCCCGTGTCGAGCTGGAGGTTGGGCTCGCCAAGATCGTCATCGTCGTCGTCGTTCTCCTCGCCGGGAAGACCCGACGCGGGAATTCCGTACAGCTCCTCGTGGCGCTTGCGCTGTTCCTCGCGGAGCCTGTCCATCTCCTCGTCGCTGATCGCGTCGCAGAGCGGCACGAGCTTGAGGTAGCGGTGGAGCGGGAAGCCGGTGCCGCCGGGGATGAGGTGGCCGAGGATG
>CADCAK010000066.1 GCA_902799385.1 uncultured bacterium | reverse complement strand
TTCTGCATAATTCGCTGCAATGCTGGTGGAAGCACGGAACAATTGGTCTGCAAAACTGCTGCAGCCGATTCGCTTTTGAGGCAACGCTCCGCATACCTTTACACAGCGTGCAGCAAATTTTACAATTCGATTCTCAAGTTCGTGTTTTGTCATGCTTCTGCTCTCCTTCAATCCCACAATTCCACAATTTCATATTTCCATAATTTCACAATCTCACAATTTATAACCGTAGTACAAGTTGAATCCGTCGATATACACTATTGTCTTTTTCATTTCAGTCACAAAATGCAAGGGGCTTCAACCTTCCGGCTGAAGCCCCCGCGCCGCATCGGCAGAGCCTCACGGGTGGAATACAACCCTTTGACGGGTTCGGTCGGCATTGTACCAAATATTATCTTATGGCGCAATCGGGTGCGGCGGCAGCGGCAAAATCTTAGATCTTAGAATGGAGGCGGCGTAGTGAAGCAGACTTCGCAGAGGTCGTTGCTGTTTCGGCAGAACGTGAACCGAACGGAGGCGGAGTGGGTTGCTGATACTGCCGCGAAACATGCGGAATTATCGGAAACGATAATTTCAAGGCTGGATTTTTCGCAAACGACAATTTCACTATAAGTTACTACTCGAATTTTGTGGTATACTCAAAGTGTGTGCCAAGCGGCGCACCGCTACAGCACACCCCTGTTGCTGTGGATAATTTGCGATCATTTTCAATAACTTCCGTTTAGACTTTTTCTAGCGGCGATGGCGCATCGATAAACCGATGCGCCTTTTTTTATGCCGTTTTACGACCTTCGGTTTCGTGCCAGGAGGTCTTTTTTTGTTTGCCGGTTGACCAACGCGGCAGATAGCGATTTCTCGCGGTCGAGTGACTGCGGGATGAACAAAAACCACAAACCAAGAAAGGAAAAATCCGATGATGACGGATAAGTTATCAACAGGCGGCGGGTCGCCGTCTGCGAAGTCAAAGAAAAGGGAAGGGGAAAAGAGAAAGTCCCCCTGCACCCTTAAGAGAAAAGGGGAAGGGAAAAGAAACAATCCCGGGTTTCTTTGAAACCAGTTGTTCTAAGTCCGCGCGCGAGTACGCGAGGAAACGCCGGCTTCCCTGCACGTGCTCGTACGCCGACGCGGGAGCCGCCGCGTACGAGATCGTCGGCAGCTGCTTCGGCGACATGGGCGACCTGGATCTGTGGGCGTGGTATTGCCGCCACTTCAACAGGAACGCGATAGTCGAGAAGGCGCACGAGTATGCATCCATGCAGCGGCAGGGCGAGGTGCGCGACGCGGTCACCGCGTTTCAGGCCTGGCTTAGCAGCGAGTTCAAGGTCAAGGCGCCTAAGCACCTGAATGCTCGCCCGTGCCGCCCCGATGAATGCCCCAACTTCGAGGAAGGGGGTCCGGCATGACAACACGCGAGCAAAATCTGCTGCGCTGCGCCGAGAAGTGCCGTCGCGCCAACGAGTACGCGCACGACCAGACTCGCCAGCGGCGATTCGAGCGCAGTTTCCTGTCGTTCGACTGTCCAGACGAGAATGGCGATGCATACGACTACGGTGACTGTGGACGCTCGGTGCGGCGTATGATGCGCAAGCTGGATGCGCCCTACCGCGCCAAAGTCCGGAACCTGCGCTTCGCCGCCGCGCTCGATGCGCTCGACGGGCATCCCGAACTCCAGCGCACACTGCGCATGATGCGCCGTCATCGTTGGTGCGGTCGCGAAAAGATAGCAGCCGCGCTGCGCATTTCGCCGGAAGCCTACGCCAAGCGCTTCACTCGCCTTTGCCGGGTCTTAGGCGTCGTTCCGTAAAACCAACACGCCGCCGCTCTTTACGGGCGGCGGCGTTCTTCATGGTGTGTTAACAGGCGAGATCAAGTGGCAGGTCTGAAATGTCTTTCAGCCGCTTGCCCTCCACCATGGAGTCAAGCAATTCCACGATGTCCTCTCGTCCGTTGCTGCCGTATTCATGCACGGCTTCAATGAGTTCATAGAGAGCGAAATGGTACATGCAATCTATGTCTCCGGTGCCAAGCGCAAGAGACGAAAGGCGCGAGGGCAGCGGTTCGCCAGTGACAACGACAATGTGCGGCACTCTCCCTTTGCGATTGCGAATGAGGTTCAGCGCTTCGGTGCGGCTGTTCTGCGCACGGTCGCTGCGCATCGTCCATTTTGCAGATACGGAGGCATGCATGATTTCGAGCGGATTGTTTCGCTTGCGCAGATCGGTCTTAAGGCTGACGGCATCGTTAACAATCGCGTCGCGACCGTTTATCGTCGCATCGTCGCATGGCATGCGAGACACTATGATGTCAGGCGCAACAACATAATCGTTTCCCAGCATTGTCGCCAACTGTCTGTCAGCGAGCAAGACCTTTGCGAGGTGCGCAAGATGCTCATACTGGATGAAACTGGAAGTCTTGATGGCGTTGTTGTTTCCAAGATTTGCAATGCGCCATTCTCCTGGCCTAAGATGCTGAAGCATCGGAAACGTTCTTTCAAGGAATTTGCAAACAAGTTCCTCAAACACCTTTCCGGCCGTTTGAGCGGGTAGCTTTTCGCCCGTGCCTGCGTCCAGCGCCTTTGCAATCTTTGCGCCTATTACACAAGACGGCGTATTGTCCTTGTCGCTGTTGGAAGCGATGCCATCCTTGCCAATCGACAGAATGCCCGATTCCACGATTTCCCTGTGAAACCATTTGCGGGCGTCTGCGAGCAAGACCGCACCAACTTTGCTTTTCTTCTCACTCATTGTTCAAGGCCTTTCTTAGCTGAATGCCTACGGCCTTTGCGACCGGCGGAGGGAATGCGTTGCCGATCATGCGGCAGGCGGAAGTCTTCTTTCTTCCAAAATCCCAGTTGGCCGGGAAGCCCTGCAGTGCGGCAAGCATTTCTTTCGTCAACTTCGGCGAACCCTCAAAGTCCGGAGGCGGCGGTTCGTTGGCAACGCCCGTTCCGTCAACGTCAAGTTCTGCCCAGGCCTTGCGGGCTCGCGTCGGACCGAGGTCGGGTCCGCCGTGTTTCTTGCTGCCGCCGACGATTGTTGGTGCGATTCGGTTAGCTCTGCGAGCCCACCGTTTCGCACGTCGCCAACCGTTTGCGCCCATCATGTCCCCAAGAAGTTCTCCTACCGATTTCGCAGCTTGCCCATCGGGTTCAGGGTATGAGAACCGGTGTTTCTGGTCGTTTCGCATAGCGATAATTATCACGCGAGGTCTAATTTGCGAAACGCCGTAGTCGCCGGCCTGCAGAAGTTTTATTTGCGCATCGTATCCAAGTGCTTCAAGGCTGTGCATGATACGGGCGCGGTAGGATTCGAACTTGGGGTCAAGAAGCCCCCGAACGTTTTCCAGCATAACAGCTCTTGGCCGCATTTCCGAAACAAGCCTTATTGCCTCTGGGAACAAATCGCGTTCGTCTTTTTCGCCTAATTGTTTAGATGCAACCGAGAATGGTGGACATGGTACGCCTCCGGCAAGCAAATCTACGCCTGCGTAAGGTTTTCCGTCGAATTTTCGCACGTCCGCGCAAATCACATTCCAATTCGGATTGTTTTTCTTGAGGACATCGCAGTATTCGCTTTCATATTCCACAAGCGCAACATGCTCAAATCCAGCTTCCTCTAGTCCGATCGCCTGACCTCCCGCACCGGCGCAAATCTCCACACATGTTAGCTTTCCGCTTTTTCTCGTATGTTTCACGATGATCCTGCCCTGCGCAATGCATTGTTGGTTGGCACTGTCGTCAAGAGCAGCGAGGAAATCCATCTGCGTGTAGTTATATGCCTGCGCGGTGCGCCACTTCGTAAAGAACGGGCGGATGCGCTCGAAGATGTTGGGCACGGACTTGCCGCCGCAGGCGGGCAGAGGGCGGTCGAAGAACGCCTCGTCTATCTTGCCTGTCCAGCGCGTGGAGCAGACATATACATCTGCCTTTGCGTAGAGTTTCGCCTCGTCCAATTCGCCGCCCAACTCGAAGAGGGCGTAATTTTCGCCGTGCGGCTTCGGCGACAGCTTGTAGCCGTTGGCGGCAAGCCACTTGCCGTCGACGTCGCGTACATATTTCGCGGCGCGGGATATCACTGGAAGGTCAAGCGCATAGACGGCGATGTGCGTAACCGACGCATATCCCTCGCCTGTGCCGCCTTTCGGCAGCGGAAGGTTGTAGAATTTGCGGTCGCGAATCCAGCCGTAGTTCTCTGCGCGGCAGGTGCCGACGACGACTTTTCTTAGTGTTGTCTGTTTCTTTCCGGACATGACTTCATTTGCTGTTGTCAGATGCCGCTATTATACCAAATCGCGGCGGTTGGTGCTTGCGTCTCCGAAAATTATTTTCGCCCGTAAATAAAGGGCGAAATGGCGATTTTCAGATTTTCCATGTCCACGGGAAGGGCGAAATCTTGACTTGTATTACTGGAGGGGCGTGCGATTCGGGAACGGTTCCCGAGCGACAGCGCCCCCTCCGACTTCAACAACACAGAGGAACACAGACATGGACACCGACACACGAATCGAATGCACTGACTGGGACGAGGCGGTCACGGTCGCGACATGGGCAAAAGGCCGCGCCAGGAAGACGGCCCGAAAGGTCCTGACGAGGGGCGTCGCCAAGGTCAAGCTGACAAAGGGCCAGATGGGCAGCATCGCGAAGATGCTCGGCTCCGGCATGGAAGTGAGGCTGGACTTCGGCGGCGAGGACGCGATACGGCTCTACCCGTGCGCGGCGGCGGACTTCAGGACGATGTTCGTCGCGGCTGACACGATGGGCGAGTTCCGCCACGCCGTCTACCGCGGCAGGAAGCTCTCCTTCACGACGCGGCGCGGCAGGCGCGCCATAAGCCCCGAGGAGGTCGAGGAACGCGTCGGACGCGCCGAGACGGCGATGCGGGAACGCGCCCGCGTCACGCCCGAGACCGTCGTCGCGTGCCCAAGGTGCGGCTTCGAGTTCAAGGTCGGCAAGTCGCTTCGGTAATGTCTGGTCCGGGGAAAGGAGACAACGATGATGAAAGGCATGAAGGCGCTTCGCGAAGAGGCGGAGGCGCTCGTCGAGGCGGGCGTCGCGAACAGGGAGCAGCTGAGGGCCGCGGTGCCCGCGCTCGTCGCGCTTCAGGCGGCCGAACGGTCGCTGCAGCTGCGCGCAAAGGAGACCCGCGCCGTGATCCAGGCGCTCTCGGACGCATGCTCGGCCTACGCCCGCAGGCACCCGGAGTACGTCTTCGACCAGACCTTCTCGGTCTCGCCGATAGGCGTCGAGTCCGGCGACATCGAGGTGGACGGCAGGACCTACCACTTCACGCACGGCTTCGACGGATACGTCCGCACGGAACAGGGCGAGACGCTGACGCAGGCGTTCCTGAAGGGACTGCCGGAGGGATGGGCGAAGCCGCGCCTCCAGCTCGACACGACGGCGCTCAACAAGGCGAAGCTCAAAGACGGGGATCTCGCGGAGTTCGGGCTCATGCGCAAGGTCAAGGACGCATGGTTCGAGACGTGAAGGCGTTCTTCCGTGGGTGCGAGGGCTTCTTACTCCCGGGGATGCGAGGCTCTTACCCGTGGGGATGCGAGGCTCTTACTCCTAGGGCTAAGAGGCTCGCACCCGTAGGGGTGTGGGCCTCTTACCCGTGGGAGTAAGAACGGGTCGTATCCCAAGGTGGGTGTGCCCAATCAGCGGCGCGACAGGACTTTTTTCTTTTCGCCCGTCGCCGCCGCTTTCATAAACCGAAAAGAGGAGGAAACAACGGGAGCGAGGCGCCCGTTCCTACACCGACGGCAAGCTCAACTTCGGCGAGCCTCCTTGCGAGGACGGCGCCGTGCGCGTGACGACCGCTGGCGGCAGCGCACTGTACGAAGTGGAGTACGGCAGCCACTAACGCATGTTAGTGTCGATGCGCTATGGCGGGCGGGCTTCGGCCCGCCCGTTTTTTTTAACCACCCCACAGCCCAATGGTATAATACCCGCTACAAGACAATCGCGCCGTTCTTCGCCGTGACCTTGATCTCGGCTCCCGGCAGGTACTTCCCCGCGATGATGTTCTTTGCGATCGGGTTCTCGAGCTCGCGCTGTATCGCGCGCTTCACTGGCCTTGCGCCGAACGCCGGGTCGTACCCGTCCTTCGCGAGCTGCGCAAGCGCCTTGTCGTCCACGACGAGCTTGAAGTCCTGTTCCGCGAGACGCTTTGCGAAGTCCTTCAGCTGCAGCTTCACGATCTCGGCTATCTGCTTTTCGTTCAGCGAGTCGAACTCAAGTATCTCGTCGAGGCGGTTCAGGAACTCTGGGCGGAAGATGTCCTTGAGCGCGTCCTTCGGCGCGTTCGAAGTCATGATTATCACCGTGTTCTTGAACGACACCGTGCGGCCGTGGCTGTCGGTGAGACGCCCGTCGTCGAGCACCTGCAGAAGCACGTTGAAGACGTCGGGATGCGCCTTCTCTATCTCGTCGAGCAGGACGACCGAGAACTGCTTCCTGCGCACGGCCTCGGTGAGCTGACCGCCTTCGTCGAAACCGACGTATCCGGGCGGCGCGCCGACGAGACGAGAAACGGCGAACTTCTCCATGTACTCCGACATGTCAAGGCGCACCATCGCGTTCTCGTCGTCGAAGAGCTCCTGCGCGAGCGCCTTCGCGAGCTCCGTCTTGCCGACGCCCGTCGGCCCGAGGAAGAGGAACGCGCCGACTGGACGGTTGCGGTTCTTGATACCGGCGCGAGACCTGAGTACCGCGTCCGCAACAGCATCTACCGCCTTGTCCTGGCCGATCACCCGCTCGTGCAAGATTGCGCCGAGACGCATAAGCTTCTCGCGCTCGCCCTCTACGAGTTTTGTAACAGGAATGCCGCTCCAGCGCGAGACGACCTCAGCGATTTCGTCGGCAGTCACTTCCTCGCGAAGAAGCGCCGCGCCAGACTTTGACTTTAGCTCCTCTTCATGTACGCGCAGCTTCTTTTCAAGCTCCGGTATGACGCCGTACTTAAGTCGCGCCGCAGTCTCGTTGTCGCCGCGCATGAGAGCGTTCTCGTATTTGTTCTTCTCTTCTTCGAGACGCGTCCTGACGCGGCGAACGTCTTCGAGCGCTGCCTTTTCATTCTGCCACTGCGCGGTCATCGCGTCGGATTTCTCCTTGAGCCCTTTGAGTTCAGCTTGCAGTTCCTCAAGCCGCTTCTTGGAGTTCTCGTCTTTTTCCTTCTTGAGCGCAATTTCCTCGATCTCGAGACGGCGAACGTGCCGTGAAATCTCGTCGAGCTCCTGCGGGCACGAGTCCATCTCGGTGCGGATTCTCGCGCACGCCTCGTCGAGAAGGTCAATCGCCTTGTCGGGGAGGAAGCGGTCCTGGATGTAGCGAGAAGAGAGGACGACCGCGCTTACGAGCGCTTCGTCTCGGATGTGGACGTTGTGGTACTTCTCGAATCGCTCCTTTATGCCGCGCAGTATCGAAATCGCGTCCTCTTCGTCGGGCGCGGCGACTTGCACTGGCTGGAAGCGCCGCTCGAGCGCCTTGTCGGACTCCATGTACTTGCGGTATTCGTCAAGTGTAGTCGCGCCGACGCAGTGAAGTTCGCCGCGAGCGAGAAGGGGCTTTAGCATGTTGCCGGCGTCGGACGACCCTTCGGTCTTGCCCGCGCCGACGATGGTGTGGATTTCGTCGATAAAGAGGATGATCTTTCCTTCTGATTCCTTTATCTTCTTCAATACGGCCTTCAATCGCTCCTCGAACTGGCCGCGGTACATCGCGCCAGCCATGAGCGCCGTCATGTCGAGGGCGAAGACCGTGCGGTCCTTTAGCCCGTCGGGGACGTCGCCCCTTACGATGCGCTGCGCGAGCCCCTCGACGATGGCGGTCTTGCCGACACCCGGCTCGCCGATGAGGACGGGATTGTTCTTTGTCTTGCGCGAAAGTATGCGGATGACATCGCGAATCTCGGTGTCGCGCCCAATGACGGGATCGAGCTTGCCGGTTCGCGCGAGCGCGGTTAGGTCGGTGCCGTACTTCTCAAGGCACTTCTCGTTGTCTTCTGCTGGTTCAAAGCTTGCATTCATGGTTTTTCATCCTTTCCTGTTGGCATTTCTCATGCAGTGTGCCAGAAGCAATTTTGATGCCAATCGCCCGAACGGCATTTTCTTCGCCAAAAGCAGTGACATTATGTCCCGTTTGTGCCTTTCTGTCCGCATGAGTCCCAGTCGTTTAGTTTTTTGGCTTTGGCCTATTGACTGCGGCAGGTGTGTTTGATATACTACTCACTCACAAGTCATGGCCAGGTTCCCTTACCTGGCTCCAAGATGGCGGGAGTAGATCAATTGGTTAGATCAACAGATTGTGATTCTGTGGGTTGCGGGTTCGAGTCCCGTCTCCTGCCCCAGGCGAGAAACTTAGGGATAGGGGATTGCAGATGACAGTTGTACAGTCGTTGATTGATCTTCAGGAAGTCGACGGGCGCATTCGCGAGCTTGAGCTCGAGTTGAAGGATCTTCCTCGTCGCAAGGCGCAAGAGACGGCAAGGCTTTCGGGCGTTTCGGCCGACCTTCAGGCCGCAAAGGCCAGCCAGGAGCTTGCAAACCAGCGCGTCAAGGGCTTCGAAGAGGACGCCAAGGCGCTTAGGGAGAAGATCCAGCAGCTCAAGACGACCCAGATGGGGCTCAAGTCGAACAAGGAGTACCAGCAGTACTCGATTCAGATCGACCTCGTCTCCCACGACTTGGAGACGACCGAGAACAGCCAGCTCGCAGCGATGGACGACCTTCCCTCGGCCGAGGCCAGGATCGCCGATGCCCAGGCGAAGTTCGACCAGGAGGCCGGCGGCGTCAAGGCGTTCTGCGACGAGATAGACGAGCGCATCGCAGCAGTGACGGCAGAGCTCGCCGAGGCCCAGAAGGAGCGTGCCGAGAAGGCGAAGCTCGTGACGGACCCGCGCTTCATGCTCTACTACGAGCGTCTGCGCACGAAGAGGTGGCCGGTTGTCGTGACGCTCACCCACGACGGTGTGTGCGATGGGTGCCATCTCGTCCAGCCGCCGAGCGTGTCGCAGCTCGTCGATCACAACGCAGGGCTCGTTGCCTGCACGATGTGCGGCCGCATCCTGTATCGCGATATTTGACAATTTCTCCTGAAGCGGTGCGCGAGCGACCGGTCGCTGCCACAAGGCAGAGGAAAGTCCGGACTCCGCAGGGCAGAGGATCCGCCCGTCAAGGGCGGAGGGCGCATGGCAATCGTGCGCGACGGAAAGTGCCACAGAAAATAAACAGCGAAGAGTGGGAAACCGCTCCGCTACGGTGAAAGGGCGGTGTAAGAGACCACCGGCGCGGCTGAAACGCCGCGCGCAGGGCAAACCCTCCTCGGAGCAAGATCAAATAGGGAATCGAACGGGCGGCCCGCTCGGTTGGCGCCGTAGAGGATGCCATGAGATTCCGGGTTGATTGCATAGAGGAATGATCGGAGCACGCCGCAAGGCGTGTGAACAGAATCTGGCTTATTCGCCGCGCACCGCTTCAGGAGAAAGCATTCACGATTGCAGATGGCGTGACTTCGCCGCGCCGCCGTATGGTATAATATTGCAGATGACAGATTTCTCGAAACTACTCAATCCAGAGCAGTGCGCGGCGGCGACGGCGGGCGAGGGCCCGCTTCTCGTGCTCGCCGCCGCCGGCACAGGCAAGACGCGCACGCTCGTCCACCGCGTCGCGTTCCTCATAGAGCAGGGCGTTCCCGCCGACCGCATACTTCTCCTTACCTTTACCAACCGCGCGGCTCGCGAGATGCGCGAGCGCGCCGAGAAGCTCGTCGGCGACGCGGTCGCGTCGATATGGTCCGGAACTTTCCACTCGATATGCGCGCGGCTTCTCAGGCGCTACGGCAGCTCCATCGGCTATTCGAGCGGCTTCCAGATCCTCGACGAGGACGACCAGAAGAAGCTCGTCGGCGAGATAATCAAGACCGTCGCCAAGAACCCGAAGGACTTCCCGAAGAAGGAAGTCGTCGCGAAGATGATTTCCGAGGCGGCGAACGAGTCGAAGCCGATAGAGATGATCGCCGCGAGGTGGCAGACGAAGACGGCGGGCGTCGATCCAGAGGAAATCGCCAAGGTCGCCGAGAAGTACGCCGCGCGAAAGCTTGAGCTCAACTCGATGGACTTCGACGACCTTCTTGAAAACGGCCTTAAGCTCCTCAAGACGCAGGACAGGATACGCGAGATGCTGCAGGAGCACTTCCTCCACATCCTCGTCGACGAATACCAGGACACGAACGGGCTGCAGGCGGAGTTTACCGACATCCTCGCTCAGCGCCACCGCAACATAATGGCCGTCGGCGACGACTTCCAGTGCATCTACACCTGGCGCGGCGCGCAGATCGAGAACATCATGGAGTTCCCGAAGCGTTGGGAAGGGTGCCGCGTCGTGAAGCTCGAACGCAACTACCGTTCCGTCCCCGGCGTCCTCAATGTCGCAAATGTCGTGATGCGCGACGCGCCAAACCAGTTCGAGAAGACTCTGCGCCCCGCGAGAAGCGGCCAAGGCGAGAAGCCCTGCATCTGCAAGCTCTACGACGGGCGTGCGCAGGCGGACGAGATTCTCCGCAGGGTGCGCGAGTACCACGACCTCGGCTACCGCTGGAGCGACATGGCCGTTCTCTACCGCAGCCACTTCCAGTCGATAGACGTGCAGATGTCGCTCGCCCGCGCGAAGGTTCCGTTTCGCATAACGTCGGGCGTAGGCGTATTCGAGCAGATACACGTCAAGGACGTGCTCGCGTACCTTCGGCTTCTCGTGAACCCCGGCGACGAGCTTTCGTTCCTTAGGTTCGTCTCGCTTCTCCCTGGCATAGGCGAGGCGAGCGCGCGCAAGTACTGGGAGAAGCTTGCCAGGTCGTTCGACCCGAAGCGCCGCGAGGACTGCGACGCGCTTGGCGGGATGCTCGGCGCAAAGGCGAAGCCGCTTTGGCCTGCGCTTGCGAAGTGCTTCTCGTTTGCTGAGGGCCATCTCAAGGACGACGAGATAGGCGAGCTCATCGAGGATTTCGTCGACTTCTTCTACGAAGACCACCTTCATCTTGAATGGGAGGACCAGGAAGCGAACGACCGTCTCGACGACATCAAGGAACTCGCGGCGCAAATCGCGGGCGGGGAATATGGCGACGACGAGGACGATGAGAATCCGGGGCGGCATCGGCTTGAGTCGTTCCTCGCAGATGTCGCGCTCTTGACGAATCTCGACGCGCGGCGAAACGAGCCAGATTCCGACAAGATGACGCTTTCGACGATTCACCAGGCGAAGGGAATGGAGTGGCCAGTCGTGTTCGTGCCGTGGTGCTCCGAGGGAATGTTCCCGAGCCCGAAGGCGAGCGAGGAAGGGCGGCTTTCGGAAGAGCGGCGTCTTTTCTATGTCGTGGTGACGCGGGCGAAGGACCGCCTGTGGCTTGGCTCGCCGATGATGCGGAAGATGCCCGATGGCGGAATGTTTCCTGTAGAGCCAAGTTTGTTCATCAAGGAGATACCGACCAATCTCGTTGAGGTGCGCCGCCTGATGAGCTATGACTATGGTGGTGGTTATGGCTCGTCGGGCCGTGGCGGATATGGCGGCTACGGGTCCTCCGGCCGTGGTGGCTACGGTGGCGGCAGTGGCTACGGTGGCGGTGGCTATCGTTCGCGCCCAACGCAGACGTGGAAGACGACTTGGAGGAGATAAGGAATTTTAGCTTTTTATCATGTGATTACTCGCGCAGAGACGCAGAGGCGCAGAGGCTTTATAATGGGAAACAACGTAAACAACATTGAGAACAACATTTCTCTGCGTTAAAAACAAAAACATCAAGACAAAAGATATGAAACTCACTAAAATTCTTGATTGGTTTGATGGCTTGCTCAAGGTCGGAGATTTTGACGACGTGAGCAACAACGGGCTTCAGATCGCGCGCGAGGGCGACGATGTGCGCCTTGTTGCGTTTGCCGTCGACGGGTCGCTCAAGAGCGTCAAGGCCGCAGCCGCCGCAGGCGCCCAGCTTCTCGTCGTCCACCATGGCATAAGCTGGGGTGGGGGAATCCGTCGGCTCGTAGGTGGCGAATACGCCGTCGTAAAGGCGGCAATGGATGCGAACCTCGCGCTTGCTGGGTATCATCTTCCGCTTGACGCGAACAAGAAGGTGGGCAACAACTGGGAGATCGCGCGGCATTTGAAGCTCGCCAAGGTGAAGCCGGCGTTCCCGTACCACGGCAACGTCATCGGGCTTGTCGGATGCGCGTCGCGCAGCGGGGAGTTCATGATTGGCGAGACGGGGATTTCGCTCCGTTGCGGCGAGAAGGTCGGCGTATGCTCGGGCGGCGCGGGCGAGTTTGCCGTCGGGGCGAAGGCACTTGGGTGCGATGTCTTTGTGACGGGCGAGGCGAACTGGGGCGAGCAGGTTGCCGCCGAGAACGTCGGCATGAAGATGGTTTGCGCAGGCCACTACGCGACCGAGACTTTCGGCGTAAAGGCGCTTTCCCGCGAGCTTGGACGCGCCCTCGGCGTAAAGACAGCCATGGTATAGGGCGGATTGGATCGCTGCGGCTGCAAGGCAAAAAAATTTCAATTACCCCCTTGCGCGATAACGGCCGGATATGATATACTACCCATTCATTCGACCACTCTAAAGAGTAAACAACAACAATGAAAGTACGTAGTTCCGTTCGTCGCATATGCGAGAACTGCCGCATCATACGCCGTAAAGGCGTCGTGCGCGTAATCTGCACGAACCCGCGCCACAAGCAGCGGCAGGGCTAAGAAAAGAGGTAAAAACAACATGCCAAGAATGATGGGTGTGGATATCCCGGGCAAGAAGCACATTCGCTTCGCCCTTCGCTATATCCACGGTATTGGGCCCAAGCGCGCCGATGACGTGCTTGCGGCGGTCAAGGTCGACCCGATGAAGAAGGCCGACGACGTAACGCAGGACGAGATCCACGCGATCACGACTTTCATCCAAGACCACTACCGCGTCGAAGGCGACCTTCGCCGCGAGGTCTCGCAGAACATCCGCCGCCTGATCCAGATCGGGTCTTATCGCGGTCTCCGCCACAAGAAGGGTCTTCCCGTCCGCGGACAGCGCACGAAGACGAACGCCCGCACCCGCAAGGGCGGCAAGCGCGTCTCGATCGCGATGCCCAAGCAGGCCGGCCGCTAAGGAGCTTTAAGAAATGAGCGAAGAAGTCAAGAACGAGGTCGCCCCGGCCGCTCCGGCCGCGGAC
>CADCAK010000065.1 GCA_902799385.1 uncultured bacterium | reverse complement strand
GTCTCGTCGCACTGGCCCGACCGCGAGGTGCGCAAGTGCGAGGCCGACTTCCGGTCCGGCGACCGCATCATCCTCTGCTCGGACGGCGTGACGCAGTCCGGCCTTGGCGTCAGGAAGGACATGAAGTTCGGCTGGCGGCGTTCGGGCGTCCTCAAGTTCGCGCGCGAGAAGATCGCCGCCGATCCGGACGTCTCGGCGCGCGATTTGAGCGCCGCAATCGCGCGGGAAGCGCTTTTTCTCACGCCCGGCGGCTGCAAGGACGACATCAGCTGCGTTGTCTGCTACCTGCGCCACCCGCGCGTGATGCGCATCCTCACGGGCCCGCCCTTCTACAAGGAGCACGACGCGGACTACGCCCGGAAGGCGACGCTCGGCTTCGACCACGTCGTCGTTTGCGGCGGCACGACCGCGAACATCATGGAGCGCGAGCTCGGCGTCAAGGTGAAGGTGAAGCTCTCCGACATGCGAACGTCGGGTGGGCTTCCGCCCGTCGGCACTATGGAAGGCGTGGGCATCGCGACGGAGGGCATCCTCACGCTCGGGCGCGTCCTGACGGCGCTCGAGCAGATGCGCCCGGCGGAGCGCGAGCCTGCGGCCGGCGATCCTCGAGCGCATGATGCGCCACGACAGAATCGAGTTCGTCATCGGCACGAAGGTGAACGAGTCGCACCAGGACCCGAACATCCCGCAGGACCTGGAGCTCAGGCGAAGCGTCGTCAAGCGAATCGCCTCGGCGCTAGAGAAGAACTACCGCAAGAACGTCACTGTAGATTACTACTGATTTCGGGAATATGGTATAATATTTGCGATTTTCAGATGTGCATGCTTGACGAGATACGCGCGAAGCGTGACGAGATATGCGCTATCGCGAGGAAACACAAGGCCGAAAAGCTTTGGGTCTTCGGCTCTTGCGCCCGCAGAAAGAGAGGTGCGGCATGAGGGTGTATCTCGACAACTGCTGCTACAACCGCCCGTTCGACGATCAGAACCAGCTGAAGATCGCTATAGAGTCGGCGGCGAAGCTTGCGATTCAAGCTAAAATGCGGTCTGGAGAGTTGGAGTATGTCTGGTCGGACGAGCTTGACGTGGAGGTTGGTGACAGCAAATTCCTTGACCGCCAAGAGAAAATCCTGCCCTGGAGAGATGGCGCAACGGTTCATGTTGCCATCACTCCTGCGATAGAGGCGCGTGCTATAGAATTGGTGCAGTTCGGAATAAAATCTGCAGACGCACTTCACCTTGCTTGTGCGGAATCAGTCGAATGCGACTGGTTTTTCACAACGGATCGTGGCATTCTCAAAAAAGTGCAGAATCTGGGCTTGATGCGGGTTGCTAATCCGGTTGCCTACATACAGGAGGACATGATATGAAAAACCTATCAGACATGGAACTTCGCGTGGTTGGGTTTGATATCCTTTCAAAGATACTCGGTGCCGTGAACGCCGAACGCTTCATAGCCCTTACCATCCGAGAACCGATGGATTACACGGCATGGCGCGAAAAGCACATGTATCTTGATGAGGATGTACACTCTCTTGCCGAACGCGCCCGTGCCACCGCCAAACGCTTCGACGCTATGAACGGGGACTATACACAATTGAGAGATGGTGTTTTCGACGGCAATGATGTCGCAAGCGAGCTTGACAAGAAAATTTCAGCATGGAAATCAGCCAATTGCGAACCAGCTTTGGTGTAAATCGCATTCATAATCTCAAATCGTGGAAACTGAAAATGAAAGGAACGACAATCAGTCACTAACCGGCACATAGGCGGGCATCCTCCTTCGCTCTGTGGGGCTACGGAGGACGGGTCTGCCGCATAGACAATTTGCGCTGCAAAGCGGTCGTCGAAGGGAATGTGAGAGTTTCAAGACTGACGACACATTGCAGAGGAAACGCATAACGCGTTTGCCTCTCTTCGTGTTTCAGTCAAGGCAATCTCACAGCCTCCTTCGAGATACGAAGAGAGGCTTTCTTTTTGTGTCCGATTGCCGAGTGGCGGAAATGGTAGGGCGCGATGACCCCATCGCGCCGCCAACACGGAACGAGAATGAGCCCGATTCTCTGCCCGTAAAACAACAACAGGGCACGGAGAAAAAACAATGACGGAAGAAGACAAGGCCAAGATTGCGGCGGCAGCAGCAGCGGCAAAGGCCAAAGCAAAGGAGATCGTGTCGAAGGAGAATATCGACAAGGCCAAGGATGGCGTAAAGAACGGCGTTGAATTGTTGAAGACTGTTGAAGGACGGCAACGTTTGAAAAAGTCCGTCATCGCTGGTGCGACAGCCGCGAAGAACAAGGTTGTTGAAACGTGGAAGAGCGGCCCAAAAGGCAAGGCGATATGCATAGGCGTAGTCGCAGTCCTCCTTGCCATTGGATCGATGATGGATGATGTGGAAGATTGTGCGAGCGGGAGACTTGGCGACGAAGATGACATCATGCTGTCAGAAAAAGGATTCAGCAGTGTTTTCATGAATGTCGGCGGCCCAGCGGCAGATGACGGGATGATTTACCGTCATCGTGAAGATATAAGCGTCAAGGTCTTGCAAGCGACAAGCGACGGCTTGCTTGTTGGCTATGTAAGAGGTTCCAATCCATTCACGTCTGGGATTGAGGATTTCGTTGAGAAGTTTGGAGGCTCGTATGACAGAGTCGTATTTGTTACCACAGATAAGCCTGGTTACGAGGATGGGCAGCCGCTCCGCGACGGCTATTACGTCAGGAATGGCACGGTGTCATATGTGGGCGTGGATAGCGGCGAACATACGGTTGCGCATTATGTTGAAATAACCCGAGAGGAGGAGATTGCAAAGATAGAACGTGCAATTGCAAAGCGGAAAGAGGCAATGGAAACAGCTCGATTAAAAATGGAAGAAGCTCAATTAAAGGAGTGTGCTAAGACGTTTACACCAAAATGGTTCGATAAAGCTTTTAAAGTGTTATTATCGGACAGAGTGGTTGTCCAGAAGTCGGAACAGAGCGGAATCGGGACAATGCGTTGCTCTGAATTTGAAAAGATAAGGGAAATAGCTGCCGCTGGAGACTGGAGAAAGTTCAAAGATGTAATCCAGCAAAAAGTGAAACTTCTTATGGCTGGCGGCGAATGTGATACCGAAACTGCTGCCGGTTGCCTTACGAACATAACCAGAGGGCTACAGAATGTGAATGTGCAATTGCGAGGACTATCAAGAGGATATGAAGTTTTTTTCAGCAATCTAGACCTCAAAAACCGCGCAAGTATGTCTTTGCCATTTAATCCAGAGCGTCACCTTGATCCTGATTTAAAGACAGACAATTTATTGTTTGTGTTTGAAGTCGATCCTAGTGGTGAGTTCCCCGAGATGGTGAACAACGAGAATAATCGCGTCCTGATCAGTTGGTATCCTTACGGGAGGAAGACATTTATTGCACGACTTGGCGTTATAAAGAAGTTCTGCAAGGAACATGCCACGGAGATAAGCGAAATGCGTAGAGGTGGCGCGGTCAAGGATGTGGAAAAGGCATTGTCGTCGTTCTTGGAAGAGAATTGATCTTTTATAGACGAGCAAACAGACTTTTTAAAATAGGCGATGTCGGGCAGAACGACCACAAAGGCTATTTGTCTCATAAGTAAAGCACTAACTACGGTTACGCCTGACGGCGCGCCGGCCGCGTTCTTCCTGCGCGTGAGAGTGAAGTAGCGCAATCAATCAGCCCCACAATTTGCAAATTGTGGGGCTGATTTGTCTTCTACGCTTTGCAGTATGCCGAGCCGCGGCCTGCGCCGATCTTGCGGATGAAGCGAGCGTCCAGCAGTTGTTTGAGCGTTCGCTCCATTGTGGTTTCGCTTATGTCCGGACATGTCTCAAGCAGCTGGGCCTTTGTGAATTTCCCGACCGTCCGGTCAATCGCATTGCGGATGCGGTCGGGCTTCGACATTTTAGCTCCGATAACGTCTGTGACACGTTCCTCAAATGTACGGTAGCATTTGAGCAGAAGCCCCAGGAAGTATCTCACAAACGGTTTCGGATCGTTGTCACCGTCAAGCCATCCGGCGGATGAAGCCCGCAGAGCTTCATAGTATGTCTCCTTTGATTTCTCTATCATCATCTCGATGGATATGTATTTGCCGACTATGTAACCAGAATGATATAGAAGCAACAGTGTCAACAGACGGCTCATGCGGCCGTTTCCATCCGCAAAAGGGTGTATGCAGAGAAAATCGAGTATGAACAGAGGCGTCAGCAGCAGATCGTCGTAGATCTGTGCCTGCCGGGCATCGTGCAGGGCAGTGCATAGCCGGTCCATGCCGTCTGGAGTTTCGAATGCCGACATAGGCTGAAAGCGAATTCTCTTCGCGCCAGACGCATCAGTTTCCGATACTACGTTTTCCGTTGTCTTCCAATGTCCACCGAGGCTCTGCTGTGACATGTGCTTGCAGAGGTCGCGGTGCAGCTGCAGAATCACATTGGGCGAGACCGGAATGACATCGTGCGATTCATGAATCGTAGCGAGTACATCGCGATATCCGGCGATTTCTTCTTCGTTGCGGTTTCGCGGTTCTGTCTTTTCCGCCATGAGAGCTTTCAATCTGGCGTCCGATGTTGATACGCCTTCGATTTTATTCGATGCGGATGTCGACTGTATTCTGGCAATCTCCAGCAACGTCTTTAATGCGTCGGGCTTCGCGGCAATAAACAATGTCTGCTTTCCGCGATATTCGCGTATCGCGGAAATGAGATTGCAGACATCGTTGTCTCGCAAATCGTCTGAAATGTGGCTGTAGTCAAATGTGCGCATTGCCTACTCTCCTTAGGTTGGAAACACCACCATTATACCAAATATCTGCATCATAAACAATGGTTATGGTGCAAATAATGGTCGGTGAGGCAGTTTCTCGTCTATATGGCTGGCTAAGGCGACCGTCACGCCCGACGGCGCGCCGCCCGCTTTCCTCCAGTTCTTCCTGCGCTGTGCCGCTGTGTCGCGCTGAAGACGATTATGGTATAATATACCAAGACAGATATAAAGAGGAGGCGTCATGGAAAAAGTCAAAGTCGAGATCTGCTGTGGAACGGCATGCTATTTGCTGGGCGCGGCGAACATGATGAACATCGAGGAAGAGCTGCCCGCCGAATGGCGTGGCAAGGTCGAGGTCGCGGCCAAGACGTGCCTTGAGCTGTGCGAGAGGGAAAACCTCGGCGGCGCGCCGTACGTGCGCATCAACGACACCGAAATCATGTCGCAGGCAACGCCCGAAAAGCTGCTCACGCGCATCGGCGAACTGATCGAGGGGGCGCAGTAACATGCTCAACGGCTCCACTTTCATCCGCCGCGAACTGATGATCCGCATAGTTCGCGCCTTCGATTCCGGATCGCTCGAGACCGAACTCGACAGGATCCCGATCAAGCTCAGGCCGAAGAACGAGGCGGCGTCGCGCTGCTGCATCTACCACGACCGCGCCATTCTCAAATACCGCTTGATGGCGCTTCTCGGCATTTCCGTCGAAGAGGAGACGGACGAGACCAAGCCGCTTTCCGCCTACTACGCCGAAAAGGCGTGGGAGGCGTCCGGCGAGGCCGCCACGCCCAAGACGCCGCTCAGCGTCTGCGGGCCCGCATGCAGCGGCTGCCCCGACGCACGAGTCGTCTCCACGCAGAACTGCCGCGGATGCTTCGCGCGTCCCTGCGTCTACACCTGCCCCAAGAAGGCGATCGAAGTCGTCGACGGACATTCCGTCGTCGACCAGAAGCTCTGCATCAAGTGCGGCAAGTGCATAGCCGCCTGCCCCTACAACGCCATCGTGAAGACCACTGTGCCTTGCGAGGAGGCCTGCCCCGTCGGCGCCATCAAGAAAAACGAGTTTGGCGTCGCGGCCATCGACTTCGAGAAGTGCATCTTCTGCGGCAAATGCTTCAACGCCTGCCCCTTCGCCGCCGTCATGGAGCGCTCGCAGCTCGTTGACGTGCTCGCCGCGATGAAGCGCGGAGAGAAGCTCGTTGCGATGATCGCGCCGGCGGCCGAGAAGCAGTTCCCCGGCAAGATTGAGCAGCTGCTCGCCGCCTGCGCGAAGGCGGGCTTCAGCGACGTCATGGAAGTC
>CADCAK010000064.1 GCA_902799385.1 uncultured bacterium | reverse complement strand
GATGCGGCGGATATGTATTTCGACGTTCTCAGGAAGCAAGTCAACAAGTTTAAGAATTCAGAAGAAGGGAGGCGCGCCATGTGCAAAGCAGTAGAAGAACTCGTAGAACGAGAAAAGGCCGAGGGCATTGCCGAGGGCGAGCGCAAGGGCGAGCGCAAGGGTAAGCGCGAAGGCAAGCGCGAAGGCAAGCGCGAGACCATGCTCGCGACGGCGAAGCGTATGCTGGAGAGCGGAATGCTTGCGCTGAAGGATATCGCGAAGTTTTCCGGTCTTTCGCTTGCGCAGGTCAAGAAGCTTCAGGCGTCGATGGCGTGAGAAAGGTAATGGCATAGTCAAAACCATGATCACCAACCTCCATAATCGTGACGGGAGAGGCGTCGCCGTTAACGCGCGTAGGACGCGCGTGGCGCGCGCTGTTGCCAGGATGGGGGGGGGGGGGGCTCTAAGCCGAGAACGCGCGTTAGCGGCTCTCCAAGCGGTCATATACGCGATTTCAGACGACGGGTGGCATCCAAGGATGCTTTGCCCGTCGTTTTGCTTTCCTGTACATACAAATCTGAAAGCCATTTCGACTTTGTCGGAATCCGTCACCGTGCAGGAGGCGGACACGGTCTAACAAGCAACTCAAAGGAACAACAAACATGAAGGCACCAACAAAACGGGCGACGCGCCGTCTTGCTGCGTCAATAGTAGTCGTCCTCGCGCTCGCTGCGGCGCAGTCCGCACAGGCGAAATTGTGGGAGGGCAAAGGTAGCGATACGCTATGGAGCACGCCGGGAAACTGGGAGAACTCAACCTTGCCCGCCACCACCGACTCGTTGGCGTTCCGGCGGGCAGGTGCGCCGAATAAGACGGCAACGTTGGACGCCCTCTACTCCTACAACGGCACTATACACATAGGTGATGGCAGTTCCGCCTCTTCGCCCTACATTTTCGAGGCGACAGATCCGTCATACGGGCTGACCATAAAGGACGACGTATGGTTGGGCTATTACGAAGACGGATGGTTGTGGATCAAGTCCGGCACCTATATCTTTGGCGTCACCAAGGACAAGGGGCTTCATATTGGGCAGGCAAAAAGCGGGTCCCACAATTTCTGGCTGAAGGTCGGCGACGGCTTATCAACAGCGTCCTTGAATGCAAAAGCGAATAAAACCGCTATGTTCGGCGGAAGCGTGTTTATTGCCGACAAGGCGACGCTCGATTTTACCGGCAAAGACTTTGAGATGAGCAATACGTCCTCTGCGTATTTCACGAACACGACGTTTACGGCAGCCTATGTCAGGATCGCCGATACTACTTCGATGACGCTTTCCAATTCCACCTTTACGTTCACAGGAGATTTCAATCTTTCCAACGGTACGGGAGGCAACTGCACGTTCAAGGGGGTTGAAAGCGTGCTGCAACAGACGTCCGGCAATCGTGTATTCAACGTTGGCGCCGCCCAAAATTCGACGGCCACCGTTGAGAAGGATGGTGGCGACTGGGATTGCTATTATCTGCGTATAGGGAAAGGCTCT
The DNA here is from genome assembly GCA_902799385.1 of uncultured bacterium. Classification (GTDB taxonomy): domain Bacteria; phylum Verrucomicrobiota; class Kiritimatiellia; order RFP12; family UBA1067; genus UBA1067. The sequence goes on along the minus strand of CADCAK010000064.1, from coordinate 6,918 downwards.
GGTTCAACCGGCACGTTCACGATGAACGGCGGAACATTCCTGTCTCGCAATGAACTCTCCATTGGATATGCCAACGGTTCAATCGGGACGTTTACATTGAACGGCGGATCGGTTACAAACAACGGCAATCTCTATTTCTTGGGCAGTGCGCCGACGCTCAACATCAACAGCGGCTCGTTCACGGTCGCCTCTGATAAGGAAGTGCTGCTTGGGGCCGGCGTGGCGGCAACGATCAACTTGAACGGCGGAATGCTCACGACCAAGCACATCAAAGACAATGGCGCAACGTCGGCATCGGTTCTTTTGAACGGCGGGACGATCCAGGCCAATGGAACCGGCAGCAGCTTGGTCGATTCTACGGTGGATGTCAAGGTCGGTGCGAATGGCGGAACCTTCCACACTGGCGGGCATGCCATCACCGTCCCTGCGGCTGTCAACGCTGCCACCGGAGTAGCCGGCGATTTGACAGTGACCGGCGGCGGGTCTGCGACGTTCTCCGCCCCCGGCAACCTGACCGGCGCGTTTGCCATCGGCGAGAACACGGCGCTCCATTGGTTCGACCAGGACGGCGCGGTCGCCGACTACCCGATTTCATCCATCAGCATCGCGCCCGGCGCCAATCTTTATCTCGACGCGGACTCGACTGGCTGTGATACGTTCGGCGCGGCGACGACCAATATCACGGCAACGTCCGCGAATCCCGCGACGATTACGCTTGTGTTCGTTTCCGCCGCTCCTGCGGGGACGTCATATACGCTCTTTGACACGGTTGACGGCAGCGAGTTCGTGGTCGTGCCCTTGCTTGGCGCGTTGGAGCTTCCGCACGAAACGAGCGTTGTAGATGGCAAGCTTGTCCTCACGATCACCGCAGAGGACTACACGTGGAACGGTACGCAGACGAACTGGGGCGACGCTGACGCCTGGACGAAGGGCGGCGCTTCGGCGACTTGGACTCCCGGCAACAACGCCATTTTCGACACGGCCGGGCGCGAGGCGGTTCTCGCGGCGGATGCCGCTGCCTCCGAGGTGCGCTTCACGGCGAACGCCGCTGTCAGCGGCGAAAGCACTCTTGCAGTGTCGAAGGTCGATGTCGCGTCCGGCGCGACGGCCACGATCTCCGCGCCGATCGGCAGCGCGTTCTCAAAGACAGGCGCGGGGACGCTCGTTCTCGGCACGAACTGCACGGTGCAGACGACGCTTTCCGATGGAACGCTGGCGCTTGCCTGCACGAACGCCATCGAGTGGTCGAATGTGACGCTCGGCACGGATGCGGCAAAGCCGGTCACGCTCCGCTTCGCCGACGGCGCGACGCTCGCGAACGCCCCCGCGCAATGGTTCATAGGGCAAATGGCCAATGTCACCTCGACCGTAGTCAAGGCGGGCGGCGACTGGACGATCGGCAACATGTACATAGCCGATGCGGAAGGCGCTTATACGTCGTTCAGGCAAGAAGGCGGAACGCTTAATTTGACAAGCGTAATGGATATCGGCAGAAAATCTTCCGCCGCATACGCGCATTTCGACATCGCGGGCGGAACGGTTTCGCACAACGACTACACCCACATGGGCGCGAACTGCCCGGCGGCGATGACCGTGAGATCGGGGGCGAAATACGAAATGACAAGGGCGGTCTCCTACGGCATGATCGTGGGCGGGAATGCCGACGCCGCGCTCAATGCCGCAGGCGGCGAAGTGTTCATCGACGGGCCGGTCAATCTTGCCTATTACGGTGCCAACGGACCGAACGGCGTTGTCAATGTCTCGTCTGGCGGCGTTATTTCGTGCGACGGGTTTAAGGTCAACTCCAGTTCCGCCGGCGGCAGCGGATTGCTGTCGATGGACGGCGGCATGATTCGCGCGAACAAGGATAATGCCGCGTTCGTGCCGAACAAGGACAACATGACCGTTCTCGTCCGTGCGAACGGCGGCACTATCGACGCGAACTCAAAGGCCATCACGATCCTAAGGCCGATTCTCGAGGATTCTGAATCGACCGGCGGCGGTATGACGTTCAAGGGCGGCGGAATTGTCACGCTCGCAAGCGGCAATACCTACACCGGCAAGACTACGGTGGAGGTCGGGACGACCGTTCATGTTGCTGCGCCGGGCGAGATCGGCGGCGGTCTTGCCGTGACAGTCCCGGAGACCGCTCCGGCGGACGGCGTCTATACGCTTGTCACAATCGATGGCTCAGGAACGTTTGGCGAGAGCGTATTGACAGGCGTTGTCGCGCCAGATAACGCGACGCTTCGCCTCCGCGGCGATGGAAAGTCGGTCATCTGCATCGTCGGCGACCCTGGATTCGTCTGGGTCGGTGGCGCGAGCGGTAGCTTGAGCGAGGCGTCCAACTGGGCGAACAACGCCGTTCCAGGTGTTGGCGCGAACTGCATTATCGGCAACGCGGCGGCGGCGAACCTGACGAATCCCACTGGCAGCGACTTCGCTCCAGACACCATCACGTTCCCAGCCGATACCGCGCTTGTCACGATTTCCGGCGAGGGGACGCTTTCGGGGCTTACATCCATTGTGAACAATTCTTCGCAGCACCATGTGATCGCGTGCCCGGTCGATGCGAGTGCGGCGACGCCGACCCTGCCGCTTGCCGATGGAAACTACCTTGTGTTCAGCGGCGGAATCGCGCTTAACTCCATGCCGTCTGTCGCGTCCATGCGCCTTGCGGGCGTGTGGAACTTGACGGGCGACTGGACCGAGCCGCCGACGGGGACGTCCATCATGTCCGGCTCCACTGTCACAGTTTCCGGGGTGCTTGATGACGGATACAACATTGTCGTCAACGCAAACGCGACGCTTCAGGTCGCGAGAGCGCGGGCCAACTTGGGGGCGGACAGCAAGAACCGCTTCCTCTACAAGAACGACGGCACGTTCATCGTAACGGGCGAGATGCAGGATAAGATCTTACATGCTTCCGGTTCCTATAGCCTCGCCGGATTCTTCGCAAACGGAAACAACAATGCCGTGACGAGGGCGAACGGGCTTGTCCATGCAGGCTCGACGAAGAACAATCACATATTCAGGCTTAGCAACAGCGCCAACTCCGCCACGAATACGATCGTGCTTGGATTGGGCGGACTTTCCTTTAGGGACAACCTTGTGAGGAATACAAGTTGCTATCCTTACTTTCAGATCGACTCCGGTAAGTCTGCCGTGCTCGCGTCGTCCGCCGACTGGTCGTTAGGTGCGAATCCCGTTTCTGGAAAAGACCTGTGCCTTGAGCTGGCGGGATTCGTCACCATCGATACTTCGGACTACGACGATCGCACGGTTCCGCACACCATCACTGCCATCGGCAGAATAGGGAACCACGGCAAGGTCACCGTCACGGGGTGCGGAACGATGGCGTTTGAGCATTCGTCCGATTTCGGAGGCGGGCTGGACGTGAAAGACACGGCGACCGTTTCGTTCAACTCAGGTTGCGGTCTCGGTCGTTGCGGAGCCAATGTTGATGTCGGCGCGACTCTTGAAGTCGCGCAGTCGGGCACGGTTGCGCTTAGTGGTGACCTGACGCTTGCGAGCGGCGCGGCGCTCGCGTTCAACTTCACTGAGAGAGCGACTGCACCGACACTGTCTGTCTCTGGCGCCGTGACCGCTAATGGTGCGGTAGTCGTCAAGATCTCGTCGGACAATGACGTGCGTCCTGCCTACGGAAATGATGGGAAGTATGTGTTGACCTCCGGCGGAAAGTTTGCCAATGTGACGGTTTCGCTTGACGCTAGTGCGCCCAATTGGGTGAAGGGTGTTTCGGTCGAGAACGACGAAATCGTCCTCTATGTCAAGCCGATTGGCACGATATTCCTCATTATGTAACGCGTAAGCATACGCTCATTTTACGGGGGCTTCTCCTGATTTTTCGGGGGGAGCCCTCGAGCATTTTTGAAAACTGCGGGGACTCGCGGAAAAAACCCCTGGATGACCAGTTGAAACCCCCTGGACTTTGGGCTAAAAGGTCCTGTACCTTTTGTGTCAAAGTCCGGGGGTTTTTCTCTCACCCTCCAAAGCCTTTCAAAAATAGTCCAGAGCCTCTCGGCAAAATGGCGACGCGTCGAAATCGGGTCGCTTCCGTCTTTTTCCCCGTCGCGTCGCATTTCGCCGAAACACTCCCCGCCGCTTCCGCGCCGACCGGTCGCGCGCGGGGCTACTCAGCCGAGTCCCGTCTGTCTTGTCCGTCCCGGCTGCCCAACGAGTGCCGCGCTGTCAGGGGTAGCGCTACCTTAGGCGAAAGGTCCGGGGACCGTGGAAAAGGGGCGGGTAAAATTTTTTGCAAAAAGTAGTTGCACGCAGTGAGGGAAAATATGGTATAATATCTTCCATGTGCGGGCAGTGTGCCAACAGAACGCTTATTGGTAGGCGGTTTTTTGGCAGACTCGACGCTCACCAGAACACCATAGCACCAAGGATTACAAAAGGAGATAGACGATGAAGGCGATAACTGATAATATTCATAGGGGGGGGGGCAAAGTTTTAAATTATCTCCTCGCCGCTAGTTTTTCATTCGCGGCGGCTTCCGCACGGGCGGCGACAGTCAACTGGACCGGCGCGACCGATACGTCGTGGGCCACCAAAAGCAACTGGAGCAGCGGCTCCGTCCCCACCAGCGACGACATCTATTTCGACAAGAGCAACTTCAACGCGAAGTTCGCCGAGAACAACCTGACGGTCGTCTTTTCCGATCAGCGGAGCAACTCCTGGAAAACATGGATCAGGAACTGCGGCAGCAGCGGCACCGACCGGATCATATTCAAGGGAACGTCCGCCGCCGCCGGCCTTACGACAGGCACGACCAACGAAAGCGACACCAACAGCCGCGGCTTCCACATCGCCGACAACGGCAGCAATGTCGGCGCCTACGTGCGCTTCGACACCGGCACCTTCGCAACGAAAAGCAAAGCCAACGTCTGGAACCTCGGCGGCACAGGCTGGGCCAATGTTTCTGTCGTCAACGGCGCAACGATAAATTCCCCCGGCAACTTCTGCCTGAACCGTGGCTCGCTCACGCTTGACTCGGGAACCATGACTGTGGGCGGCGACTTGAAAATGGGTGCCAACAACAATGCCGAGCTGTACATCTACAACGGAACCGTGCATGTGGGCTCATGGCTGCGGTTCGAAAATGCCACTGGCGCCAAGAAAATTGAACTCAATGGCGGGACGCTCGAGACATACCTCATCAGGAACGTAGGCGGCTCGGCCACAAAGACGGTTCTATTCAACGGCGGCACGCTCTTTGCGACCGGTGTGCACTCCACGTATGACCTTATTGACTCAGGCATCGTCGTGAAAGTCGGCACGAACGGCGGTACGATAAACGCGAACGGCAAGGATGTGGCGATAAATCCGTCCGTGGCCGAGGATTCGTCCTCCACCGGCGGCGGAATGAAATTCTGCGGCGGCGGCAGCGTGACGCTCAGGAACTCGGCCGGCTGGACGGGCGCGACGACGGTCGAGGTCGGCACGACGCTGCGCATCCCTGCTGCGACAGACCTTCGCGGCACGCTTGTCATCACGGCTCCGGCCTCCATCGCCGACGGCGTCCACACGCTCGTCGCGCTGACCGCCGATGGCGAAACATTCGCCGACAGCGTTATCTCCGGCGTCGTACCCCCGGAAGGATGCATCCTGCGCATTTCCCCCAACAAGAAGCTCATCGAGGTAGTCAAGGGCGACCTCGTCGGGCACTGGACAGGCGCGGCAGGAGACGACGACCTTGACAATCCGCTCAACTGGAGCGACGGGCGGACGCCTGTTGGCTATCCTGCATATATCGCGGTTGGCGAGGCCTCCGCACCGCTCACTCTCGCGGCGGGCGGCACGTTTGCGCCGTCGTCCATCACGTTCCCGGCCGGCTCGGCCGCGGTGACGATTTCAGGAGAAGGTTCAATTTCGGGGATAACCGCCGTAACGAATCTCTCGGCCGCATCGCACACGATAAATGTTCCAGTCAATTTTACAAGCGGCATAAACGTCAAGCAGAACGCTGTCGCATGCGATACAATGGGCAATTCGCACGTGACGCTGGCGGGCGGCGCGTATGCGGCCGCAGACAAGACGATTGACGCTGGCTACTCCATAGTCGTGTTCGGCAGATACTATTTCGCGAACGTGGCGGCGGCGCCGTGGACCGCGACCGAGGATGCCAACGGCACCCGCAAGGCGGTTGCAGCCAATTCATACCTCTACGTCCCTTACGCCGGAAACATGAACAACCTTTATGTTTCCAGCGGTGCGACGATTGATCTCGGCAACGTTACGCATAGCGTCTCGGACAATCGTATTTCCTGGCGCAACTACGGCGAAATGATCGTCACCAACCTGACATTCACCGGATCGGGTGACAGATTCGTGACTTCGCACCAGACGGGAACGTTCAAGTTCGAAGCGGTCACAAACTCCATGACTGGCAACTGGTTCTATCTTGGCGACGCGACAGAAGCAGGCAACCACGTATTCTACATCGGCAAGGGCGGGATGCAGTTTGCGAACCCTTCCGGGACGCCATGCTTCGGCATTGGACGCAATTATGCCGGCAACACCGAGACGGTCCGACCCTGGTATTCCGACTTCACCATCGCGGACCGCGCCGGCGGCGACTACAGCCTTGTATTGATACGCAATGTCATATTCTGCACTGATGACGAGAACGGCAACGGCCGCACGATTACGATAGATGCGAGAACTCGCGGAAACGGCAGCAGTGTTGCAATCACCGTATCCGGTTCCGGTATGGTGAAGGTAAACCGCCCCTGCAACAACACCTCCCAGCCGACAGTGACAGTGACGAATACGGCGACGCTGGCAATCAAACCCGGCGCGAGTCTCGGCACGGGCGCGACGACCGTCAATGGTGGTGCGACGTTTGAGGTTGCGGAGTCGGGCACGGTCACGCTTGGCGGCGATATGACG
>CADCAK010000063.1 GCA_902799385.1 uncultured bacterium | reverse complement strand
GGTGGTCTGGAGCTGCGTGTGCTTGTAGAGGTGGTTGAGCACGACCTCGCCCATCGCGTCGCGCTTTATGTCGACGACGATCCTGATGTCCTTCTTCGACTCGTCGCGTATGTCGCTTATGCCCTGTATCACCTTGTCCTTGACGAGGTCGGCCATGTGCTTGATCATCTCGGCCTTGTTGACCGCGTAGGGGATCTCGGTGATGATGATGCGCTCGCGGCCGTTCTTCTGGACCTCGACCTCGGCCTTGCCGCGGACAGTCAGCTGCCCGCGCCCGAGCTTGTACATCGCCGCGATTCCGTTGTAGCCGCAGATCTGCGCGCCGGTCGGGAAGTCGGGCCCCTTGACGAACTGCATGAGGTCGTCGACGGTGCATGTCTCGCGGTTCTTCACGTAGTAGTCGATGCCGTCGCAGAGCTCGTTCAGGTTGTGCGGCGGGATGTTCGTCGCCATGCCGACGGCGATGCCCGAAGAGCCGTTGAGAAGGAGGTTCGGGAGCTTCGCCGGGAGGACCGACGGCTCCTCAAGGGTCTCGTCGAAGTTCGGCATCATGTCGACGGTGTCCTTCTCGAGATCGTCGAGAAGCTCGTCAGCCACGCGCTGCATCCTGACCTCGGTGTAACGCATCGCCGCCGCGCCGTCGCCGTCTATCGAGCCGAAGTTGCCGTGCCCGTCGACGAGCGGAACCCTGAGCGAGAAGTCCTGCGCCATGCGGACGATCGTGTCGTATACCGACGAGTCGCCGTGCGGATGGTACTTGCCGATCACCTCGCCGACGACGCGCGCGGACTTCACGTGCTTGACGCTCGCGGTCGTGCCGAGTTCGTGCATCGCGAAGAGGCAGCGGCGGTGTACGGGCTTCATGCCGTCTCGGGCGTCCGGAAGCGCACGCCCGACGATTACGCTCATGGAGTAGTCGATGTAGTCGCGGGACATCGACTCTTCTATGTTGATATCCTCAAGTGCCGCCGCAGTCGCAATTTCCTCTGAAGCGGCGGTTATTTCGTTCTCTTCGCTCATGCGGTATATTATACCAAATCCCGCCCGTTTTTTGGTATAATTCCGGCATGAAGAAGACTGCACTTCTGTTTGTCCCCGTGCTTGCCGGGTGTCTCAGTTCCGCGCCGAAGCCGCCGGTCAACTGGACCATCGACTTCGAGTCCGACGCCAAGGTCGCGTTTGCCACTGTCTGCGCGCCCTACGGTGGGCAGCGCATCGCGGTGCTCAGGCCCGACGGATCGATCGCGTTCGACCCGCGAAATGCCTTCGCCGCCGCCCCCGGCTCCATCATCAAGGACGCCGTTGTCGGGCGCAGGGGCGAGGGTTCGCTTTTCGTGCGCAAACTCGCGCTCGACTGCCGTGCCGAGGGAAGGCGCGACGCCGTAGTCTCGCTCGAGATCGTCGCGGGCGACCGCGTCGGCAAGGGCGATGCGACCGAGCCGACGGCGGACGGGAACTACTCTGCAGCGTTCTCCCGCGCGTTCTCCAAGGCGTATGCGGACGCAATCGAAGGGCTAAAGGCGGGGAAATGAAACCCTTTGAGGCACTTGGCCGCCGCGCCTGCGAGTTCGCGGAGTCCACGCGCGAGAACCTTGCGTTTCTCGGCGAGACGACGGCCTGCGCCCTCGACATGCTTGTGCATCCTCGGCGGTTCCGCCTGCGCGACGCGGCGCTTGCGTTCGAGCGTGCGTCGTTCGACGCGCTGCCGGTCACGACGGGCATAGGCCTTCTGCTCGGCCTCATCCTCGCGTTCGAGTCCGCGGCCGCGCTGAAGATGTTCGGCGTCGAGGTGTATGTCTCAGACCTTCTTGCGATAGGGCTCTTCCGCGAGCTCGGCCCGCTCGTCACGGCCATCGTCCTTGCGGGCCGCACCGGGAGCGCGTTCGCCGCCGAGATAGGCGCGATGAAGATCGACGAGGAGCTTGACGCGCTTACGACGATGGGCCTCTCGCCCGTCCGCTTCCTCGTCATGCCGCGCGTCGTCGCGGCGGTCGCCGCGATGCCGGTGCTCACGATCTTCGCCGAACTCGCGGGGCTCGTCGGCGGCGCGACGGTGCTCGGCATGATGGACGTGCCGACGCCCGTCTTCTGGCGCCACGTCGCAGACGTCTCGACCGTGTTCACCATTTCGCTCGGCATCGTCAAGGGCGCGTTCTTCGGCGCGCTCGTCGGGCTTGTCGGTTGCGCGGCGGGCATGCGCACGACGACCGCCGCCGACGGCGTGGGCAGGGCGGCGACCTCGGCCGTTGTCGGCGGAATCGTCTCGATCGCGGTCGCGGACGGCCTTCTTGCATATCTCTGCTACCTCTGGAATATATGATTATTAGCCACATGATTATTAGCCACATAGAACACAAAGGACACAAAGAAGCTGGGGCTTGCCCCAGACCCCAAAGTCTTTTGTGCTCTTTGTGTTTCTTTGTGGCTAAAACTCGCCTTGTGGCTAAATCTAAAACCCAAGAGTTTAAGTCCTAAATGTCTTCGCCGATAATAGAATTGTCACATGTCGACGCAGGGTATCCCGGCGCCGTAGTCCTGCACGACGTCTCTTTTGAAGTCAGGCGCGGCGAGGTGTTCATCCTGCTCGGCGGGTCCGGCTGCGGCAAGTCCACGATGATGAAGCACATGATCGGGCTCAATCCCGTTCTCGCCGGGACCCTCCGCGTCGCGGGCATGGAGTGGTCGGCGAAGACGCGCGACGCGCTCTTCCGGAAGATCGGCGTGATGTACCAGTCCGGCGCGCTCTTCGGCTCGATGACCTGCCTTGAGAACGTCATGCTGCCGATTGAGGAGTTTACGCGCATGAAGCGCGCCGAGCGCCGCGACCGCGCGATGGCGCTACTTGCCGACGTAGGGCTTGAGGACGCTGCCGAAAAGCTCCCGGGCGAGATTTCCGGCGGCATGCGCAAGCGCGCCGCGATCGCGCGCGCGATGGCCCTCGACCCGGAAATCGTCTTCCTCGACGAGCCGAGCGCGGGGCTCGACCCGATTTCGGCCTCTTCGCTCGACGACCTCGTGCTGAGGCTCCGCGAGACGAAGGGCATGACTTTCGTCGTCGTCACGCACGAGCTGCCGAGCATATTCAAGATAGCGGACCGCGCGGCGATGTTCGACAAGGCGCGGCGCGGCATGATCGCGCTCGGCAGCCCGCGCGAGCTGCGCGAGAAGTCCGGGGACGCATTTGTACGCAGGTTCTTCAATAGAGGGGAGTCACATGGCTAATCAAGCGAACTACGCGAAGATCGGTTTTGCAGTCGCCGCAGGCGCGGTGGCTATCGTGGCGACGCTCGCCTACCTTGGCGGGGCGCTCGGAGATGGCGACATTATATACGCGGAGACGTATTCCGACACGCACGTGTCGGGGCTTTCGGTCGGGAGCGCGGTGAACCTGCGCGGCGTGAAGGTGGGCGAGGTGCGCGAAATATCGTTCATCGGTGCCGAATACGACGACGCCCAGGGCGACGACGTTCAGAAGATATACATCCTCATGGCGTTCACCGCGCACACGCTACGCAGGGCGTCGTACGAGGATTCCGAGGACCATCTCCGCTATCTCGTCGGCAAGGGGCTGCATGCCACCGTCACGCCGAGCGGGGTGACCGGGCTTTCGAAGATAGAGCTGAACTTCCCGAAGTCCGATGTCGCGGCGCCGCCGATATCCTGGCGTCCGCGCCACATCTGCATACCGCCCGCCCCGTCGGTGTTCGAGAGCTTCTCCGACACGATGGCGAAGCTCATGCGCCAGCTGAACTGCATGGACTTCGTCGCGGCCTGGAGCAATGTGGCGTCGGTCGCCGAGTCGTCGGCGAACATCGCGGCGAATGTGGACGAACTCGTCGACGACGGCAAGGCCGGCATCGAGTCTATCGTGCGCGACATGGAAGAGGCCGCGACGCGCGTAAGGGAGCTTGCGACCGAGCTTAGGGAGAACCCCTCGCTACTTCTCCGCCCGAACGACCCGCCGCCGCTTCCGGAGACGGAGCGCTAGTCGATTGCGCCTTACCACCCTGCAACTTGATCCTGCTCACCTTGCACCTTGAGCTTCCCTAACCTGCACCTTCTGGTGCTACCCCCTACACCCGACTAAAAGAGGCGGCAATATCACGGATATTGGGTGCTGTTTGCTGGTTGCCACGGAATGGGGAATATGGTACAATAGCCATAGTCGTTGTAAGAATTTACACGTTATACGCTAAAAAGTCCAATGGAGAAAACGATGAAAAAGACCAACGGTTGTCTTCTGGTTACTGCTGTTTTCGCGTTTGCGATGGTGCAGACGGCGCAGGCGGGGCTGTTCAAATGGACAGGTGCGTCGGACAACAAATGGTCCACCACCGGGAACTGGTCGAAGAGTGGCAGTTACGGAAGCCGGACTCTCCCCACCAACGACGACGAACTATACAACAAGATCAACTTCAATTCAAAGTTCACAAGCGCCACGATCAGTTTCGACGGCGCGAAGACGAACAGTTACAAAACCACGATCTCGAACGTAGGCAGCTCTTCCGCGCCGCTTGTTTTTCAAGGGACGGCGGCGGCGAACGGTCTCACAACCGGTGACAATTCGAGCGAGGGCATATTCATAGCGAACAGCACTGCGTCGAGCAGCTACAACACGGGCGACGCCTACGTGAAGTTCGGGACGGGCACGTTCGCGACGGGATCAAGCGCCGTGTGGCATATCGGCGGCAACTATGCGGGATACGTGACTGTCGCGGGAGCCACGGTTAAGACTACTTCGGGCGCGCTCTACTTAAACAAGGGCTCGCTTACGCTGGATTCCGGATCTGTGACGGTGAACGGCGGCGACCTCAAGATCGGCACGAACGGCGACTCTACGATAAACGTGAACGGCGGTACGTTGACTGTAGGGTCGTGGACGCGGTTCGAGAACTCCAACTACTCGAAGACGATCAACCTCAATGGCGGTACGTTCAAGACATACACTATCGCTAACATCGGCGGCACCGGCGCGAAGACAGTCCTCTTCAACGGCGGCACTATCCAGGCGACCACGACACATAGTGATCATGGACTCTTCCATACGGGCATTACCGCGAAAATCGGTGCAAACGGCGGTACGATCAACACCGGCGGCTACAACACATACATCCAGGCCGACATGGTTGACGGCGTGGCTTCTCCCGGTGCACTGAAATTCACGGGAGGCGGATCCGTCGCCTTCACCAACAGCGCGTCCGTGGCTTATACGGGCGGCACGATCATCGAGGCGGGGACGACAATCTTTGTAAACAATGCCACGAAGAAGGACGCGCTTCTTGGAAGCGGTCTGAATACGCTGAAGTTTATCCCCTCCACCACTGGTACGCATACGCTTATCACGATTACGGGCGACGGCACGTTCTCGGACAGCGACTTGCTCAAGGTCGCCGTCGCGCCGGGCGTAGCCGGAACCGCCGAGTTCAGCATTTCGAACGACAGGAAGTCTCTGGTCGCCAATGTCTCCTACGCCGGCGGCGAGATCAACCAGACGACTCCGACGCTCGTCTTCCCGGGCGCGACGCTCGCCGACCTCGCCACGCACACGCTTCGTGCACGGATGCAGGGAAACAACTTCGACGCCGACGGCACGGAGGTGACGTTCTTCGACAGGCAGGAGACGATGGATGGCGACATGCTCACTAAGGTGACGTACCAGCTTCAGGCTGTGGACGAAACCTCGGATCACCACTACACGAAAGCTGCCAAGGTCGAGTTCACCGCCGATGCGAACGG
>CADCAK010000062.1 GCA_902799385.1 uncultured bacterium | reverse complement strand
AAGGACGGCAGGCGGCGAATCGAAAGGGTCGCGCCGCTATGACAAGGAAAACCTACTGTGGCAATTTACTGTGGCAATCAGGTCTGACCCTGTTGGCTCCGTTGGCTCCCGCAGATGGATACATCCGCGCTAGCACCCGCTTTCACTTCCGTGCAAAGTTTTTTCACTTTCCCCCTTGACGCAATACATACTTGACCCTGTCGAATCGGGGTCGGGTAGGGTCAGTAGGGTCAACGTCAATTAGGGCAGCGAGCACGGTTGCCCCGACCGTGACCGCACATTGGAAGGCAAACCGGCACAAAGCCGTCACAACTTGCTAAAGCAAGAATTCGTTAGCCCACTCAGAAGTTCTTGATGTCTTCGTAAAAGGCGGCGCAGGCGGTCTGGACATACGGCTGCAGGAAGAGCTGCGCTAAGGTGCCGCATGGGAAGAAAGCCGCGGGGATGAGCAGCAGATACCAGCCGATGAAGCTTATGTTGAGGCAGAAGTAGCGCCACTTGTTCCCGTACATTATGCGCCGGGACTCCGTGATGCACTGGTTCGCCGTCCAGTCGGGATTGTCAACTGCGATATACGGCGTCATCGCGTAGGAAAAGCTCTTGATGATACCGGGAATGATGAGCAGGAGGAACCAGAGCTGCAAGTATGTCCACTGGACGCAAAGCACCCAGAACATGTGCCAGCCATGGCCCCAGCCGGAGGAAAAAAGCTCGAACTTCATGCGCCTGCGAATCGTCGAAAGCGCCATCGTGGAATAAGACCACGACATGAAGCCGATCAGGTAGAACAGCGGAACGAGAAGAAGCAGAATCGACGGGATTATCGCCGCAGCGGAAATGAGCATAAGAATGAACATCGCGCCGACGAAGGGCCAGTACTGCCCTTCGCCGAGCGCAACCCATGCCTCGCGGCGATAGTCCCGTGCGCGCTTCATGTCAGAGTCCCTTGGGGTTCGGGCCGTACTGGTTCTCGCCAGGCTGGCTGTCGAGGCAGCAGAAGACGATGAGGACGATAATTCCGATAAACGGGAGGAACGCAATCAGCCACCACCAACCGCTACGCCCCGTGTCGTGCAAGCGGCGGAAAAGCACAGCGAAACCAGGAATCAGGACTGCAAGGTTGTAAATCGTTCCAAGAAACGCAAATGCCGCAACGCCCGTCGCGCCCGCAAGAATCCCGCCGATAAAACCAACCACAAAAGCGGCGATGAAATTGAAAAGCACGAACAACCAGTATTCCTGGCGGCGAGCACGGCCAGAGAAGCAGGCATATTTCTTTGTGAGACAGTCAATGAAGTAGTTCATGTTCCTTTTGTCCTTTCTTTTTGTTTTGTCAGGCACCATGCCTGACGGGTAGTATTATACCAAAAATTCTCAGTAGCCGAGGTCTCTGGAATATCCCCACCTTTGGAAAATGCTGCCGAGCCCTTGGAGAGCCTCGCGCGGTTTTCGCGTGCTTCGAAGGGCTTGCCGCCAAGATTCTCGCCGTTGCCGACGTGGAATCACCCCGAAAGCAGTTCGAATTCCATCTGCAGGTCGCCGCACGCCTCCTTCGCGCGGGGTCAGGGTCAGACCTGATTGCCACAGATATAATGAGAGGCCTAAACACCTGAAAGTCGGTTTCTGATATACTCAGAACCAGACAATAACCACGAGCTAACCGAAAGGTTGTTCACAAACAGGAGTTAGGCCATGAACAATTGTACCATAATCGGTATCGATCTAGGGGATAAAAAGCACGCTGTCGTCGGGCTCGACGACAAGGCGAACGTCGTGCTCAAGCGATGGATCCCCAACACGAAGGCGGACCTCGAGGCGCTGTTCAGGCGCAACCGTAGAGCCGTGTTCGGCATGGAGACGGGGACTCACTGCCGATGGATCAGCGCACTCTGCGGGCAATGCGGCTGCGAGGTCTACGTCGGGAATGCCCATCACCTGAGGTCGATCTTCGGGAACTCGCACAAGAACGACATGCGCGACGCGGAGGAGATCGCAAGGCTGCTTCACGGCGACAAGCGGCATTTCCATCCCGTCCAGCTGCGGGATGCAGAGCACCAGAACCTCGTTCAGCTCGTCAAGATGCGCGAGGTCGTCGTGTCGCAGCGCACAAAGTCCGCCAACGCAATCCGCGGCATGGCCAAGGCGAACGGGATTCGCCTGCCGGACAGCGACGCGGACTCCCTGCACAAGAAGCTGGCCGCCGTCGTCGACACGCTCCCCGAAAGCCTGCAGACGCTGCTCGGTCCCCAGGTCGGGCTGTTGGAAAAGCTCTGCGCGGCCATCGAGGAGTACGACAGGGCCATCCGCGACTATCGCAACGCGCACTTCAGAAAGGAATGCGACCTCCTGGAGACGATCCCGGGAGTTGGCCCGGTCAACGCCGCGGCGTTCGTCGCCTTCACCGGCGACGTCACGCGCTTCAGGCACGCGCGCGACGTCGGGCCGTACTACGGACTGACCGCAGGGCGCGACCAGTCGAGCTCGAAGGACGAGCCAAAGAAGATCACGAAGGAGGGGAATGGATTCGTGCGGCACCTCCTGGTGAACGCCGCAAACCTCATCATGCAGGGGCGCGGCCGGAACACCGAGCTGCGGCAGTTCGGGCTTCGCGTATGGGGTAACCGCGGGAAAGTCGCGAAACGCAAGGCGAAGGTGGCTCTCGCGAGGAAACTGGCGGTGACAATGGCGGCGATGCTGCGTAGCGGGGCCCCTTACAACGGAATCATGGAGGAGAACGAGAATGGGCAATCCAATGCATGATGCGCGGCGACCCGTCCTAATACCGCGCGCTCGCCTCGGAGGCGCGCGCGGCTGGACGGGCACCCCGCCGCTCAGACAACAAAACAGATTTCGGAATCGACCGAAGGGATAGAATCGCTCGTCAAGAGCGTGGTGCCACAAGGCGCCTCCGTGATACCAAGACAGCTAAAACCCCGTCCCGATGACTGCGGCAATTTACTGGCGAATCCACTCGGACAAACGCGTGCCACAGATGGCAGCTCGAAGACGGATCTTAATGGGCAACGGTCGCAGGTCGACCAGATTGCGGATATAAGTGCGGTTCAAATGGCGTCGAGGAACAAGGATGTCCGTCCTAGACGGACCACTCTTGACAAAGGCCTCTCATATAAGAAGTTTGGCATATACAGTAAAGCATATACGGACCCTTTTTTTGACCAGGATTCAGGATGGAGAACGGATGCAAAGAAATTTGATATAATATCACGACACACCCGAAGATGGACTTTGGGTGTTTCTCAAGGGGATAATAATGGAATCAGAACAGACAGCTGCGCCTGAGAATCCACTGGCGGATCTCGAGGCGATACTTGCAAAGACGAGAGCGGCACAGGAAAAGTACTCTACATATTCGCAGGAACAGGTGGACGCGATCTTCAAGGCGGCCGCGCTAGCCGCGAACCGCCTTCGCATCCCGCTCGCCAAGATGGCGGTCGAGGAGACCGGCATGGGCATAGTGGAAGACAAGATCATCAAGAACCACTATGCTGCCGAGTACATCTACAACACGTACAAGGACACGAAGACGTGCGGCGTGGTGGAGGAAGACAATGCGGCCGGGATAATGAAGGTCGCGGAACCGATCGGCGTCATAGGCGCGGTCATCCCGACGACGAACCCGACCTCCACCGCGATCTTCAAGTGCCTCCTCGCGCTCAAGACGAGAAACGGCATCATCATCAGCCCGCATCCGCGCGCGAAGAACTGCACGATGGCTGCGGCGAAGGCCGTGCTTGACGCGGCGGTCGCTGCGGGCGCGCCGGCGGACATCATCTCCTGGATCGAGGCGCCGAGCCTCCCCAAGACGAACCTCCTCATGAAGGAGGCGGACATCATCCTCGCTACGGGCGGCCCCGGCATGGTGAAGGCGGCGTACTCGAGCGGCACCCCGGCGCTCGGCGTCGGTGCGGGCAACGCGGCGGCGATACTCGACCCGAGCTGCGACCTCGTGAACGCAGTCAACTCGATCATCCACTCGAAGACGTTCGACAACGGCATGATCTGCGCGACCGAGCAAACGGTCATCGCGGACGAGCTCATCTACGACGAGGTAAAGGACGAGTTCAAGCGCCGCGGGTGCTACTTCCTGAACAAGGATGAGGCCGACAAGATCCGCGCGACGATGCTCATCAACGGCGCGCTCAACGCGAAGATCGTCGGCCAGAGGCCCGTCGCCATCGCGAAGATGGCGGGCTTCGAGGTCCCCGAGTCCACGAAGGTGCTCATCGGCGAGGCGACTTCTACCGACAGCTCCGAGGCGTTCGGGCACGAGAAGCTCACGACGATACTCGGCATGTACAAGAGCCGCGACTTCGACAACGCGCTCGACATCGCGGAGGCGCTGCTCGTCAACAACGGCGGGCTCGGCCACACGTCGTCGCTCTGGATCGACGAGCTCGGCGAGCGCGAGAAGCTCGCGAAGTTCGCTGACCGCATGAAGGCATGCCGCCTCCTCGTAAACACTCCGTCGAGCCTCGGCGGAATCGGCGACATCTACAACTTCAGCTTCCCGCCGTCGCTGACGCTCGGCTGCGGCAGCTGGGGCGGCAATTCCGTGTCCGAGAACGTCGGCGTCAAACATCTTTTGAACATCAAGACCGTGGCAATGAGAAGAGAAAACATGTTGTGGTTCCGTGCGCCCGAGAAGGTGTACCAGAAGAAGGGATGCCTCTCGGTCGCCCTCCGCGAGCTCGGCGAGGAGCTTGGCAAGAAGAAGGCGTTCATCGTCACCGACTCGTTCCTCTACGCGAACGGATACACCAAGGCGATCGAGCGCTCGCTCGAAAACCAGGGCATCATGTTCACGACGTTCTCGAACGTCGCGCCTGATCCTACGCTCGCCTGCGCCAAGGAGGGCGCGAAGCTGATGGCCGGGTTCAAGCCGGACGTCATCATCGCCGTAGGCGGTGGCTCGGCGATGGACGCCGCGAAGATCATGTGGGTCCTCTACGAGCACCCCGAGGTCGACTTCCAGGACATGGCGATGCGCTTCATGGATATCCGCAAGCGCGTCTACAAGTTCCCGAAGATGGGCGAGAAGGCGTACTTCGTGTGCGTCCCGACCTCGGCCGGAACGGGCTCGGAAGTGACACCGTTCGCCGTCATCACCGACGAGCAGACGGGAGTCAAGTATCCGCTCGCCGACTACGCGCTCATGCCGAACATGGCGATCGTAGACGCGGACATGCAGATGATGGCTCCGCCCGGACTCACCAGCGCGTCCGGAATCGACGCGGTCTCGCACGCGCTCGAGGCGTATGCCTCGATGATGGCGACGGACTACACCGACGGACTCGCGATCCGCGCGCTCCAGACGATCTTCAAGTGGCTGCCCGCGTGCTACGACGCCGCGGTCGCGAAGAAGGCCAACCCCGCCGCGCGCGAGAAGATGGCGAACGCCGCCACGATGGCCGGCATGGCCTTCGCGAACGCGTTCCTCGGCGTGATGCACTCGATGGCGCACAAGCTCGGCGCGTTCCACCACATCCCGCACGGAATCGCGAACGCGCTGATGATGGAGGAGGTCCTTCGCTTCAACGCCGACCCCGTTCCGCGCAAGATGGGCACGTTCCCGCAGTACGACCATCCGCATACGCTCGAGCGCTACCTCGAGATCGCCGACGCCCTCGGCATCAAGGGCAGGAGCAAGGGCGAGCAGTTCAACAACCTCTGCAAGGCCGTCCGCGAGCTGCAGGCGAGGATCGGCATCAAGCCGACGATCCGCGACTACGTCCCGGACGAGAAGGACTTCCTCGCTCGCCTCGACGCGATGACGGAACAGGCCTTCGACGACCAGTGCACCGGCGCGAACCCGCGCTATCCGCTGAACCAGTGCACCGGCGCGAACCCGCGCTATCCGCTGATGTCGGAGATCAGGCAGATGTACCTCAACGCCTACTACGGGAAGCACGAGGTAGTCTGAGTTGAAAGTCCAAAGTTTGAAGTTGAAAGTTTAGGAGTTTTGAAATGAAGAAGACTTCAGTCAAGAAGGTTCCGGCAAAGCGCGGCAGTCAGCGCAGGCAGGCAGGCGTTCTCCTCGAGCGCACCGACAAGGTCGTGACGAAGGACAAGGGCACCGTGCTCAAGATCTTCGGACCGAGCTACAAGGTGAGCGCGATCCTGAACGAGGCGATGAACGAGGCGCGTGCCGCCGAGACGGGGCTCCCCGTCGCAAAGGTGCTCGAGGTCCTCAAGATCCGCGACCACTGGTGCATCCGCCGCGAGTGGGTCGAGGGCGATACGCTCGCCGACGTGATGGCGAAGGACAAGAAGAACCTCGTCAGGTACCTGAAGCAGTTCGTGGCGATCCAGTGCCAGATCTTCGCGAAGACGTCCGAGCGCATGGGCAACCTCGCCGACAAGCTCGACAAGCAGATCTCGGCGTCGCCGCTCCCCAAGGAGACGCGCTACGACCTGCACATGAAGCTGCAG
>CADCAK010000061.1 GCA_902799385.1 uncultured bacterium | reverse complement strand
CGGTCATTATGGAGTTGATGTCGGCCTGTTGAACCTCCGCGCGAGCCTCCACGTCTTCAACAGTGACGTTGCCGTACATCGACATGAATTGCTCGTGGACGGCCAGATTCAGCATGTGGAGCATGTTATATCTGTTAAGGTCGCTGAGGCGCTGCGTATTCCCCGTTTGGCATTCAGGATTCATTCGGAACAGCCTTTCAGACCTGCCGTATGCGTTGGCGCTGAGTTCTTCCCACGCCATCTTCCGCCTGGCGGCAGGCTGGGTGCCGTCGCTCATGTAACGCCCTGCCATGTTACCCCGCGCCGATAGCATGACGTCCATCGTGTGCCAAGTCTGGCTCGCGATATAGCCGAGGTTCCACAGGTTGGTCCGCGCCGGACCTGGATGTCCTAATCGTTGGATCACGCTGCCCACATTGTCCGCGCCGGAATAAGTCCAGAGACCTGTGGCGGATTTG
This sequence comes from uncultured bacterium, assembly GCA_902799385.1. Classification (GTDB taxonomy): domain Bacteria; phylum Verrucomicrobiota; class Kiritimatiellia; order RFP12; family UBA1067; genus UBA1067. Next base: position 11,505 of record CADCAK010000061.1, on the reverse strand, counting down.
TTGACTCCTAAATACAAGTCGACAACAATGCCTGTCGATACAGGTTCGTAGTCGACCACGAGATAGAAGTCGGCGAGGCCAATGGACTTGGCCGAGTCTTCAAGGACGACATCAGAGAAGTGAAGCGAAACTCCGGGCGGGTTGCTTGCGCCCTCGAAATCAAGTGCGGCGGAGAAGTTGAAGGTATTGTCCATGTGGTTGGTAACAGACCCCATAACAAGAGTGTTGGTTATGGACACCAGATTGGAAACTGCCGTAACTTCGTAATAACCGTCAATGCCAGTCGTCGCCACTATATTTGTGGCGCGTATTAGATAGCCAGCCCATAGGTCTCTGGTTATCACAACGCGGTCGTCCTCAGGATCCGCAGTGCCGATTTGCTCGTACTCATTCATGTCTACTCTATGGATGCCGCTATAGCTGTCGCTTGTAACCTGATCCCAATAGTCTGTCCCGCTTTGCAGAACGTTAGTGATTGACACTGAGTCAACTATCACCAACGAGCTGCTTGAGACTTCGGAGTTTACGACCGTGACGAAATTAGTCGCCGTCACATTGTTGGACACAGTATTATCCGACCAAAAATATGTCCAAGTTGAATAGCCCACGAGATTCGTCCATACATCGCCATGGATATTCACTATTATGTTGGTCAGTCCGGGGTAGTCGGCAGCTATTGGATCGGTTGCGGAGATAATGTTGGTGGATACTGTTTCAGAGTGTCTTTCAACAAGTTCCATGTCCGAGACGACCATAAAGCGTTCCTCTTCCTCGCGGGTGTCCCAAAAGCCGTCGTGCGCTACGATTTGAGCCTCGTTGGTGTCCGTGGAGGAAGAGACTACATAGTTTGTGATCGAGACGAGATTGGTATAGGCGGCCTCGCCAGTGTCGCGTATTGACTCTTGGATGGCCTCCTTTAGCATCTCGGCGTCGATATAAAGCGGTTCTTCGCCGCTGCCGCCCTCGACACGTCCGCCGACTCTCGGTGCGCCTGCCCGCGCAAGCGGAAACGTCCACCCTGTGTCGTTTGTTACAACCATCATTGTGTTTGTGCTCTCGCCTTGCCACGAGACTTCCGACATGTCTATTTCGACGCTATAGGCAGCATTCGTGTCTGCTGGAAGCGCGACTTCAATTTGGCTGCTCCACGATATGCCGCCTTCTGCCGTGGCATATATATAAGGAAGATAGTCTTCGCCCTGGTCGTCCGTCGTGCTGCCCGCCCTGTGATAGTACGTCTGCTCCATGTGCCTTTCAAGTTGGCAGAGCATACCAAGCCGCTTCCAGTCAAGGCGCGTTGTGCCGTTCCTCCAATGCGCGAAGTCGTCTTGATTGGTTGGGCTATACACCCATCCAGGGTCGGTTCCCAAGACGTCCTCAATTGTGTGGTTGAGCGGCATTGCCTCAAGTCCGGCGAGAAGGTCGCATCCTGTGCCTTCTCCCGCTTTGCCATAGACATCGTCGCCCCAGACAGACATGGGATTGGAAATGTCATCGTTGTAGGCGACTGCGCCATTGCCACGCGCCCAGCTTTCGATCGTCCGCCGTGGATATGTAAGCTCATAGACCTCGTTCGTCAAGTCGGTTTCGCGCAAGATGTGGATGTCGTTTGTGAGCGCCGCATACAGCGGCCACACCGTCACCCAGTCGTTAGAGTCCGCCGCCTGGAACGGCAGGTCGGGCGTCCATTCGTTGCCAATCGGCGGCTCAAGCGCCGCCCCGCTTGACTCTAAGAGCGAGTCAAGATAGCGCCCGCCAAAGTAGGTCGCAAGGCCGTCGTTATACTGGTAGCATCGCGTGCCGATTTCTTCGCCGTATTCGTCATAGATCGTTTCCGAGTCCACAGCCGGGAAAGCAAAGGAGTCTTCTATCATCCCGCCTATGCCGCCGAAGCTGATGTCAGTAATGTAAATCGCAGGACCGTTGGATTGATAGTAGAAGTACTTGAATCGGTTGACGATGTCGATAATCCGCCTCGTGTTGTTATTCGTCAAAACGCTTGCGTTGTATCCTTCGTTAGTCGCTGGAAGAGTGAGTACGCGCATGTCCCTTGAGGGCCAATCAGTGAGGCCAAACATTTCCGCACCGCACCGTTCCAGGTAGCCGTCGAACGTCGATGCGACGACGCCAGTCAAGTTAGACGTGACGCGCAGGTACTCGGTGCTCCCGACGCCGTCCGTATAGGTGCCGTATGGGATCCACTGCGAGGCGATGCCTGGCGTGGACGCCGAGCCCTCGAACGTCGCGTAGTCGGGCGGCAGCGCGATGTAGTTGTTCCGCTCGGTGATTATGGCGGCGAAAAGCAGCAGGGCAACAATCACGGCAGCACCTCCGCGACTTGGAGCGTCGGGCAGTTTCGGAAGTCCACCGCCACCGCGCCGTCGTGCGTGAACTTGTAGAGCGGCTTTACGACGTATGCAACGGCCTTTTGAGCCTCTTGCAACTCTTCTACGTCGGCATAGCCAACGAGCGTCGGATCTTCTTCTGAGGTCGTCGTTGCCGGGACCTTGAGGCACACGAAAGGCTTGTCATCCTCCGTGTATTCTTCGCCTTCGGCCAACTCGCCCTGGCAAACGAAATCTTCTACGGCGTCCTCAAGCGCCAGTTCGTTTAGATTAGACTCTCCGTCAATATAGAACTGGTTGGCAAACTGCCTGACCGGCTTGCTGACTGTCTCGCCCGTTTCCTCGTCCTCTTCGTCGCGAGTGGCGACGACGATCTTCCAGCAGCCCATGTCCGGCGAAGAAGCGCCGCGCCGGTCGCGCTCGTTGCGGAAGGGCGCACCAACTTTGTCGGGCAAGCTTTTCAAGACGCGTGTCACCGGTCCGGCCCACGCGAGTACATCTGCTCCACGAAGTGGTTCTGGAATCGGCTCGTTCAAGTCGGGTCCCCTCCACCAACGACGTAAGGCATAGGCCACCGGTTGACCCCGTACAGATCGGCGTCCCATGGCGAATCGTCCGGATCGTCGGTCTTTGCGATGCCCCACCAGGCCTCGATGCGTGTCCAGTTGCCGTCGGTCAGCTGTTGTGCGTCGTCGCGGACCTTCAGCCACTGGTGGGCGGTGACTGCATTGGTAAGCCCTGACGGATGCTTCGCCGTTCCTGCAGGAGCGGGCGGCGTGTCGATGAAGCCGATGTTCTCAAGGCAAGCCGGCGGGCAGTCGGCGTAGGTGCGCGTCCTGATGACGACCGCATAGAACCGGATGACGGACTCGACGCCTTTCCGTATCTTCTCGATGAGCGCCACGGTCGCGGGGTATTCCTGCGGGGAGATCTCGAAAACGCTTCCGTCTGGCTTGCGGAACGACAGATCCTCCGCGAGTTCGCCGTCCGGCTCCTTCATCCAGGCCTCGATGAGGCCGCGCAGCGGGTTTGCGCCGGGCGAGACGCCGCAGTATGCCATGACTGAGACGTCGTTGCGGACGGCCTGGATGGACCAGATGTCCTTCAGCGGCTGTGTCTCGCCTTCGCCGTCCGTGCTGGACGCTGGCATGCAGGTTATCGTGAGGACGCCGAGGTCGCCCGGCACGCGACGAAGCTCGTGCGACGAGTAGCACCAGCCGGTCTCGATCTCGTCGCCTGTCTCAAAGCCATCCGCCGCCGACGCGAGAGTGGAATACGGCCCCTTGTAGACGAAGCTGTGGGACTTGTCGTCCTGCTGCGTGCGACCCTCCGTCTCGTCCGGCTGCTTGTATACGCCTGTAGGCAAAGTCCATGACATGTCGAAGTCTCCTATTTAGAATTTCCCCGCGCCCTTGCCGGTCTTCGCCTCGATCTTCTCGAGAATTGCGACCTGCCTCTCGTTCACACGCTGGAGGTCGCGGAAGCCCTGGTCGCTCCCGGCGAAGTTGCCGCCGACTTGGGCGAGCGAGTCGAGAGCATCCATCGATGTGCGTGCCTCGCGGGAAGGGCCTTTCTCCTCGATTGCGTCTTCAAGGTTCTCGCGCATGTTTGCCAGGCGCTTCGACGCGGCCTCCACCTGCGCGAGCTGCTGCCTCGTGAAGGCGAGCCCGGCCGACTCTTCCGACGCCATCGCGATCTTCTCGTCGGCGGTGAAATCCTTGCGCTTTCCAATCGACTCGATAAGGCCAAGTCTCGTCTTCTCGTCCTGCTGCAGTATCTTCATCGCGTCTGCAGTCCTCTTTGCCGCCGCATCGACTTCTGCAAGCTGCGCCTTTAGTTCGTCCACGCCGGAAAGCCCCTTGAAGTGCGTCTTGACGGATGTCAGCTCCTCGAACTTGTCGGCCCAGCTCCTGTTTTCCTGGAACGTCTTTTCGCCCGCCTTGAAGTCCTTGAACCAGTCGTCCTCGCGCTTCGAGTTGTCGAGGTATTGCTTTCCCGCGCCGACTGCGACGCCGACGATTGCGCCAGCCGTCGTGCCGATGCCTGGGATCATGCTGCCCATCGCCGCGCCCGTTCCAGCGCCGGAGAGGACGGCGCTCGCATACCCGAGCGCCGTCCGTCCTGCGCCAGGGTCCATGTAGTTCGCGGCGTATCCGGCCGCCATGCCCGCGCCAATCCCAGCGAAGGACTTGACGAGACGCGTCATCGACGCAGACGACTTGCCCGCTTCTTCCGCGACGGAGGATGCCGAGCGCGAGACCTTGTCGAGCGACCGCGACGCGCGGTCTGCCGCCGGCGAGACGGCGTCCGTGCTTTGATCTTGGCGGCTGGCACGGTTTGCGTCGGCTGCAGACGACGCTGAATGTGCCATTTTGTCTATGGATTGTGCCGCGCGGCGAGAGGCGGAGGACAAGGATTCCATGCCCGCCGTCGTGTCCCCAGCTGCGTGTCCAGTCGCGGCATTTGCGATGTCCGCGCCTGGCTTCTGCGCGGCGAGCGCCGCGTTCAGCTGGTTCTGCTTCTCGACGAGGTTCTCGGTCGCAGCTGCCGCTTCGGCCGCAGCACTCGCGATGTCCGCGCCCGGCTTCTGCTCCGCGAGCGCGGCGTTCAGCTGGTTCTGCTTCTCGACGAGGTTCTCGGTCGCCGCTACCGCCAGCTGGTTCTGCTTCTCGACGAGGTTCTCGGTCGCCGCTACCGCTTCGGCCGCAGCGCTCGCGATGTCTGCGCCTGGCTTCTGCGCGGCGAGCGCCGCGTTCAGCTGGTTCTGCTTCTCGACGAGGTTCTCGGTCGCAGCTGCCGCTTCGGCCGCAGCGCTCGCGATGTCCGCGCCAGCAGCTGGGCCGCCGGTCTGCTCGAGCTCCTGGAGCTTGCGCTTTGCCTTGGAGGTCTCGGCATCGACTTCAACTGTGACTTTCTTTGCCATCGTCTATCTTCTCCACTTCCGAGAGCGGGAACACAGTCATCGAGCCGTCCGGCTTGATGAACCTGCGCCGCCACAAGAGCCAGCACGCCGAGAGCGGGACGCCCCACATGATTTCCTCGAAGCTCCATCCGTACCGTTTGGCAATCCAGTCGACGAGCGCGGGCAACCAGCCGTCGTGCCCGCGCTCCTCGCTTTTTTTCGCGGGAACTCCGGTATGACGTTGTGCACCGCGTCCATCTGACGGTCGCATGCGCAGCGGATCTCGTCCATTACCTTTACCGGCACGGTGTTGGCCCATTCCATGGCGAGGTCGAGGATGTTCCCCCGGAAGACCTCGCGCGGGTCGTGCGTGAGGAGGTAGAGCGACGGGATGAGCTCCAGCGCGTCCCTCGGCACCTTGCCCGTGACGATCGGCGAGCCGATGCGCTCGAGCGCGGCCCAGAGCCCAAGCGTCATGGGCTTCACGATATACCCGCCCGAGACCTTCAGAGGCGCAGGCAGGAGAGCCGCCACCGCCTTTCTGGGGTTGCCCTTGCTCATGGCTTACGACTGCGCCGGGAAGTTGTTGAACTTGTGCGCAGAGAGGTTGTAGCGCCTCAGGCCGTTGTACGTGCCGGCGTCCTCGTGGCTGTCGACGAAGTACTTCACCGAGTTGACGGTCACGCAGCCAGCCGACTCCGTGAGCTTCGTGCCGCGATAGGTGAGCTTGAGGTCCACGCGCTTGTCGTACGCGATTTCGTTGACGACCGCGTTCGCCTGGTCATGGACCGGCTCGGCCTGCGGGGACTCGGTTATCGAGATCGACTCGATGGTGATCCCGGACTCTGTCTCAGCGATGCCGTAGGTGCCTGTGTCGGCTTGTGCTGGTACTGTTGCCATGTTTTATTCCTCCGTTGTTTGGTTTTCCGTTGTTTTGTTTTCCCGGGACAGCTTGATTGTTGTCTCGAAAGTCGCGGTTGCGGTGATGACGCCGGCCTTCTTGTCCGCCGTCTGATCGGTCTCGATCCAGCAGAACTGGGAGCCGTCGAGTGCGTGCATGACTATCTCGGCTGCATCGAGCGCCCGGATGACGCCTTGTACGCGGGCGAGAGGGGCCTTCTCCACGCAGCGGACGAGAAGGCGCGTGTCCGCCGGTATGGCTCCCTTCGTGTCGCCGTTCCGCGCCATGCGCGGAGTGACGACGACCACAGCGACCTTGCCGGCGGAGATCCACGGCTCCGACTCGTCGTAGGTCGCCCTGACATCCTCTGCAAACGCCTTGCAGCCGCCCTTGACGAGTTCTTCAACGCTGTTCAAGGCGTCTCTCACTTTTTCCTGAAGTTCGCGTATCGTCATTTTTGCCGTTGCCTTTTCGAAGTGGTTTGTGGTATCATTCACGGTGTCCCCGAAGTAGCAAGCCGTGGAATACCGGCTACAGCGCTCATCGGGGATTTCTGCTTGAAGAGACCTGTGGGTATCGTGACAAGGCCCCTTACTTTGACGGGCAGCTTGAGAATCCCTCCGTCAAACGTTTCAAGGCAGAGCACTATGGAGTCCTTTTGTCCGCCTGCCTCGATGTAGTCGGGACTGCGCCACATCGAGGGCACGAGGTCGAGGTCCGCCGGCTTGACCGGCATGTTGCCGGGAGTCTTGTCAACGAGCCAGTGGCCTTCGCCAATCGTATGCTTGGCGATTGACTTGCTCAGGGAGAGTCCGCGCCCCTCGAAGAGCGGGCGATACTGCGGGCTCACCTTGTCACATGCAGTAAGGAGCTTTGCCGTCGCCTTGCCGAGACCCCAACCCTTGCCGCTATCTTCTGGCGTCGGCGTCGTGTAGTTCTCAAATGCATCACGGAGGAGGTTGCCCTGCCACTGTACGGTGACATTGCCGGTCTTCTGGTCTTGCGTGTGCTTGATCTGGTCGCCGAAGGCGTCTTTGAGTTTCCTGGCGTATTCGCCGGACCAGTGTCCGGCATCGAAGGATGCCTGCAGGTTTTCATTGAAGTCGAGCTTCGGCGGCTTCTGCTTCGGCGGCTTCTCGTCGATCACGCCGAGCGCAAGACATTCGCCGCGCGAGACGGAGACGAGGTCCATGCCGCTGTTGTAGTCGAACGGAGGGTGCGGTATTCCGAAGCGCGAGATCCGCGTCCAGATCGGATCGGTCTTGAGCGCAATCATGCGTCCGCCCTGGTAGAGCGCCCCGCCCTTGGACTTCCATATCTCCGGCCAGTTGCGCGGCACCTTGCGCCGCTCGGCGCGGATCAGCTCGTATGCCGGGAACGCCGCAAGCGCGCCCTCGCTTGTCGCCTGAAGGTGCTGGATGAAGCCCTGCGCCATCTCGCGGTTCGTGTTGTATACGAGATCGAGGCGCGACTTTGTCATCAGGTCCTTTATCGTGCCGCGCGCGTCGCCGGCGTCGTAGCCGGTCTTGAAGAGCGTTTCCCTCACGGCCTTGCGGAACTCGCTTGGCGAAAGGTTCCCGGAAAGGGACTTCTCGTTGCCGCCGCGCATGACGTCGAGTATCCGGATCTCCGTGACGCGGGCGGAGAAGAACGCGCGGTCGCGGAATCCAGCCTGGATGGAGTTCCACTCGTCCGCGCCGATGCCGGATGTGACGAGCGTCTTCTGGAGTATCCGTTCGCTCGCGGTCATGACGCGGCCCCCCATATCCCCGCGATCGCGGCATTGTGCAGCGCCTCGTCGGTCGGCATGACCGTTGGGTCCGCCTTTATGGTCGCCTTCGGCAGGAGCAGCCACATCAGCTCGCCGCGCTCGTTGTCCTTGATGAATCCATGCGAGGAGTTCTTCGGCCAGAACACGGAGTACTCGTCCTCGTTCGAGAACGCGCCCGCCTCGCTCGGCCAGATGCCGGCGACGATCGGGCTGATCGGGATGGCGAGCGCCTTCTTCTTCGGATAGACGGTGCCGCCCTCGTAGTGCAGCGCGACGCCCTGCCCGGGTGCATTGGGATCGCTCGACTCCGCGCCCGCCGCGACGACGGCGTGCAGGCCCCGCTGCACTTCGACCTTGACCGTGTTCGCCGCCTTGTGCCAGTAGCCGGAGTGCGGAAGCCCGTTGCGGTTCGGCGCGGTGTGGAGCCCCTTGTCGATGAGATGACGGCGGATGCAGTCCCTCACGGCCTCGGCCATTCCCTGGCCGGCCTTTTGCTCGTCGTCGATGACGAGGTTGTCCGGGACGTGTATCTTTAGCTCAAGCTTCATGTTTTAGTTTGCGGCGTTGATGACTACATTCGTGACTCCGTTTGCGGCGTCGCGGCGGCGCTGGAGAAGGGCGGCGACATCTGGCGGTAGATGCGTTCGCTCCCACTCGGCCTGTCGCGCCTCAGCTGCGGCCTTTGCTTTCGCCGCCGCTTCCGGATCCTTCAGCGCGACGCGTGTCGCGGCGTTAGTCCACGCGAAGCCGTCCTCGTAAAGCTGTACCAGGCATTGCCCGCCGTTGCCGTCGCTCACAAGGTACTGCCCCATGCGCTTGCCGTGCCAGGCGAGGCGGCCGGCGTCGGTTTCCTGTTCGCGGTGATACTTGCGATTCATGAGCCCCAACGCCGCTTGCAAATCAGCCGCCGTCCATGTGTTCGTCGAGCCATCTTCGAACAAAGTCTCCGCGACGATCGGCGTGGCGTTTGTAGCGGGCTCGTTGGCGAATGTCAAGCTCGCGCAGAGACACAGAGCCGCAGAGAGTGTTATGATTAGGGTTTTATTCATGGCGCAGTCTCCAATCGTGGCATTGAGTTGATGAAGCCGGCGGCGCGACCAGCGTCCTCGCCGTCGATGATGAACCCCTGGAGCTCGAAGACGCCGTTCGTGTGAACGGGAGAGGGTGGGACGTAGTCGAGCCATACCATGTAGTCGTAGTTCGTCGCGTTGACGATCGCGTAGTCCGCCGGGAGCTGTGCGAACGTGCGGCGAGGCGTGAGCTCGATCCAGTCGGTCGCGTTGGTTAGTCCGTGCTGCCTTGCGTATACGAGAACGTCGAAAGCCGAGAAGTCGACTCCGGCATAGTTCGTCGCGTTGCTGATTGCGACGTGGAACACGTCGTTCGTGGCGTATGTCCCGCCGTCCGCCACAAACCTGTCGAACGAGATCGACACCTTCTGCGCGACGATCGAGCAGACCGCCGCGAGGATCGCAAGCGCGGCGAATACCCCGCGTCTGCCCTCGCAGTTGCGCCATGCCGCGCGGATGCCGCCGAACGCCGCGAGGCCGAGGCCGATCGCGAAGAGCATGGCGAGCGATGCTGTGACCAATATGTTCATTGCGCGACAAACTCCAGCTTGTTGCCGTTGACGGTCGGCATGTACGTGGTGCCGTTGAAGATGATACCGCCGGTCATTTCGGTCTTCGCCGAGTTCTTGATCTTGGCGACGCCCTCGGCCATGTATTCGAAGTAGAAAAACGCCTGCGGCTGCGAGCAGGTTATGGTCGCGACATACGCGCCGGTAGTACCGCTCCAGCTGACGGTTGCCCATGGGCAGCTGAAGCCGTCCTCGTCTTCCTTGGCCCAGACGGCGTTGACGAGATTAGTCGAGGCGCGGACATAGGGGTGCGCTTCGGCGACGATGTTGACCGGGATCGTCACCGTGTTGCCGCTCCTGGTGATGTCGTCGGCGCTGACGCCGATCAAGTAGCTGTCCGTCTTCTCGATGGAGAATAGCTCGGTGCCGTCGGATGCCGAGACTCGGAAGAACGCGTTTGTGGTCGCGCCGGTCGTGAGGCCGTTGGAGGCGAGCACCCAGACAGCGCCGGCAGATGTGATGACCTTCTCGTATTCGTAGCCGCCGGCGATAACCGTCTCAGGTGTCGAGATCCACGTTACACCGGCTGGCGCTTCCGATCCAAGCCCCGACGTCGTGCCGCTCCATGCCCTCGGCGCCCGCGTCTGCATTGCCGCATCCGAGCGAGAAAGGGTCAGACCTGATTGCCACAGTAAATTACCACAGTAGCGGGAGTTTATGACCCTGTTGGCCCCGATGCTCCTACATTCGACCTCAAACCAATAGCCGTGGCTGTGGAACTGGGAAAATGAAGTGTCACACGCAGATGGCAAGAGTGCCAGTTTCTTCTAGCCGCAGTCGCGGCGTCGTTACCGTGTCAGGGCAGGTGTCACTCGTAATGACCCATGCAGGAAGATATTACGATGTCGCCGTCGCTGATCTTGAATATGAGACGGTTCCGCTCGTCAATCCGGACGCTCCACCATCCAGAGCGGTCATTCTTGAGAGGTTCCGGTTTCCCTATGCAAGAATAGCCGTTTCTGTCGATGCTTTTGATGAGGAGACATATTCTCTTGTGTGTCTTCCTGTCCCGTTCAGACCAGGATTCCAACTGCTCCCATGCAAGATCAGACCAGAGCTTTCGCACGGCGCGTCCTCCTGTGCGACGAAACACGTCCAACGTCTTCGTCGTCGATATCGCCCGGAAGCTCGTGGTAGCTGTAGTTCCTTCTTCCGTTGTCGAAGTCTCTCATCGCCTGCTGGATTCTTTCAGGACTTGCAAGCGAATCGTCGGGGATGCGAACCTCAAAAGGGATGCCTCTATGCACAATCAGTTGGCGAATGAATATGCCGAGCGCGGAAGACATGCTCATTCCGATGCGGTCAAGAATGTAGTCCGCCTCGGTCTTGAGGTCGTCTTCAATGCGAAAACTTATTTGTGTCATTTCCTGTTCTCCTCTTTGATGGTGCATATTATATCACATTTTGCTTTCATGAGCAAGCATGTTGCTATACAAGTGCACTATCCGGGTAGTATAACGCTGGTATCTTTGAAACAATGAAGCGAGGTATTAAACAATGAAACGAAATATGACAATGAGAGTTGCCGCGTGTGCGGTAGCATTCGTGGCGATTTCTGCGTTCGGCACGGAACTGACGCACCGCTGGAGCTTCAACGGCGACTGGTCGGATTCCGTGGACGGTGCCGATGCCGTGAAGTGCGGCAGCTACGTGTCGCTCTACGGCAACAGGGTTCACATGGGAAATGGGAGGGACAGACCCTTGTGATACGGTCGATGTGATACGGTCAATTTGATTTTGAGGGAGAATGAAGGATGGCGACTGCAAAACGAGCAAAATCGAATCTTGGGTTTCGGCATGTGAAAGCGGCAGTGAAGAGCGAGGAGTGATAGAAACGCCATGAAGCAGACTTCGCAGAGGTCGTTGCTGTTTCGGCAGAACGTGAACCGAAAGAAGGCGGATCGGCGGAGGGTCTGTCCCCGCCACGGTGTGCGAGGGATAAAAACA
>CADCAK010000060.1 GCA_902799385.1 uncultured bacterium | reverse complement strand
CGAGCCTGAACGCGTTGTTATATTCCGCGTTCCGTGGGTGGACGACACGGGCAAGGTCCGCGTCAACCGCGGCTACCGCATCCAGCAGAACAGCGCGATCGGCCCCTACAAAGGCGGCCTCCGCTTTGACCCCTCGGTCAACCTCTCCGTCCTCAAGTTCCTCGCGTTCGAGCAGGTCTTCAAGAACTCGCTCACGACGCTCCCGATGGGCGGCGGCAAGGGCGGCAGCGACTTCAACCCGAAGCAGAGCCCCCACACACCCGGCAAGCGCTGCAGCGACGCCGAGGTTATGCGCTTCTGCCAGAGCTTCATGACCGAGCTCTTCCGCCACATCGGTCCTGACACCGACGTTCCCGCCGGCGACATGAACGTCGGCGGCCGCGAAATCGGCTATCTCTTCGGCCAGTACAAGCGTCTCGCCAACGAGTGGACGGGCGTTCTCACGGGCAAGGGCCTCTCCTTCGGCGGCTCGCTGATCCGCCCCGAGGCGACCGGCTACGGCGATGTCTACTTCGCCGAGAACATGCTTGCGAAGCGCGGCGAGACCTTCGAGGGCAAGCGCTGCGTCATCTCCGGTTCGGGCAACGTCGCGACCTACGCGGCCGAGAAGCTCATCCAGCTCGGCGCGAAGGTGCTCACGCTCTCCGACCGCTCCGGTGCGATCGTCGTCAAGGACGGCATCACGCCCGACCTGCTCGCCGAAGTCATGAACCTCAAGACGGTCAAGCGCGGCGAGCTCAGCGAGATCAAGGCCAAGGGCGTCCAGTTCGTCGCCAAGAAGAACAGCTGGCAGCTCGTCGACAAGATCGACGCCGCGTTCCCGTGCGCCCGCCAGAACGAGCTCGACGGCAAGGATGCCGCCTACCTCCTCAAGCATGGCTGCACCGTCGTCGCCGAGGGCGCGAACATGCCTTCGACTCCTGACGCAATCGACGCGTTCGTCAAGGCGAAGATCATGTACTCGCCCGGCAAGGCGTCGAACGCCGGCGGCGTCGCGACCTCGGGTCTTGAGATGTCGCAGAACTCCGAGCGTCTCTCCTGGAGCCGCGAGGAAGTCGATGCGAAGCTCAAGGGCATCATGAAGTCGATTCACGACAACGCGTGGGAATCCGCCGCCAAGTACGGCAAGAAAGGCAACTACGTGGTCGGCGCCAATATCGCCGGCTTCACGAAGGTCGCCGACGCGATGGTCGCGCAGGGCGTCTGCTAAGCAGCGGCGAGGCGGCGGCCGAATGCTCCTCCTCGCGGACCCTCGGCGAATACGCCGTATCCGCTCGCTCGGACATTCGCTCCACCGCCTCGCTACCGCAGAAAGTTCTGAAAAAGAGACGCTCGGCCTCACGTCGGGCGCCTCTTTTTTTATTTCATTTCCTCACGGCAAGTCACTAAATGGCGCGTTTCTTTTCGTAGCTTTTGCGCTCACCGACTTATCGTCGGCTCGCTTAACTACTTGCGCACTCAACACCGTGCGCAAACAGGCCTTTTACAACGGTTCCGCGGGGTCTGTCTCCGCCGATTCTGTCTCCGCCGTTTTCTCTGCGGCCTCTATCAATTTCATCATTTCATCACGCTGCTTTGGATACCAAAGCGAGCATCCCCCAAACTTGTCGAAAGCAACCTGCTTCACTGTGCAGAATTTCTTGAACTCCGGCGGTGCAGCATTGTCGCCTTTGATTCGCCTGATGACATTAGTGCCGCTGAAAAGTTCCAATTGCCACAATGTTCCATCGCATATATTGGGATTGCGATAATTGTCCACCCAGCTGTCTATATTTACTTCTTCAATGCAAGCCAGTATTTTCTCCCAGTCTTTTCGAAGGCAAAGTCTCTCGCCCTTTAGGACACAGGGGTTCTTCGTCTCGCGCAAGAAACGATAATTGTAGACTTCAACGAACACTCGCCTATTCGCAAAATCGATGGAATAACGCTCGTCCGGGCCGCTCAACGCCCCCCATTCACGATAACTGAGCGAAGTGATGGCATTTGTGGCGATGAACGGCGGGAGGTCTGGAGGATAGACGCCGTTGCCGAACACGCGCTCGACAGACGGGAATCGGCTTCTTATTTCCGCTGATGAGATTTCATACTTTCCCAACACATCCAGTTTGCATTCTACGACTTTCAACTTCGGCAAGTCGCAAAAGCCCTTGACGCCATGACAGCCAATCAAAGTGAGCCCTTCTACAGACGACGATTCCAGGCCCAACACTTTGGGCAAAGGCAATTTCCAACCAAAAGGCTGGTCAATCGTCAGATGGCGCAATGGCAGTTTGGCAAGCGCCGAGAGGGCGAGCTCGCCATGGGCACGGCGAACAGCCAGCGACACTGCCGAAAAATTAGTCAGCGACGACAGTGCGGTCAATTCCCGTTCATAATCACGAGGATACTCCCCTTTCCAGCAAAGATAGTCGGTCGTAACGGACAAGTCCAGTTCTTTCCCGGGCGGCATTCCTGCAAGCCGTGCAATGGCCGTGCGAAATCCGTCTCTCGTAACCTTTACGCCCTCATCATCACACTCGCATCTGGCAGGGTTTTCAGTGATTATAAATGACGCGCGCACTCTATCACCATCAGCATTTGGCGAAGAAGTGTTTGTGTCCGTAAAACTATTGCACCCCGACATTGCAAATGCCACAAGCGCAGCAAATATGATCAAATGGGGATACACCCAATTGGCGTTGCTCTTTTTATCGCCCATTTCGTTACTTTCTGCCTCTTCCCTCATTTCAACGGCTTTGGGACATATTATAGCGAAACCGCCACGCCGAAATCAACCTCGCATAGCTTGGTGGCGAGACAGATCTACACGTTCGGCAAGAAAGTCGATTGCATTTATGACTTGAACCCCGCTTCGATCTGGCATAAACACGTCGTCAAGCGTAAGGACATATCTCGGATAGTTGTCCGCTATCGCGGCAAATGCCGCAGTCTCTTGCTGGAATTTCTCTTTCGTGGCAATGGTGACGGCAACCTGGATGTATCGTATAATCCCGTCAGATCCCTTGACGACAAAATCGACTTCCTTGTCCGCGACTTTCCCAGTCGCCACTTTGTATCTGCGGCGCAGCAGCTCAAGATAGACCGTGTTCTCCAGAAGCTGCTGGACCTCGATGTCTGGATTGGAAAGTATGTAGCATTTGAATCCGAAATCCGTAAGGTAGTACTTGTGGATTAGCTTCAGCATCTCTCCGCCCTTGACATCGAAACGGTCGGCTTTGTAGAGGAAATAACAGTCCGCCATAATGTCAAGATACGAGGACACGGTGTTCGCACAGACCTTGACGCCGTTTGCATTGAGTCTGTCAGCCATCCTTTTCGGAGACGTCAGGGAGGAGATGTTGTCGGCCATGTATTTGAGAATCTGACCTACAAGCATTCTTCCGCCTTCCTTGTTGCGCTTCAGGACGTCCTTTTCCAGTATCGTGCGATATACGGACTCTACGTATTCCCTTTGTTCCGGCGAGCCAGTCCTGAACGCAAATGATTCCGGGAGCGCACCGTAAGTCAGATAGTCCATGAAGCGACGTCTTTCGTTCGCGTCGCCGATTTTTCCGCCTACTGCAGCAGTCATCTCGACAAACGAGAACGGAAGAACGTTGATTTCGACATATCTGCCCGTCAGCGCTGTCGCGATTTCGGACGAGAACAGGTTCGCGGTGGAACCAGTGACATAGAGATCCACGCCTTTCTTTACATAGAGGCTGTCCAAGACCTCTTCGTATCTCTCCACCTTCTGTATCTCGTCAAGGAAAATGTACGTCGTCTTTCCTTTCACCAACTTGCCTTTGAGGAAACCGTGCAGCGTTTTTGCGTCGCGCAGAGGTTCATTCTCCAGTTCCTCAAAGTTCAGCATGACAATTCGCGGTGCGGGGACGCCTTTCTTCCTGAGCGACTGGGCGAACATCTGCAGGATGGTCGATTTGCCGACGCGGCGCATACCGGTCAAGACCTTTATGAGCGGCCTGTCCCTGAACTGTTCCAGCCAGTTCAGGTAATGCGTTCTTGCAACTTTCTTCTTCATTGTGGAGCTCTCCCGATTTGTGACGCCCATTATACCATATTTCTGGCGAAATGAACTTGAGAACTTTTCATAATATTCGAAAAGTTCTCAAGTTCACAATTCGTGTTAGCAAGTCTTACGCCCTTCATCGGCGGCCTCATCGCGGCCTTTGTAGGCTACAGCACCCCACCGCGGCAAATCAGCCGCGGAACAACGCGCAAGCAGGCCTTTTACAAGGGTTTTGCAGAGTCTGGCCCCGACTGAATAGGAACAGCACTGTTCATAATCCAGTGCGACAACAGGTAAAATAGACGATAAGGCATATTAAGATATAGCCGGAAATCAGAACGCCGAGAATTCTGACCAACCAACATGCCCACTTTCTCTTAATCCGAAACGACCACTTGACTATCCATATACCCAAGGCGATTAGCCCGATGAGAATGGCCATCTGAACAACGGCAAAGACGGCATCTAACCAAAGCGGTGTCATGTCACCAGTCCTTTCGACCGCGTGAGAAGTTGAAGATCGGCAGCCACTTGACGAGGCCGCGCGGGTTGTAGTTGAGCAAGCCGACCTGCAAACAGGCACTGCGGTCGCCGTAATCTCCGTCGTCGCCATTGATCGCGGCGTTAAGCAAGCCAATCTGCACGTGCCCATCGGCATTGAGTGCGCCGACTTGAAAACTGCCGCCAATGTTGTAGAAGCCGGCCTGCAACCCGCCGCCGGCGTTGACCAGCCCGACCTGCGAGCCCTGTAGCTTGGAGGAAAGGCCGTCGCTTTCCAAACGGCCACCAGGCGATTCGACGTTAAAGGCGCCAATGCTTACGCCGAAATTGCGTCCCATGAGGTTCAAAAGCCCAACCTCAAATGCGTAGTTAAACTCGCAAACGTCAATCAGCCCGGCCTGCGCGAAATAGTTGTTCGCGACCGCGTTAAACGGTGCCAAAGAAGGGTTCAACAAGCCCGCCGCAACGCCGTACACGTCGGCGTCACCGGGGAAGAGCTGGACCGGACGACACGAGCAAATCCCAACCTGAACAGGCGTCCAGCGAACGCTTAGAAGTCCGTCGTCGGACTCTGGGCTCACATAAATCGGGAAATGCGCGAGCGCCACGCCGCACAACAATGCCGCACAACCGGCAACAACAGCTTTATAGCGAACTACCATGTTGGAAATTATACCATATCTTTAACTTGCATTGCCGCACAGTTTTCACTCGCGAGCCAACACCAACCCGCAAACAGGCCTTTTACAACTGTTCCGCGGGGTCCCCGCCGATTCCCCGCCAATTCGTCATTCTGACACCTTGCGGAACTTCAGGACTGCTTTGTTTTCCGTTCTGAAGGGGCCCGGCGACAGATAGACACCCTTCTCGTCCTCTCCCAAATAGTAGTCGTCATGATAATCGGTTGCCCTAGTGAGGCGGGCGCGCCAAGTCCAGACCGAAGGCGCATCATGCCAATCCTTCTCCACACTCGTTGGGCGGCCGGGACGGACAAGACAGACGGGACTCGGCAGAGTAGCCCCGCGCGCGACCGGTCGGCGCGGAAGCGGCGGGGAGTGTTTCGGCGAAATGCGTTTTCTGCCGCAAGGCAGTCGCCGCGCTAACCGATGGTCGCGGGTGAGGCAGGCGAAAGGTCGCAGGCGTAAGAGTTGCTTGCGTACGCAACCAGTGGTAGACGCCGAGGCGCGGCGACTAGGTCGGGCGTAGGCCTCTTGCGCAGGGGAAGTCAGTGATTGTCCGTCATCTCAATGGGCTTTATGTCGCCCCTCTCGTCGAAGTACATGCGGTCGAGGCATGTCACCCTGTGGTGCGGCGAAAGCGACGGAATCGGACGCCTGTGGTAGCAGATATACCACTCGTCCGTTCCAGGGATATTCAGGACCGAGTGGTGCCCCGCGCCTGTCGCAAGCGGACGCTTCGAGCCGAGCACCTTGCCCTTGAACTCGAACGGCCCGAACGGCGAATCGCCAACACTATAGTTGACGCAGTATGTGTCCGTCGTCCAACCTCCACTCGAGTACATGAAATACCACTTGCCCTTGCGCTCGAACATGACAGATCCCTCGACATAGTTCTTTGGGGTCATGTCGCGCCACATCGTGCCCTTCCCGTCGAGCGGGAGAAGCGACTTGAAGTCGGGCGCGAGCTTGACGAGGTTGCAGCGCCCCCAACCGCCATAAATCATGTACCACTCGCCCTTGTACTTGAAGACATACTGGTCGATAGGCTGCGCGCCATTCCAGAACTGGTCGATGAGGGGCTTCCCTATAAGGTCGCGGTACGGGCCCTCGGGCTTGTCGGCGACAGCGACGCCGATGCCGCCGTACTTCATGTCGCCAAACGCGCGCACGACAGTCCCCGTGCGTGAGCCGTCAGCAGGATACGTGTCGTTCGCAGAGAAGAAGAGGTAGTATTTGCCGTCCTTCTCATGCGCATCGGGCGCCCACATGCAGCGATGCGCCCACTTTACGTCCTTCGCGTCGAGTGCCTTCGGGTGCTTCGTCCAGGTCGCGAGGTCCTTCGACGAGAACACGTCGATGAAAACCTGCTCGTCGTAGCCGTGCGAATATGTGGGGAAGATCCAGTATGTGTCGCCATAGAGACGAATCTGCGGATCGGCGTACCATCCCTCGAAGACCGGATTTCTCCGGAGATTTCCGGTTGCCGCAAGCGACGAGAGCGCGGCGAAAAGCGAAAGCGCGGCGAGAGACAATCTAGCCATGGCTACTTCGCCTTCATCGTATAGCCGTTGAAGCGGTGGGTGTTGTAAAGCTTCTGCCCCTTCACGACCGAGAGCCCCAGCGCCTTGCGAATGGCAATTATGTCCTCGATGAACTTTGGCTTGAGCTGGTTGACCTTGCCGCCGTGGCCAGAGGCGAGCAGCAGCACCTGGCAGTAGGCGTCGGCGTTCTCGGCAAACCACTCGGCCTCCTCGATGTCGCGCCCGCCGCACACGACGCCGTGGTTCTCCATGAAGACGACGTTAGACTTCTTCGCGGCCTCGGCGACGCTCTTCGCAACGTCGTCGGTGCCGGGCGTCGCATAGGGCGCGAGCGGAATCTGCGAGAGGAAGATGTCGGCTTCGGGGTTGATGCCATTCGGTGGAACGAGCCCTGCGAAGAGGAAGGCGTTGCAGTGCGGCGGATGGCAGTGCATGCACGCATTCATGCCAGTCGCCTTCATCATCGCGATGTGGACCTTCACCTCGCTCGTGCGCGGACGATAGCCGCAGAGCTGACCGGCATTCATATCGACGAGGCAAATGTCCTCGCGCTTCATAAAGCCCTTGCAGCAAAGAGTCGGCGAGCAGAGGACGAGATCCTCGCCGACGCGCACCGAAAGGTTGCCGCCGTTGCCGTCGGTGTATCCCTTGTTGTAGATGCGTCGGCCCATTTCGCAGATCTGGTCCTTGACCTTGTTAATCGCGGGGGAATTGAAGAATTTGTCGAGTTCCCTGCGGGTCTTCGGCTGGGGGCCGTTCTTCCAGTCGTAGGCACGTTCGACAAGCGGGGGATTAATGTAGAGTTTCTTGTCCATAAGTATTCTTGTTATACCAGAATCGCCAGCCTGTCCGCCCGTCTCCTGGCGCAACCTTTAGCTGTACAGTGTTATCGGACCACGACGGAAAGAGACTTGCGAATCTGGGCGCCGTCAGGACCGACGACGGGGAAGGTCGTGTAGTTGTACGGTGCCGTCGTCGATTTCGGGCGATACACCTTCTTTTCCACGGAGTCCCACAGCACAACATGCCCGTTAGATAATTTCACTGGCCTGAAATATCGAACAAGCCGCATGTTGCTTCCATTGGCGTCGCCCTGCCAGATTTTCAGGAAATAGAACCGTGACTCTGCTGGCTGTAACGGGGTTCCGGCATTGTTGTCGTTCTTGGCGAAAAGGTACAGATTCCTGCCTGTATTGACATTGCTGGAAAGCGTCTTGGACGAGTAGAGTGTTGCCTCTCCCGTGTCATCATTGATGGCATAAAAAGTCTGTGCCCCAACCACAAACGAAATGCGTGCGTGGGTCGTGTCGTCCTTCTTCAATTTGTAAACATTTGGATCCGAAGAGTTCTCCGCATCTGAATATGGATCATTGTTTTTGGGCCGCCAGTAGGAGCCATAGGCGATTCCAAGAGTATAACCCCACGCATGGTACCAGAAATAATAACGAGGATTGCTGCTCCCCCCATAGCAGCCAAGGAAGCATTGCTCCCCGTCCTTGGACATGAGATTTGTCTCCTTGAACTCGGCTATGGTGCCGGACTTGCCTACGATACCAGTGTCGAAAAACACCTTTCCGTCGGTCTCCACGTAATCGACGTAATTGACAGGCACCACGTCGTCGATGGTGACAACATTGCCCGTCCTAGATTCGGGAATGTCGGGCGACGGGCGGTAAATGCTATCCGTCACCGAGTCGTAGAGCATGCCCTTGCCATCGACCTTGCACGGCTTGAAGTCTCGGATAAGAATCCCGTCCTGCCAGATTTTCAGTCCGTAGCAGCGGGCAGCCGCGCGGTTGCGCCAGTAGCTCGACGAGAAAAGGTGGAGCGTCTCGTCTGTTTCGACCGAACCCGTGATATTCGTGTTGAGCACCTCCGTACCATCCCATTCGAATGTCTGCGCCCCGTCGGCAAAACTTACGTCGAAAGAATACTTCGTGCCGACAGTCGGCTTGATGTTAGAGCTGCCGCTTTTAATGTAAACGTTCCCGCTCTTGTTGTAAGCGAAGCTGAGGGCACTATCCACCTCGTGAACCATGAAGAACCTGTTTGCATTGGTCAGGCTTTCCGCCGCGAGGTATGCGCGCCACTGGCGATCAAACACATTTGGCTTGTAGGTGTTTTCCAGATAGCGGTACACCTCGCGCTGCCATGTTCTCATTTTCCCGTCATTGTCGTCACCCACCTGCGTCCATGCCATCTCGCCCTTGGCCCTTAGTCCACTACGCGCAGGAACGCCAGTGTCAAGCGTGTTGTTGCCATCGGACTCGATGTATTCGACGAAGACGACTTCCTTTGGATCGTCCAACTGCCGATGGACGTTGTTATAGACGAGCGGAGTGCCGAGAGAGTAGAAGATGCGCTTTTCTACATCGTCGTAAAGACCCGCGACACCGTTCTTGAGGCATGGACGGAAGTCTCGCACAAGCTTGCCGTCCTGCCAGATTTTCAAGAAGTAAAGGCGGGATCGGCTGAATGCGTCCAAAGTCCCGTCGTTGTTTCGCGCGAATAGGTAAAGACTCTTGCCAGTGTCGACGTCGCCAGCAATCGACAGCGATGACCAAACCTTCTCCGCCCCCGTGGCGTCGTCGATTGTCTTGAATATCTGCGACCCTGCCGCAAACGACACCCACGCGTGGGTCGTATCTCCGTAGTTAAGCTTGTATGCATCTGGATCGTTCCACTCGCCAGGTTTCGTCGTATCGTTCGTAACAGGCCGCCAGTACGTCCCCCCATATCCAAGCCCAACAAGACGACCAGATGCGTGGTACCACATGAAGAACCGATTGCTTGCATTTCTTACGCCTATCACACAATGCTCGGCGCTGTCTCGCTCAAGGCACATTTCCTTGAATTCGACTATTGTTTCCGCCTTGCCGATAATGCCTGTGTCGATATAGGCGGGAATCTGTCCGCCGACATTTGCCGCAACCCCCTGTGACTCTACGTAGTCGATAAATTCGTCGGGCACCTCGCTGTTCTCGTCGCAGACAAGGGGTGTTTCTGAAATGGAATAGAAAATCGTATCAGACACGGCATCATAAAGCCCGGCAACGCCACCCTTCATGCAAGGCCGAAAATCGCGGACGAGCGTCATGTCGCCACCATTTTCTGGCCCTTGATAAATCTTAAGGCCGTAGCAACGCGACTTAGACTTCCCGCCCACCGTTCCGTCTTTGCTGTTGTTGGCGAAGACATAGAGACTCCGTCCGGTATTGAGCCCTGTAAAGGTCGAACTCCATGGACCGAGACCGTCCACCGTGACGGTGCCAGTGCTTTCGCCTACGCCGTTCGTCGCGGAAAACGAGGCGGTATAGTTGTAAACGCGGCTCTTCTCAAATCGGCTGTTCCAGTCTTTATGAGCCAACCTAATGTTCCCGTTCACTCTCTGCGACACTATCATTTCACCATTGGCATTTGCGCAATAGCACATGTAGAACCGGGTGTTGTTGCTGTAATAGCCGCATGCAACAAACGCGCTGTCTGCAAGGTCCATCCATTCGACCTGGCACTCAATCTTGGTGTTGGGCCGACCGGTGATGCCGGTGTCGACCCATTGCGAGCCCGTCGACTCGACATAGCTTACCCATTTGTCGGGCTGTTCAGCGAAAGCCGTCAGCGATAGCGCTGCAACGTAGACAGGTGCGATTCTGCTTAGCTTCATACCAATATTCCTTTGTTTTACATTTAAAAGGATGTCGGTATTTTAGCACAACACCCCAACTCTGTCAAACGTGCCATAAGAGATCACTGCCACCTCTTCGACGCGAGGACCGCGTAGATGGTCGCGGTGACGCAGATTGGGGCGATGAAAATCGCAGTGACGGCCATTGCCCAGCCAGGGACGCCCATGGGAAGGAGGATGGAGCAGACCGTGAAAAGCGATGCCGTGTAGGCAATCTGTCCGGCCATTATCGCCTTCGGGCGCTTGGCAAGCGCGGCGAGCCCCTCGACACGCGCGCGAACCGCATGTATGACGGAGATGAGCGAATAGATTCCAATGGCAAGTCGCGCCGTTCCAACGATGCGCGGCGGAACGTTCTGATACGTGCCAAAGTACCAGCCGCCAATGAGCGGGGTCGAGAACGCGAGCGGAACAACGCCAAGAAGAAGGCCCGCGACAACGGCATACACGAGAAGACGCCTGTCACCTGCATACTCCGGCGGGAACTTGATCGCCACCGTCTGCATGCGAAGCGCGGCAAACGCTACGGGATTCGCGACGCCGATTGTGACATAGTGGATGGCGAGCATGTCCTTCGGATCGACCGACCTTCCGACGAAGGCGGCGATTGCGACGGGCGAGAGCATCAGCAGGAAGCCGCCGAGCGAAAGCGGAAGCGTGAACCGAAATTGCTCGAGCGTAAGGCGCGGAATGCTCGGCAGCGACTTCACGTCTTCGACCTGGGTCCTGTTGGGAAGCCGTGCGACGTATGGCAACGCAAAGAGCCAGGTCGCGACGAGCTCCACACCGACGCCAAAGGTCAGCGCCGCAAGTCCCCACCACGGGCCCACAAGGCCCATCCTCGGGAGGCAAACGGCAAGCGCAAAGGTCACGATAAGCCGGAGAAATGTCGCATAGTTCGCCTTCGCGCTTTCAAGGTTGTCGAAGAGGACTACCATCGGAACGTTGCGAAGGAAGAAGAGCCCGTTCATCAAAACTCCGTAGAGAAGCGTACGCGCCGCCATGTGGGCAAGCTCGGGCGGTAGATTGAAGAGCCCTAAGAATATCCAGTCCGAAAACGGTGGCAGCGCCACGACGCACTGGACCGCCAGAAGTGCTGACATCATCAGCGCATTGAGGCGCCTAAAGGCGACATAGCCCATCCATGTCTTCGCAAAAACGAGCCCGCCGATCATGAACATGACCATCTGCCCCTGGCTGAAGGCCGTGAGCGCGTCGACGCCAAACTCCCCGTGCGTGACGATTCCGGCGACAAGCGGATACGCGAGCGACTGCGAAAACCCCTGCAGCAACAGGGGAACATAGAAGCGCGTGACGTTTCCTACATTGAACTTCGCCTCTCTGACGGCGTTGGACTGCATATTGGCGTTGTTCTTTGATGGATACTGTTATGCTACAAAATGCCTCTGCTGGCCTCGGGCCTGGGCCTGAAGCATCGAAAAGCCGTTTTCGACACGGCACCCCGCCTTGGCCGCACGGGCCATAAGCGGCGTGACTTCGGGAACATAGCGGAGATCGTAGACGAGTTCGCGTCCGGTAAACTTGTAGTCCGGGATTGGGTCGACTGGCGTAGCGTTGACGAGTATGTCGTACCCCTGCGGCGGCGTTGCGCGGTGAAACACCTTGAACTTCACGCCGAGGGCTTTAAGCGCGACCTTCACCGCCTGCGCCGCACCGCCATCCCCGAGAAGCGCGGCGGATTTGCCGCTTAAGGTCCCGGCGAACGACGAAAGCGCTTCTGCGGAGCCCTCGACATCCGTGTTGTAGCCGACATACTTCCCCTTCTCGCAGACGACAGTGTTGACGGCACCAACCTTCTGCGCGAACTTGTCGATCTTGTCCAAGAGCGGCATTATCGCGAACTTGTGGGGAATAGTGACTGCCATTCCGCGCATGCCCATCGCCTTCATGAACGCGAACGCTTCCTTCGCCGTCTTTGCGGGGAATGGGATCATCAGCGCGTCAGCGTCTTCATTCAGAAACGCAGCGTTGTGAAGTTCGGGCGAGCGAGTCTTCTTTAGCGGCCAGCCGGTGACGCCGTAGAGCGCGGCGGATTGCGACACGGAACGGAATCTGAAGTCACGCACCAGCTCGTACGGCGTTATGTGTCCGATTGAGTCGAGGCCTCCGACGGACGCATACGTCCATAGCGATCCGAACCTTGACGCGAGAGCCCTCGTCGCGAATCCCTGCGCGCCCATCGCGCAGACGACGCGCGGAACGTCGCCCAAATCTTCGGCAAACACCTTCGCGACGTCGCCAAGGTTCCGCGGCATGAACGCAACCTTCGCGACTTCGCCGCTCTTAGCAAGCTCGCGCAGCTTCGCCTTGAGGTTCCTCACCGGGCCGTCGAACTTGTGGAGCGACCTGACGACATTCGCGCCCGCCTTGTGCGCGAGCGCAACAAGCTGCCCGTCGCCGAAGCCTTCCTCGAAATCAACATAGTCAAAACTACCCTCTGCGACCTTTGCGTTCTTTGCGGCTAAAACCTTTTCGAAAAACTTAACCCTCTCCGCTTCATCGCCCTCGAACGCGCCGCCGTCGCACTTGCGGCGGAACGTGAGCAGACACGGCACGCGCCATGTCGCCTCCTTCGCAAGCATCGCCGGGAACTTCGCAACCTTCGCGCGCTCGCCCTTCTTCAGCAGGTCGACGCGAAGCTCCACCATGTCGGTGAAATAGCGCTGCGACCTGTACTGCGCGATGTCTTCGGCGAGCGTCTTTCCCGTGAGCGTAAGGCAGATCTTCGAACGCTCCGCTTCCGCCGCGAGGAGCGCGTCCATGACGGCAAACGCCGTCACTGCCTCTATAACAGGCACGGCACGACGGACGATGCACGGATCGTGGCGTCCCTTCATCGAGAGCTTCGCGGGCTTCATCGTCGCGAGGTCGACGGAATCCTGCTCGACGAACACGGTGGGGGTCGGACGCATCGCCACCGTGAAGCAGACGGGCTTCCCGTAGGTGCGTCCGCCCATTATCCCGCCCTGCTGATTCGTCTCCGTCCCGACAAGACCGTTGTCTTTTACGGAGAACTGGTCGTTGTACTTTGATCCTGGAGTAGTGCCTATGAATTCGCACCCAAGGACATCACCGAAGACGATGCCCTTCACGCCGGGGACGCCGAACACCGCGGCGGAAATATCTGTTTCAAGTCCGTCGAAAAGCGGCCCCCCGAGCGCTGGCGGGAGCCCAGAAATGGTGCATCCGACCATTCCTCCGATGGAATCGCCGGCGTTGCGCGCCTTTAGAATTTCCTTTTCGTAGTCCTCGTCTTTTCCGCAGACTGCGTTGCCAAGCGCCACGATCTGCGCCTGAACGAAGATTCCGCGCCGTGCGAGATATTCGAGGCACAGTGCGCCCGCCGCGCAAAGCGGCGCGGTGAGGCGTCCGGAATTCTTGCCGCCGCCAGTCGGGATTCGCCCCATCTCGATCCACTGGCCGAAGTCGGCGTGCCCAGGGCGCGGAATCGTGCGCTCCGCGCCGTAGTCGGCGGGGCGCATGTCGCGGCTCGCGATTTCGCCGACGATCGTCTCGCCCGTAGTCGTTCCGTCCGCGGCAAATCCGCCGCGCCACACGACCTCGTCCGTCTCGCGGCGCGCGGTCGAAAGCTTGTCGCGCCCTGGGGCGCGACGCTCCATGAACTCGGCGAGCTTCCTCGCGTCGACATGCACGCCTGCCGGGAAGTTCTCGAGGGTGAACGTCATCTTCCGTGCGTGCGACGCACCGCGGACGTCAAGTCTGAGAATGCTTTGCATCAATCGAGATTCTATCGTGTAAGAGGTAATTCGCGGATAGGTTACTTGCCGAAAAAGGAGGTTATGTCGAACCAGCATTCTGCGTCGTATGTGAAGACCACGCCATTGGTCAGCTTCACGCAGACTTCATACTCAATGCTGTCATACGACCTGCCGCCGCTTGAGATCAGCCCCTGGGACTTGACCGTCGGAACGACTGCGTCAATGTCATCCTTCGTGCCGAGTTTCGTCTTTTCCAACGCGGCAATGACTTCGCTTTGGCTGCGCAGGAGCAGGAACGGCCGCTCAAGTTCTACTCCGGAGATTTCATCCTCCGCCGAAATGACAACAGCCGTTTTCTCGTCATAGCCCCATCCGCCGGAATACGCCTTGTTCTTGACGATTTCGCTCATTGACGTCGCAAGCGGCGCAATGGCAGCCTTCAGCGCTTCTGCAGGGGCTTGGGGATTCCGCCCTTCGGCACCACTTTCTTCTTTTGCCGGGACGCGGCGGTAGTGGTAGCCGGAGAACGCCGTGTTCTTGAAGAGCTTCCACACCGGCAGGACGTCGCCGTTCGACATGATGCATTCGCCGAACTCATACGACGCGAAGAATTCCTTGCACGGACTGGAGAGGATCTCGTTTCCGTCGACGGTGATGACGACATTCTCGGGGCCGGTCTTGAGGTTGAAGCTGTGGGACGGCTGCTTGGCGAGATCACGGACGAGTATCTGTCGACTTATGTTGCGCCCGTCCTCATGATTCGTCGCCGCCTTGTACTTGGCGCCCTCGTTCTCCTCCGTATACGATTCGATGGCTACATGATCGCCATTCCCATCGCGGAAGAAGTGGATATATGGCACGGCGCCAGAGGAAAGGGCATACCCGTACGTAGGCCTTGCTAGACCCCAGCCAATATCCCATGTCTTCTGCTTCTGATCCTTCTCTTCAAAATATATGGTCGCCTCGAACTCGCTGTCAAGTCCATGCAGAGGTGTCAGCAGAAAGTAGTACGAGCGCCAGTCTCTAATGACGCGGGCACGCCCGTCCTTGTCCAGTTTCGTCCAGCCCCACCACACCATGGCCTCCCCGGTAAACGCAGTCGGCATAAGGTCTATCCACCCACCGGCGGACTCCTGAGACCAAAGCCTTTCGCGAAAGAGCTGACGCCCGACCAGTTGACGTTCGTTTTCGTCAAGACCGCTCCTCCCGCTCATCGTCTTATAGTAGCGGTATGCGTCTTCGTGGCGCCCGGCATCTATTGCCTCCTCGGCATTGATCAATCCTTTTGCATCCTTGCCCTTGGCAATGGCATGCGAAAGGTCAAGCATATAGTTGTAGCCCTCTTTCGGCGCGACACGACGTATCCAGTAATGGTCGCGCCATGCCTTGACCGGCCGCTCCAACGACGCGGCGTAGGAACGCGCACGAACCCAGTCTCTCGTGGACACGGACAGGTCGAGTCCCATGCATCTAAAAAAATCGGGCGTCGGCATGTACTGCTGATGTCCTGCCGCGACATATGCGTCGAACATGCGGTACATGGCCTCGCAGATTTCCGGCGTGAGTATGCGCTCGACCTGGTTCGTCGTCGATGCGCCGTCCGTTTCATATCGAAACACCTTGTTCAGAGCCGCAGACGCCGCAATGAAGGCAAAGCATGAGTCCGTGCGAACGGTAGCAGCCGCATTCGTGGCGAAGTCGACAAGCATGCGCGGTGAGCCGCCCCAGCGAGATGTCTGGTAATGGACGAAGTCTTCAACATAGTCTGCCGCCACGTCAATAGAGTTGGATACTCCGCGATTGAACCACTCAAAGGCATCGCCATTGCCGCAACTACGCCCATAGAGGCTGGATAGCATAAGCGCGGGCCGAGCCTCGTCTGGGCGGAGAGCGGCGGCCGCGAGGAGATTCGACTCCGCCTGCTTATTGTTGAGCTGCCACCCCTTCCACCCGTCTTCGGTGACATCTCGGGCCCATCCCGTTCCACGCGAATCAAATGCAGCGTCCATACAACGTTTCGCCCATGAGCAGAGCGCAAGATATTCGTTGTCTAACGCTTTTCCGGCGTTCTCAGGCAAGAGGAAGTCACTGTCAAGCCGTTCAGCTACGCGCAAATCGGCTTCCTTGAGAATCGGGACTATTTTGTCGAACGTCGCCTCATACGGGCCACGAGCGTCCTTTGCGGGCTGCGTTCGTTTTTTGTCTCGATGTCTCATGTAGCACGCCTGTTTGTAGGCCCATCTACGAAGAAGAAAACCCAGGAAAGGCTCCGCGCTGTCGCTATGCGCTGAAATTCCCTCCTTTAACACCTTCTGCCCCTGCCAGAACTTCGGGTCTTCGTCCATGCCCTCGTAGCGCACGATTGTCACGGCAGCGTCGCGGCATTTCCTGTTCCACAGCCAGTTTGCATCCGCAACGGCTTCGGATGTCGGGAACATCTCCCTCATAGTTGCAAGGGCAAGCGCCAGCGACTCACGCACGCGAATCACGCGTCGCCGCACCTCTTCGTCCTTCTCTCCCGCCGCGTTATAGGTCTCTACGACATGTTTACGATAAAATGGAAGCATAACCTCTTCAACAAGCTTCACATCTGTCTTTGCATCACTCGAGTGCGGGAGTTCGACCTTGGGAGTGTCGTAGACAAGGGAATCCTCATCTTCATCGTCCTCGTCTTCATCGTCGTCTTCTTCGGCATCGAGCTTGCCGGACTTCTTCGCCTCCTCGTACGCCTTGAGCGCGGTCTTGAGCATTTCGAAGCGCGACTCCTGCTCGTCGATTAAATCCTTCTTGCGCGACTCCATGTTC
>CADCAK010000059.1 GCA_902799385.1 uncultured bacterium | reverse complement strand
GAGACGGCCGACGCGCCGCCGCCCGCGAGGCCGGCGCCGAGGGAGGCCGCCATAATCGCGACGGTGATGAGCACCTGCGCGAGGATCTGCGACGCCTGCTTGCTGAGCCCCATGCCTTCGAGGCCCTTGGCGAGCTTTTCGACGATCTTGTCCATCACGCCCGTCTCGTTGAGCACCTGGCACCCGATCGCGATCGCCGCGCCGATGACCGGACCGACTGCGAGGCCGCCCGTAGCGACGCACGCGACTACTGCCGCGACGACAGCGAGAGCCGTCATCAGCCAGCCGAAGATCTTGCTCGCCTTGCGGGACTCGGCCGCCTTGTCCATGTCCTTGAGGGACTTCTCGATCTTCTCGCTGCGGTTGTTGCGCTCCGCGTCGAGTGCGTCCTTCTGCATGTCGATGCGGTCCTTGGCCATCGCCGTCTGGCGCTCCTCGTTGTCCATCTGGATGTACGAGAGGAGTTTCTCGAGGTTCTGCTCGAGCTGCTTGATGTCGGCGGGGTTGTCAAGGGCCGGGACGCCCGTCGAGCCGGTCGGCCTGCCGGTTTCGGCGCCGTCGGCGCGCGGGTTCGTGTTGACGCTGACGTTGCGTCCGCCGAGAAGCGCCGCGATATTCTTGATGGTCTCGGTCGCCTTGTCGGAAAGGCCAAGCCCCTTCGCGAAGTCGGCCGTCTGGTCGATCGTGCTCGGCATCTTGCCCGCCGGAATGCTGTTGATTTCTCCTGCCATTGGTTGGATCCTTTCGTTGTTTGTTTGAAAGTCTGAATGTTTGCGTTCGTTGTCCTGCTCGCCCTGTATACACTTAAGTCGGCACAAGGTTACAAACTTTTTTCACCCATTCAACTTTCAACTGTTCAACTATTCTTCGACCTTGAATTCTTCCTCGCCGATCGCCTTGCGGAGCTCGGCGGCCTTCTCGCGGTATTCGCGTCCAATGTCCGTATTCTTCGGGCAGTACTCCTCAAGCGCCATTATCGCGCTCGCCGCGTTCCCCTTGTCGCCGAGCGCAAGGTAGCACTCCGCCGCGTGGAGCTGCGGCTTCGGGTTCTCGAGATCGAGGAAAGAGGAGTATCCATACGAGGCGATGGCCTTCTGGTAGTCCTTCTGCGCCTGCTGCACCGCACCGAGCGCAAACCAGTACTTCGTGCTCAGGTGGTCGAAGAGGACGAGGAACTCGAAGAGCTTCTGCGCTTCCGCGAACTTGCCCGTCGTGTAATAGCCGAAGCCGAGAGAGTAGACCGCCTCGAGTTCGTCGTTCGTGATGCCGCGAACCTCTTTGAGCGTCGCACCGTTTGCGAAAGCCTTGGCAGCCTCGGCGATTTTCTCTTCAGTTATCTTGTCCATGTTTTTTCTCTCCATATTATTTGTTATTGGTTTTATATTGACTTTTCCTACACCGTCTCGATTCTGTTCGACTCGATGGTGTCGGTCAGTTCGCGCTCAATCCTGTCGAGCGACTCGCGTATCACGTTGAGAGGATTGTTCGCGGCCGCCTTCTCGGCCTCCTTCTTGGCCTTCGCCGGGCTCTCCGACTCCTCTGGGCCTTTCAGCGCCGCAAGCTCGCTCGCGATCGTCTTTAGCGAGTTCTCGCCGATTGAACTCACGATGGCGGATATCTTGCCCCTCACGGAGGCGATCTCGTTCTTCGTTGTGTCAATCTTGCCCTGGGTGTCGGCGATCGTCTGGCTTTTCGCGTCAAGCTCCTCGCGCACGCGCTTCATCTCGTCAACGAGCTCATTGTGCTCCTTGCCGTCCTCCACGGCCTGCTCGATCTGCTTCGAAAGCTGCTCGATCTTCGCCTGCAGGATGAGGGAGTCCGCCTTGGCCTTTGAATTGTCGGACTCATATGTCTCGAGTAAATCAGTCAGCGTATCAAGTTTCTCGGAGAGCGCAAGCCCCGACTCAAGCGCGGCTTTCTGCGTCGCGCTCAGCGACTGTCCGATAGACGATAGCGATGTCATCATCATCAGGAATCTCGTGCGTTCACTCTCGTTCTTGAGCCTGGCGACGAGCGCCTCGAGGTCGGACATCGAGCCGTCCGTTACGGTTACGGACTTCCCGCCGAGAAGCGCCGCAAGGGCCTTCCCCTGTTCTGTGGGTGCGGCGAGATCTGGCACGGACATCTGAACAGAGCCCGCGAGTCTAGATGTGTCAAGTTGTATGCTCATGGTAGTTTTCCTTTCTGCCTTGTATACACACCAGCTTCGAAAAGGTTACATCGTTGGTGACATTATATCAAAAATCACCGCTCTATGAACCGTAATTCGCAAAAAATATTACCGAGATCAAGTTCTCCGCACAATTTTATTGAACTGCGCGATGTCATATGTCGGCGGGGGTCGCAACGATGCGGCTCGCGAGGGCGAGTTCCTCTGGCTTGCCGTAGCCCCACGCGACGCCGACCGACTCGATGCCGTTGTCCTTCGCCGCGACAAAGTCGCTCTTCGTGTCGCCGACAATTGCGCATTCATCGGGCGATGCGGCGTATTTCCGCATGAGAAACGAAAGAAGCGCCGACTTCGTCATCTTGCCTATCGCGGGATCGTCCTTGAACATGTCGCCCGCGTAGATGCCGTCAAAGACGCTCTCCCAGCCGAACTTCGCCGCCATCAGCCGCGCACCGACATGGCGCTTGTTCGTCGCGATGACGACTGTCGCGCCAGCCGCCTTCAGTTCGCGAACGCGGTCGATGACCCCGGGATACTCGACGGTATTCCGGAAGCCGTCGTTGTCGTAGTGCTCACCGAAGCCCTTTCGTATCGCCGCGCCGAGCGCATCGGTGTAGATCTCGGGGAAAAGCGTCCTCGCCATGTCCTCGATCGGCGGTCCCGCGACAAAGTTGGCGTCGAAGCCGGGGCACTCGAGCCCGAGATCGGCAAGCGTCGCCTTCCACGCCTCGCGGATGTCGCGGTCGGTGTCGGCGAGAGTGCCGTCGAGGTCAAAGAACCAGAGCTTCTTCATTTAAGCAGCCCCTCCTCCGCCGCGCGGATTATCTCGACGACCTGCTCCGGGCTCGTCGCCTCGTCGAGTATCTGGAGAAACTCGGTTGCATGCGCCATGACTGCAAGCCGAGCGAGGATGTGTAAATGCATTTCGTGGTCGGTCGAGCACACGAGGAAAAAGTGCCGCGTGCCTTGCCCGTCGGGCGCGCCGAAGAATACTGGCCGTTCGCTGCGCCCGTAGGCGATGAACGTTTCCTGGAACATATACGGATCATGGAAACGAGGGTGTAGAAACGCTGCGCCCTCGCCGACGGCAGTCGACGCCGTTTCCTCGCGTGCGACGAGTTCCTTGAAAAGCCCGTCAGGATCATAGACGAAGCCAGTCGCGTCCGCAATGCTCGTCATGTCGCGCAAGATTCCCGCCTTCGCCTTGCCAGGGACATTGAGCACGATTCCAGTCTGCGCGAAAAGCCGCCATACGCGCCAGTCGGAACTGTTCGCGCGGCGGTGCTCTTCGAGAATGACGCTATGCTGGCGAAGCTGTTCCTTGCGGCCCGAGGCGAGCAAGTTGCGCTGCGCCCATTCGTCGAGGACGCGATGCTCAAACCAAAGGTCACCGCCATGCTCGTCGAACTCTATCTCGCCGCGCTGCGCCACGTGCCGAAGCTCGTTCGCGTCCATGTGAACGTGCTCCGCGGCGTTTTTGAGGTTAAGCATCTCGCGGCTCATCGCGCGGCCCTCCTGCGGCAGATCTGGGCAAGACGCGCAACAACGAGGGCGTCGGCGGAGTTCGACGACACGGCGCGTTCGCGCAATTCGAGAAAGCGGTAGCGCGCGGCGCGAAGCTCGTTAAGCGACCAATTGCGCAGAAAGCCCTGGTTCTTCCGCGCGGCATACGGGTTCATTCCCTCGGTCGCTTCGCCGAAGCGGCCTTTCGCCTCGGCGTCCTTAAGCTCCGCGAGCTGGCGGAAGAACTTCTCCACCACCGTCGTGACGAGCACAGCAAAGCCGTTCTCGCGCTCGAAGCGACTAACGGAATCGAGAACTTTCGAAAAGTTCCGCTCGCCAAGCGCGTCGGTTATCGCCCATATCTCGGGCTCTACGCCGACGCCCTGCGACGTGACCTCCGCGATGTCGGAGGCAGTTATAGTGCTGCGCTCGTCGCCAAGGTAGTCGCGCATCTTCGCAAGCTCGCTCGCGAGCGAGCGCGAATCAGGGCCGACGCGTGCGACAAAGAGCTCCGCCGCGCCGCGCTCAAACGAAAGTCCCATCTCCTTCGCAAGATCGATGACGCGCACGGCTGCGGCCTTCGCCTGCTCCCACGGCTTGCCGGCAGAAAAGACGACCATTTCGACCGACGCCTTAAGCGTCTTGGCAAAAATCGAAGTCTGAAGCAGGCGCGGGCCCGAGAGGATGAAATGCTGATTTTCAGGGAGATCGGCGGCGGCAAGCTTCTCGGCAAACTTCTCAAGAGCCACCTTGACCGCCTCGGAAGAGCCACCCTTCCCGCTTTGCGGCAAAAAGCCGACGTTGCGCCACCATGTCGTTTTCTTTGGGTCGAGGAAAGGCGGCGTCATGAGCGACGCTTCGGCCTCTCGCAAGTCTCTTAGCTGAAGTTCTTCGTTAGTCGAATTGGCAGAGTCAACTGTCTCTAGACCGATGCCGTCGCCGACGATTCGCTTCGCGGCTTCCGACACGAGATAGTCATCCTCGCCGATTATGACGTGAACTTGTGACACTTCACACGTATTATATCAATTTTTGGTGGACTTGTCGCGCCGCGTCACCCGGGGGAAATGCACACGGTGCCTTTCTGCGGGGGTGCCGGCATCAGCGTGTAGACACGCATATCCCGACATAATGGATGTCGAGGCATTACTTTCGGGCGCGGCGCTTGAAGAGTGCGCGGACGCCGTCGATGTACGGCTTGTCCGTCGCGATGTCGAGAGTGTCTATTCCAGTCTTACGGAAGAACTTCGTCAGCTCCTCGCGATCTGCCTCGGCACGCTCGGCGAACGCCTTCCTGACCTTCGCGCTCGAAGTGTCAACAAGCATGAGCTCGCCGGTCTCGGAGTCCTCGAGCTCGACAAGCCCGACGTCGGGAAGTTCGGCTTCGGCTGGATCTGACACAGGCACGCAGATCATGTCGTGGTGACGCGCCGTCGCGCGCAAAAGCCGCTCGAAGCTGGTGCTTGGTGCTTGCGCGCCTTCGGCGCTTGTGCCTGCGCGTGGCGAGGCCACGCTGGTGCTTGGTGCGGGGTGCGGGGTGCGGGGTGCGGTAGAGGCGAGGAAGTCGCTTACGAGGAAGACGACTGCGCGGCGCTTCTGCACGCCGTTCAGGAACTTCAGCGCCCCCTCCACGTCAGTGCCGCCCTTCGCCTCGTCCTCGGCGGCAAGCACCTCGCGCACGAGGCGCATCACGGAGTCGCGCCCCTTGCGCGGCGGGATGTACTTTACGATCCTGTCCGAGAAGAGGATGAGCCCGATCTTGTCCTGGTTGCGTATCGCGGTGAGCGCGAGAAGCGCCGTAACCTCGGCGGCGAGCTCCATCTTGGAGCGCGAGCGCGAGCCGTAGCTCTGCGAGCCCGAGACGTCAACGAGGAAGAGGATCGTGAGCTCGCGTTCCTCGGAGTAGCGCTTGATGTAGGGTACGCCCGTCCTCGCCGTTACGTTCCAGTCGATCGCCCTAACGTCGTCGCCCGCGATATAGGGCCTGACTTCGTCGAACTCGACGCCCTGGCCCTTAAACGTGGAGTGGTAGTCGCCGGCCAGCTGGTCGTCGATGAGCCGATTTGTGAGGATCCTTATCTTCCCCACCTTCGCCATCAATTCCTTTACGTCAGTCGCCATTTTATAAATCTCATTGTTTTTTTGCCACAAAGAACACAAAGATCACAAAGAATTTCACACAGCCAATTTTCGACATTGGAACTTGCTAGCCCCAAAGTTCATCAACATGGCATACTTAATCCCTGTCGCCTTGAGATAGTTTAGCGTTTGCGCCAAATGAACAGGATGCAAAGACTCCACCGCCTTTAATTCCACAATAACCCCATCCACCATCATGTCAATTACATAATCGCCAACCACGAAACCATCCTCATCTTGAACCTTGACTGGCACCTGTTGCTCTACAGACAACCCCTTCAGCGACAACCGATGTGCAAGGGCGTTCTCATAAACTTTTTCCAGATACCCGACGCCAAAATAGACATGGACATCATACGCCGTTTGGCGTATGATATCACAAATCTCATTGCTCTGACATGCTGTCATCCTAATCTATGTGCTCTTTGTGTTCTTTGTGGCTAGAATAATCACGGCACTGGAACAACACTTAGTATCTTGTCGATGATCTTGTCGCTCGTCACGTTCTCCGCCTCGGCCTCGTAGGTGAGGAGAATGCGGTGGCGCAGGACGTCGTGCACAACTTCCTTCACGTCCTGCGGCGTCGCGTAGGCGCGGCCGTGCATGAGCGCATTGCCGCGGGCGGCGAGGTTGAGCGCGAGCGTCGCGCGGGGCGAGGCGCCGTTCTGGATCATCGCGTCGGCCTCGCGCGTCTTGAAGACGATCTCGAGGATGTAGTCGCCCACCTTCTCGTCGCAGTAAACGTCGTTCAGCGCGGCACGAAGCGTCTCGATGTCGCCGGGGGCGCACACCGTCTTCGCCTCGGGCTTCTCGGCCGTCTCGGCGAAACGCTGCATGATGCGACGTTCGTCTGCCTTAGTCGGCGGCTCGACGAGGCACTTGAACATGAAGCGGTCCACCTGCGCCTCGGGGAGCGGGTATGTGCCTTCCTGCTCGATCGGGTTCTGCGTCGCAAGGACGAGGAACGGCTTCGGGAGCGCGTACGTCTCGTCGCCGATCGTCACCTGGCGCTCCTGCATCGCCTCGAGAAGCGCGGACTGCACCTTCGCCGGAGCACGGTTGATTTCGTCAGCGAGCAGCAGGTTCGTGAAGACAGGCCCCTTCTTCGGCGTGAACTCGCCGGTCTTCGGCGAGTAGACGAGCGTGCCGACGACGTCGGCGGGAAGAAGGTCGGGCGTGAACGAGATGCGCCTGAAGTCGAGCCCGAGCGCCTTTGCGAGCGTGTTGCACGAAAGCGTCTTCGCAAGTCCGGGAACGCCCTCGAGCAGTATGTGCCCGTCCGTCACCATAGCGAGGACAAGCCGGTCTACGAGCTTCTCCTGCCCGACGATGACCTTGCCCACCTCTTCGCGTATCTTCGCCACGAG
>CADCAK010000058.1 GCA_902799385.1 uncultured bacterium | reverse complement strand
CTCGGCAAGTCCGCCGACATCAAGGCCCGCGTCGAGCAGCTCAAGCGCCAGATCGAGGAGACGACTTCCGACTATGACCGCGAGAAGCTCCAGGAGCGCCTCGCCAAGCTCGCCGGCGGCGTTGCGCTCATCAAGGTCGGCGCTGCGACCGAGGCCGCGATGAAGGAGAAGAAGGATCGCGTCGACGATGCGCTCCATGCTACCCGCGCGGCAGTCGAGGAAGGCATCGTTCCCGGCGGCGGCGTTGCGTATCTCCGCGCCCAGAAGGCGATCGACGCGCTCAAGCTCGACGGCGACGAGGCCGTTGGCGCGAGCATCATCGCCCGCGCGATTGAGGCGCCTCTCCGCAAGCTCGTCAACAACGCGGGTCAGGAAGCCGCGCTCGTCATCGCCAACGTCAAGAAGGCGACGGGCACGAACGGCTACAACGTCCGCACGGGCGAGTACGCCGACATGCTCAAGGCCGGCATCGTCGATCCGGCGAAGGTCACGCGCTCGGCGCTGCAGAACGCCGCTTCCATCGCGGGGCTCCTGCTCACGACCGACTGCATGGTCACCGACATCCCCGAGAAGAAGGATTCCTGCGGCTGCGGCGGCCACGGCGCGCCTGGCGGCATGGACGGCATGATGTAATGGTTGCCCTGCAAGGCACAAGGGGGGCGCATCCGATTTGGATGCGCCCGCTTTGTTTTCTGGATTTGATATGCCCTATCGCGACGATGCGGAATTTGGTAAAATAGGCGCGATGAAAACTATAAGGACAAGGAGTTTCGCCCGCGCCGGGTTCCTCGGGAATCCGTCCGACGGATATTTCGGCAAGACCGTGTCGTTCGCGTTCTCGGACTTCGGTGTGGAGCTTGTGCTCACCGAGTCGGCGCGGCTCAGGTTCGTCCCCGGCGAGGTTGACGATGCTACGTTCGACTCGCCCGAACAGCTAGTGCGCGACCTCCGGCTCTACGGCTACTACGGCGGCATACGGCTTCTCAAGGCCGTCACGAAGCGCTTTTGGGAATACTGCCAGAAGAGCGGCGTAACGCTGCCGAAGCGCAACTTCACGGCTGAGTACAAGATCAACATCCCGCGTCTCGTCGGGCTCTCGGGATCGTCCGCGATATGCTCGGCGATGCTCAAGGCGCTGATGAAATTCTACGAAGTCGAGATTCCGCTTGAAGTCGCGCCGACGATTTGCCTAGAAGCAGAGAAGGAGGAGCTTCGCATCAACTGCGGCTTCCAGGACCGCGTCATCCAGATGTACAACGGCGTAGTCTTCATGGACTTCGAGAAGTCGTTTGTCGAGGCGAACAACAGGGGTCGCTACGAACGCATCGATCCCGCGCTAATGCCGAAGCTCTACGTCTCCTACGACGCGGCGCGCGCGGAGGAGTCGGGCGAGGCGCACAAGGAAGTCAAGCGTCTCTTCGAGGCGAAGAACGCCGATGTACTCGCGGCGATGACGGAATTCGCGGACATCGCCCAGCAGGGGCGCGACGCGCTCGTCGTCGGCCACCCCGAGAAGATTCATGCGCTCGTTGATGCGAACTTCAATCTCCGTGACCGCATCTTCAATGTCGCGGAGGAAAACCGCCGCATGGTGATGACTGCGCGTAAGAGCGGCGTGAGCGCGAAGTTCGCGGGCTCTGGCGGCGCGATCGTCGGAACATACGAGGACGAGGCGCAGTTCGCCGCGCTTGAGCGCGACCTTGCCGCAATCGGTTGCAAGACGCTGAAGCCGTCGATAGCGACGGCGGGCGACGAGTCGGCCGAACTTTCGTCGTTCGCCAACTGGCGCAATTCGTAGTATGGAATGCCTTTCCGAGACACCTGACGGCGTGGTAATAAGCGTTCGTGCCCAGCCGCGCTCGTCGAGGGCGGGGATCGACTCGCTCATGGGCGATGCCGTGAAAGTGCGAATACGCTGCGCCCCTGTGGACGGGAAGGCCAACAAGGAACTTATTGAGACGCTTGCCGACGAATTCGGACTTGCGAAGTCGTCCGTCGTCTTCAAGAGCGGCGAGACGTCGAAGCAAAAGCGCATCTTGCTGCGCGGCATCTCCGCCGCGCAGGCGGAAGGGCGGCTAAAAGCCATTCTCGGGGGAAAATAAAATTATAGTTCTATCGGTGAAATCTGCTATTTTGGCAAGATCACATATTTACAATATCGTGTATTTTGGCAAAATAGGCCATTACAAATATCGCGTATTTTGACAATGGCGCTTGCGCTGTGGCTTATAATATGGTAGTATTCATCCCATGAAGCGCAAAATATATTCAAAGTTGCTAGAGTGGAAAAACCTGAGCAACGGGCGTTCTGCCGTCATGATTGACGGTGCGCGTCGTGTTGGGAAGAGCTGGATTGCCGAAGAGTTCGCTAAAAACGAATATGAAGGGTATTTGCTGATTGACTTTGCAAAGGCATCTAAGGACGTCAAGGGCTTTTTCATGGACTATCTGGATGACCTAGACACCTTTTTCATGTACCTGCTTGGCGCTTATCACGTTGAGCTTAAACCGCGCAAGAGTGTTATCATATTCGACGAAGTCCAGCGTTTCCCTCGTGCGAGGGAGGCAATCAAGTACCTTGTTGCCGACGGACGTTACGACTACATTGAGACCGGCTCGCTGATTTCCATACGGAAGAATGTCAGAAACATCGTAATACCTTCTGAAGAGCATCACCTTGAGATGTTCCCCATGGATTTCGAGGAGTTTCTCTGGGCGACCGGCAACGGCGGGATGATGCCGATAATTGAACACGCTTATCGCGATTCATGCCCGGTTGGCGCGGGAATGCACCGCAGGATTCTTGATGTATTTCGCCAGTACCTTGTTGTCGGGGGTATGCCCCAGGTCGTGTCAAAATTCGTGGAATCCCGTAATTTGAGAATTGTTGATGTCGAGAAGCGCGACATATTGGAGCTGTATCGTTCGGACATATTTAAGTTCGGAGGAGCGGCGAAACATAGGATCCTTTCGGTGTTTAACGGCATTCCCGGCGCATTGTCACGGCATGACCGGCAGTTTTCGCCTGGCGCAGTGAAGAAGGGAACCGGCATGCGCAATTTCGAGAGCGTATTCGAATGGCTCAAGTCGGCAATGACTGTGAATGTCGCCTACAACGTGACGGAACCGAATTCGGGGCTTGAACTAACAAGCGACCATTCCTCCTTAAAGTGCTATATGGGTGACACCGGTCTTCTTGTGAGCATGGCGTTCAGCGAAAACGAGTTGATCGCGGGCGACATGCAGCAACGACTGTTGACCGGGCGGTTGGAGATGAATGCCGGGATGCTCTACGAAAATCTTGTCGCGCAGATGCTTCGGGCGGCAGGAAACCAGCTGTACTTCTATGCGAACCATGACCGCGACGACAAATCGAACAGGATGGAGATAGACTTTCTGGTCGCCAAATCCGCATTGAAGAGAAGACACAATATCTCGGCCATCGAGGTCAAGGGGACTGGAGAATACGAAACCAGGTCGCTTGACAAGTTCATCAAGAAGTACGATCGACACCTAAACATCCCGTACGTTCTCCACGACAAGGACTTCAAGAAGGTTGACGGCAAGGTCTATCTCCCGCTTTACATGGCAGGATTGCTTTCAAGATAGATGACGAAGGGCTTAGTCGACATCGTGCAGTTCTTGGATTCGGCACGAAGGACGGCTGAGTCGTGGTTGGGGCGTAAATTTTTTTCAGTTCGCCATTGACAGGGGCGTCTGCTTTATGATAAAGTAATCGCGTGATTACCATAAAAGGAGATTGCGCGATGCCTATATCGAAGAGACGAGGCCCCGTCCACGCGGAGAAAAGCCGCAGGGAGCGGTGCGACGGCGTGGAGACGCGCGAGGCGATACTCGCGGCGGCTGAGCAGGAGTTTGCCGACATGGGCTTCGAGCTTGCCTCGGCGCGGGAGATATGCCGCCGCGCGGGGGCGAACTCGGCGCTCATGAACCGCTACTTCGGCTCCAAGGAGGCGCTATACCGCCTCGCCGCGAAACGGCTTTTCGGTGACCTCGGCGCTCCGCTCGCCACGCTTGCAGATGGTGTAAAGGATGAGAAGTCTTGGCGCGCGGCTGTGCGCGAGTGGATTGACGATATGCTTTTCATGACGCTTCCGACCGAGCGCGCCCAGAAACTTTGCGCGGGTCTCTTCCGCCACGAGGTTACGCGGCCCACGAAATTCCATGACGAGTTCAAGGAGGCGTTTGGCCGCCCTGTATATGAAGGGCTTAAGGCACTCCTCGCGATGAAGGTGAAGGACGAAGAGCGGCTGGAACTTCTCACGACATCTATCTGGGCGCAGGTCTCGGTCTATGCGCTTGCGGATGTCAAATGGCACAAGTCTTTCCGTCCTGCAGGCGTCGACAATCGCGCTTGGGCCGAGAAAGTCACGGACAGCATCTGCGAACAGGTGTTTTTAGCCACAAAGAACACAAAGGCCACAAAGGAGGAGAAATGAAGAGATGGATATCTATGGTCTTTGTAGTCGTTGTCCTGCTTTCGGCAACGACTAAGCTTTTTGGCGCGTTTGATTCGCCGCGCTCGGGCGAGATATTCCAGACGACGCGGGAGGGGCCTGGGGAAGTCGCGCTTGGGCTGATCTACTTCGGCATGGTAATACCGCCGTTGGGCATCGCCACGATACCTGCCGGGATTGCCGTGGCGGCGGTTGACGAACTCGTTGTTTCGCCGGTCGTCGACCTAGTCTGCTTGCCATACGACTTGATGCAGGAACGCCACGGTTTTGTGATTCGCGTTCGGGACGCCGATGGCAAGCCGGTGGAAGGTGCGTCGTTCTGGTCGTGGCTCTCGACCAACAGCCTGCTTGACGACACCATAAGGGAAACGACAGACGAGAACGGGGAGATATTTGTGCCGAAGCTCAACAGGGTGTCGTTCAGCCGCGTGGAAATACGTAAAAGTGGTTTCTACGACTACAGGGAACACGATGGCGAGCAGCACCACAAGGTTTACGAGAAGGATCCGGATGCTGACGGACGCATCGTCTTCGATTTCACGATCAAGCGCAAGATCCGCTCCGTTGAGAAGAGCGAAAGCAAGTTGGAGTGGCCGAATGCGTTGCTCTTCAAGTCGGTTGATCTGTACTACGACTGCGAACTCGGCGACTGGCTGCCGCCGCATGGCAAGGGCAAGACGGCTGATTTGCTCGTGAGTCAGAAGGTCGAGGTAAAGGATGATGCGAAGCCGCGCAACGCCTACCGCATTGTCAGGGAGTATTCGACGGTGGGTGCGGGAAATGGGTTCGTCGCGGACGACTGCAACTGGTACGACGGATTGCATGGGCGTTACGAGGCGCCGTCCAGTGGCGAATACGCGCCGTCGAAGGTCGGATGGGTTTCTTGCTGGCGGTGGAATGGCGCAATTGGCTCAGAGGGTTCGCAGCGCATTGACCGCAGCAAGTACATGATTCTACGTCTCCGCACCAGGTTTGGCGAAGACGGCAAGATTATAAGTGCGCACTACGGCAAGCTCCTGTTTCCAACCGGATGGGGGTGCGACGCCTATACTGTGTTCGTGCGCGATGAAAACGAGCGGTGGATGGAGTAGAATTGACAGAAAGGAATGCAATGATGCTCAAGGCTGCTTTTAAATCTGTTGCGAGGATACTCGTAATCGTAACCGCGCTGTTGCTTCTGATTTCTACGGGGTGCATCAATTCGCTGATGTTCCATCCCGTGAAGGGCGGCTACAATGCGACGACGCGGGGATATGTAGACATCGGCACGAACGGCGTGAAGGTGGCGGCGATTGTCTATGGCCCTGAGCGCGGCAGCCCGCCTTCGCAGGAGCTACGGCGCGGCAGCCCGCCTTCGCAGGAGCTACGGCGCGGCAGGAAGGCGATTATCCGCTGCCATGGCAATGCCGAGGACGCCAAGGGAACGCTCTGGGCGTTGAAGGAGCTTGCGAAAGTCGGTTACACAGTCGCTTCAGTCGATTACCCGGGCTATGGCCTCTCCGACGGTTCGCCTGATGAAGAGGGGTGCTACAGGAATGTCCACCGACTCTACGACTGGCTCATCGAGTCGCGTGGCTTCAAGCCCGAAGAAATCATCGTCGACGGCTTTTCCATTGGAACTGGCCCTGCGACCGAGCTTGCGGCGACGCGTCCTTGTGGCGGGCTGATTCTCGAGGCACCGTTCCTCTCCGCGCCGCGCGTGGTGACGCGGGTTAGGCTGCTGCCGGTCGATCCGTTCCCGAACTTGAAGTGCATCGGCGCCGTTAAGTGCCGTGTGCTGATGATCCACGGAACGAGCGACAGGGTGATTCCGTATTCGCAAGGCCAGGCGCTTTTCAAGCTTGCCAACGAGCCAAAGCGCTTTGTCGTGGTCGAAGGCGGCGACCACAACACGCTTGTAGATGACATGGGTTTTGAGAACTATGATGAATTGATCAGGGAGTTTGTCGATGGTGCGGGGATGGAACCACGCCAGCCCGATAGGAATGGGGGCGAGTAATGAAGAGGGAAAGTATAGTTGAGATCAGCCAAGGCGTGAAGCGTCGGCCAATGTTGAGGAACGCGAACATCAACTACTCTTGCGGCACTTTCTTTGTGACGATGCAGGCGGCTTTCAACAAGGCGATCTTCGGCGCGATAGTCGGCGAGAAGTGCGTGTTGAACGAACTGGGTGGGGCTGTCGAGGCGTCGCTTAAGTCGCTTGGCGAGCGCTATGACGGCGTCAAGATCGACGAGTTTGTGGTAATGCCGAACCATGTGCATTTTCTCATTAAGATTGGTGTGGCATATCCCCCGAGCGC
Organism: uncultured bacterium; assembly: GCA_902799385.1. GTDB lineage: Bacteria > Verrucomicrobiota > Kiritimatiellia > RFP12 > UBA1067 > UBA1067. The sequence continues at coordinate 1,152 of CADCAK010000058.1, read as the reverse complement.
AGCGAGCGCCGAAGGCGGCGCTATGCGGGGTGGGCTCAGTTCCCGCTTAGAGAAGGTGGGGTTCCGCGCTCGCCCAAAGAAGGCGGGCGTCGATGGCCGCCGCAAAATCGACTTGGGCTTTGTCGTCGGCCGTTTCAAGAGCTGGATTTCAAAGGTCTATCGCGACATGGTGGCCGAGGGCAAGGCCGTCGATGTCGGGGCGACGCCGTGGCAACGCGACTTCTGGGATAAGCTCGTCACAACGCCTGAGCAACTTGAGGGCTATCGTCGTTACATTCGCGAGAACCCAGCCAAATGGACGCGCGACCGCTTTGGCGCGGTGACGAGCTACACTTTTGGCAATGTCGCGCTATTGAACGCTCGCCTAATCGGTTTTGTCGCCTCACAAGGCGCATATACAAGTGAGTTGAAGCCAAGGCAGTTGTGGGTTCGGGCGGGCGCGGAGCCCCGCCACCCCAATAATGCCCGCGATAAGCCGCCGCTTATTTCAACCTTTACCAGTGCCCAGGAGCGATCGGTTTTTGCCAAGGCGCTCGCGAGCGGGCGGCGGTTTGTCAAGGTTTGTCCCGGCGGCATACCTCTAGAAAGCGAGCTTGAGTCGGCTATTGCCGCCGCCTGCAATGAAGGTCGGGGGCTCTTGATCTCTCCCGCTCCTAGCGGCACAGGCGTCAATAAGCAACGAGCCGTCTGGTGTAATGAGTATATCTTGAAAAATGCAGCCGAGGTATGGGCGGGCGACATCACACCAGGTCATACCCTCGCTTCGCTTGTCGCGGCACTTAGACCACCAATGATCGCGGTGCCGGGCGGCGAGCGCCATGATCTCGGGGTTGCGGGCGGCGATAGCCACAATTTCGGGGTCGCGGGCGTCGAGTGCCATAATCTCGGGGTTGCGGGTCTCAGTGCCCGCACAAAGGAGGAGCAATGAAAAGTAATTCCTTTATACCGCTTTATGTGACCAACTTCTTCGGGACGCTGAACGACAACTTCCTGAAGACGCTGGCGTGCCTGACCGTCATCGGATGGATTGCCGACGAGCGCGTGCGGTCGCTCCTGACGAGTGTTGTCGCGGGAATGCTCGTCCTGCCCTACATTCTCTGTTCGCCGCTTGCCGACCGGCTGACCGCCGTGTGGCCGAAGCGTCGGATCGTA
>CADCAK010000057.1 GCA_902799385.1 uncultured bacterium | reverse complement strand
CCTTGATGGAACTTTCTTCTCTTAGGCTCTGCCTATGGCAGAGACAATGCAACCCCCTCAGATACTGGCAGACTCAATGCAACCAGGCGACACGACAGATTTTTTTTTCATGTCCGTATGCACACGGCGGAAAATTTTTGGTATACTATCGCACCAATGAACAAGTTTGACCTTTTTCGACTTAGCCTTCTCCTTAACGGGTGCAGATCCGCTGAGGCGGCCGGCGTTTGATCAAAAGGGCCAACTCAAGAAGCACGAGAAAAGCGGATCGCGGAAAAGGGCGGTCCGCTTTTTCGTCAATGACAGAACATTCTGGACCGGAAAAATGAAAGGCAACATGAGCAACACGGAAAACAAGGCAGGCAAGCGGATACAGATGTACCGCGAGAACCACGGCTGGAGCATCTGGGATCTCTCCCAGAAGTCTGGTGTCGAGGAAAAGGTCATCAATGCGATCGAGAAGGGCGAGGTAATGCCCGCGCTCGGCGTCCTCGTTAAGCTCTCCCGCGCCCTTGGCCTGAGGATCGGCACGTTCATGGACGACCAGTTCAAGCCAGACCCGATCATCACCCGCGCCGACGACATCGAGTCGAACAAGGTTGCGGGCGAAGGGATGAACGTCCTCGGCTATGCGAGCCACTCCCTCGCGCTCGGCAAGCCCGACAGGCACATGGATCCGTTCCGCATCGAATTTGCCGCCAACGGAGTTGACGCCGTTCAGCACCACGAGGGCGAGGAGCTCATCATCTGCATCTCCGGTGAAGTCGAGCTCACCTACGGCCCCGACAAGACGATCCTGAAGGCGGGCGATACGGCCTACTACAACTCGTGCGTCAACCACGGGCTTAGGGCAATCGGCGGCAAGCCCGCGTCTATCTACGGCATCGTGTTCATTCCGGTATAATGGGTAACGGGGAACCGGGAACGGCAATAGGGAAGTAGTATTATGTTCAAGTTGACAGATCCTTTTGGAACAGCGCCCCGCCAGGCGCCGTTCACCCAGTCCGTCTCGACGGGCGTTCCGTGGCACAACCTGCCGATCACGCGCGAATACACCCTCGGCCAGCTCCTTGACCAGACGGTCGCGCGCTGCGGCGAGAACGACGCAGTAGTCTATGCTGATCGCGACTACCGGCTTACTTGGTTTGAGTTTTCCGAAGAGGTCGACTATGTCGCCAAGGGGCTCATGGCGCTCGGCGTGAAGCGCGGCGAAAAGGTTGCGCTTTGGGCTACGAACGTTCCCCACTGGGTTGTCCTCATGTTCGCGACGGCGAAGATAGGCGCGATACTCCTGCCGCTCAACATCAACTACAAGAGTCAGGAAATCGACTTTGCCCTCAAGCAGTCCGACGCCGAGAACCTTTTTGTGATCGACGGCTATCGCGACTGTGACTACATCGAGGTCATCAACTCGCTCATCCCCGAGCTCAAGGAGTGCCCTCGCGGCGCTTTGAAGAGCGCGAAGTACCCGCATCTCAAGCGCATGTTCTACTTGGGGCCGAAGAAGCACCGCGGCATGTACTCGCTCAACGAGGTGAAGTCGCTTGCGTGCGAGGTGACGCAGGAGGAGTATATCGCGCGTCAGGCCACGTGCGACGTGAACGACGTTGTGAACATGCAGTACACGAGCGGCACGACCGGCTTCCCGAAGGGCGTGCAGCTCACCCACCGCAACATCGCGAACGATGGCTTCTGGATCGGTGCATGCCAGAACCTCTCTTCGCGCGACCGCGTTTGCATTCCCGTGCCGCTTTTCCACTGCTTCGGCTGCGTTCTCGGCGTGATGAGCTGCGTCAACCACGGCTCCACGATGGTCTTCCTCGAGAAGTTTGACCCGCTTCTCGTCATGAAGTCGATCGAGCGCGAGAAGTGCACTGCGACCTACGGCGTCCCGACGATGTACATCGCGATGCTCGACCATCCGCGCTTCAAGGAGTTTGACTTCTCGTCGCTCAGAACCGGCATCATGTCGGGCTCGGCGTGCCCTGTCCACCGCATGCAGCAGGCGCAGGATCGCATGTTCATGAGGGAGATCACGAACCCGTACGGTCTCACCGAGTCTGGTCCCGTGATGACGATGACGCGCTACTTCGAGCCGTCGATCGAGCGCAAGTGCCAGACGATAGGTCAGGCGCTGCCCGGCGTCGAAGTTGCGATCATCGACCCCGAGACGCAGGAGCTCGCGCCGATCGGGCAGGACGGCGAAATCTGCTGCCGCGGCTTCAACACGATGAAGGGCTACTACAAGATGCCGGAGCAGACGGCGAAGTGCATCGACGAGCGCGGCTGGCTCCACTCCGGCGACATCGGCAGGATGGACGCCGACGGATACTACTACATCACCGGGCGCCTCAAAGACCTCATCATCCGCGGCGGAGAGAACATCTCGCCGAAGGAGGTCGAGGACTTCCTCGGCACAATGCCCGGCGTCAAGGATGTCGCGGTAGTCGGCTGTCCCTCTAAGAAGTACGGCGAGCAGCCGGCGGCGTTTGTGATCCCCGCTGATGGCGCGGAGCTCAAGCCCGAGGACGTCCAGTCGTTCTGCAAGGACAAGATCTCGTGGTTCAAGATCCCGAAGTATGTCCACTTCCTCGATGTCTTCCCGATGACGGCATCGCAGAAGATACAGAAGTACAAGTTGAGGGAGATGGCGCACGAGCTTTGGCCCGACGCCTGACGTATTCGTCGCACGTGCGTCTGGAAAGAATGCCATGCGACGTCAAGTAAGGTCTGGCCTGGCAGTTGTGATGCGTTGCTGCAGATGTCAAGGGTGTCCATCATAATCCCCGCATGGGGAGATACGCCGCTCCTGGAGCGGGCGAGGGAATCCGTCCTGTCGCAGACGTACGGAGATGTTGAGCTTGTAGTGTCTGCGCCGTCCGATGGCGGTCCGCAGACCGCTGTCTCCGCGCGGTTTGCAGGGGTGTCGAGGTCTTCGGGCGATTGGGTCGGCTTTTGCGACGCCGACGACTGGATCGAGCCGAACGCCGTGGCGGAGATGCTGTCGGCGGCGGAGCGCGAACACGCCGACTGCGTATGCTGCGGCATCGTGCGCGACGGGGCGGACGGAAGGTCCGTGCGCAGGCCATTTGACGCAAAGGGTCCCAGCGATACGTACAACGCCCTTGTGAACAAGCTCTTCAGGCGCGAGCTACTTGAGGGGTTGTCCATCGACCCGGCGGTCACGCTGGGAGAGGACCTCATGGTGACCGCGCAGGCGCTCGCGAAGGCTCGCCGCATCGCGGAAATGGACGCGGCCTTTTACCATTATTGCGAGAGCGCCACATCGGTAACTCACGTACAGGACGGGCGAAAGCGCGTCAAGGACCTCGCAAGGGTCGGGGAGATACTTCGCGAGGCTCTCTCGGGGCCGGAGTTTGCCGATTTCCACGATCGCGTCGTCCGTGATGCGCTGCTGCTGTGGATTCGCCACCGTGTCTTCGACATAAGGCTCTGGCGAGAGCTGCGCTCGCGGATGACCGGCGGCCTGCTGTCGGATCCACGCCACGGAATCATCAAGAAAGGGGCGTTGGCCTGCGCGTGGGTCCTGTTTGGATGACGCGCGTTTTGATGGTGACGGTCGCATTGCATTGTGGTATAATTTCCCAAAATGAAAGTCATAGACTCTGACATCGCTGGCGTCAAGATCATAGAGCCCGACCGGTTTGGCGACGGGCGAGGGTGGTTTTGCGAGCAGTACAACCGGGCGAGGTACCGCGACGCGGGCATCGACGCCGATTTCGTGCAGGACAACGAATCGTTTTCCCGCAAGGGCGTGGTGCGCGGGCTCCACTGGCAGGCCGCGCCGCATACGCAGGCGAAGCTTGTGCGCGTCATCCAAGGCGCGGTGTGGGACGTCGCCGTTGACATCAGGAAGGGCTCCCCTACGTTCGGGCGCCATGTCGCGGTCACGCTTTCCGCCGACAACCGGCGCCAGATATTCATCCCGCGTGGCTTCGCCCACGGGTTCATCGTCCTGGAGGACGATACGCTCTTCAGCTACAAGTGCGACAACCTCTATTGCGCGTCGGCCGACTGCGGCATGCGCTTCGACGATCCGTCGCTCGGCATAGAGTGGCCGGAGATCGGCATCAAGCCGACGCTTTCGGAAAAAGACATGGCAAACCCTTTTCTGTCGGACATCGAACCATGGGAGGATAAGTGATGGCGCGCAAGGGAATCATACTGGCAGGCGGCGCGGGGACGCGCCTCCATCCGCTGACCAAGGTCGTCTCGAAGCAGCTCCTGCCCGTGTACGACAAGCCGATGGTGTTCTATCCGCTCTCTACGCTGATGCTTGCCGGCATCCGCGAGGTGCTTGTCATCTCGACGCCGGCCGACCTGCCTAACTTCGAGCGGCTCCTCGGCGACGGGTCCGATCTCGGCATGAAGTTCTCCTACAAGGTGCAGGAGGTCCCGAACGGACTCGCCCAGGCGTTCGTCCTCGGGCGCGAGTTCCTCGGTGACGACGACGCCTGCCTCGTCCTCGGCGACAACATCTTCTACGGGGCCAACCTTCCGCAGCTTCTGCGCGGCGCTGCGGCAAAGCGCGAGCCCACCGTGTTCGGCTACCGAGTGAGCGACCCGGAGCGCTACGGCGTCGTCGAGTTCGACACTGCGGGGAAGGCCGTCTCGCTTGAGGAGAAGCCAGCGAGGCCCAAGTCGAACTACGCCGTCGTCGGGCTCTACTTCTATCCGAACGACGTAGTCGTGAAGGCCGCCGCGCTGAAGCCGTCGGCGCGCGGCGAATACGAGATCACCGACCTCAACCGCGAGTACCTGAACGAAGGGCGGCTCACCGTCGAGACGATGGGGCGCGGCTTCGCGTGGCTCGACACCGGCACGCACCAGTCGCTTGCGGACGCTACGAACTTCGTGCGCGCGCTCATCGAGCGGCAGGGGCTGCAGATTTCGTGCATCGAGGAGATCGCGTGGTCGCGCGGCTGGATAGACGACGCGCAGCTGCGCAAGCTCGCCGACGGCTACGGCAAGAGCTCGTACGGAACCTACCTCAAGAATCTCGTGAAAGGACTCTGACAATGGCCTATTCCAAGCGCTGCATCGTGACCGGCGCCGCCGGTTTCATCGGATCCGCCCTCGCGCGGCTACTCCTCAAGGAGACCGAGGCAAGGGTACTCGTCGTCGACAAGCTGACCTATGCGGGCGTGCCGGAATCGCTCAGGGAAGTCGGGCTCGACCCCGCGACGCTCGCCTCGTCCAACCCCAGGCTTTCCTTCATGAAGGCTGACATCTGCGATCAGGAGGCGATGGACCGCGCATTCGCCGAGTTCCGCCCCGACACGATCTTCCACCTTGCAGCGGAGTCCCACGTTGACCGCTCTATCGACGGCCCCGGCGAGTTCATCCGCACGAATGTAGTCGGCACCGCGACGCTCCTGCAGGCGGCCCTTAAGTACTGGAAGCCGCTCGAAGACGCGGCGAGGGCTGCATTCCGCTTCCAGCACATTTCGACGGACGAAGTGTACGGCACGCTCGGCGAGACAGGCTTCTTCACCGAGAAGACGCCCTACTCGCCCCATTCGCCGTACTCCGCGTCGAAGGCCTCGAGCGACCACCTTGTCCGCGCATGGCACGACACCTACGGGATGCCGACGCTGATCACGAACTGCTCGAACAACTACGGCCCTTACCACTTCCCCGAGAAGCTTATTCCGCTCATCATCCTCAACTGCCTCGACGGCAAGCCCCTGCCTGTCTACGGCAAGGGCGCGAATGTACGCGACTGGCTATACGTCGACGACCATGCGCGGGCGCTGCTGCTCGTGAACGAGAAGGGGGTTCCCGGCGAGACGTACAACGTGGGCGGCCACAACGAGCGCACGAACCTCGAGGTCGTCAAGACGGTATGTGCAATCTTGGATGAGCTGAGGCCATTGTCCCGGACGTCCCATTCGTCTCGGCTGTCTCGTTACTCGGACCTCATTACCTATGTCACCGACCGTCCTGGGCATGACCTCCGCTACGCGATCGACCCTGCGAAGCTGATGGACGAACTTGGCTGGCGGCCGCGCGAGAATTTCGAGACGGGCATCCGCCGGACCGTCCAGTGGTATCTCGACAACGAGTGGTGGTGGAAGCCCATCCGCGAGAAGACGTATTCCGGACAGCGCCTCGGCACCGCGAGGTGAGGTGGCGCGGTGAAGGTCGCGTATCTCATTGACAGGGTGTCTGTCGGCGGTGGGATGGAGTACATTCGCCGGCAGGTCGCCGGACATCCCAAAGACGAGTCGCGCGTGTTCTTCTCTTGCCGTGGCGAATGTTCCGCGGCGAAGATGAACGGCTGGGGCGCAGACGTGATACATGGCAACCACCTGAAGGCTCTTCTGCAGCTGTTCCGCAATCCGTTCGTGAAGCCGAAGGGGAAGGTCGTGTTCACCGTCCACGGGATCCACCTTCGCAAGTACGACTTCCTTCCGAAGACGCCATCGAACCGTTTCCGTCGCTGGATGCGCCTTTCGCTCGAACGATGGCTTTACCGTAGGTGCGACAGGCTGATTGCGCTGACGCAGACGGATGCGGAGGACATTCGACGGCTTTATGGCGGCGATCTGCCTGTCGAGGTGGTGCCAAACACGGTCGATCCCGTGGAGTTTTCGGCTGATTTTCGCATGCGATATCGCCCGGACGAGTTTGCCTTTGCCTGCATTGCGCGCTTTGACTTTCAAAAGGGCCAGGACGTGCTGGTTTCGGCGGTCGCGCTGGCGCAGGACGCGTTGCGCATGGCTAAGAGGAGGGTTCTCATGGTCGGCGGCGGCGGAACGTTTGACAATGTCAGGCACGCTGCGGAGAGCGGAGGTGTCGCAGACCTCTTCGAGTTCGCAGGCGAGATTCCGCATGCGGGGGCCTACATGACATGTGCGCGACATCTTGTTGCGCCGAGCCGTTGGGAAGGCATGCCCTATCTGCTTTTGGAAGCCGTCGCCCGGGGGCGTAGCGTCATAGCGTCGGACTGCCCTGGCAACCGCGACGTCCTGAGGGGCTATGCGAATGCGGTCTTGTTTCCAGTCGAAGATGCGGCGTGTCTGGCGCGACTTCTGGAGGCGGCGAAATGAATACGGCATTGCTGCACTACTGGCTGACGAACGTGCGCGGCGGCGAGAAGGTGCTGGCCGCGCTCGGCGAGATGTTGCCCGAGGCGGACATCTTCACCCACGCCTACCGTCCCGAGCGCTTCGGCGAGCCGTCGCGCGAACGGCTATGGGGGCATCGTGTCAGGGAGTCGTTCGTTGCGGGGCTTCCGCTTGGCCGATGCAAGCCGCAGGCGTGTCTCCCGCTTATGCCGATGGCTTCGCGGTCGCTCGGGCTTGACGGCTACGACCTCATAGTGTCCAGCGAATCGGGGCCGATAAAGGGCATACGCAAGCCGAAGGGCGCACGCCACGTATGCTACTGCCACACGCCGATGCGCTATCTCTGGGACATGCACGACGAGTACTACCGTTCGGCAGGTCTTTTGGGGAAGATATCAATGAAGCTCTTTACCGGCTATCTGCGCCGCGAGGACCTCGCGAGCGCAGAGTCAGTCGATGCATTCGTCGCGAACTCCGCCTTCGTCGCGGAGCGCATCAAGCGCATCTATGGACGCGAGTCGACTGTCGTGCATCCGCCGGTTGACGTTGATTTCTATGGCGCTGCGGAGCGGACGCAAGGCGGCTACTATCTCTTTGTCGGCGCGCCGGTTGCCTACAAGCGCCTTGACCTTGCACGTGCGGCGTGCGCGAAGATGAAACGCGAGCTTGTCGTTGCAGGCGGCGGGGCAGTGACGGACAATGAGCTACGCGGCCTTTACGCAGGCGCAAGGGCGTTGCTGTTTCCGGGGCTTGAGGACTTTGGCATCGTTCCAGTCGAGGCGCAGGCCGCTGGCTGCCCCGTCATTGCGTATGGCGCGGGCGGTGCGCTGGAAACTGTCGTTGAAGGGCGGACGGGAATGTTCTTCAAGGAGCAGACGGTAGAGTCGCTTTGTGCAACGATTGAAGAGTTCGAGTCGCACGAGTTCAGCGCCGATGCCTGTTGCGTAAATGCACGGCGATTTGCGAAGTCGGTTTTCATCGAAAAGATGTCCGACATATTGTTTTGTAGCTAGTCAGCGCTTGCCATCGCGTAGAAATGGTGACGAAATCGTTTTCTTGGCTTGCAGATTTTGGCGTAGATTCAGTGACTTTGGCGAGTTAACTAACTTTCTTGAAAAAAGTTCATTTTCCCCCTTGCGCGGGCTTCGCGCATTTGATA
>CADCAK010000056.1 GCA_902799385.1 uncultured bacterium | reverse complement strand
AAAGGGCATTTCTTAAGGAGTAAACAAAGATGGTCAAGACGCCGAAGTTCGCGAACGACAAGGTGTTCGCGTGGGTTGACAAGTGGAACAAGGTCTGCACGCCCGACAAGATCGTGGTCGTGAAGGGCACGAAGAAGGAGCACCTCGCGATCTGCGAGATGATGGTCAAGAACGGCCAGTTCATCAAGCTGAACCCGAAGACCCGTCCCGAGTGCTACCTCGCCCGCTCGCACGAGAGCGACGTCGCGCGCGTCGAGGGCCGCACGTTCATCTGCTCCAAGAAGGAGATCGACGCGGGCCCCACGAACCACTGGATGGACCCCGAGGTCATGAAGAAGCTCATGCTCAAGAGCTACAAGGGCTGCATGAAGGGCCGCACGATGTACGTGATCCCCTACGCGATGGGCCCGATCGGCAACCCGATCACCCAGTACGGCATCGAGATCACCGACTCGCCCTATGTCGTCGTCAACATGAACATCATGACGCGCACGGGCGACGCGGTCCTCAAGCACCTCGGCAAGGATGGTGACTTCATCCCCTGCATCCACTCCGTCGGCGCGCCTCTCAAGAAGGGCCAGAAGGACGTCTCGTGGCCCTGCGCGAAGAGGATCGAGGACAAGTTCATCACGCAGTTCCCCGAGGAGCGCCAGATCTGGTCGTTCGGCTCGGGCTACGGCGGGAACGCGCTCCTCGGCAAGAAGTGCTTCGCGCTGCGCATTGCCTCGAAGCTTGCGAAGGACCAGGGCTGGATGGCCGAGCACATGCTCATCCTCACGCTCACGAGCCCCGAGCGCAAGCAGTATCACGTCACCGCCGCGTTCCCGTCCGCCTGCGGCAAGACGAACCTCGCGATGATGCTCCCGAAGCTCAAGGGCTGGAAGCTCCAGACCATCGGCGACGACATTGCGTGGCTCAAGCCGGGCGACGACGGCCGCCTCTACGCGATCAATCCCGAGAACGGCTTCTTCGGCGTCGCTCCGGGCACCTCGATGGACTCGAACCCCAACGCGCTTAAATCTTGCAAGAAGGGCACAATCTTCACGAACGTCGTCCTCACCCCCGACGGCGACATCTGGTGGGAGGACATGGGCGTCAAGGCCCCGAAGGAAGGCATCGACTGGAAGGGCAACCCCTGCTACGTCTGCGCGGACGACCCGTTCCGCATGGGCCCGAAGCCCGGCATGACGAAGAAGGAGATCAAGGAGTCCGGCTATGTCGCTGCGCACAAGAACTCGCGCTTCACCGCTCCTGCCGAGAACTGCCCCGTCCTCGACAAGTCCGGCTTCAACGGGCTCTGGAAGGGCAAGCCCACGGGAGTGCCGATCGACGCGATCCTCTTCGGCGGCCGCCGTCCTTCGACGATTCCGCTGGTGAACGAGGCGAAGAGCTGGACGCACGGCGTGTTCATGGGCTCGGCAGCGGGCTCCGAAGTCACAGCCGCCGTCATCTCCGACCAGATCGGTCAGGTTCGCCGCGACCCGATGGCGATGCTTCCGTTCTTCGGCTACAACGTCGCCGACTACTTCCAGCACTGGCTGGAGATGGAGCGCACGAGCGCCGACGCGACGAAGCTCCCGAAGATCTACTTCGTCAACTGGTTCCGCAAGGGCGAGGATGGCCGCTTCATGTGGCCCGGCTTCGGCGACAACAGCCGCGTCCTGAAGTGGATCTGCCAGCGCATCGAGGGCCAGGTCAGGGCCAACGTCACCCCGATCGGCAACCTCCCGCTTGAGAGGGACATCGACCTCTCGAACAACGAGGGCAAGTTCAAGGTCGTCCCTGAAGATCTGAGGGCTATCCTTAAGGTCGACAAGGAAGGCTGGAAGAAGGAGATTGCCACGGTCGGCGCCTCGTACGACGAGTACGACGCCAAGGCCTCGAAGGACGCGACCGTCCGCTCCAAGACCGCGAAGCGCGTCCCGAAGGCCCTGCGTCAGGTTCTCGCCGATGTCTCGGCCGCGCTCGCAAGGTGAGGTGACGGCGGATTCGTCCACATGGATGGCGTGGACATCATAGACCCGCCGCCGACGGCGGGAGAAACCTGCGGCGAAGCTCTGCCCGGCAATCCGGACGGGCTTCGCCGCTGGCTTGTGTTGCACGTCAAGCCGAGGACGGAGAAGAAAGTGATGCAGCGCCTCTCGCGCTGCAGGGGCTTTCACTATTTGCCGACGTACGTGAAGGTCACGAAGGTCCAGCGCCGCAAGGTCAGGCGCGAGCTTCCGCTTTTCCCCGGGTACGTCTTCGTCCATCTTTCCCATGTGGAGTGCGCGGAGATCTTTCGCTCGAACCTCGTCGTGAGGACGATTCCCGACCCCTTCCCCCGCGAGACGATACACCAGCTTCGGCAGATATTCCACGTCTCGCGCGTCGCGCCGGAAATCCGCCCGCTGCAGCAGCTGTTCAAGGAAGGCGAGCGGGTGGTGGTGAAGTACGGGCCCCTTCGCGGCACCGTCGGGTATGTCAGGCGCGACGAGGGGCGCGCCACGCTTTGCATCAACGTCGACATCCTCGGCTCGTCCGTGGCCGTTTCGGTTTCGCCCTGCGACCTCGAGAAAATTGACGGCTGAGGCCCCTGTATGCGCTTGGCAAGACACTATCAGCTGGTTCTCCTTGCGACGGTTTCTCTGTCCGCCACCGCGTCGCGCTGCGCGGAGCCTTCGCCCGACGCATGGAGGACCGCCGTGGACAGGGCTGCCGCCGAGGAGGCGAACCGTGCGTACACCTCCGGAGTGGTGCGCTGCGAATGGGCGGGCGAGAATCCGCGCGTCGCGGCGCTTATGCCTGCGAACGTAGCGTTCAACTTCGCCGTGGTAGGGGATTCCAACGCCGCAAGCCGCGTCACGAAGATATTGTCGGAGACCGCCGACGCCATCGACCCGGCGTTGCGCGGGAACCTCGAACGACTCGGGCTCCTCAACCCCACGCTTCAGTGGCTTGTGCGCTCCTGCCGCCCCGGGATTACGAATGCCGCCACCTACCTTGGCGTGAATGCCCATCCGGCGGCGTTCCGCGAAGAGGACTTCGACGCGGCGAAGCTCAAGGCCGTGGCGCAAAGCATCACCAGCAAGGGCATAGCGCTACCGGTGCGCGTCACGGTCGAGTATCTCGACGATCCCGTTCCATTGAGCAGGGCCGAGCCATGCGTCGACTATCCGGACGCCATGCCCGAGGAGACGTTCGCGCTGCCGTTCGGCGTCGGCATAGTCCTGCGCGCGCCCGAGCGCCGGCGCAAGTTCCGCCTTTCGGCGTCGACTTTCCCCGCGCCAGGCATGGCGACGAAGTACGTGTGGAAGTGGACCGGTGGAGTGGCCATAAGGCCGTGGCCGACGACTCTTGCCGAAGTGCCGGCGCGCGGCTTTGCGGAAGTGACCGTGGACGCGGCTGGCTTCGGCACGAGGGCGGACGTGTTCGTGTTCGCGCAGATGCCAAGCGGGCTCTATGGTCCGCCGAGCGTCGTTTCGATATACAATCCCCCGCTCGCAAAGCGCACCTACGTAAAGGGCAGGCTAAAGAGCATTTCCTACTTGAAGGAATCGAAAAGCGTCCCGTACGACATCGGTCCGATCTGGGCGCCGCGTGAGTGGCAGGACGATTTCGTGCTGAACGGAAAGGGCAGGATAGTCTCGTTCTCGCGCACGGTGCCGGGGTCGTATGCAGAAGAGCCGTTCTCGGCAATCGGGGAGCTGGTTCTTTCGATGTCGGCGAGCGGCATGCCGCTCGTCACGAGGAAGGTCGAGTATTTCGTCTCGCCCGAGACCGGCACCCTCTCATACAGGCCGGTCGGAGAGGAAAAGAAGTATCGTCTCGGCGAATCGCCGTTTCGCCGCAGCGGGGAGTGACATGGAAGTCAAGATAGAGGAGTCCTGGAAGAAGGTTCTCGCGGAGGAGTTCGAAAAGCCGTATTTCGCCGAGCTCGCCAATTTCGTAAAGGCCGCCTACAGGGGCGGCGTCGTCTATCCGCCGCCGGGGAAGATATTCAACGCGTTCAACCGCACGCCTTTCGACAAGGTCAAGGTCGTGATCCTCGGGCAGGACCCCTACCACGAGCCGGGGCAGGCGCAGGGGCTCGCGTTCTATGTCCCGCCCGAAGTCACGCCGCCGCCCTCGCTCGTCAACATAGCGAAGGAGCTCGGCCACATGCCTGATCTCCTCAAGTGGACGGATCAGGGCGTGCTTCTTCTCAATGCGACGCTGACCGTCGCGGCGCATCGCGCGGGAAGCCACCAGAACAAGGGCTGGGAGGTGTTCACCGATGCCGTCGTCCGCGCCCTCGCCGAACGCCGCGACCACCTTGTCTTCATCCTCTGGGGCTCGTATGCGCAGAGGAAGGGCGCGTTCATAGACCGCAGTCGCCACTGCGTGATCGCCTCGCCCCACCCCTCGCCGCTTTCCGCGCATCGCGGGTTCTTCGGCTCGAAGCCGTTTTCCCGCGCCAACGACTATCTCGCATCAGTGGGGGTCCCGCCAGTCGCATGGTGAACCTCGGCAGTCGCGGGAAGGGGATCGCCTGCATCGTTGCAAGCGCGTTCGGCTTTGCGCTGATGGCGTTCTTCGTGCGGCTATGCGACGACTTCGGCGGGGAAATCACGTGTTTCCAGAAAAGCTTCTTCAGGAATGCCCTCGCGCTTGTAATCGCGCTCGTCGTTTTCTGTCACACAGAGTCACAGAGACGCAGAGAGGGCCTGTGTGGTACAATTCCTCGTCTTCCATTTTTGCCACGAGCCAAGGCCTGGCTACTGCTCGTCCTTCGCGCCGTATTCGGCACGGTCGGAGTCTTTGCGAATTTCTACGCGCTGTCGAAGATCCCTATCGGCGAGGGCATGACGCTCAACAAGACCGCGCCCTTCTTTACGGTGCTCTTTTCGTGGCTGCTCCTCGGCGAACGCGTCTCGCGGCGGCAGTTCTGCCATCTTCTCCTCGCGTTCGCCGGTGCGGCGCTCGTGATGAAGCCGGGGTTCCGCGGCGGCGGCACGTTTGCGGCGGCGATGGCGCTTACGGGGGGCCTTGGCGCGGGGCTTGCGTACGTTTGCGTTCACCAGCTTGGGCGCATGAAGGTGAACGGCGCTTTCATCGTCCTCTTCTTCAGCGCGTTCTCGTGCCTCGCCTCGCTGCCGCTCGCCGCACTCGACTTCCGGCCCATGACATTCGCGCAGGTCGTCATACTCGTCGGCGCGGGTGCGGGCGCGGCGCTCGGGCAGTTCGGCGTTACCGCGGCCTACCGCTACGCCGAGCCGCGTTCGATAGCCGTGTACGACTACACCAACGTCGTCTTCACCGCGCTCTTCGGCTTCGCGTTCTTTTCGCAGACGCCCGACGCGCTTTCCGTCGTCGGCTTTGCCGTGATCCTCCTCGCCGCCTTCGGCATGCGGACGAGGCGCGCGTGACATATAGCCGAGCGGCTTGATTCGCCTGCACGGCGCGTCGTTTTTTTGGTATAATAGCGGCATGAAAATGCGTAATGTCCTGTTGGCGGCCGTCGCGTCTGTCGCGATTGCCGGGTGTATCTGCGTCGAATCCGCCGAGACGGCGTATCCGTCTTTCGTTGACGAGGGGTTCGTGTCCCTCTCCGATGGGAACGGCATGGTCTACGGCAACGGCAACCCGATCACCGAGAAGGAGTACGGCAACTTCATTCTCCGCCTTGAGTTCCAGTTGCCCGCCAACGGCAACAGCGGCCTCGGCATCCGCACCCCAGACTCGCGCGTAGACGCGGCGTACCACGGCATGTGCGAGATTCAGATTCTCGACGACGGCGGAAGCAGGTACTACGACAAGGAGAAGAAGGCCGACAAGCTGAGTCCTTGCCAGTACGCGGGCGCCATTTACGGCATCGTGCCCCCGCGCCGCGACAACTTTGACAGGCAGATCTGGGGCAAGGACAAGAACTTCACCGGCGGCGGCAGCTACGTAAGGAAGCCCGGGATGTGGAACTTCGCGGAAGTCAAGGTCATCGGCAGCGAGATCGAGTTCTACCTCAACGGATATCTTATCACGAAGGGCGACGTCTCGCAGTGGAAAGGCGACGGCGACACGCCCGACAGGAGGAAGCATCCCGGCCTTCACCGCAAGCGCGGCTTCATCACTTTCTGCGGCCACGGTTCCGACGTGAAGTTCCGCAACGTCCGCATCAAGGAGCTTCCCGACGACGCCAAGATGGGCTATGTCTGCCCCAAGCAGCGCATGGCCTGCCCGAAGGGCTTCACGGCCTACTTCGACGGCGATGAAAGCGACCTTCCCGAGTTCTGGAAGGGCGTGACGACCGAACAGAAGTTCGACAACCCCCTCGTCCGCCAGGCGGCGACGGGCGAGAAGCGCACGGAGATGCAGAAGATCGCTGACAAGGGCCGCGACGAGCACTGGCACGTGAGGAACGGCAACCTCTACTTCGACGGCTACCGGGGCGGCTACTCCCTTGCGACGAAGGATGACTACGAGGACTTCGAGATGTGGGCCGACTGGCGCATCATGTCGATCACGGGCGACTCGGGGCTCTATCTCAGGGGCTCGCCGCAGGTGCAGATTTGGGATGCGCACAACCAGTGGCACATCGGCTCCGGCGGGCTCTACAACAACAAGAAGAACCCGTCCCAGGCGCTCAAGATCGCCGACAGGCAGGTGGGCGACTGGAACCGCTTCCACGTGATTATGCGCGGCGACAAGGTGACGGTGTGGCTCAACGGCGAGCTCGTCGTCGACAACGTCACGCTTGAGAACTATTGGGACCGCAATCGCCCGATCTTCTTCAAGGAGCAGATCGAGCTCCAGTGCCACGGCGACCCGACCGAGTGGCGCAACATCTTCATCCGCAAGCTCCCCGTCCAGACCGTCCCCGCCGACCGCGTGGGCGTTTGCAGCTGGAGCTGGCGCAAGTCGCTCGTCGATGTCGCCGCCGCGATGGACAAGGCGGGCGTCAAGGGCATCCACCTCGCCCTCGGTCCGTTCATCGCCCCCGACGAGCGCCATGGCGCCGCCGAGTCGAAGGAGACGTGGGAGTTCGTGAAGTCGCAGGTCAAGTCTGGCAAGTGGAAGCTCATGTCCACGATGGTCGGCACGATTGGCGAGGACTACTCGACGCTTGAGACGATCAGGAAGACGGGCGGCATCGTCCCCGACGCGACATGGGAGGGCAATAAGAAGATCGTGACCGAGGGCGCGAAGCTCACGAAGGAGCTCGGCTGCAAGTACATGTCGCTTCACGCGGGCTTCCTCGACGAGAGCGACCCCAAGGCGTTCGCGACCTACGTCGAGCGCGTCTCGTGGATGCGCGACGAGGCCAAGAAGTACGGCGTGACGATTCTCCTCGAGTCTGGTCAGGAAACGGCCGAGGATCTCGTGAAGTTCCTCGAGAAGGTTCCCGGTGTCTACGTCAACTTCGACCCTGCGAACATGATCCTCTACGGGAAGGGCGAGCCGCGCGAGGCGGTTAAGCTTCTCGCGCCGTGGATTCGCCAGGTCCACGTGAAGGACGCTCTTTTCACGAAGAAGCCCGGCACTTGGGGGACCGAGGTTCCGTGGGGTGACGGCGCCGTCGGCGCCCGTGCCTTCATCACGGAGCTCGAGAAGGCCGGCTACAAGGGCAATTACGTGATCGAGCGCGAGGGCGGCAACAACCGCGCCGCCGAAATCGGCCTTGCCGCCGAACGCCTGACGAAGTAGTTGACAGTCTTGCGCTTGCGATGCATCCCGAGGAACTGCCAGAAGTGGTCAAGACGGGACTGGGCATCTTTGCGGCGGTGCGCGAGCATGGCGGTCGTGAGTTCGCCTCCCTTGGCGAAAGGTCCGGGGATCGTTGGGTGAAAGGTCCGGGGATCGTTGGGTGAAAGGTCCGGGGACCGTGGAGAAGGGGCGGTGAGAAAAATTCATTTTGATACTATATTGTCTATGAAGATATGATATAATGCGTGCCATGACCACTAGCCTCCAGAATTGCGACGGGAGAGGCGTCGCCGTTAACGCGCGTAGGACGCGCGTGGGGCGCACCGCTGCCGGTGGTGGGACTTGGGGTTCTGCGCGTGTCATGAAGCCGGAGTATCTTGCGCTGATCGAGAACTTTCGACTCATGGACGACAATTTCATGTCGAAGTGCCTCGAAAACGCGCCAGAGTGCATCGAGCTGATGCTACGGATCATCCTCGGCAAGAAGGACCTGAAGGTGGTCAAGTCGCAGACCGAGTGTCCGATCAAGAGCCTTCAGGGGCGCGGCGTAAGGTTCGACGTGTTCGCGAGAGATTCCAAGGGCAGGGAATACGACATCGAGATACAACGTGCCGACAAGGGTGCGGAGCCGAAGCGCGCAAGGTACAATTCCGCGCTGATGGACGCGAACGCGCTGAAGTCGGGCGAGGACTTCGGCAAGTTGCGCGACACCTACGTCATCTTCATCACCGAAAACGACGTGATGAAGCGTGGACAAGACGTGTACTCTTATCTGCGGATAGAAGAGCACAATGGCAACAGGCTTCACGACGGTACGCACATCATCTATGTGAACGGCGCGACGAAAAGCGCAACAGAGATTGGTCGGCTCGTACACGACCTGCTGTGCCGCGATGCGGCGGATATGTATTTCGACGTTCTCAGGAAGCAAGTCAACAAGTTTAAGAATTCAGAAGAAGGGAGGCGCGCCATGTGCAAAGCAGTAGAAGAA
>CADCAK010000055.1 GCA_902799385.1 uncultured bacterium | reverse complement strand
TGCGTGAAACACCTATTCTACAGCCATTTCCGTGCCGCACAAGGTGCGTTTCCGAGTGTTCCGTGGTTGAACCAACCTAACAGAATTTATCCGCACCCTTTCGGCCAAGCCACGCTACGGACTATTAGAAGTTGTGCTATAATATTGTGCATGGCTTCAAACTGGATGAAAAAATACAAATCGACCGGCGCTCCGCGGCGGGTCGTAGTCGCCCTCAGGATGGCCGGCATCGCCGGTCAGGACAAGCTGAACGGCATCTTCGACTACCTGAGCGCAGGGCGGCGCTGGCAGCTCATCATCTACCGCACGAAGCACGAATTCACGGCGGAAGTCGTGAAACATGAGCTTTCACGCGGCACGGACGGCTTCATCGTTGGCATACCAGGAACGGAAGACGCGCTCGGCGTTCTCTCTGCGACGGATATCCCCACTGTCGTGATGAACGTGTCGGGAGGCGGCATCGAGAAACGGACAAATAACATCGCATTCGTAAAGTGCGATTCGCAGACTGTCGGACGCGAGGCGGCGCACGCCCTTCTCAGGCAGGGCGTCTATAGAAGCTACGGCTACGCCGGCTACCGCACGGACGACGACTGGAGCCGCGAACGCGGCACTGCATTCCGCGACGTGCTCGAGAATGCCGGCTTCATCGGGCGCATGTTCGACATCACGCACTTCCAGGACAAGGTCGAGGACAAGCATACGCTGATAAAGTGGCTCCAGGGGCTTCCCAAGCCCTGCGGCATTCTCGCGGCATGCGACGACCGCGCCTTTGAAGTTGTTGACGTGTGCAACGAAATTGGCATCAAAATCCCGGCGGAGATTGGAATCCTCGGCGTAAACAACGACCCGCTCCTGTGCGAAAACGCCGAACCGAAGCTTTCCAGCATCCAGCCAGACTTCATCGGCGAGGGGCGACTCGCGGGGGAGCTCTTGGAAAAGATGATGTCAGGTGGCTCGATTCCCGCAGAGAAACGTCTGAGAAAAGTCGGCATCCGCACCATAGTCCACCGGGAGTCAACTGTTGCGCAGTCGGTTGCGGGAAAACTCGTGCAGAAGGTGCTTGCGTACATTGCACACGAAGCCATGAAAGGGATCGGTGTCGAAGACGTTGCCCGCAGGTTCAAGGTTTCGCGTTCACTCCTTGAAATGCGTTTCCGCGAACTTCAGAACGAAAGTGTCTACGAGGCGATGCTGCGGATCCGGCTCGAGGAGGTGAAGCGTCGGCTACGGCAGACGAAAGACCCGATATCCGAGATCACCGCAGCCTGCGGATGGAAAAACCCGACCCCGCCGAAGGCAGTATTCAAGAGGCACTTCGGCATCTCCATGCGCGACTACCGCGCCCAGAACTCGCAACGATAGTACACCCGAAACCCGATTGGCTCGCCGAATGCGTCTCCCGTGCGGTCGGATTGTTCGCATCAAGCGAATACGAAAACTCCGTGTCTCCGCCCCTCCGCGTGAGACAAAACAAAATCTCTTAACAAAGAAAGGCAACAATGAAAATTAAACTCTGCAACGGGCCAACAGGGTCAGCACCGATTTGGAAGCTTTATCCTGCAACGTCTCATGCCGAACAGTGTATCATAAACTCCCGCTAGTAGAGTAGAGCGGAGCGCCCCTCGTCGGGTACGCCCGCTCGGTCCTTCGGCGGATATGTCCTAATCGTATGTCGATTTCTTTACGATATAGCTCCTTCCGCTATTAGTTCTGCCGAGCTTTGCTTGGCGTACCTGTGGCAATCTACTGTGGTAATCAGGTCTCCTGACCCTGTAGCAGCCCATAAGCGTTTCGTTCTCCATGCATAAGCGCACCCCTTAAGTCTGCCGAGAGAGCGCGAGCCCTGAGCCGAAACACGCCCCGCCACTTTCGCGCTACCGCACGGCCCAGGCACAAGTGCCGCTGCTGTATCAATGCAGCTGTATCAATAAGCTTTGACCCTTGGCTCCTCTCCCGCTCCTTCGCGCAGTTTCCTCATGTCGGATATTATACCACAACTCCCCAGACCGTATCACATCGAGTAGAAGGTCCCTCCCGCACCCGTTGACAGTGCAGCGGTTTAGGTACTGCAATGCTCACTAGCTAACTGCGCAAAACCGTTTCTGTCAATTATCGCAATTATAAATGCCCCTTTGCCGTGCAGCGCGGCAAAGCCGCAACGATTGAAGAAAATGCGTCCGCGCTTCTGGGTTTTCGAGCGAGATTCCGTCATCCAGTCAGAATGCGGCATTTTAGCCGACCTGACCGAAAATGGAGTTAAAACAGGGGTGTTTTCGGCTCAGAAATGCAATATTTGCAGAAACACCGCATTTTGCGAAGATATGGAGTCCGCCACAGGACGATTTTGCATCAACGAAGGGCTTCTGGGCGGGCTATAATGCGGCTTGTTTTGAGAATGCGGAGAATGCGCTGAGGGGTAGGGCCACATATCCCCAGGGTAGCAAAACGCGGATACAGAGTCTTGGCTGCAGTTCATCGACGGACGCAAAAAAGTCGCTCGCATAACTGCGCAAAACGCATTTTGGTTCTAAAACCATCTTGCACTGTTATCGCAACGAGCTTGACGCGCCGGAACCTGAAACAACAGGGTCAGCCATAAACCTTTCGACTCTCTTCCATCAATCTACCCGTTCTACATGTTCTACACGGCTAAAACCTTTTAGCGCGTTTAGTACATGTCGCCGAGTTCGCAACCATTGTACCAAACGAATCTTAAATCTAATCTTAAATCGTAAAAAACTTTTGCGGCGGAGAAATGAGACGGAAACGCGGCAAATCTGCCGCGATGTTAGTGTGTCGGTGTCGCTGCGTCAGCGACCATCGGATTTTCTCCATTATCCCACGCCATATTCATCTTCTACGAACCCATTCCCGGAAAAATGGATTCTCGAAAAAATACTCCCCATTGAACTCGTAGATGATCTCATCACCTATCAACCGTTTAAGGGCCTTTGAAACGCTGCCTACATTCCTTATGCCGTATGTCTCCATGAACTCTCCAGAAAACACCTTGCAATGTTCCGAATCCGCAAGACCTTTCAACACGCTCGCCTGAACGGCCGTGAGTTTGCCGAATGTCGAAAGGAACGCCCTGGACTCGCGAGCAAACACTGCCTCAAGCCCTTTCGCGACATCGCCCGCCGAAATCCTATGCCCATCACCCGTTACAAGCCATGTAGTCTCGCAAAGCTCCTGAATGTCACCGGAGATATAGTCGGCGGCAGCAAGTATCTTACCCACGGTTTCACGATCTATGCTGCGATTGCCGGCCTTGAAACGTCCTATGAGGAAATCTGTCATCGCAGACTCTTCTATGCGCTCAACGCCGAAGGAAATTGCACTTTTGAAAAAAGGGCTCCTCGGAGAATCGAAGATGTCGCGCATTCGGTTCCTGACGCTGCCAAGAAAGACGAACGGCGTATCGGGCAAGAACTGAATCTTGGAACGGAGCGAGGCTAGGATGGCGTCCGCTTCAGGTATGTCAAGCACATCCTGAAACTCGTCAAATACGACGCAAAAACGCTTCGCGGCGGAATGACTCGCGATCATGTCCATTACCTCCTCGACGGACTCCACATTTCTCGCGGCTTTGAGATCAACCGAGATCGTGGGGGCGCCAGTATCCCGGTCTACCGTAAAGACGGGGCGCAGATTCTTGACGAGTTCCGCTGTGCGTTCGAGAAAGGAGCGCCTGCCGCATCTTGCTGTCGCCGCAACAACCTTGCGGCAGAAGTCACCGACACTTTTGACACTGAAAAGATCCACGTACAGAAGCGTGATTCCGCGAAGCGAATTCACTGTTTCGACGACAAGAGAAGTCTTGCCCATCCTGCGCGGCCCCTGCACCACGATGTTCTGCCCACTCTTGACAAGCTCGCCGAGCTGCCGCTGCAACTCCGGACGACGACAGTAGTTCTCTCCTGCGACAACACAGCCATACTTGAACGGATTCATGCTTATTCTCCTTTGCCGCATATTATACCAAATGGGATAACGCCATGTGGTATAAAATTTTCACCCACAATTTGATAACACACGATCTTAAATCTAATCTTAAATCGTAAAAAAGTTTTGCGGCGGGAAAACGAGGCTTTAAACAAGCAAAAACCGCGATAAAACCGCCGCGAGAAACTACCACCGGATTTATATAAATGCGGTGGTAAGCAACAGTGGTGAGATGACACAGCAAAAGAGACAGCGAGACGGCAAAAGCGTCGACGGGATTCACGTAGAGCCCTTCCAAAAGCCTGTCGCGTCACATATTGCAATATGTGACGCGAACTGAACAAAACACAAATGATGACCGAGCAGATCGACCGCGGCAAATGTGTCGCGGTTTTTTAGCCGTGTAGAACGGTAGATCGAGTAGAATCAAGAAGACGCGCCATCGCCCTCGTTAGTGTATCAATGCAGCTGTATCAATAAGCTTTGACCCTTCGCCTCCCTCTTCGCGATTATCTCACCGCTTTATCATAAACACGTCCGCGTTGGCGTCGGCCTTGAAGTCGGAAGGAAGGTCAATCACCGCGCCCGCGTTTTCATTCGTGCATGCAAATTCGCACCCGCTCCCGACATGGACGACTTTCGCCGCCTCTATGCCCGGCAGCGCCTGACGCCCGCAGTGCGCCTCCGCTTCACTCCAGAGCCGTATCGCGTATTCCGCACCGGTCTTGCGGTTGCGCATGAACGCCCAGTCACCTTTGCGGAACGGGGGCATTGGCCGCGTATCGTAGATCGACTCGCCGTTCACCTTGAGCCATGCGCCGAGAGCGGCCATGCGCTCAAGCGCCTGGTGCGGGAGTCGGCCGTCGGGCTGCGGCCCCACGTTCAGCGCGAGGTTGCCGCCCTTCGCCACGACATCTATCAGCGTGTGCAGAATTCGGCGCAGCGGCTTATATTCATCTTCAAAATGATACCCCCACCATTTTCCCATTGTGATGCAGCTCTCCCACGGCACGGCGATCGGTTCTTTCGGCACGGTCTGCTCGGGCGTTATGACGTTCTCGCACGGTCCGCCCCCCGTGCGATCTACGGATATGAGGGCGGGATTGTACTTGCGGGCCGCGGCGATTATGTCTTCGATTCCGATATCAAGGGGCGTGCCGCGCCGCACCTGTCCGCCGTCGAGCCAGATGATGTCGATCTTGCCGTAGTCGCGCACGATTTCGACGATCTGGTTCTTCGTGTACTCGCGGAAGCACGCCCACTTCTCGGGATTCTTCTTCACATCATACGTCGGCATGCGGTTTACGGTGCGTCCGATGCCGTGACCCTCCCAGTAGTCCTCGTTGTGCCAGTCGGGCTTCGAAAAGTACGCGCCGATGCCGAGCCCCTCGGCGCGGAACGCGTCGAACACGCCCTTCACGATGTCCGCGCGCTTGTCCGTCGAGAACGGGCACTCAGGCGAAGTCACCTTGAAGTCCGAGTACTTCGAGTCAAAGAGGCAGAACCCGTCGTGGTGCTTCGTCGTGAAGATGACGTACCTGAAGCCGCCCTCCTTCGCGGCCGTAGCCCACTTCGCCGGCTCGAACCGCAGAGGGTTGAACGAGCGAATCAGTCCGTAGTACTGCCGCTTGAACTCGTCGGGGTCTTTCGTCCAGTCGATCTCCTTGCGCGACCACTTTGCGTCGGCATCGCTTAGCGCCCACGATTCCCTTATCCCGATAGTGGAGCACAGCCCGAAGTGCATCATCAGCGCAAGCTTCTGGTCCTTGAACCACTCAAGGCGCTCCCTGACCTCCGGCTCCTTCGGCTGCACATATCCCTTTGGGGTATACCCGTGCCCCTCCTGCACCGCCTCTTGCGCGGCGGTCATGTCTTTCTGCGCACACGCAACGAGTCCTGCCATAGTCACGCCAATCACCAATAGTTGCTTCTTCATCTTTCGCTCCTTTGCGGCTTCAAAATCGTGCTGACCCTTTCACGTTGTGCGGAGGAACTGCGCGAAGAACGGATCCGCGACGACGTACTGTCCGCCAGACAGCTCGATAAGTCCATCTTCCATCAGCTTTGCCTTTGCGGAATTCACCGTGGAGGAAACGCCCAAGACGTGTCGCTTGCGGTAGCCGTCGCCGAATTCGCAAGTTCGTTCGCGCGCGAGGGCAATAAGCAACTTCTTCTGGGAGACGGAGAGAGAAAGCATCAGCTGTTCGTACTGGTCGCGATTGAATCCTGAAAGATTGGCGTACGCGGAGTCTACGTCGCTCGGCAATACTGACTTCCGACGCGAGTCGTCGACAATGCGAAACGTTTCGAAGCCAAGCTGCTGGACAAAGTATGGAATGTTCTCTATCTTGGCCACAAGACGTTCGGCAGATTCCCTGTCAATCGACTTCCCCGCGCTCGAGAAACGCTCGACTACGAAGCGGACGCTCTCTTCCACGGGCGGCTTGTCGAGGAGCATCGTGACGGCGGACTTGTAGAACGGACGGTTGTGGTCGGTGAACATCCGCCTGAGAATGAGGTACCGGCTGCCAAGGAATATGTACGAGACATTGCGATGCGACTGGATTGCGGATCGCATAATCCGCTCGAATCCATCATTCGGCAGAAGGTCCTTTGCCTCCTGGAATTCGTCGAACACGACAACGGCCCTGCCTTTCCCTGAAAGCAGCTTTTGCGGGAGATCCAGCACTTCTGTCAACGCCTCCGAGCCGATATGCGCGTCGGACGGCTCGAAGGAAAGTCCCGCTTCGCCTGTCTGGTCAAGGGTCACCTTGGGCCTGAGGCTTTTGAGGAACGTCCCCAGCTTCTTGAGCTCGAACTTGACCGGGGCGAGCCGACGATACACCTTTGTCGCGTATGCAGTGACGAACATGTCAATCGACGGCACCTTGACGATGTCGAGAGTTACGCATGGGATCCCGGCTTTCTCGAGATCGCCGACAAGCTCGGCAACAAGCGAACTTTTCCCATAGCGACGCGGTCCATAGAGCACGACGTTCGTCTGCCCGCTCAGAAAGCGGGAACGGAGATCCTTGCGGATCTCCCGTCTGTCGTAGAACTGGTCGCCCGTGGCGAACTGGAGATAGTTGAATGGGTTTTCCATACTTGGCATTATACCATTTTAGATTACGAAGAATCAAGTATGTACTTACGAAAATCTACGTAACGAAAAATCTCGTGACCCTGTTGTCCCGTCTATTCGCCGCGGGCGAGAGGAACTGGCGCGAGCAGCTTCTTCGAGACAAGCAGAAGCGCGCCGTCCAAAGGTGCTCCCTTTGCGAAGAGAACGCGGCTCTCGCCAGGCAGAAGGCCCTTGAGCGAGCCTGCGGCGGATTTGCCGCCGACCGTCAGCCCGATATCGTGGTACGGCGGGGCGACGCCCCGGTTCGCGACCGTCACGGCGACGCCGTCCTTCTCCTGCTTCACGGCGGTCGCGACGAGCTTCGGACCGCACTCGCGCGCGGCCGCGCGAAAGCGTTCCGGCGTCGCGAACGGGCCATCCGGCGAGTCGTTGGCGATCACGAACGTCATGTGGTATTTTACCGCAGCCTGCGCCCACGTCGTGCCGTAGAGTCCCTTCGGATTGAGGAACTCGCGCTGATCGCGGCTACTGTAGTAGCTGATCTCGCCGCCGTGCGGGGCGCGCTTCCAGTGGTCTGCGCCGAACGACTTCCAGTTGCGCTCGTTCCATCCGCCCTTCCCGTTGACGACATCGTGCTTCTTGCTCATGAAGCTGTCGTCGAAGAGCCCGAACGACATCCCCTTCGTGGCGAGGTATGCCGCCGGAGAGCGTTCGTCGTCGGCCGCGTCGATGGAGATCATCCACGGCGTCTCGACGAACGACTTCGCAAGCAGGGCGAGGAAGCGCCGCTGGAAGTCGATCGTTGGGAAGTTCTTGCCGAGCTGCGTCTTCGTCCCGCTCGTGTGGTATTCGGCCCAGTGGCCGAATCCGGTCTGCACGAACGCAAGGCGTGGATCGGCGTCGTAGCGGGCGGCGAACGCTTTGTAGAACGAAAGCGTAAAGTCCTCGAGCGCAGGACATGACCAGTCGGGGTAGCACGTCGGGCCGTCGCCCTCGGGGTTTGCTGCAAACGTCTCCTTGTAGCCCGGGGTGCCCTTGACGAACGCGGGAACGGCCGTCGCACCGCAGACGCCGCCCGTCTTCTCGCCGGGGTAGGCGTAGCGGAAGCGGATGATCGCCTGATGCCCGCGCGAGGCGATGTCGTCCAGGAGCGCGTCGAACCGGCTCCAGTCGCAGACGAGCGCGCCGGTGACGTTCGTACCCGAGACGACGTCGCTTGGAAGCGCATACGCGAACTCAAGCGAGATGGCTGCCGACAGATCGGGACGATTGCGCGCCTGGTGCGGCCAAAGCACAATGCCCTTGAGCGCCACTCCGTCAGTTGGCGCGTCACCTACCGTCTGCCCGCTCATGTATCCGGCAACCGCCACCGCAAGCGCTATTATCATGATTCTAGTTTTCATTTTATGGCCTCCTTTAAGATAGATGTCATTTATTCACTACGACCTCGTCTTGTTATTGTAACAACTTTATTTTCGCTAATGCAACGGCGAAGTTGTTGCAAATCTTTAGTGAGCGAGAAGCAATGTCTTGTTGCCGAGGCCGCCGACCAATAGGGTCCATAGATATTTATCTTCGAAAAACGAGCGAAATTTACAATATCCGAACCTAAAGGTCAATAGCCAACCGCACGTTTTCAAGATAAACAAACAATGGCCAACCGCACATTTTCAAATACTACGCTCTAAAGGCTTTCGCCTGGTATGAAGCTCCAGCCTATGCGCGGCGGCTTGGTGCTGTGATCAGAGCCCCCGTGCGCAAGCTGCGCCGGAGTGGCGTCAAAATACCGAAACCTCGTAGTCGAGCGTAAACCGTTCGCCCGGTTTGAGTTCAAGCGGCTTCTCGTAGATCGGCATCGGATTGACGAAGCAATGGTCGCTCCAGGTGTATATGCGCTCGGTGTCGAGCGGTGCGAGCATCTTCACCTCTATGCCGTGTCCGCTTTCCGGATCGGAATACCTTACCGCAGTCATTTCCTTCGGCCCGCCGACGTTCTTCTCCGCATTCGGCTCGCCGCCTGTGCCAGATACCGCAAAACCGCGCACGAACGGCGCCATGCGCAGGGAGAACCCGCCGTAGCCCACCGGGCGGCGGCAGTCGAGCTTCACGTTGTCGCGCGCCGTGAACTTGTGCGTGGAGCGGATCTTGTAGCCGCCCTTCTCGTCAGGCTCGGAGAACGAAACCCTGCGTTCCTCTTCTAGAAGCACCTTGCCCAGCTCGGCGCGAGGTCCATACCAAAGCGAAAGCGACACGTCGCAGGCGCCGCCCTTCGGCGCAATCTTGAAATCCTTTATTACGGTCATTCCGTCTGGGAAAAGATTCGACTGCGCTGGATTGCGCGGCTCCCAGTAGTTGAGGCCGTTGATGTATTTCCAGCAGAACCAAAGGCCGAGGTGCCACGGATGATCCTTCGGTCGCGCCGCGGTGACGCAGCGTCCATCGGGCAGGCACAGAGGATGGACGAACGGCTTTGACTCGCGGTTGGCAATGTTGAATTTCCACACCGTCTTGCCGCCCTTTACGCACTCCGCTCCGTCGATGGTGGCGCGAACGACGGACGGCCCTGCCGCTCCTGCGGCGTCCACGCTGTCGGGCCGCTCGCCCATCGCCCAACGCGCCGCTTCAAGAAGGTGGAGCTGCCATTCCATCTTTCCCCAGTCCTTCGGATTGTGCCCGAGCGCAGTGTAGAAGATGCGGCCCTTGCCAAACGTCTTGCACCATTCAAGGACATGGCCGCCGCTCTTTGGGCATCCGTATTTATCGGTCTTGCGCGACTTTTCTAGGACATCCTTCCAGTCGAGGACCAGAAGCGGACGGATGTTCGCCTCGTCCGGATGGTTTAGGTAGATTTCGTCGTCCGCCCACACGTAGCCGTCCGGCATGCACGCGATGGCGGGGTGAGTGCGGTCGGCATGTGCGAACGGCACGGGCTGGTGTGCGGCGTAGTGGCGCTCGAACGCGCCACCGAGGAACTTCCTGAAGCGCTCGCTGCCGCGCTCGTTCGCGCTCGACGAATGAGTCGCGACGAGTCCGCCGCCGTTCTCCACGAACGAATAGAACGCCTCGCGCTGGGCGTCGGTGTCGAACAGCTCGTGGTTTGTGTTGCACAGCACGATGCAGCGCAGCGCCTTCATCTCGTCCGACGTAAAGAACGAAGGATCGTCCGAAACGAGGCACTTGAGGCCGTTCGCAGTGAAGTAGCGGCGAATCTCCTCCGCGCCCTGCTCGGTCGATTCGTGGTGGAATGCCTTGGACCATGGGGCGCTTCCGCTCTTCGCGACTTCTCCGGTCTTCTGGTTCTTCACATACTGCCAGCGCGTGTAGACAAGAACGTCCACCGGCTCGGTGGCAACAAGCTGCCCCCCTCCTGCAAGCATCGCGGCGACTACGGAGAAAAGGACTGGATGTTTCATGTTCATGACTGGGATTCCCTTACAAGTGACTTCAGACGGGCCAACGAGCTTCTTGAGGAGGGCGTAGTTGTCCTTGAAGCCCTGCTCGGCGCCCTTGAGCATCTCCATCGCCTTGTCCTGGCCGATCTTCTTGACGAGCTGCTTGAAGCGGTTCTCGCCAAGCTCCTTCGAGACGGCGTTCGCCGCAAAGGAGACGGTGTCGGACTTGTCGGCGCTGTCGAGCTTCACCTTGCCGGTGGTCGGGTTGTACGTCCAGAGCGGGAAGTGGACGGACTCGACCGCCGCCTTCTGGTGCGCAGGACCGGTCTTCGTCAGGAGACCCTGCTCGATGCAGTGCGCGTAGGCGATGATGATCGCCGGGCCGTTGTAGTTCTCGGCCTCGTTGAAGGCCTTGACCGTGGCGGCCGGGTTCGTGCCCATCGACACGTACGCGACGTAGACGTTCTTGTACTGCATCTGCATGAGGCCGAGGTTCTTCTTGGCCTGGACCTTGCCGGACGCCGCGAACTTCGCGATGGCGCCGGTAGGCGTCGCCTTGGAAGCCTGGCCGCCCGTGTTGGAGTACACCTCGGTGTCCATGACGAGGATCTTGATGTTCTTGCCCGAGGCAAGGACGTGGTCAAGCCCGCCGTAGCCGATGTCGTAAGCCCATCCGTCGCCGCCAAGCACCCACACGCTCTTGCGGACAAGGTTGTCCGCGACCGCGAGGAGCTGAGCGCAGATCGGGCAGCCATTGGCCTTGCCGGCCTCGCAACCCTTCTTGAGTTCCTTTACGAGCGCACGCATCTCTTCGACGCCCTGGCCCTTCTCGTCGTACTGGTTGACGGCCTTGATCTTCTCGCAGAGCGCCTTCATCTCGGCCGGCGTCTTCTCGTGCGCGATGACCTTGTCGACGAGTTCCATGGCGAAACCGTGGAGCTTGTCGGCCGAAACGCGCATGCCGAGACCGAACTGGGCGTTGTCCTCGAAGAGCGAGTTGCTCCACGCGGGGCCGCGTCCGTCGGCGCGCTGGCAGTACGGAGTCGTCGGCAGGTTGCCGCCGTAGATCGACGAGCAGCCGGTCGCGTTCGCGATGAGCAGGCGGTCGCCGCAGATCTGGGTGAGGAGCTTGACGTAAGGCGTCTCGCCACAGCCCGCACACGCGCCGGAGAACTCGAACAGCGGACGCTTGAGCTGGCTGTCGAGGAGCTTGCGGGTGTCGAGCTTCGCCGGATCGACCTCGGGGAGATTGAGGAAGAACTTCCAGTTCTCGGCCTCGGTCTTGCGGAGAGGAATCTGCTCAACCATCTTGAGGGCACCCTTTGCCTTCATCGGGCACTGGACGACGCAGAGCTCGCAGCCCATGCAGTCTTCGGGGGCGACCTGGATAGTAACCTTCTCACCGAACTTCGAGGTGAGCTTGCCGGCGTCGACCGACTTGAACGTCGCAGGCGCGTTGGCGAGCTCGGCCGCAGGATAGACCTTCATGCGGATAGCCGCGTGCGAGCAGATCGCAAGGCAGTTGCCGCACTGGATACAGGCCGTGGGATCCCACTGCGGGATGAACGCCGCGACGTTACGCTTCTCCCACTGAGTCGTCGCGGTCGGCCAGGTGCCGTCCACGGGAAGCTCGGAGACCTTGAGCGTGTCGCCCTTCTGAGCGATCATCTTCGCGGAGACCTGCTTGACGAAGTCAGGAGCGTCGGCAGGAACCGCTGCGGGCATCTTCGCCTTACCAGCCGGAGTGGAAGGATACTTGACCTCCTCAATCGCGGCGGAAGCGGCCTCGATGCACTTCCAGTTCATCTCGACGACTTCCTGGCCCTTCTTGGAATAGGCCTTCTCGGCGTAGTCCTTGAGGACCTGGATCGGGTCGAGCTCGGTGCCGTCGGCCTTGGCGAGCTTGATGCCGGAGAGCTTGAAGAACGCTGTCTGGAGAACAGTGTTGGTGCGCGTCCCCATGCCGTTCTCGCGGGCGATCTTCGCCGCGTCGATCACGTAGAACTTGAGCTTCTTGTCGATGATCGCCTGCTCGACCTCGTCGGGCATGTGGTCCCAGATCTCGGCCGCCGTGTAGGGCGAGGCGAGGAG
>CADCAK010000054.1 GCA_902799385.1 uncultured bacterium | reverse complement strand
GACGCCAGCGGGAAGATTGAGCTTCTTGAGCTCGTCGATCGTCTGGGCGGTCGGGTTGACGATGTCGAGAAGGCGCTTGTGCGTCCTCATCTCGAACTGATCCATCGACTTCTTGTCGACGTTCGGCGAGCGGTTCACCGTGAAGCGCTCGACGCGCGTGGGGAGCGGAATGGGCCCCACGACCTGCGCACCCGTGCCGCGGGCCGTGTCGATGATGCCACCGACGGCCTGGTCAAGCACACGGTGGTCGTATGCCTGTAGGCGGATGCGGACTCTCTGCTGCTGCATTGTCTTTTCCTTTGTTGTTTCGATCAGATCATAGCTTCAAGCTCAAGTTCCATTTAACTTTTCGCTCTCCACTATTCACTTTTCACTTCATTTGACCTGTGCCTAGACGGTCGCAACTTCCGCGCGCGCCTTACCGCTTTCGCAGTCTCTCGGCGTCGACGCGTGAGGCCCTTTGGGCACCTCGCTCGCGACTGGGTTTCGGCCCAGCAATCCCCGCAAAAACAAGGCTCGCGACCGCATTTCGCGACCGCGAGCTTGGAACTCAACGGTCACGACGCGACGGGATTTACTCGCCCGTATCGCAACCCTTCCCTTGCGAGAATTGTGTATAGTATACCAAAAACCCCTCGCTATGCGCAAGGGGGGATTTTGATTTTTTCCGACAGGGGGAACGCAGCCCCCGATTGGCGGCATGTCGCGGCCGAGAAGCCCTCACTTTTTGGGCGTCTGGCTCCCATGCCGAGGCTTGCGGCAGATAAGCTCGTCGATGACGCGGCCGACTTCGGCCTTCGAGACCTTCTCGGTGATGCGAAGGTGGGGGCCGTTTTCTTCGTCGGGTGCCCATGCGTCGTTGCCCTTGTTGCCAACCATGCGATAGCTGCCGCGCTCGGCGTTGAAATACGGCTCTATCCCGCGCACAGCGACAAGCACCGCCGTCTCATCCCACGCGGCGCGCCCGCCCATGCCGAAGCAGCGCATGAGCCACTTGTGCGAGTCCTGGCGAATCTCGTCGCGCGAGGGGATGTTGCCGGCGAAGACGTCGCGCACCGGATTACGGCCCTCGGCGGGAGATTCCGCGATGGCGCGTCCGGCGAAGCAGTTGCGCCCGTATTGGACGTCGGAGAATATGACAGGCGTCGGCCAGTTCTCAAACGCAATGCGCGAAGACTCGGCGTCCCACCTTGCGTTGTATTCGCTGCCGCTCGGATACCTGCACGCCATCGCAACCCACAGCTTGACCTTCTTTGCGACGAGCGCCTTGCCGTCGAGAGGCGAGATGTCGTCGGGCTTCGTCTCAAGAAGGCGGCGCATGTTCGTGATAAAGCCGACGGAGCAGATCGTCACGCTGCCGTCAGGCTGCGCGGCGAGAACGCGGCGGTATGTCTCGTTCGCGTCTGGCGCGGCATCTGCGTCTGCATAGCGGTACCAGCCTGGATAGTCGGCAAGAAGCTTGCGGTACTTGTAGTGTCCGCCGTCGACGCCAGTCTTTTCGCCAAGGGGAGAGGATGGATCGACTTTCGTCTTCGCGCCAGGGTGGGAGCCTATGACGCCTATCCCCTTCGGCGCACCGACGGGAAGGTCGCCCCGCCCGTAGTAGTGGTTTATCACTTCGACCGCGCCGACGGAGGCGTTGCCGCGAGTCGAGCTTATCGTCGCGAGGATCTCGCACTCACCCGCGTCCGCAAGCGCGTGAAGACACGCAAGGGCGCCAACGTCGTCGAAGTCGGTGATCATGTCCGTGTCGAAGATGATTCGGGGAATGGGGAATGGGGAATGGGGAACGGTATGCGTGCCGTCCTGCGCCGACGCGGCATGCGCTGAGCACGCAAAGGCGAGAACGAGCAGAGAGCCGACAAGCGACAAATGGCGATTAATGCCCTTAGAACATGTTTCCATTATGGACTGCCTTTCTGATTTTTAGCCACAAAGAACACAAAGCCCACAAAGAATTTTTGTGCACTTTGTGTGCTTTGTGGCAAATATTGACCGCTTACTGTCCGGCCGCTATGATGAGCGCGATGCCGGCGAGGAAGAGGACGATCATCGCAAAGTTGAGGACACCCGCCTTCTTAGGCGCACCCTTGAACTCGCGCCAAACGAGGATGCCCCAGAGAGCCGAGACGAGCGTCGCGCCCTGTCCGAGCGCATACGCGATAGCCGCGCCCGCAGTACCGGCAGTCACGAACGAAAGGAGCGTACCAGTCGCCCAGATGCACCCGCCGAGGATGCCGACGAGATGGACGAAGGGGCTGCCCTTGAACCACTCCGCGCCATTCACGGGCTCGCCAGAGACGGGCTTCTTCATCATGATTGTGTTGAAAACGAAGTTGGACGCGAGGACGCCGAGCGTGAACACGAAGAACGCCGTATATGGCGTCATCATGCCGTTCCCCGGCGCGGGGTTCGCAAAGCCCATGTCAACCACGCGGTTGACGAGCGGCGAGAACCAGCTCATGAGAAGACCTGCGCAGATTGCGAGAACAAGGCCCTTCTTGACGGTGGAGGCATCCGCCGCGCCGCCCGCCGCGCTCTGCTTCGACTTGAACGCGAGCGCGTTGCAGACGATCGACGCGACGATGATCGCGAGTCCCGTCCAGATGAGCCACGGGTTGCCCTTCCCGTCCACGAACCAGTTGGCGACCGTGCCGCCGACGAGCGCAAGCCCGACGCCCACGGGAAACGCCACCGACATCCCGGCGACCGCTATCGCCGCCGACAGCAGAATGTTCGAGGCGTTGAACACGATGCCGCCGAGGAACGGCCATATCCATTGGGACGCGGAGCTGGACTTCACGTTCTCCACGAAACTCCAGGGCCCGCCGCCGAGCGAACCTGCCGTAAAGCCGGCAAGGATGGCGAAGAGAACGAGGCCGAGGACGTAGTCCCAGTAGAACAGCTCGAAGCGCCAGGTCTTGCCCGCGAGCTTCTGGGTGTTGCCCCAGCTGCCCCAGCAGAACATGGTTACGACGCAGAGAAGGACGGCTGTTATGTAGTTGCTGCAGTAGTACATGGTTAGTTAGGTAGTTAAGTAGTTAGGTAGTTAGGTGGTTAGGTGGTTAAGTAGTTAGGTGGTTAGGTGGTTGGGTGGTTGTCAGACGATTTCGCGACGGAACGGAACCGAGGACTGTGCGCCGGGACGCGTTACGGAAATGGCCGACGCCTTCTGCGCGAACGCGATGGCGTCGGCGCAGGTCTTGCCCTCGGCAAGGGCGACGGCGAACGCGCCGTTGAACGTGTCGCCCGCAGCGACGCAGTCAACCGCCTTCACCTTGCGGCACGGATAGACCTTTCCGCAGTCGCCACAATACGCGCCTTTCGAGCCCATCGTGATTACGACGTGCCCGACGCCGCGCTTCTTGAGGACGCCCGTCGCCTTTGCCGCGCTCGCGGCATCGACGACCTTAACGCCCGTCAGCAACTCAGCCTCCGTCTCGTTCGGGGTGATCCAGTCGACGAGCGGGTAGAGCGACTTTGGGAGCTTCTGCGCGGGGGCCGGGTTGAGGATGACTGGAACGCCGGCGTCGTGCGCCGCCTTCGCCGCCCATGCAACAGTATCAAGCGGAGTCTCAAGCTGCATGACGAGCGCCGCCGCGCCTTCTATGTCCTTCTTGAAAGGAGCGACGTCCCTTGGCGAAAGCGTCCCGTTGGCGCCGAGCGCGACGGATATGACGTTCTGGCCCTTGGAGTCGACGAGGATGAGCGCCGTTCCGGACGCCTCCTTCTTGTCGACGACGAGGCGCGGCACTATGCCGTCGCGCTTGAGCCGCGCCGCCGTCTCCCGCCCGAAGAGGTCGTCGCCGACCTTGGCGATGAAGACGCACGCTCCCTTCTTCGCGGAGAGCCGCGCCACTGCGACGGCCTGGTTCGCGCCCTTGCCGCCCGGATTCATGAGAAATCTGCCGCCGCATACCGTCTCGCCAGGCACGGGAATCTTCTTCCCTGTGATGACCATGTCGGTGTTGGTCGATCCAAGAACTGCTATGTGTTTCATGATGTGGCAATTTTAGCATTATTCCGGCCCAACTTCAATGCATCGGAACGAAAAACCTGCATTGGCAGGTTTGCGGCGCAATTGCAATATGCTATAATGCCTGCATGGACAGGCCAGAAGCAAAATACATCTTGATAGCAGAAGAGCTCAAACGCGACATCCTCGCCGGGAAGTACGAGTCTCAGGGTCGTTTTCCAAGCGAAGGGTCTCTCGTTCGCAGATTCGGGGCGAGCCGTCCGACAATTGAACGCGCACTCCGCGAACTCAAGCGCGAAGGGCTTCTCGAATCACGCTCCGGCTCGGGGTCGTATCTCACCTTCGCCGCGCGGAACGCGACCGGCGCAATCGGCATCATCGCGCCCGACTACCGCAAGATAGACTTCTTCACGCGCCTGTGCGACGCCATCGCGGCGGATGCGCGCGCACAGGGATACGACGTGCTCCTGGGCGACGTCTCCGAGCCGGAGGCCACTGCGGACAGGGGCAAGTGGGCCGTCTCGCTCGCAAAGGCATACGCGAAGCGCCGTATCGCAGGTGTCCTTCTCGAACCAGTGGACCTTATACCCGACTCCTACGGCGCGACGCAGAATGTGATAGATGTCCTCACCGCAAGGGAGATACCCGTCGTGCTGCTCGACCGCGACTACCTGCCCTTCCCTGCAAGAAGCAACTACGACCTGGTGGGAATTGACAACTTGCAGGCCGGCTACCGCATTGCCAGCCACATCATCAAAGGCGGCGCAAGGGATCTCCGCTTCGTCACGCACCCAGACTACGCCAACGCCATACGCGGGCGAATTCAGGGCGTTGCGCAGGCGGCGATCGACTCGGGACTTAGGTGGAAAAGCGAATACGTCATCGAAAACGACCCTACCGACAAGGCCTTCTTCGCGAGGCTCATGCACGGCAAAAAAGCGCCCGACGCATTCGTCTGCCGCAACGACCCCACGGCCGCACGGCTCGTGCAGACGCTTTCAAGACTTGGTATCGCCATTCCGGGCGATGTGCGCGTCGCAGGTTTCGACGACGGCGAGATAGCGCGGCTGATGAATCCGCCGCTCACCACCATGCGCCAACCGGTGGGAACGCTCGCCGCAATATCGGTCGCGTCGCTCATTCAACGCATCCGCAACCCCAATCTCGCGCCACGCGCCATCCTCCTCGATGCCGACTTGATTGTCCGCAGCACATGACTGCGCAGCCTACGGCCAGTCATCGAGCGACAGGCGAAGACGACTTGAGAACCGCGTCGAGCGGTCAATACAACTTTTTTCCGTAGACGAGAATCTTCTTGAGAGCCAGCGGCTTCTTCTTGCCGCCTGGCTCAAAGCCGACCTTGACGAACTTCGCGGACGGAGAATCCTTACGCAAATCAACCTTCCATTCCCCGTTCCCCATTCCCCCAACCTTACGCCATTCCTCCCCGTCGTCGGAAATCCAGAAGGCCAGCCCCAGAACGACGTCGAGCAAGCGTCATAGACGGCCTTTAGGCACTCGATGCACCGCTCCTTGTTTGCATCAAGATTGTATCGCAGAAGCGCAAACTCAGCCATGTCGACAGACTGCCGCTCTTCGAGGTTCCTCTTGTCCAGTGGAAGCGCACGCAGTTTCGCCACGAATGCCCGACCCTCGTCCCATTTGCCCTCGGCGCCAAGAGCATTCGCATGTCCCACGTCGCCATAGCCGTCGGAAGCGCGAACTGGCTGGCTGACGCTCAAGTCCGGCGTGGCAACGGCGACAAGCGCAAGCATCGCCAGCACCGCGGCAGCTATCAATGTTCTCATCTGCTTTTCCATTTTCAAGAGTTCCTCGAACATATTACCAAAAAATGCCGACAGCGCCGAGGACAATCTTACCTTTACTGCAAAAACCTGCTAATGCAGATTCACTCAGCGATGTCATAGACGCAAACGTAGTCTACACGAAACGACCAATCTCGAGCTGCGTCCGCACAGTGGGTCTATCCCCGAAAGAGATCGTCTAGCGTCACTTCGGACTGGACGACGCCAGAATGCTTGTTGCGCTTTAATCCATACGTCGTCACGTATGTGAGATGCACGGCCTTCCTTGTCCCTGTAGCATTCTTGAACAGCTCTTTTCGCTCCCGTGCGTGGCGTTCTTCATCGTCTTTGATCTCGTATTCTGTCGAAGCGAACTTCATCTCGCAAAGATTTATGACACCATCGTTCCTGTCTATAAGGAGATCAACTTGAGCGCCATCATGTTCTGCCGTCCTTGCAATCTGCCATGAACAATCGCTTGAGACGACCCCGGAGATGCCAAGCGCAATCTTCATTTCGCGCACATGCTGAAGACATAGCCGCTCAAATGCAAGACCCTCCCAGACAACACGGAACTGGGAATCGGACGAGCTGCTCCAGAAGCAGCGGTCATTTGACTTGTTCTCTCCGACGAACGCCAGATGAAACAAAGTAAAATTGTCTATCAGCTGATACAGCGCCCCCTTGGCTTTCTTGCCGAAAGCAAGACTCTTGCGAATGAATCCACACTCCTCAAGTTCCCGCAAATGCCGCGTCAGGTTGCCGCACGAACCCATTCCCGTCTGCGCCACGAGTTCATCACGTGAAAGCCCCGATTTGCGGCGCCCGAGCGCCATAACGATATTCAGATATGGTTCCGGCTTGCGAAAGAGCGAGGCATACAATTCGTCAAACTCGCCCTCCAGCTTGTTGGACTTGGCGAAGAAAAGATCGTCGACATTCTGGTCCGCGCTCAGATCTGGCTCAAGGTGCTTCCAATAGAAGGGAATACCACCAAGCACCATGTACATTTCCGCAATTTGGCATCGCGTCATCACAATCCCACGCGATGCAACATAATCCTCGCATTCCTTTAGCGTAAACGGACGAAGGGATATGCGCCCGGTGACCCGATTATGAAGCCCACCCTTGTCCTTTATCACTTTGTTGATTATCCAGGATGTCGCCGAGCCGCATACTATCAAAAGGACATCATCCCTCGCCGAAGCCCATCCATTCCAGAAATGCTCCAACGCAGGAATGAAACGCGACCCCTTAGTGTCTAAGTACGAAAGTTCGTCTAGAAAGACGACTTTCCTTTTCAGAGCCGACTGAGCTATCACTGTCTTCAGCAGATTAAAGGCCTCAAACCAATCTTTGGGCGAATCCTTGAAATCAGAGCCCCATTCACGTAGCGAATCACCAAAAGCCCGTAGCTGCTCCTTCGTCCGCCCACGCGCAACCCCAGTATGCTGAAATGAAAATCTATCCCGAAACGTCTGCCTAATCAGATATGTCTTGCCGACGCGCCGCCGACCATATACAGCGACAAACTCTGATTCGTCTGACTCCGCATATTTCAGCAATCTCGCTTTTTCTTCTTTTCTGCCTACCATAAGACAGCCCTTCCCTTAATCATTTTGACCAAATTATACCATACTTGTGCTGATTTGGTCAATATGATGCATAAAGATTAATGATAATTACCAAATCTCATTATTTTACATAGATTTGGTAATTATCATAAATCGAAATTGCGGAGCTACTTACCCACGCCGTCGGCGGACTTGACGAGAGCATCGTAAAGAATGTTGAAGACGCCGTGGAAGCACTTGCGGATGCCGTGGATGTCCGAAAGCGATGCCTGCGTTTGACTTTAAGAGAAGCGCTCTTTTCGCTTGAAGTGAAGTGTGAACTTGACTTGAAGTGAAACGCGAACTTGACTTGAAGTGAAGTGTGAACTTGACTTGAAGTGAAGTGTGAACTTGACTTGAAAGACTTGAACTTTCCGCTTCGATCGAAATATCCCTCCGCAGTCAGACACTTGCCGAGCATAAACATCGCATTCCACGATTGGCAGGGCGGGTGGGCTTCACACATGCACAGGACATACGACTTGCCGGCCTTCTCCCGAAACTCACTGGAGCCCAGCACCTTGTGATCCAGGACACCACTGGAGCCTTTGCCCGAACAAGACCGGCCCCAAAAACCTTCATTCCCCGGAAAGGCCCTCGGGCATTTCGTACTCCACGCGGAAGAGCGCGACCTGGCCCTCCCCCACGACGACACGCGTCTCGGGCGGCAGGATCTTGGCCCCAACTCCCTTTTTGCCTTCTTCCGTTTTGTCTGCCACGGCGACGCCTGTGACCTTGAGCTTGACGCCGTTCGCGTCCGCCGCGTTCGCGGCTGACGGCATGGATCCGATGACGAGCATAAGGACGATGGTAGTCAGATTGAAGAGAGCGTGGTTGAGCATCGGGCACCAGATGCGGTCGGTCTTCCTGTACAGCCAGCACTGGGCGAGGCCGATGAAGAAGATGCTGATGAACCCCGCGTTCCATCCGGTCAGGGCGAAACCATGCCCGTGCGCGAGGGCGACATAGTCGATGTAGTGCATGAACGAGAACAGCGCCGAGGAGAATACGATGGCCGGGAGAGCCGACATCCTTGCGACTATTCTGAAATGTCTCGCCGGCATCATGACGAGAAGCCACCTGAAGAGGAACTCCTCGAAGGCAGGCATGATTACAAGCGCCTGCAGGAGTCCTATGCATAGCATTGAGAAGGCCAGGGCCGAGTCGAACGCATGCGTGAACAGGCCGCGGACAGCCTCGACCTGAAGCTGCTCTGGGAGGTCTATGCCGAAGAGCTTTGCGACGCCCCAGGTGATATAGGACAAGCCGATTGCCGCTACTGCAATCACCGGCCATGCCTTCAGCGTGAACTTGAGTTTGTCTTTCATTTGCCGACTCCTGCTTTCGCCTCTACTGCCCAATCCCGCGAGCCAGGCCATTCAGCCTGTGAGGACCCGCGGAAAAACCTTTTGACAGTCAGGGGACAACGGGTGATATTATAGCACAAACAGACGCCTAGCACAAACAGACGCCTCATCTTCCCGCTGCCGCGAAAGACCTGCATTGGCAGGTTTTTCGCGCCATCTCAAGGTATGCCGTTGCGTTGTCGATGTCGGCGTGAGAATTAACTACCAGTTCACCAACTACCAAAATCTCGTGTAGGAAAGTCAAACCCTCCGTGTAGGAAGGTCAAACCCTCCGTGTAGGGAGAGCGCCCACCCCGTGTAGGGAGAACGCCCATCCCGTGCAGAGGGAACGCGTCTCCCGTGCGGGCGGAGGAATCGACAGCTGCACATACGGCGGGAACTCCCGCACCGCCTCGTCAACTGCCTGACCAGCCCCGGTCGAGACGAGCGACGGGAAGGCGGCCGTCGAGACGAAGTAGCCGAGGAACCCTGCGAACAGCGTCGAGCCATAGGCAATGGCGACTGTCGCTAAAAGAAGCTTCCCGGCGCCGCGCCCAGTCTCCGCTATCGCCGGCGCGACAAGCCCAACGATGATGAGCGGGACCAAGAACTTGATGAACTGGCCTATGAGTGCGGTCACGGTGTTAACGCAGCGCACAAATGGCGCAGGAGCGAATAATCCGAGGACTATGCCGAGGACTATGGCAAGTGCAACACGTGAAAGGAGTCCGAATCTTGTCTTTTTCATTTTCTTACCAAGCTCCGCGAATATATTACCAAAAAAATGCCGCCAAGGCGGAGAACAATATGAACCCCGCCGCAAAACTTGCATTAGCAGGTTGCACTGTTCGCGACGGTTCACGGGCATACGCGGATCGTCGCGCCATTCGCCAGCAGAAGCTTAATGCGACACGGGCGAAATGTCCATTCTCCATGCGACCGGCGCGGAAGGGTCGAACCTGTATTTCTCCAACGGCGCGGGGCCGACGCTCGCCCCGCCAAGGCCCGT
>CADCAK010000053.1 GCA_902799385.1 uncultured bacterium | reverse complement strand
GTTCGCCGGCTCCATTTCACTCGAATCCGGCGCGTCCATAACGGTTCCGGAAATCGCGGAAGGCAAGAAGTTCGTCAGAATCGCCAAGGCCGCCGCTTTCGAAGGTGTCGACGAAACGGAGAAAGACGACGACGGCAATCACTTCTTTACGACGTTCGACGGATGGCTGTGCTACGGTCGCAGGCCCGGATTCTCCTTGAAAATAAGGTGAAACGGCATTTGGCCAGAAAAGACGGTAAGATGAAGACAGGAGTCGTCTTGGCTGGTGTTGTCGCCTTGTTCGCGAAAGCCGCAGTCGCGGCCGAATGTCCGCCAGGTTGCAGACCGTATTCGCGTCCGGCGGCCGAAAAGCGCACATTGCGCTCGGAAACCGTAGACAGGGCGGTTGCCGCAGTCGCAGCGAAAATAGGCGACCAGCGCATCAGGAAGATGTTCGAGGCATGCTACCCGAACACGCTTGACACGACGGTGAAGGGCAAAGGCTACGTCATCACCGGCGATATAGACGCCATGTGGCTCAGGGACTCGGGCCAGCAGGTATGGCCGTATCTCAGGTTCGCGAAGGACGACCCTGCCGTGCGGAATCTCGTCCGCGACCTGCTTGTGCGTCAGTTCGACTGCCTTTTGCACGACCCCTACGCCAACGCCTTCTACGACGACGAAAAGCGAGAGAGCCAATGGAAGAGCGACAAAACCGAAATGAAGCCGGGGGTGCACGAGCGCAAGTACGAGCTCGACTCCTTGTGCTATCCGCTGCGCCTTGCGCATGGCTATTGGAAGGCTACGGGCGACAAAACCCCCTTTGGCGACAGATGGCTCGATGCCGTCGGAACAGTCCTTGCGACGATGCGCGAGCAACAGCGGAAGGGCGGACAGAGGACGTCCTACCGCTTCGAACGCGAAAACGCGAAGGCGACCGACACCTTGACGAACGCCGGCTGGGGCCCGGAAGTAAAGCCCGTCGGACTGATAGCGAGCGCGTTCCGTCCTTCCGACGATTCGTGCACGTATCCGTTCCTCGTGCCGTCGAATTTCTTCGCCGCAGACGTCCTTGAGAAGACGGCGGAAGTCCTCGAGAGCGCGAACGGAGCGAAGCGCCTTGCGGACGAGTGCCGCGCCCTCGCCGGAGAAGTCCGCGAGGCGCTGCGCAGCCACGCCGTGGTCAAGACGGAGAAGTACGGCGAGATCTACGCGTTCGAGGTCGACGGACGCGGCGGGGCGCTTTTGATGGACGACGCCAACGCACCGTCCCTTCTTTCGCTTCCCTACCTGTGCGGCGTCGACAAGGACGATCCCGTGTATCTCAACACGAGGCGCTTCGTCCTGAGCCGCGACAACCCCTTCTGGTTCGAAGGCAAGGCGCTGAAGGGAATAGGCTCGCCCCACACGGAGAAGGGGCGCGTCTGGCCGATGTCGATCATAATGCGCGCGCTTACCGCCCAGACGTCCGGAGAGGCGAAAGAGTGCCTTTCGGCGCTCGCGAACTGCACCGCCGGAACCGGCTTCATGCACGAAGGCGTGGACGCGGACGATCCGGCGAAGTATTCGCGAAGCTGGTTCGCCTGGGCCAACACGTTGTTCGGGGAACTCGTCTGGAACATGGTGTCTCGCGGCGAGATAGAGCCGCCTCCGAACGATTTGTCCTCATGGGTGCGACCCGAAATCGGCACGGGCGGGAACGGGCATGCGTTTCCGGGCGCGGCATATCCGTTCGGATTGGTCCAGGCCGGACCCGACACCGGCTGCGACGGGTGGGGACATTGCTCGGGATACCGCTTCGAAGAGAAGGAAATCAAAGGCTTCTCGCAGACGCACCTCAGCGGCACGGGATGCACCGACCTCGGCGATTTCCTGTTCTTCCCGTATTGCGGCCCATCGCGCGAAGACGGTTTTTCGAGCGATTTTGACAAGGGTTCGGAAACGATGGAGCCCGGCTATTACGCGGTTGACCTCGGCAGGTCCAGGACGCGAGTGGAGGTTTCCGTAAGTCCGCACTGCGCGATATACCGCTTCACTTTTCTCGACGGAGGCGGCGCGAACATAATGTTCGACAACCAGTGGGCGATCGGCGATCCGGGCAGGGATCAGATGCACGACGTCAAGATCTCCGACGACGGCAGACGCAGATTCGAAGGCGAGAAGCGGCGCTGGGGATGGGTGCACAGGACTTTCGCATTCTCGCTTGAATTCGACAGGGACTGGTCCGGCTTTTCCGATCTGCCCGCCACCGGCGGCAGACGCGACGCGGGACGCCGCAATTTCCGGTTCGACATGAAGCGCGGCGAGACGCTGACCATGAAGATCGGCCTGTCTTCTGTCTCGCCCGGAAAGGCCCGCCGGAATCTCGACGCGGAAATCCCCGGCTGGGACTTCGCGAAGACGAAGGCGGACGCGAGGGCGGCGTGGAACGGGATGCTTTCGAAGATGACCGCCAAAGGCGGCGCGGCGGAACTCGAGACTTTCTACACCGCGCTGTACCATCTTTTCCTGCAGCCCGTGAACATGGCCGACGTCGACGGCGAGTATCGCGGCGACGAGGATATAGTCAAGAAGTCCCCCTGCGGCGAATACTACTCGACTTTCTCGTTCTGGGATACCTTCCGCGCGGCCAATCCGCTGTACACGATTCTCGTGCCGGAGAAGATAGCGCCGATGGTCGCGTCCTGCGTCGAGCACCAGAGCATCGCCGGATTCCTGCCGATCTGGGCGTTGTGGGGCAAGGACAACCAGT
Source organism: uncultured bacterium (assembly GCA_902799385.1). Classification (GTDB taxonomy): domain Bacteria; phylum Verrucomicrobiota; class Kiritimatiellia; order RFP12; family UBA1067; genus UBA1067. Next base: position 6,469 of record CADCAK010000053.1, on the reverse strand, counting down.
GCATGATCGGCACGCACTCGATTCCTCTGCTCGCCGACGCCTATTTCAAGGGACTTCTCGGCGGCAACGATCCGGAACGCGTTTACCGGGCCATACGCGCCACTCTGCGCGAGAACCACCCCCGCCGCCAGAAGGAGAACTGGGACGTGCTCGACAGATACGGATACTATCCATTCGACAAGATAAGGTCGGAATCCGTCTCGCGCCTGCTGGAATGCGCATACGACGACTGGTGCGCTGCGAAGATGGCGAAGGCGCTCGGACACGCGGATGACGCCAGGTTCTTCGCGAAGAGGGCGGGATACTGGAAAAACGTCATAGACCCTTCGACGGGATTCGCGCGCGGACGCGACTCGGCGGGCAACTGGCGCGAGCCGTTCAATCCGTTCGCGCTCGGACATGACGCAAGCCGCGAGAACGACTTCACGGAGGGCAACTCCTGGCAGTGGACGTGGCACGTGCTGCACGATCCGGAAGGGCTCGCCGCCGCGCTGGGCGGCAAGGCGAAGGCCGCCTCGAAGCTCGAAGCGCTCTTCGCACAGCCCGAAAAAGCGGAAGGCATGGGGTTCACTTCGGACGTGACGGGACTCATCGGACAGTACGCCCACGGCAACGAGCCAGGACACCATACGGCGTATCTGTTCAGGTATTTCGGCAAGGGCTGGCGCACGGAGGAGCTCGTGCGCGAGATCTGCGACAAGTTCTACAGGGCCGCCCCCGACGGGCTTTGCGGCAACGAGGACTGCGGACAGATGAGCGCATGGTACCTGCTTTCGGCGGCGGGATTCTATCCGCTGAACCCCGCGAGCGGCGAATACGTGCTCGGCGCTCCGCAGTTGCCGAAGGTGTCGTTCGATGTCGGGAACGGGAAGCGGTTCACCGTCTTGGCGAAGAACCTCTCGCGCGAAAACAAGTACGTGAAGTCCGTCAGGCTAAACGGTCGTCCGCTTGCGGGATTCGTCTTGAGGCACAAGGATGTCGCAAAGGGCGGAAAGCTGGAGTTTGAAATGAGTCCAGTCCGCGAGCGGAAAGGGGACAGGTGATGGTTCTTGCGGTAATCGCGGCCGTGTGGTTCGACGCGTCCGTCCCCGGATGCGGAGAATGGACCGGATCGTCGGACGCGGACAATCTCAAATACTCGCTGGTCGCAGCTCGTCCGGCGTCGGACCGTGTCGCGACGGTCCGCTTCTCGGCTCCTACGGAATGCGGAGAATATCTCCCGGAGCCGCAAGGCGGCGTTTCACTTGCAGCGTTCGACGGCAGTTTCTGGTGTCTTGCCGAAGAAGACGGCACTAACACATGGGCGCGCCTTTCGGGGGCGGCTCCAGACGGCGGGGATGCCGTGTCTATCTCGGTTTCGTTCAGGCTTTCCGGCGATTCGCTTGTCGCGAGATATTGCATAGGCCAAACTGTCCTCGTCGATGCGTCCTCGCGGGAATGGATTCCGCTCGCTTTCGGCGGCGACGCTGCGGAAGTAGCCTCGTTCGCCTTTGGCGGCGTCAGTAGCGTCGATTCCCTTGCCGGAGACTACGAAAGCGACGGTGCGACCGTCGCGTTTTCGTGCCCTGCGGTCGAGGGTGCCGCGCTCGTCTCCGCAAGCGTCGCGGGCACGGCGCTGGAAAAGGACTCAAGCGGCGCGTTCGTTGCCCCCGCCGGAAGCGTGGCGACGCTGGAGTTCGCCGCAGAGACAGGCTATTTGATAGGCTCGCCATACGCCGGCTACGCGGTGGGCTATGAGGATTCGGTCTGTCCGGAGGATTCGCTCCCGCGCGTCTATGCGGCGAAGGACGTCATACGCATAAACGAGATAATGGCGTCGAACGGCGACACGCTCGCGACCGCTCGGGGCGGCAAGGAGCTCGACTGGATCGAAATACGCAATTCGGCGCCGTTCGAAGTAGACCTCGCAGGCTGGTATCTTTTCGACGGCCCCGACAAGAAAATCTCGAAGTGGACGAAGATAGAAGGAGACTGCACCATTCCGTCCGGAGGCTGCAAGATTGTCTGGGCAGACAAGTCGTACGAATCGTTCGATGAGAGCGAGGCGTATGTGCGCATCGGACTTTCCTCTTCCGGAGAGCCGTTGTTCATCGCCGACACCGCGGGAGGACTGGTGCACAGGGTGGACTTCACCGAGGCGATAAAGGACTTTTCTCAGGGGATTGGACAGTCTGGCGGTCTAGTCTACTACAAAGCCCCCACTCCGGGCGCGGATAACGCCGAGGATGAGTACACGGCGCCGACGGATCCGGTCGAATTCTCCGTCGCGCATGGCTACAAGACGGATTCCTTCGAAGTCGAAATCTCTTGTCCGGCCAACGGCGAGGCGGAAATACGCTACACGCTCGACGGCACGTCGCCGACATCGGCAAGCACGCTCTACGAAAGACCGGTCGCAGTTTCCTCGACGACATGCCTGCGCGCAGCGGCGGTCGACGGACAAAGCATACTCCAGCGCGACAACGCGGCGACGTACATCTTCCTCGACGACGTGCTGTCGCAGGATTCATCGGTCCCCGAAGGGTTCCCCGCGGACGGCGAGGTGAACGGGCATGCGTTCCGCTACGGCATGGACCAGTCTGTCGTGAACGGGAAAGACGGCGAAAGGCTGGTGCGCTCGTTCACGAACGGAATCGACACCGTTTCGATTGTCATAGATCCGGCGAATCTTTTCGATTCCCAAACTGGCATATACGTGAACCCGCAAGGCGACGGGCGCGAGTGGGAGCGCGCGACGATGGTCGAATGGATCACACCGGCTTCGGGAGGCGACGGTTTCTCGGCCCCTGCGGGACTGAGGATCCGCGGAGGGGCGAGCCGGGGGAAGAGCTACGCCAAGCATTCGCTGCGGCTCTTTTTCCGCAGCTCCTACGGACTTTCAAAGCTCGAATATCCGCTTTTCGGCGACGAAGGCGCGTCGAAGTTCGACAAGGTCGATCTGCGCACTTCGCAGAACTATTCGTGGGCGAACGAGGACTCAATGAAAGACACGTTCGTGCACGAGGTGTTCTCGCGCGACACGCAGCGCGACCTCGGCGTGGCCTATACGAGAAGCCGTTACCTGCACCTCTTCATAAACGGCGTCTACTGGGGTCTCTACCAGACTCAGGAACGCGGCGACGAGAACTTCGCCTCCACCTATCTGGGCGGGGAGAAGGAGGATTGGGATGTCGTAAAGACGTCGGACTACATTCTCGGCGCGAGCGAAGGCACGATAGACGCATACCGCGCGCTCTGCGACTTCGCCGATCTCGGTTTCGACGACGCGAACTACATGAGGGCGCAGGGCCTGAACCCCGACGGCACGCGCAACCCCGCATACCCCGTGCTGCTCGATCCGGTGAACGTCATGGCGTACATGCTTGTGGCGCACTATACGGTGGACGCCGACTCCCCGGCGTCCGTATGGGGAAACCACGCCAACAACCTCTATGCGCTGCGCGACAGGGTTGACGGCGCGGGGCACGACGGCTTCGTGTTTCTCCGCCACGACGCCGAGCACTCGATGGGAACGGCCGACTCGACGGACAAGCGCGCTGCATACTGCCGCTACGACCAGGATCCTACGGGCTACGGGACTTCCGAGCGACACCGGACGTTCGCGTCCGTCGTCAACTTCACGCCGTCGGAGCTCCACATGAAACTCTGCGGCAACGTCCGCTACCGCATGGCGTTCGCGGACATGTTCTACAGGGAATGTCTGCGGGAGGGCGGAGCGCTGACGTGCGACGCCGTGTGGGCGCGGTTTTCGTCGCGCATGGCGGAAATCGACGATGCCGTCGTGGCCGAGGCGGCGCGGTGGGCGCGCAAGGGGCAGACGCGCGAGACCTGGCTCGCCGCGTGCGGCGAGTGCCGTGAGTTCATCGAAAACCGCATGCCCTTCATGCTTGCGCAGTACAGGGCGAGGGGCTGGTATCCAAGCGTCGATCCGCCAGTCGTACTCGGTGCGGACGGGCTGGCTCTCGCCGATGGATGCCCGGTTTCGGCGGGCGGCACGTTTGCCCTTGCAGGGAACGGCGAAATTTTGTATACTTTAGACGGTTCGGATCCCATGTCGGAGGACGGGACGGTGTCTGGCGGCGCAGTGCGCTACTCGGCTCCAGTGCGTCCGCCGCTTGTCGCTGCCACGCTTTGCGCCCGCGTTCTCTCGCAGGACGGCGAATGGAGCGCCATGGAGCGGCGAAACGTGTGGCGCGAGGGGTATGAAGGCCTCAAAGTCAAAATAAGGTGACTTTGTAAAGCGCAGGAGTGAATATAATGAATCTCGCCGAACACGACAGTGGAACGAAGCGCAGCGCGATATTTGAGGAGCTGCGCAGGAACATATTGGAAAAACGCTACGCAAACGGGAAGCTTCCGAGCGAGAGGGCCCTCATGCGCCGCTTTTCCGTTTCACGCACGCACATACGGTCCATTCTCGACGAGCTGAAGGTCAAGGGTTACATCTTCGCGCGGCAGGGCTCGGGCATGTACGTGTCGCGCCGCGCGAGGACGATGGGCGGGAAAATCGGGATAATGATAACCGGCGCCTTTCGCGAAGGGGAGGGAGGCGTCCTTCCGACTATAATAGCGGAGTTCGCGCGCGAAGCCGGGAGAAACGGATACGGCGTGGAGATGGTCGAAGTTCTGCCCGACGGCGCGGTGAACTGGCAGGAGAAACTCCTTCGCATCGCGCGGAACCTGGTCGACAAAGGCGTTTCCGGAGTCATCTACCAGCCGATAGACTTCCCGGGCGACAGCCCTGCTGTGAACCGCTCGGTCCTTTCGCTGTTCGACAAGGCGGGCATCCCTGTTGCGCTTTTCGACTACGACATAGTGCCCACGCCGGAGAGGAGCGAATACGACCTGGTCGGCATAGACAATTTCGACGCCGGGCGGCTTATCGGGCAGTGCCTCGTCCGCAGCGGGGCGAAACGGATCGCCTTCATGATGGAGGACAACTGGTCCTTGAGCGTCCTCGGCCGTATGGAGGGCGTGAAGTACGCCGTTTCGATGTCAGGATGCGCGGCGCACGACTTCGCTATCTACTCGATGCCGGAGGATACGGCCGCGCTCAGCAGAATCCTCGGCAAGCGTAACCGCCCCGACGCGATAATATGCGGAAACGACTTTCTCGCCATAAGGCTCATGGCCGCGCTGGAGAAGCTGGGCATGCGGGTGCCGGAAGACTTGATGGTAGCGGGCTTTGACGACATACCTCTCGCGTCCCTTCAGAATCCTCCGCTCACGACCATACGCCAGCCCTGTGCGAGCCTCGCGCAGACGCTCTTTGCAGCCCTCTCGCGCCGAATGGCCGATCCGTCCCTCCCTCCTTCCACGATATACATGAACGCGACCTTGGTCGAGCGCGCCTCGACCATCCGGAGCACAACCCAGTCCACGCCGCCGCGTCGCAGACACGATGCGCGGCGTCCAAAAGAAAGAAGCAAGACAAAATGAAAATAGCCGTGGTCGCGGCGGCAGGTGCGATTGCCCTTGCCGCAGAAGCGCATGCCGACTCGCAGCCTCTCGATTATGTTCGTGCGACGACGGGTACGATCAATTCGTTCGCGTTGTCGGCGGGCAACGTGTATCCCGCCATCTGCCGTCCGTGGGGCGGTCCCATGTGGGCGCCTGTCACCAAGCCCGGACACAGCGAAGGGTGGTTTTACGACTACACGGGCACGCAGTTCTACGGCATGCGCCTCACGCACCAGCCGAGTCCGTGGATGAATGACTTCGGTCAGGTCACGGTAGTCCCCGTTTCGGGCCCGGTTGACGAGAAGATGGAAAGCCGCCGCAGCCATTTCAGCCACAAGTCGGAGACGATTCGTCCAGATTACTACCGCGTCTACCTCGGTGACAGCGACATCGGATTTGAGCTGACGGCAGCCAAGAGGTCTTGCGTCATGCGCATCACATACGGCGATGCCGAGAAGCCCGGCTTCGTCGTGGATGCAATGGGCGATGACGGAAAGGTTGAGGTCGACCGAGAGAAGCGGCGGGTCTATGGTGTTTCGGCACGCCGCGCGACGCCTGTGGCAGACGATTTCGGCAATCGGTTCGTCGTCGAATTCGACCGCGAGATCGTGTCCGTCGAAGGCGGCGGCTCATGGTGCTGCGTCCGTTTCGCCCCCGCGAGGCGCGGCGACGTGCTTACGGCGCGGATGGCATCCAGCTTTGTCGACCGCGAATATGCCGTCGCCAATCTGGCCGAGGTCTCGGGCAGGAGCTTTGACGCCGTGCGCGCGGAGTCCGCAAAGGTCTGGAACAGCGTCCTCGGACGCTTCAAGGCCGAGACGCCCGACATCGACCGAAAGCGCATGTTCTACACGGCGCTCTACCGCGCGTCGCTTTTCCCGCGCGCGTACTACGACATTGATGCGAGAACGAAGAAGGCGGTGCACCGGAGCCCCACGCCCGGCGGCGTCTTCGAGGGACCGTTCTATGTCGGGACGGGATTCTGGGATACGTTCCGCGCGCTTTTCCC
>CADCAK010000052.1 GCA_902799385.1 uncultured bacterium | reverse complement strand
TATAGGTCTTGGGGGGTAAAGGTATAGACCTCTTTCGGTCAAAGAGGTATATACCTTTGGGGGTAAAGGTATAGACCTCTTTAACTCAAAGACCTCTATATCTTTACACCAAAGACTACTATGTCTTTTACCCCAAAGTCCAGGGGGTTTCAACTGCTCATCCAGGGGTTTTTTCCGCAAGTCCAAGGAGTTTTCAAAAAAGTCCAAGGGCTCCCCCCGAGAAACTCAGGAGAAGCCCCCGCAAAATGAGCGTATGCTTACGCGTTACATGATAAGCAATATCGTGCCGGGAGAGACGATTGAGAGGACGAGCTTATCGTTCTTGACATCAAGCGATGCCTTGCGTCCGGCGAGGGCCTCGCTGTCCTGATCAATAGTCACGTTGGTGCCCGATGCAACGGTGGCGATTTCATGATCGCCGGATTTCAGGCGCGTGCCGTCGATTCGGATGGTCGCGGTGCCAGTCGTCGGCAATTTAAGCGTGTTGGCGAGCGAGAATTCCTTGCTTGTGGCGGTCAGCGCAAGCTTCGTTCCCGCGCCGAGCGTAATCGCGCCCGTGCCGGGAGTACAACCCGCGTTCACCTGGACCGTCGCAGTATCGCCGACCATGAGGCCGCCGGTGAACGTCGATTCGGAATTAAACACAAGAGTTCCATTGCCCGTCACCGCCATTCCACCGGAATAATGTCCTGTGACGTTGAATGTTTCAAGTATCTTGCCGTCGATGGTGATTGTGGACGGCTCCGACGAATCGAACTGCGTGGTGCAAATCGTCAGCGTGGTGTCGTTGTTGATTGTATAGGCCTGCAGATCGTCCCTGCCTGCATGCAGAGTCGTAACCGCATCGCGGGCATAGAGCGTTACGCCTGCGTTATTGGAGAAACGCAGATTGTTGTTGTGAGACGAATCGAAGCTGATTCCGTCCGCGCCGACGACCAGCGTCTTTGCGTTCAGCCACGGCCACTTGCTCGTGTTGAACACGATTCCGCCTGCGATGATTGTCGCGTCCTGGCCATCCTGCCGCGCAAAGGAGAAATCAGACGACGTATTGGCAATATCGACCATTCCCGTCACGACAAGCCGCCCGCTGTTGTTGTAGACCGGATACGGAGAAGTCGTCGCTCTCATCGTCGCCGCAGTCACGACGGATCCTGCGGTGATGCCAAGACTGTTCGGATTGAGAAGTGCCCCGTCCACCGTCACGGACGCGCCGTCCTGAACGCTGTTCCCGGTGACAGGATGCCAATCACCCTTTATGTGCCAGGTGCCGTAGATGTATGCCTTGTTGTTTTCAGCCACGCCGAACGTCACGCTGTCCACCGTCAAGCCACCGGTGAATACGCAGTACGTCGTCGTGTTGCTGATGACGACCGCCTCGCCCGACACAGGAACCTTGAACTCGTGATTTGCGGAGGAAAGGTTGTTTATCGCCTCGATGTCCGTCAGCGGCTCGCCTTCGATCGTCACCTTCGGGCACCCTGCAGGGAACGTGATGGTCGTCGCCTTGAACGCCGCGCTGTTCGTGAGCGTCGCCGCCGCGCCGGCCGTGATGATTGCGTTCGTGTTAGGTCCGGGAACCACGCCTGTGGACCACTTCGTGGGATCGCCGAGGTCTCCGCTCGTGCCGCCAATCCAGACGGGGTCACTGCTCAGGATGAGCATCACGGACTTCTCGTCCGCCGAAAGCGCGAACAGCGCACCGGCGTACGCGTCGCCCTCCGGCTTGTTGATGCGGGAAAGCACGCTCTCGTCGAACGTCCCCTCGCCCGTGATCGTGAGGAGCGGATACGCACCTTCGGCAGGGACTGCGCTGAAAGACACGGCGAGCGTGCCCTCCACCGTAATCGCATTCGCCACGACCGCACCGACGGCGCCGCCGGAATACGGTACGCTCAACTTCGCACCGTCCTTGAACGTGACCGATGAAGCGAGAGAAGACGGATTGTTTCCCGTCTGCTTTTCAAGCGTCGCCCCGCCCTTCACCGTCAACGGTCCGTAGTACAACCTTGTATCGGTACCGCCGAAGGACAGCGTGCCCTCATCGACATCGATTCCGCCGGAGTTGTACGTCGTCCAGTTCAAGTTGAGCTTGCCGGAACCCTTCTTTGTCACCTTGCCCTCCGATTCGTCGATTCGGGTTGTCCATGTCATGGTGTAGCCCTGCGTGTCTATCGTCATGCCTCCCGCGCCGATTTTGAAGTCGGTATAGTCTCCGTTGCCAGCAGAGCTGGATATCGTACTGATGTTGCCGAGCGCGCGGAATGTTCCACCGTCGAACGTCACCGTCTCCGTCGCGCCGTTGTAGCTGTTGGGAAAGAAGTTCCCGCCCAGCGCGAGAACGCCGCCATTCTTCACCTCCACCGTGAAGCTGCGGCTCTTGTAGAGGCCGGAGGATTCGTACCCCGATTCGAAATTGCCGGTGCAGTTGAACGTTCCGCCGTCGATTGAGACCTTGCGCCCTTTATTGGCGTATTCCCATGCGATAAACTTCGCGCAGTTCAGAACGCCGCCGCGATTCACGATGATGTCCGCCTTGCTGTTATGGGTGTGGCTTTTCTGGTAAACCGAGCCGATTTCGATGTTCCCCGTGATGTTCACCGTGCCGCCGTCATCCACGACGAGCGCGCCCGTACCGGCGTTTTTCGTTTTGTTGTTTGAAGTCGAACGCGCCATGTAGAGAACACCCGGAACGTTCAGCGTCCCGTCCGCGACGTGGACAACGCCTATACATGCCACCTGAGTATCATTCCGTGAACATCCAATATACGCATCGCCGTTGACATTCATCGTCGCTTTCTCCGCCACCGTGATGGTGTTGGAAGTGGCGGAGAACATGCCAACGTACAAACTGCCGTTCTTGTTGGCCGCCGGCTTGGTGTATGACGAGCCGCTGCCGAAGTACACATGCGTTCCGTTGAATATCTCAAAGCCCCAAGTGGAGGAATCGCTCACCGCGACGTTCCTGATGATCAGGTCTGTGAACGCTAGATCATAGTCGTTATCACGGTTCAATCCGGAGAATGTCAACGTGGAAGCCGTCTCGCTCGAGTTGGTGATGTTCACCACGCAGCGATTCGCGGCGGAGAAGCCGGACGTCTTGAACCGCGTGACAGATTGCGACGAACCGGCTAGGTCGATGGTCGAAGGCGAAGTCGTAAACCATCCCGTGTTGCCGCTAGTCCACGCGCCGCCCGTGCCTCCAGCCTCGGTTGCCCAGTTGTCACCGCCCCAAAGGCCGCTCGTTCCGCCGACCCAGTACTGGTCGGCATTGGCGGTGAGGGTCACAGTAGTCGCGACGGCGGCGGCGATTGCAAGTGACGCAGCAAGACGGCGCGTCGCCCGTTTTGTTGGTGTTTTCATGGATTTCTCCTTGTTGTGCGTTGTGTAATATGCAGTAGTAAAATCGTTCATGCGCCCACCTTTCTGGGCATGACATTTCCTGATGTCGTCGAGTATGAGACGACATTGGACTTGCCCTCTTTCACAAACTTGTGACGAGAGGAATTAGAAAAGTTAGTATTAGTTACCGCGCATGCGCCGCAGATTTCAAATGCACAAAACGCGGCAAGGAAGAGATAACTTAACCTTTGCCCCCCCCCGTAGGCATTTCTGCAAGTTATCTCTTCCGTAGCTTTCCTCACGCTCGCGCCTCTGTGTATGCTCTTCTTCATGCTCGCGCTTCTTAGGCCATGTATATTAGCAAATCCTGCCCTCCGATGTAGCACCCGATAGATACCAGACATCAGAAAAGTAGAACTTGGGGTACGGGCGACATTATACCAATTCCAAGTCACTGCATGCAACTGGTATTTTCAAATATTTTTCACCGCCCCTTATCCACGGTCCCCAGACCTTTCGCCCAACGGTCCCCGGACCTTTCGCCCAATGGTCCCCGGACCTTTCGCCGGATGGTAGCGCTACCGCTGCCTCAAAGGTCACGTAACATTATTGTATATCAAATCTCCAATTGCCTCAGGTATCGCATCATTCTTTTCAGTCAAAGCGTATGCAATCACATTTTATGAACGTAATCAAGGGTCATTGCTCACATTTTATGAACGAACTTTGGCAATCACAATCACATTTTATGAACGAAACAAACCCTCCTCCGCCAAACACGGAGCCATATAGATAGGAAGGCTTTTCCCACGAAATGCAAGGTTTTTGAAGATTTTTCTTTCCAATTTAGAAACGGATTGTAGCGCGACTGTGAAGATTACGCAGCTACCTACCCTCGCCGTCGGCGGACTTGACGAACGTGTCGTAAAGAATGTTGAAGACGCCGTGGAAGCACTTGCGGATGCCGTGCATTCCGTTGACCTTGTCGGGCTTGGCGCTGGAACAGATGCAGACGATTCCCCAATCTTCGTCGGGGCAGAAGTACATGCAGCTGTAAAGCCCGTACGCGCTGCCGGTGTGCCCGACAAGCTTCTTGCCCTCGACAAGGCGCGTCTCGACGCGGATGGTGAGACAGTATTGCGTCCCGGGATCGCTTGTGTCGATAACCGGCGTGAGCATTGTCTTGCAGCCCTTCTCGGATATGATGCGGTTGCCGTTCGGCGCCACGCCGCCGTTCTTGAGCGTCATCATCCATTTCGCGAGATTCGGCGCGGACATCTTCATGCCGCCCGTCGGTGACCAGTAGAAGCCGTCCTTGCCGATCTCGTACGTCCCGTCCGCGACCTTCCGCTCGTTGACGCGCTTGTATCCGCCGCCAGGTACAAGCTGGTCGCGCTTCTTGCTGTAGAGGTACAGCTTCGTTATGGTTGACTCGTCGATCTTGTCGAGGTTGAAGCCCGAGTTGTCCGCGCCGATGGGCTTCAGGATGTGGTTGAGGACGTATTCGTCGAACCTCTCGCCCGAGACCTTCTCGATGACGAGCCCCATGATGTTGAGGGCGCGGTTGCAGTATTTGTATCCCTTGCCGGGGGGATAGTCGAGCCATGCCTTCTCGCGGATGAGGTTGATGTCGGTCTTTGTCTTGTCCACGTACGACAGGTCGTGGTAGCCGCCGCCGTCGTTCATGCCGGAGGTGTGCGAGAGAAGCATCCTGATCGTGACAGGCTTGTCGGGGTAGCGCGGATTGCGGATGTCCATGCCGAGAATGTCGTTCACGTCGTCGTCGAGCGACATCTTGCCAGCTTCCACGAGCTGCATGACGGACATTCCAGAAAACGACTTCGAGATCGACGCGATGCGGAAGACGTCGTCGATGTCAAGCGGCTCGCGCGTGTCCTTGTCGCGGTAGCCGAACGCCTGCTGGTATACCACCTTGTCGCCCTTGACCACGACGACGGACATGCCAGCCGTCATGTTCTCTTCCATCATGCCGCGAATCGTCTCTTCTAATTGCGGCGTCCTCTCTGCCGTCGCGCCGCCTTGTGCGACAGGGCCTTTTTCGGCGCATCCAGCGGCAATCGCCAGCACCGCAGTAGCTATCAAGGTTCTCATTGGCTTTTCCACTTTCAAGGTTTTTCCAGACATATTACCAAAAATTGCCGAGAGTGCCGAGAACAATCTGTTCCTCGCCTCCAAAAACCTGCTAATGCAAGCTCGCTAATCGAATAGCACCTTGACGCCGTGCTTGTACCTGATGTGGCGAAATGGCCCGCTTGGCTTTCCGCTGTCGGTGCTGAGTTCAAAGTACAAGCTGCTGCATTCGCTATTGGAATCAGAGGCGAAGCAAAAAAATGAAACTCCCCCTTGCGCACATGGCATCGGTTTTGGTATAATACCCGCCACTTGACCATTCGGGCGTGGCGCAGTGGTAGCGCAGTTGACTGTTAATCAATTGGTCGCTGGTTCGAATCCAGCCGCCCGAGCCAAGTTCCAAATCCTCTTTTTCCTGGGGGTGATCCGGTTTCGACGGGACGCGTTGATGTCGGGTTGCGCGTCGTGGATCCTCGTTGGCCACGTAAAAAACGAGGGAAAAAAGTAATTGCGAACAACAATTACGCTCTCGCCGCCTAAATAACGGCCGCGATGTCGAAGCGCCGATGTCTGCTGAGCGCCGAGGCATAATTTAGCAGGCCACGCTGCGGGGGGCTCCGCTCGCTCGCCGCAGGGTGCCGAACCGAACGGATGGAAGGAGATAAGCCCGCCTGTCGGCGTACTCCTTCCGAGATCAAAGGCCGGATACACGCGTAGAAGCTCGGTTGATTCCGTTTCGGACAGGGGTTCGACTCCCCTCACCTCCACCATTCTTCGCCCAGATCGCCTGGCGGGCAACGCCGAGCAGGAGAGCGGCGTCGTCTTTCGTCACCACTCCGCGCGAAAACACACGGTGGAAGCCCTGCATGAAATGGTCGGCCTGCTCGGGCTTCATGAAGCCAATCTCCTGAAGCATCGCCGACCAGTTCTTCATAAGCTGCATCTTCTGCGCCTGTGGCGCCGGCGGCGCCTTTTCGTGCGGCGGAACGTACCGCCCGGTCGCCGTGAAAAGCTCGTAGCACGTTATGAGCACCGCCTGCGAGAGGTTTATCGAGGTATATCCCTCGTCAACGGGAATCCTGATAAGGTGCGTGCACTGCGCGACCTCTTCGTTGAGAAGCCCCTTGTCCTCGCGACCGAAGACGACCGCGACGGGCCCCGTCTCGGCAATCGAGAGGATGTCGGCCGCGCAGTCGCGCGGCGCCTTTACGTGCTGGCGGTAAAGCCCCTCGCGCGCCGTCGTGCCTACGACGGCGACGCAGTCGGCGACCGCCTCCTCGAATGTCGCGAACTCCTCGCGCGCGTTCATTATGCCGGTCGCGTGGACGGCCATCCTCTCGCCCTCCTCCCACGAATTCTGGAGGTTAGGAGCCGCAAGGCGAAGGTGGCGAATTCCCATGTTCGCCATAGCGCGGCAGCTTGAGCCGACGTTGCCGGTGTAAAGCGTGCCGACGAGGACGACGCGAATGTTGTCGAGCGGATTCATCTCCCCGCTATTTCCCGTCCTTATTCGGGCCTTCGCAGATTATCCCCTCGAAGATCTCCAGGTAGTCGTCCTGCCCAGTGCTCGGGTTCACTGTCTTCCTGAACACCCGGCACGAAATGCCGTTTGCGTGGTACATCCACTTCTCGTTGCCGCTGCGGTACATCGTCCCGGTGGGCAGCGTGTTCATGCATTCCCACCCAAGGAAGTCGTCGCCGTTCGGCAGCGTCACGCGGACGCCAAGCTTCGACTTCATCTCAAGCACCTTGCCGCTTGGCGCGGTGAACTTCGAGACATGTTCCTTCTTGGAGTTGCCGTATTCCACCACCACTATGTTGCCGTTGGTGTCGGTGAACATGCTCATCTGCTGAGGCGTGAACGACACGCATCCGGCAAGTAGCACGAGCATTGCGGCGACGAACGGAAGCGCAAGCGCCGCGAGCTTCTTCGCGACGAGACCGCCGACGATCTTCGGGTCGGCCTTGCCCTTCGAGAGCTTCATGACCTGCCCGACGAAGAACCCCGCCGCCGCCTTCTTGCCGTTCTTGAAGTCCTGCACGGGCCCCGGATTCGCGGCTATCGCTTGGTCTACGAACGCCTCGAGCGCGGCGGTGTCGCTAACAGCACCAAGCCCGCGCTCCTTGACGATCGCCTCGGGGTCGCCGCCCTTCTCGAATATCTCGGGGAGCAGCTCCTTGAGCGTCGGGCCGTTGATCGTCCCGGCGACAGACAGCTTCACGAGCGAAGCGAGCGCGGCAGGCGTCATCGCGCACTCGCCGATCGACTTCCCGCTCGCGTTCATGAGGGCCATCACGTCGCCCATGAAAAGATTGCAAAGCGCCTTCGCCGCCTTCTTGTCGAGCCCCTTCGCGGCGGATTCGTACCAGTCGGCGTTCTCCTTGTGCTGAGAGAGGACCTCGGCGTCGTATTCCGCGATGCCGTACTCCTCTACCATGCGCGCACGCCTAAGCTCGGGCTTTTCGGGGAGGAGCTTGCGCCACTCCTCAATCGTCGCCTCGTCGAGTTCGACGGGTACGAGGTCGGGCTCGGGGAAATAGCGGTAGTCGTGCGCGTTTTCCTTGGAGCGCATCGAGGCCGTCTCCATCGCCTCGGGGTCCCACCTGCGCGTCTCCTGCACAATCGGGATCGAGTGGGCCATGCACTCCCTCTGGCGCCTCGCCTCGTAGACGAGCGCGGCGTGTATGCCGCTGAAGGAGTTCATGTTCTTTATCTCGACCTTCGTGCCAAGCTTCTTCTCGCCGACGGGCCTTATCGAGATGTTGACGTCGGAGCGCATGTTGCCCTCTTCGAGGTTGCAGTCACTGACCCCCGCGTAGACGAGCATCTCCTTCAGCGCCGTCAGATAGGCGATCGCGTCGTCGGCCGACTCCATGTCGGGCTCGGAGACAATCTCCATCAGGGGCGTCCCGCCCCGGTTGAAGTCCACCCCGGAAGTCGTGGCGTAGTGGTTTATCTTCGCCGCGTCTTCCTCGAGGTGGATGTGGTTTATGCGGATGAACTTCTTCGTGCCGTCGGCGCGCGTTATCTCGACGCCGCCGCCGATACAGAGGGGACTGCCGTTCTCGGAGATCTGGTAGTCCTTCGCCATGTCGGGGTAGAAGTAGTTCTTGCGGTCGAAGGTCGCGTGGCGGTTGACCTCGCAACCGAGCATCAGCCCCGACATGACGGTGAGCTTCACCGCCTCCTTGTTCATCACGGGAAGCGCCCCGGGGTAGCCGAGGCACACCGGGCACACGTTCGTGTTTGGCTCGCAGCCAGTCTTCAGGCGGCAGCCGCAGAACATCTTCGTCCGCGTCTTCAGCTGGACATGCGTCTCAAGCCCTATCGTGTTCTCGAATTCCATTGCAAGCTTCCGGAGCGTTCCCTGTGACAAGCCGCCGCTTAGCCTCTGAGCGCCGCCTGGGCCGCCGCGAGGCGCGCAATCGGCACGCGGAACGGCGAGCAGCTGACGTAGTTGAGCCCGATCTTGTGGCAGAACTCGACGGACGACGGATCGCCGCCATGCTCGCCGCAGATGCCGCAGTGGATCCTCGGACGAGTCTTCTTGCCCTCGGTAACCGCCATCTGCATGAGCTTGCCGACGCCAACCTGGTCGAGGCGGGCGAACGGATCGTTCTCGTAGATCTTGTGGTCGTAGTACGAGCCGAGGAACTTGCCCGCGTCGTCGCGCGAGAAGCCGAGCGTCATCTGCGTAAGGTCGTTCGTGCCGAAGCAGAAGAACTCCGCCTCCTCGGCGAGGTCGCCCGCGATGAGCGCCGCGCGCGGCACTTCGATCATCGTGCCGACCTCGTAGTTGAGCTTGATCTCGGCAGACTGGATTTCCTCGTTCGCGACGTGGACGACGATGTCCTTAACGAACTTGAACTCCTTGACGTCGCCCGTGAGCGGGATCATGATCTCCGGCTTCACGTTCCAGCCCTTGTGGCGCCTCTGGACGTTGATGGCCGCGCGGATGACGGCCTTCGTCTGCATGACGGCGATCTCGGGGTACGTGACGCAGAGACGGCAGCCGCGATGTCCCATCATCGGGTTGAACTCGTGGAGCGAGTCGATGATCTCCTTGATGCGGCTGATCGGCTTGTGCGTGGTCTTCGCGAGAAGCGCGATCTCGTCCTCAGTGTGCGGCACGAACTCGTGGAGCGGCGGGTCGAGGAAGCGGATCGTGACGGGCTGGCCGTCAAGCGCCTCGAAGAGCTGCTCGAAGTCGTCCTGCTGGAACGGAAGGATCTTGTTGAGCGCAATCTCGCGCTCCTCGACCGTGTCGGCGCAGATCATCTCGCGGAACGGCGTGATGCGGCTCTGCGAGAAGAACATGTGCTCCGTGCGGCACAGGCCAATGCCCTCGGCGCCGAGCTCGCGAGCCTTCTTGGCGTCACGGGGCGTATCGGAGTTCGTGCGGACTTTCAGCTTGCGGAACTTGTCGGCCCACATCATGATGCGGCCAAACTCGCCCGCGATCTTGGCGTCGACGGTCGGGATAACGCCGTCGTAGATGTTGCCGGTCGAGCCGTCGATGGAGAGCCAGTCGCCCTCCTTGAAGACCTTGCCGCCGAGGGTGAAGCGCTTCTTCTCCTCGTCCATGACAATCTCCTGGCAGCCGGAGACGCAGCACTCGCCCATGCCGCGCGCGACAACCGCCGCGTGGGAGGTCATGCCGCCGCGGACCGTGAGGATGCCCTCTGCGGCCTTCATGCCCTCGATGTCCTCTGGAGAGGTCTCGAGGCGAACGAGAACGACCTTCTCGCCGCGCTCCTTCCAATCCTTCGCGTCGGCAGCCGTGAAGACGATGCGGCCGCACGCAGCGCCCGGCGAGGCGGGAAGACCACGGCCCGAAGGCTGCGCGCGCTTGAGCGCGACGGCGTCGAACTGCGGGTGCAGGAGCGTGTCGAGGTTGCGGGGGTCGATCATGAGAACGGCCTCTTCCTCGGTGCGCATTCCCTCGTCGACGAGATCGCACGCGATCTTGAGAGCGGCGCGGGCCGTGCGCTTGCCGTTGCGGGTCTGGAGCATGTAGAGCTTCTTGTTCTCGATCGTGAACTCCATGTCCTGCATGTCGCGGTAGTGCTTTTCGAGCGTCGCGCAGATCTTCTGGAACTGCTTGAACGCCTCGGGCATGACCTCGGCCATCTTCGCGATGGGCATCGGGGTCCTGACGCCAGCGACGACGTCCTCGCCCTGGGCGTTCATGAGGAACTCGCCCATGAGCTTCTTCTCGCCGCTCGCCGGGTCGCGCGTGAACGCGACGCCCGTGCCGGACTGGTTGTTGAGGTTGCCGAACGCCATCATCTGGACGTTGAC
>CADCAK010000051.1 GCA_902799385.1 uncultured bacterium | reverse complement strand
TACGAGTTTGCACATGCCGGGAAGCCGGACCTTTTCCACTTAATGGACTTCATATGGTAATTGTACCATATTACCCATTCCGCAGCAAGCAGCAGGTGCTTTGCCAGAGTGAACGCACCAAGACAAAAATCCGAATGCCGTCGGCTTCGAAAGTTTGGTATAATAGTGCGTGTTTATGCCGAAGAACCGAAAAGCCATCCTGATTCTCTGCCCAGCAGTCGTCACGCTTCTCGCTCCGGCATTTCTTCTTGCCGACTCAACAAGCGTCACGTTTGATTCGGCGCTTACGAACGCCACGGGCTCGGCGCGATGGACATACTCGGAGAAAATCCTTCTGTCGCAAGAAGGCGGCGAACACGTATACTTCAAGTCCATGGGTTCATTCGTCAGCTCACCGGAGCATCTTTTCAATATCACATCAGTCGTACTGCGGCTCAAATGTTCCAGCACGAACCCAACGCGATGGCTATACGTAAGGGCGGGAACAGGCGACAGCCGTCAGGCAAGCCGCGTTGCGCAGGGCGACAAGATCGAGACGCAGCATTTCCACTTTCCCGCCACCAGCGCCGTCAGGTCGTTCACTATGGTCCTTGCGGGGCAGGAGTCAACTGGCAACTGGCATGTTTATTCAGCGGCCATCTCAGGGGTGCCAGTCGTCGCTACGCCGGCAGGCGTGCGGGCAGACGGCACCAGGGGAACATGCAGCGACCTTTCCTGGACGAATCCCGGAAACGCCGTGTCGAATAGGATCGACGTGTCGCAGGTCGTGCGAAAAGAAGTATGCGGCACAACGCTTGACGAATATGACTTCATGGCGTTTGCGCACGCTGCGGCGACTCCTAGGGACTGCTACGACAAAGGCAGCCTCCAGGTGCATGAATACCCTGCGTTCTCCGGAACCAACGTCTACAGAGCAGCGTCCAATTCAACGGGCATCGTGCAGATTTCCAGCGGAGATTGCCAAGGCTACCTTCGATACGATTTTCCCTCAATCCGCGAGACGCTTGATGAGGCCGCACGTGTTTCGCTGCTTGTCTCGGCAAAGAAACACGCAACTGACATCTCGACGGTCCGGTGGAAACTGCTGGTGGCGCAGGTCGATGACGGCGGAACCACGAACAAGACAGATGAAATCGACCTCTCCGGCGAGTTTCCGCCGACCCCGGTTTCGGTGCCTGTGATCCAGCCAAGGACATGCCAGGCGATAGTGATGAAACCGTCAGACGGCGCAAAAACAGGCCGCCGCATCCTCATCGACTACATGGCCTTCGTCAACACGGGCCCGACGACCGTCTGCGAGACAAACCTCGTCCAGACCGCGTTCGCGACAGGTTCCACGACGTATTCCGTCAGGGGGCTTGGCCATCGGACGGAATACGTCGCGAAAGTCACGGCGTTCGACGCGGACGGGAACGTGTCCGCGCCATCTGAACCAATCTCGTTCACGACGAGCGAAAGCATGCCGTTCGTAGTAAAACTGCAATGACAACTCACGCACCACTTGCGCACAGACCGGTAAAGCTCGCCATCGTAGGAGGTGGCGCGGCGGGGATGTTCGCCGCCGCCGTCGCCGCCGAGCGGCACATTCCCTGCCTGATCCTCGAACGCAAGGCGCGCCTCGGCTCGAAGGTGCTGATGACGGCGAACGGCCGCTGCAACTTCGCAAAGGACATCTCGCCCGACGAGTTTCTCCGCGACCTGGGCGAGAGGTCGTGCGCCGAGTTTGTCGCAGAGGCGGTGCGCGAGTGCCCCCCTCGGCAGATCGTCCGCGGGTTCCAGTCGCTTGGCGTCAGGACAAAGCGCATGACCGACGGGCGGTTCTTCCCCGCAGACGAAAAGGCGGCGACGATCGTCCACGCGTTCGGCGACCTGCTACGCGACGGGGAAGTGCCGATCATCTCGAACTGCGCGGTCACGGCGGTCAAGCCGCTCAAGAACGGCTTCCTCGTCGCGACGAAGAACTTCACGCTCTGGGCCGAGAACGTACTTGTCGCGACAGGCGGCGTGAGCTACCCGAAGACCGGCTCGGTCGGCGATGGGCAGCGTTTCGCGCAGGCGCTCGGACACAAACTTGTTCCTTATCGCCCTGGACTTATCGGGCTTGAGACGCGCGATCCGAAGGTGGCGCGCCTCGCCGGACGCCGCTTCGAGGACGGCGCGACAAAGGTGCTCGACGCATCTGGCAAGACGATATTCGAGTATCGCGGCGAAATCGACTGTGAGTCATTCGGGCTCTCCGGCGCGGCAGTCTACAACGCACAGCGCTTTATCGAGCACTATGAGAGGGAACGGGTAACGGGAGACGGGAATCGGGCAACGGGAATCGCGGTCGAAGCATCGTTCGGCGGAATGACGATGCGCTTGGATAAAATCAACCCGCGACCGCTTAAAGAAGCCATCGTGACGCTCGGCGGCGTTGACACGCGAGAGATCGACCCGCACACAATGCAGTCGAAACTCGTGCCCGGGCTCTACTTCGCCGGAGAAGTCCTCGACATCGACGGCCCAACCGGCGGCTATAACTTGACTCTCGCCTTTGCCACCGCGCGAAAGGCAGTCGCAAGCATCGCAAAAAAGGAGAAGACGCCATGAACCGCACAACATTCGAAGTAGGAACATTCGAAGTAAACTGCTCCATCTTAAGCGAAAACGGCAAGGCGATTGTCGTCGATCCCGGCGCAGAGGCGACGCGCATACGCGCGGAGCTAAAGAAACAGGGGCTTGGCCTCGCGGCAGTTCTTCTCACCCACGCGCACTTCGACCACATCAGCGCGATTCCGGAACTCCAGCGGGCATATCCCGATCTCCCCGTCTTCATCAGCGACGCAGACGCGAAGATCGTCTCCCACCCCTTCAACCAGTTCCCGCCCGACTACCCGCTTGTGACGGGGCTGAAGAATGTCAGATCCGCGAAAGACTTGGGGCCGTTCCTTGCAAGCATTGGCTGGACGGCGACAGTCGAGGTGATAGACACTCCCGGCCATACGCCAGGAGGCGTCTGCTATCTCTTCAAGACGGGCGACGGCAAGCCAGCTACTCTCTTCTCCGGCGACACGCTCTTCTGCTGTTCCGTCGGGCGCACCGACTTCCCAGGCGGCGACATGGCGACGCTTCAAGCGTCGCTCGAAAAGCTGAAAGCCCTGCCTAAAGACACGGTAGTTGTTCCCGGTCACGGAATCGAGACGACAATCGCCCGCGAACTCGCATCAAATCCATTCTTGCAATAATCAATCTTTAACGCAGAGGCGCAGAGCATCTTGAAAACTCATTGTAAAAAGGAAATAGAGAATTGAAAAAGTGGCTTGGCATTCTTGTATTCGTAGCGGTTGTCGTTGTAGCACCAATCGCCGCACTTGGACGCACGAAGCCGAACATCGTGTTTATCCTGACCGACGACCTCGGCTTTGGCGACGTCGGCTTCACTTGCAATGAGCGAACGAATGTCCTCGCACGGCTTCGCACTCCGTGCCTCGACCGTCTCGCAAGCGAGGGAGTAGTTCTGACGGCGCACTACGCGGCCGCACCAGTCTCTGCGCCAAGCCGCGCGTCGCTTATCACTGGTCGCGTTCAAGGATGCTGCTCCCTTCGCGACAACTGCTTCGACAGAGCGTTCTCCGAGACGAATACGCTTGCCTCCGTTCTTCACGGCGCTGGCTACGCGACATGGGCCGTCGGCAAGTGGGGCGTCGCCGGCGGAGGCGAATCGGGAGAACCCGTCTCCTCGCATCCGCTCGACCGCGGCTTCGACTATTTTTACGGTTTCCTCGACCACATGGCGGGGCATACGTATTACCACTACGAGGGGCACATACGCAAGGCGTTCATGGGAATAACGGAGAACCGCACGAACGCAACCGACTCCGCTAAAGGCATCTACTCGACAGACCTCTTCGTCGCAAAGGCAAAGCAGCTCGTCGCCCGCCACGCAGCCGAGAACAACGACACTCCGTTCTTCCTCTACCTCGCCATGAACACGATCCACGGCTCTGGGCAGAGCGACGACACGCTTGCGACAAAGCATCCGCTCCACATCCCAGGACGGCCATATCCCACCGAGGGCGTAAAGTGGCCGCTTGAACCAGAGCCGCTCGCAAAGCGCAACACGTGGATCGACCCCGCCTACCGCGACCTCCCCGAAAACGCCGCGCGCTATGCGACTGCGATAACGCGCCTCGACAATGCGCTCGCCGACTTCATGGGCGAACTTAAGCGCCTCGGGCTCGACGACGACACGATGATCGTCTTTACATCGGACAACGGACCTGCCGACGAATATGGCGCGGACCCGCGCTTCTTTGGTTCGAACGGACCGTTCGACGGATTCAAGCGCGACGTCTTCGAGGGCGGGATGCGGGTACCCACTTTCGTCCGCTGTCCGGCGCGCATATCGGGCGGCTGGAAAGACGACTCGCCCTCGCAGTTCCACGACTGGATGGCGACGCTCGCGGATGTCGCAGGCACAATTGCGCCGCAGGAGTCAGAGGGCGTTTCGCTCTTCTTGCGCTGGGACAAGTCAAGGAACGCAGACATCTTCAAGCCCTCGCTCGTCTATTCGCAGTATGAGTTTCCATGGGACGGCGGAACCGAGGCGTTTCGTGAGTTCAAGTCAAGGAAGGCACCTGTGCGCGGACTCCAGCAGATGCTGAGAGTCGGCGACTATGTGGCGCTGCGAACGAGAATACGCGAGGGCGAAGCAAAAGTGCGGCTCTACAACGTAGTGGAAGACCCCTTCCAGAATAACGACCTCTCTGGGCTCGCGGAGCAGCAGGACCGGCTACGCGAAATGGAACGCATACTTGAGGAACGACTTCGCAAATGACGCCCTTCTCCCTTCTCGTGAAGCCGGTCGGCGCAAGGTGCAACCTCGCGTGCGACTACTGCTTCTACTTGGGCAAGGCGTCGCTCTATCCAAACGGTCCGGCGAAGATGTCTGACGCCGTACTGGAGCGAATGATTGAGAGCTACCTTTCGCTTCCCTTTGACTCGTTCTCGATTGCGTTTCAGGGCGGCGAGCCGATGCTTGCAGGGCTCGACTTCTTTCGCCGGGCAAACGACTTCGCGAAGAGAGTCCTTCCCGACGGACTGCGGCTCTCGCTCTCCATACAGACTAACGCGACGCTTGTGACGCGCGAGGCGGCGCGGTTTTTCGCGGACGAGGGATGGCTAGTCGGCGCGAGCGTCGATGGCCCGGCTAAAATCCACGACGAGCACCGCAAGACTCCGGACGGCCACGGCACACACGTGGCGGCTCTGCGAGGGATAGACGCGCTCAGGGAGGCGGGCTGCGACTACAACGTGCTGACGCTCGTGACAAGGTCGAATGTCGGCAAGCCGGGGGAGATCTACAGGTATGTCCGCGACGAGCTTGGCGGGAAGTGGCAGCAGTACACCGACCACTTGGAAAGCATTTCGACGAAGCAGTGGGATGCATTTCTCTGCGCCGTGCTCGACGCGTGGCTCGAGGACGGCGACATGGGGCGCGTCTCAGTCCGCAACATCGACGCGGCGCTTTCGTATGCGACGTTCGGGCGCGCGGAGCAGTGCCTCTTTGCGGGTCGGTGCGACGGCCATGTCGTGGTCGAGCGAAACGGCGACGTATATCCCTGCGACTTCTTCGTGACAAAGGAGACGCTTCTCGGGAACATCATGGACTGCGACTGGTGCGAGCTGCGCGAAAGCCGCCTTGCGCAGGAATTCGCGGCGAGGAAATGCGTCCGCCATCTCTCTAAGGTCGAACGGATGGAATTCTACGACCGCATCTCCGCCCTCGCCGCAGCTGGAATATAACTTACCAGAGGCCGAGGCGGAGGAAGGGAAGGATGCGCTTCTCAAGCGTAGTGTCGAGATCGAATAGCGCGTTGCCCGCAAAGCCGTGCCTGCGCGTCATGTTGACCTGGTCGATCACCTCGCGGGCACCGAGCCGCGACTCGTTCGCCGTGACGCCTATGCCGACGATAGTCCTCTGGGCGTGCAAGCGCGTGTCGGACTGGAGCGCCAGCAGATTCTGGAACGTGGCCGGAGACTCGGTGTAGTCCATCGGGACGACGTAGTCCACGAGGTTCGCGTTCAGCCACCCCTTCCAGTCCTGGCCCACCGATTCGATGCACTGCGGATGCCTACCGTATACGGCCGTCGTCAGCCACTTCGGGCGCTTCACGTGCCTGCGGGCTTCAGAAACGAAGCGCGTGACAACGTCGGCGGCGTTCTTAGGCTTCACCGCCGAGTCGCCCCACCTGACGAAGTCGAGGTGTATGCCGTCTACGGCGTACCGCCGCTGTATTTCGTCTATGGACGCGAGTATCCTCGCGCGGACAAGCGCGTTCGCCGGGTCGAGGTATTCCGTCGTCTTTCCGCTCGCCGTCTTGAGCCGCCAGCCGTTGCGGTCGAACGCCGCCATCGTCTCGGGCGAGGCGCGCGTTCCCGTGAAGCAGAGAATCCATGCATGGACCCGTATGCCCGCCCCGCGCGCGGCGGCAAGGCACGCCGCGAGCTGGTCGCCCTCGTCGCGGAACGTCTTGGAGCGCGGCAGGACGTCGGACGCATAGTGCGCGAACCCCGCGCCCGCGACGTTGACGAAAAGGTCGGTGACATTGCTCTCGCGGAGAAGCTTCATCGTCTTCGACCAGTTGCCGGGGTATAGCCCGCAGCCCGAATGGTCCCACACCGCGTGTATCTCGCCACGGCTCGGCTTCTGCTTCGCGGCGTATGCGCGAAGGCTCTTGAACTCCGCGTCCGCCTTCGCCGCCGCGCGCGCGGGGCTCCACTGCGAAGGGTCCGCAGAGCCGACGAGCGACGCGCAAAGCCGCGCCTTCAGGTCTTCGTCGCCGTCGGCGAGAAGGACGTGCGTCATCCACCACCCGTAGGGCGACGATATCCACGCCGCGTCGCCGGTGGACTTGCCGTTCCTGTCCGCCCATGTCGCCATCACCTGCGACTTGCCTTTTATCGGGACCGCCCGCTGCAGCACGGAAGACGTCTGAAGAATCGCGGTCGGCGCTCCCTGCGGCGCGGCACCTGCAAAGTTCATGCGGCTCCACTGGCCTGGATAGGAAGCCGCCTTGTAGCCGACGGGACGGACGCCCATCAATTCACCGAGCTTCGGCGATGAGGAATAGAAGACGACGAGCTTGCCGCCCCTGTCGCGGAAACTGCGGAGCGCCTTGATCTCGTCTGCCGACGGCGACTCGAAGCCGACGAGGAAGGCCACTTTCTCGTTCGCGAGCTTCGAGCGCATCTCGGCGGGCTTCACGACTTCGGCGGCGATGTCCTGGCCCTTGAGCCAGCGGGCGACGTGGTTCGCGAGCGAGGTGTAGTACCCCGGCTCGTGCGCGACTATCGCGACCGAGAGGAAGAGTGACGCAATCATCGCAGCAGATCCGGCCTTTCCCTTTCGGTGAGGCGGCGGGCTTCGGACTTCCGCCACGCCTCGATCCTAGAGTGGTCGCCGGAGAGAAGCACTTCCGGCACCTTCATGCCACGGAACTCCGGCGGCTTGGTGTACTGCGGGGCCTCGAGAAGCCCGTCGCGCCCGAAGCTCTCCGACGCGGTCGCGGCAGGTCCGCCGCCGAGGACGCCTGGGAGAAGGCGCACGATCGAGTCCACCATCGCGGCTGCGGCAAGCTCGCCGCCGGTCATCACGAAGTCGCCGACCGAGAACGCGTCGGTCGCGAGCGTGTCGATGCGGGCGTCAAAGCCCTCGTAGTGGCCGCACATGAATACAAGATGGCTTTCGCGCGACAGCTCCTCGGCATCGCGCTGGGTGAACTTGCGGCCCGAGGGCGACGTCATGACGACGCGAGTTCCCGGCGCTCGGTCGCCAGAGCCGACGCGAGACTCGACCGCCCCGAACCACGGGCCGCACTTCATCAGCATTCCCGGCCCGCCGCCATACGGCTTGTCGTCAACCTTGCGCCAGCGGCCCTCGCCAAAATCGCGCAGGTCGACGATGTTCACCTCGCACGCTCCCTTCGCGACGGCGCGCGCAACGATGGATTCCGTGAGGAACCCCGCGAACATCTTCGGCTGGACGCTTATGACATCAATCTTCAACATCGCCTGCATTGTCACCATGCCCGACATTATACCACATTTCCCCGGGCGACGGAGAAGCGCCCGATGATCAGACCTTGAGGAAAAGGCAGGAAAGGATGAGGGCGGCGAAGATGCCGAGCGCGAACGAAAGGCTAGTCGCCTCGGCCACGTGGCCTATGAGCGGCGGCCCCATAAAGCAGCCGAGAAAGCCCATGGCCCCGACGAAGGTTATGGCCGAGGCGGCGGGCATGGACGTCGTGCGGTTCGCCTTGGAGTAGAGTATCGGCACGAGGGCCGATATGCCGAAGCCCGCTATCGCATAGCCAAGCGTCGCAAGAATGTGCAGCGGAAGGCCCGAAAGCCCGGTAAAGGGAGACGTGAGCGCGATGGCGAGCCCCGCCGTCACGAAGACGCAGTAGACGCGCAGTATGCGTGCGCCGCCGAAGCGGTTGACGAAGCGGTCGGTCACGAAGCGCCCGAGCGTCATCATCGCGCAGATGGCGCAAAAGCCCCACTTCACGCGGCCGTCTGGCGCGGCCAGCGTCTCGCGGAAGAACACCCCGACCCAGCCGTTCATCGCGCCCTCGCACCCCATGACGACGAGCGCCGCGACGCCTATGAGGAAAAGCGCCGCGTCGGGGCGGCGGAACTTCCTGCCACGCTCCTTCTTCACGACGTCGTTGTCCTTCGGCAGCCCCGAGAAGAAGAAGGCGTGGGCGGCTGCGGCAAGCACGAGGACGCCGAAGAAGCGATACGCGACCGGGATGTTCACCGCCGCCGCGAAGAGGGCGAGAAGCCCGCCAAGGAGCGCGAGCAGGCTGAACATCGCGTGGAACGAGTTCATTATCGTGCAACCCGCCTTCTTCTCGACTATTCCGCCCTGAGTGTTGACCGAAATGTTGAAGATCGTCCCGAAGCATCCAAGCATGGCGATCGCCACGCACCAGCACTGGACGGGTGCGCGCCAGAGGAAGCAGGCCGCAAGGCCAAGCGAGACGAAGAGATAGGCCGTCACCGACGCGACGAGGCTGCGGCGGCTGCCGAGGCGCGTGACTATCGAGCTCGCGCACAGGAGACTTGCGAGGCTGCCCACCGGCCCGGAAAACAGAAGCCAACCCTGCTGGGCGTCGCCGAGCCCAAGGAGCAGCTTCATGTCGTCGATGGACGAAGCCCAGGTCGCGTAGACGACCCCCAGAACCGCAAAGTACGCGGCAACGGAGACGCGCTCGCGCGACCAGGCCATTTAGCGGCAGAGCGTGTAGAGGACGCCCGCGACGACGGCGGAACCGATGACGCCGGAGACATTCGGGCCCATCGCCTGCATGAGAAGGAAGTTGGTCGGGTCGTTCGAGAGCGACACCTTGTTCGAGACGCGCGCGGCCATCGGGACGGCAGAGACGCCGGCCGAGCCGATGAGCGGGTTCACCTTCTCCTTAGAGAAGAGGTTCATGATCTTCGCCATGATGACGCCTGCGGCAGTTCCGACGCAGAACGCGCACAGGCCCAGCGCGAGGATGCCGAGAGTCGTCCCGGAGAGGAACTTCTCGCACGCGAGCTTGGAGCCGACGGAGAGGCCGAGCATGATGGTCACGATGTTGATGAGCGCGTTGGACATCGTGTCGGCGATGCGCGCGACCGAGGGACCCACTTCCTTCGCGAGGTTGCCGAGCATGAGCGCGCCGATCAGCGGGACGGCGTCCTTGAGGAGGAACGCGCACAGGAGCAGCACGATGAGCGGGAAGCAGACCTTCTCAATCTTCTTGACCTCGCGGAGCGGCGGCATCTTGATGAGACGCTCGCTCTTCGTTGTAAGCGCGTTCATGATTGGCGGCTGGATGATCGGGACGAGCGCCATGTACGAGTACGCGGCGACCGCGATTGCGCCGAGGAGGTCGGGGGCGAGCCGGCTCGTGAGCCAGATAGCCGTCGGGCCGTCGGCGCCGCCGATGATGCCGATCGAGGCCGCCGCCTTCACGGGGGCAACGCCGCCGAAGAAGTCGGCACCAAAGACGGCCGCGAGGCCAAGGGCCCCGAAGAGCGCGAAGAAGATGCCGAACTGCGCGGCGCCGCCGAGCAGCGCCATCTTGGGGTTGGCGATCAGCGGCCCGAAGTCCGTCATCGCGCCGACGCCCATGAAGATCATGATCGGGAAGACGCCCGTGTCGATGCCGAACTTGAAGAAGTAGTGCAGGAACCCGCCCGGCTCGACGATGCCAGCGGACATCTGAGGAATGCCGGACGCGAGGAACGATATCACGCCGTCGTGCATCATCGCTGGAGCCGTCACGCCGGCGAGCGGGCAGTTCGCGAGAAGCCCGCCGAAGCCGATTGGCAGGAGCAGCAGCGGCTCGAAGCCCTTGACGATCGCGAGATACATCATGACGAGGCAAAGCGGAATCATGATGAGCTGCCCGATGCCATAGGGCATGCCGAACAGCGTCTTCACCTCGTGGCCCGGGACGAAATGCCCGATGTCGTCGAAGTATCCGCCGATCCAGTCGCCCTTCCTGACGGGATGCTTATCGGTCGAGTACGTCTTGACCTGCGCGTCGGTCGTCACCCAGAACCCGTTCTTGTTTGCGTATTCGGCGGCTGGGGCGAGGGGCTTCGAGAAATCAGGTGCCGCAGGCCTGTCGGCCTCGGCGAAGTCGCCGGTGATGTAGGCCGGGGCGGTCTTCCTCATGAAACCGGCGATGCCGGTCTCGGCGGGAAGGTTCTTCACCTTCGCGAGCATCGTCTTCCACGCGGGGACGTCGTCCGTTGCGGCGACGGCCGCAAAGCAGCCAGCCGCAACGAGCATTGCCATCAAAATCTTTTTCATGGTCGATTCCCTAATTACTACCTAACCACTTAACTACTTCACCACCTAACTATCCAATCGTGGCGAGCACATCGCCAGTAGCGACCTTGTCCGTCGCGTTGACGACCACGGTGACCGTGCCGTCGCACGGGGCGGTGACGGGCGTTTCCATCTTCATGACGTCCATGACAAGGATCTCGTCGCCCTTTGACACCTTCGTGCCGCTCGACGCGGTGACGCGGAGAATCGTTCCGGGGACGGGGGCCTTGACTTCCTGCCCGCCCGCAGGCGCCGCTGCTGCAGGCGCGGCGGCCTTGAGGCCCGCCTCGGCCTTGAAGTCGACCGGCTTGCCGTTGACGACCGCCTTGCCATCGCCCTTGATCTCGACGCCGTAGGCCTTGCCGTTGAT
>CADCAK010000050.1 GCA_902799385.1 uncultured bacterium | reverse complement strand
ACGTCGAGAATATTGGCGGCAAACCCTTCGAAGCCCGCGAAAATCGCGCAAGGCTCTCCAGGGGCTCGCAAGCCATTCCCAAAGGTGGGGATATTCCAGTGCCCCACCCCCTTGCGGTGTACACACACCTTATGGTATAATATGTCCCAAAGGTCTAATAGTCCAAATATGGTACGACGCAAGAACATAAATGGCGAATCACGTCATGGTAAACACGCCCTGGGCGCGTTTAGGGTCTCGTTCTACCTTTCGGCAGAGGAGAAGGCCATTGCCATTCTAACGGCCGAGCGGCAGAAAAGGACTATCTCCGATGTTATAAGAGATGGATTAGTGAGTGAAGCGACGCGTTCAGGTGTGATTGTTGGAGGACAGATCGCCGATAGATTCCGCATTCGCATAGATGCATATAAGAATGTGCTCAATGCGGATGCGCAAATCAAAAGGAGTACTGGACCATGAACAGAGTCGAACAAATCATCGTACTTGTCGATAGAGAATCTCCGGGGGTGCTCGACAGTACAGCAGAAGAAGATGGTATATCCAAGGAGGAGGTAGTGCGCAAGGTACTGGCTCTTTCCAATGGCCGCATGGTGTGCACACACCAAGGCCGTGATGAAGTAAACTCCGATGAATCATGACTTAAGAGCAAAACAACACAGGGGCTTTTTGGTGGCATTGCTTACTGCCCTGCTTTTCTCCGCCTGTTTTGGCGCGGAGATTACGCAGCCGTCCTTTGGCAGCGACGGCATCGACCGCTCCGACCCTAATTTCGTCACCGCCTCGCTCCTTGTAATGAGCCCTGGCGACGAGCTCTACTCCTGCGCCGGCCATTCTTGCATTCGCCTTGAATGCCCCAAGTTCAACCTCGACTACTGCTTCTCCTACGAGAGCGAGGGTGTGGTGGACAAGATATTCACCTTCTTTATGGGCAAGTTGAAGATGGGCATGTTCGCCATCCCGACGGCAGATTGGTTAAAGATGTACAAGGATATCGGAAGAGGTATTACCCAGTATCGCCTGAACCTTCCGCCAGACGCAAAGCAACGGCTCTGGAAACTATTGGATGGCAAGGTGTCTGAAGGGGCGAATCTGTCGTATGATTACCTTGAACGCGGGTGTGCGCAGTCAGATTTGCGGATTCTGCGTGAAGCACTCAATCCTTATAGCATGGCTGTGTCGTCTTGGCCTGAGCAATACAAGCAGACGCGGCGGGAGTTTGTTGATGGTTTTACGGCGTCTCATCCGTGGAATCGTTTCTTCCTTCATGCAATCTGCGGAGCGGAATTGGATAGGGAAGTGCCAAACATGCAGAAGATTGTCGTGCCGAGCGACCTTCTTGGTTTGTTGCGTATTGCCAAGGTGAACGGAAGTCCGATCATTGACAGCGAAGGAGTGGAGCTTCTTGCTGCCAAGCCGGATGTTAAGCCGTCATTTTTCTCTCCTGCTGTCGCTTCTGGCGTGGTTGTGGTCTTGGCGGCGGTTAATTGGTTTTTGAAGGTGCATTGTCTGGATTGGCTACTCTTGGCGATTCAGTCATTGGCAGGGTTCTTCTTCTCGTATCTGGTGTTTGCCTCCAATCTTACGGCTACCGATTGGAACTGGCTGATTGTGCCGTTTAACCTACTTCCTCTTATATTCTGGAGGTGGCGGCAGAAGTGGGCATTGTGGTTCGCGGCGGTTCTGGTGCTTTGGGAGATCGGTATGATTGCCTATCCTCACCGCCTCACCGATCCGGCGTATCTTGTGCTGGTGGCGGCGTACATCGTAATGTATGCTCGAATTGGCTGGCAGGGCAGGGTGCGGCATCCCGTAACCGTTGCAAATCCGACGACTTCCCGCAGCTGTGCAGATATCTTTGAGCAACTTCGCCGCGCCAACGAGGCGGCGAGAAAGGGGCGTGGATGATGAATCAGAAGATACCCTTTGCTCCGTGTAGGGAAGTCAAAACCTCCGTGTGGGGAGGTCAAACCCTCCGTGTAGGGAGAAGCGTCGCCCCGTGTAGGGAGAAGCGATATCCCGTGTGGGGAGTCGGCCAGCTCGGTAAGGGCTTCCGCTTCGCGGCATAAGCATAAACCATTTGGAAAGAAAAAGGAAAGGAAAACAAAAGAAAATGAAAAAGATACACATGATGATAGTGGCTCTGTTGGCATTCCTGCCGACGATGCTGTTTGCGACTGGTGGCGGTGGCGGCAGTTCGACTACTTATTATGCTGCTTTGAAGGCGCAAGTGTCGTCGTCTGGTGGCGGTAAAGTCTATGCCGGAACTTCCAATTCGGCTCCGTCGGTAGGTAGTTATGATGCAACCTCTAAGCAAAGTGAGGCTAGTTCAAAAACGCAGAATGATAAAAAGACCTTCTATGCTTTTGCTCAAGCAGACGATGGTTTTGAGTTTGTCGGTTGGTCGAAGAGCAACAACAATTCTGATCTCGGAACGGGTACCGCAGTTGGAATGGCCTATCGTTACGAGGTTGAATTGGAGTGCAATTCGACGACAAGCCCCAATGCTACTACATATTACGCAACATTCAGGGAAAAGGATCTTGATCCGTTTTCAATCACATTTGAGACGAGCGCGAATGGAACATATACTGTTGATGGTGCGGCTCCGACTGACAAGCCTGTGCTGACTAAGGCTACGAAGGTTGTTCTTGCTTCATCTGACGAGGCGTTCCTGAATTGGGTCATCAATGGTACTGTTGTAAGTGCCAATCCTTACACGGCTACTTGCACAGAAAACACTACTATTGGTGCTGAGTTCTTGTCTTCCGAGCAGGTTACTTCGGCGAATACGATTTCTGAATTGACGTCGGCATTGGCAAACGCTGCCTATAAGAAGATTACAATTCCTAGTGGCATTACTCTTGCAGTTGCGAAGGGTTCGACGGTAACTGTTCCGGCAGGCAAATTACTGGTTGTAGATGGCGAGCTTTATGTTGATGGTTCTCTAAAGGTTTCTGGCACGGTGAAAGGAAATGGTAAAGTTGCCAAGAACTACATTACGGTGTCACAGGAGGACACGATATATGAGCCTTATGGCGACGTAAAGTACATGAAGACGACAACCATTTCTGGTTCGGGTTCCATTACTGGTACTATCGACTGCGAAACGGGGTGGAGCGTCAAGGTGATGAGGGGTGATTCTGTAATTGCCCGAAGTGCGTTGTCAAGCCAACAGCCGCAGGCACTTGTCTGCCCTGTGGACTCTGCCAAGGCCATAAACTACTTTACAAGTGGTACTGTTACAGGCTATGATACGCTCGCAAAGGCAATTATGGGCACTGGTGGAAACGCAAGTAAAATCGCGGTTCAGCTGGCGAATGCGACTATGCAACTTTCGGACTTCCCAGAGAATTCAGGTTGGCGCGCCACAAAAAATAGTCAACCGCAAACAAAATTAGGAGCGAAAGCCATGCGCGTCGACTCTGTCGGGTTCGAGTGTACGACAAAATTTGAGCAGGCAAACAGCAGTGGAACAAGTTTTGCGTGCTTTATAAACTGCAAGAAATTTGAAAATGGCTCAGGTGGTTATTTTACGAACGCAAAAGGACAGTTCATCAATTGCGCATCGGTCAAGGTGTCGCTTAATCTCAATGATTCGAAGTACACGTCTCGTGCGGAAATCTATGACTGCGGGAGTGTGACTTTTGCTAAATCTAGCGGTAATTATGATATTGTCGGCAACGGTGGAGGATATTTCTATATGAGCGGAGGTCCGTATGCAGGACGCTCTGGCTATGTTAACGATATTTCCAAGAATATCCGTGCGTCAGGTGGATGCTTCACTGAAGATCCGACGAACTACAAGTCAACCGCAGAACTTCAAGTTAAGAAGATTGGCGACTATTGGTATGTTGCGGAGAGTTTCCCGGAAGAGCCGGTGCAGGCTATGGTGGTCAAGGTCGGAGAGTCGGAATATCCATCGCTTGAAGATGCGATAACTAAGTCTGCAAGTGGTTCTGTCATTGAGGTTATGGATAGTTTTGAACTCTCTGGCAACATTGAGATACCAGAGGGCAAGACTCTTGAAATAGAACTTGCGGGTTTCAACATAACCGGAAATGCCACTATCGTCAACAACGGCACTCTGATAATCGGCGATGGTTCCGTTTACGAGGAAGGTAAGGGCGATTTCGCGCCGTCAATTGTCAACAACGGTACGCTATCTCTGTGCTATGGCGATTTCGCCGGAGACATAACGCTGAACGCTGGCAGCACGACAACATTCTATAATGGAAACTTCAACGGGACGCTGACGGTAAATGACGGTGCCAACGTGAATCTCCTCGGCGGATGCTTCAAACAGTCAGTAGAAGATTTCTTGTCGGAAGGCTACCGTGAACTTCGCGTTGGATCTAACTACTATGCAGGGAAGATTTTTGAGGCCGCTGTCACAGATACGACCAAGAATGGCTATGAGGCGGCTTATACGCTTAGGGCTGTGGACTCTGAAATCGCAAAGGTTTATGGATACAGTAATTTGCGTTCTGAGTATACTGACGATGACAAGTGGTACGAACATGCCGCTACATGCGCTTCCATTGATCCGTTCAGCAGTTGGACGATAGATTGTACAGTTGTGTTTGACCGTGCCACAAAGGCTGGTTCGGTGAATTTCTGGTACCTGTATGATGACTATTTGGACAAGGATCTTGCGGCGGGTGAAGTAAATCGTTGCATGAGCCCCATAATTACGGCGCATAATTCTTACCAAATTAGCTACGGTCGTTTTATTCATAACGATCCTGTTTCCAGTGTTACTGTTGCGGCAAGGAACAATACGGGGAATGAGTTTGCAGTCAACAATTTGGGCACAGTCTGCACAATCGAGATGCGCATATATGCGTCTACAACATCCGACGAAAACTATCTGACTTTGGCGCAGCGTAAGTTTGTTCTCGGTGCGGGCTCCAACAAGGCGATGATCAGGCAGGAAGTCGGCGCGGCGACGTTCTATGCCACGGTCACGGAGGCTTTGGCGGCGGCGGCTGATGGCGCAACCGTCATGCTGACGCAGGATTGCGAAGAAAATGTCGTTCTCGCGAAGGCGGGTTCGTTCACCATTGACCAGAACGGGTTTGCGCTTACAGGCTCTGTCACTGCTGACGACAATTACTTCGTTGAGAAGGCAGAAGACGGAACCTACACCGTTGCCAAGAAGGGTATTGTGGACGAGAACGGCAATGCGCAGGCGTCGATTCAGGAAGTCGTCGATGCCGCTGGCGAGGGTGAAAAGGAAGTCACCATTACAATCCCCGAGACGACGACCAAGCAGACAGTCGAGCTGCCGCAGGACACCACGCTTACGGTTGTGCAGGCCGAAGGTTCCGAGACGGTCGTCAACGTGACGCCTGCCGTTGGATACTTCGTCGAAGCGACGGTCGTCGAGCCGACCGAGGAGCAGAGCGTAACGACCACCGTATATGAGTCCAAGAAGATCACCGAAGAGGTCGTGACCGTCACGAAAGAAACCGTGCAGGAACTCAACGTCAAACTTGAGGAATTCCAGGCCGGCAGCACCGAGACAAACGAGGTTTCCGAGGTAGCCCAGATCGTCAAGGCGGTCAACAACCTTATGGAAAACAAGGCTCTTGAGCGCGCCGACAACGTTGAGCAGGCGAAATCCGAGACGATAAGCCTAAAGGCGATCGTAATCACACCCAAGGCAATCGTTCAGGAGGTTGCGGCCGAGAGCGAAAAGGTCGTCAAGGCGGCGGCGTTCGATGTCACTCCGACTGACACCAATGACAATAAGATCGAGAACACTTCGTTCACGTTCCGTCTCCCCGTCGCTGATGGAATGACCGGCTCGATGGTCGTCTTCCACGAGAAGGTGTTCTTCGGCGTGTATCCGATTCTTGCATGGAACGACGGCGCGAAGCTGCACAAGTACATCGAAATCACGTCCAGCGAGTTCAGCGAGTACAGCTATGAGCCGCGCCGCGGCGTCGAGTACGCCGTCGCGAAGATCGGCGACGTCGGCTATGATTCGCTTGAGGACGCCGTCGCGGCCGCAGCCGCCGGTGCCAAGGTGGAGCTGTTGAAGTCCACGACTCTCACAAACGAGATCGCGGTTGCGAAGACCGTCACGCTCGACCTTGGGGAGTTCACAGTAACTGCCGCGAGCGGCAAGAGCGCGATTCAGGTCGTCGCGGACGGCAACCTGACGGTTCAGGGCACGGGCAAGATCGTTGCCGAGTCCACCAAGTTCGCCCTCTACACCGACTACGAGCTTTCGCAGGGCGCGAAGACGATCACCATCAAGGGTGGCGTGTTCGATGGCGCGGTACAGTTCAACAAGTATCCGCTCCACACCTCCGCCACGCAGTCCGGCGAGGCTGCCGTTCCGACGCGTGTCACGATTGACGGCGGCACGTTCAACGGCCGCGTGAGCATCTACCACGCTCCGTTCACGGTGAACGGCGGCACGTTCGAGCAGGGCCTCGACACGTCCGACGGCAGCGTCACGGTCTACGCCAACTACAGGACTCCGGTCACGTTCAACGGCGGCGGCTTCAGGGTAAGGCCCACTCCTGCCGGTTCGCGTGTCGTCGTGAACGGCGGCGTCTACTACGACAACGGCTACTTCAAGGTCGGCAGCACCGCCGCCTGCCAGGCGACGCGCAACGGAACGTACTACGCTTCGCTCGCCGAGGCGTTCGCGAACATCGGCCCGAACACCGTGATAACCGTTCTCGACGGCGATGCATCGTCCATCTCGGTTGCGCTCGAGCCCGGTCAGTCGCTGACCGTTCCAAATCCGTTTGCTGGTACTATCGCCGGCAAGGGCGGCGCGGCGCTTGACATCACTTATGACAATACAAGCGGCACGGCGACATACAGAGTGCGCGAGGCAGGTCTTGCCCGTATCGAGGGAACTTACTACCCGACGCTTCAGGCGGCGTTTGACGCCGCTGTCGCAGGCAACACGGTTACGCTTCTCGGCGACGCCACGCTTGCGTTCACCACGCTTGACCGCGCAATCACGCTTGACCTGAATGGGCATGACGTAACGGTGACGAGCGGCGCGGCGAACCTTTCTGCCGGTGCGCTTACGGTTGTCGGTGCCGGACGCATGACGGGTCTCGTCGAGCCTTCCGCCGGCAAGATTAACCTCGTTCTCAAGGGTGGAACGTATGGGTTTAACCCTTCCAAGTACGTTCCTTCCGTTATTGAGGCTCTTCCAAACGAGAAAGATTCGCTTGACTGGAGCAACGACCGTCACTACGTGTTCAGGAACGCGGCGTTTGTCGATGGCTACTGGACGACTGACAGCGGTGTGTGGACGGTTGTTCCTGTGCCGAAGGCATATGTCTCGCGCATCGCCGAGGCGGTTTCTGCTGACGCGGGTGCTCCTCTCGACGCCGCCTACACGTTCAACTCGTTCAATCCCGACAACGGCGACAGTGCGATCGCCGACAAGGTGATTACCGGCGACGGACAGCTCAACCTCAACGCGCTCACCGACCCAGCGGAAATCGCCCGTGCGCTCGTGGTTCTGCAGGAAGCAATGCCGTTCCTCGGCTGGCATGCGGACTTCGCGGTGTCGTTCGACAAGCCCATCGCCGCCGGTTCGCTCACGCTTGCGGGCCAGTACGACGGCTGGTCGAGCAGCTGGGTGTCGTATTCTGCGCCGAACGCTGTCGCCGCCAATGTGATTCGCAGACTCCTCGTGGACGAGGGAGGCGCATCTGTAAACGACTGGTCGTTCGAACACATCTGCACGAAGGTGAAAGTCTTCAACTGCGGCGCGCGCCAGGAAGAGGATTCGCTTGCCGGCACGACGATGAAGGTTCAGCTCAGGCTCTATGCCCCCGAGACCGACGAGGGCACCGGCTCTCCGTCCATCTGCATCTGCGAGTACAAGTACACGTTCGGCGGCAAGGCTGCGCGTATCGACGAAACGCTCTACGATACGATTGACGCGGCGATTGCGCAGGTCAAGTCCAACGACGTCGTGGTCGTGCTCAACGATTACACGGGTGCGGTCGATCTCAACAACTGCGACAAGCCGTTCACGGTCAACAGGAATGGCTTCGTGCTTGAAGTAACCGCCACGAACAACATCAATACGGCCGAGGGCGCAGATTGGCACTTCGACAGGCTTAGCAACGGTAGCTGGAGCTACTACAACAAGCCGGCGCCTCAGTCCGAGGATGTGGCTGTCGTCATGGTCGAGATCGTCGACGATGAGGGTGAGTCTGTATCGCTCTCGGTGCTCACCCCTGATGCGGAGTGGCTGGACAAGAAGACACAGGAAGGCGAGACGGCCGAAGAGGCACTTGCCAAGGTTGAGGAGAATGGACTTCAAGCGTGGCAGAACTACGTGCTCGGGCAGGATCCGGACGCTGCCGTCAGGGTTGACAGCGAACAGAGTCCTATTGAAGCAACGCCCGTCGTAAATACGCTGGCGGTGAACGTTCCGGCTGATTCCGGCTTCACGGTCAAGTATGAGATTGACCAGGTTTCCGTCAATGGGGACCTCGTCAAAGAAGGTGATCAGAAAGACAGCGCCGATGCCGAATTCAACATCGACCTCTCTCAGGTCACTTCCAACGCCTACTACAAGATGACGGCGGTGATTGAATCCACCGATGGAACGGGCGCGAAGACCAAGGTCAGCTCCGAGAACACGATCGGCGTGCTTGCGGTGACGGACGCGCCGGCGAATACAATCATCCCGGTGCCGTGGTCCTCTCTTGCGGACGGCGAGGAAATCTCGGTGTCCAACCTCGTTCGCACTGCGACGCTCAAGGCGGGCGACAATATCAAGGCGTACGACGCCAAGACCGGAACGTACAGGTTCTGGACGCTCAACGAGAACAAGGAGTGGGAACCCAACATAACCGCGTCTGGCTCTGGTTCCGAGGTGTCGCCCGAATCCGACCGCTTCACCATCCCGCGCGGTGCCGGCGTCTGGCTGCTTCGCGGCGAAGAATCGACCAACACGGTCTATCTTGTGGGCGGAGTGTCAGAATCCGACACGACCAGCGAGCTAGCCGCCGGCACGGGCGATGGAGGCTCCAAGCCGACGTGGAACCTCGTGGGCAACCCGACCGTCGAGACTAAGGCAATCCCCGCCGCAGGCAGGGATGGCGACCAGATAATGGTGCCGACGAAGGGCGCCCCGAGGAACTATACCTACGAGAACGGCAAGTGGTACTACTACGAGACCGAAGTCGTGGAGAGGAACAACGTCAAGGTCGGCGTCAGGTCCGTGCGCAGGGAGGCTGCCTCGGTTGACATCCCCGCAGGTACCGGGTTCTGGTACCTGAACAGGGGTGACGCGGCAAACATCGAGTGGTAACGTGGGATGGCCGCGTTTCGCCGCGGCCGCTTCCGCATAACGCTAACCAAGAAAGGAAAGGCAGGCATAAATGAACATCAAGCAGTCAATCCGCAGGGCGCTTGCGCTCGCGATGGTGTCCGCGATTCCGTCGTCATGGGCGGACATAATGTACTTCCAGATCCAGGACGCCGCGTTCTCCGAGCAGTCGGGCAAGAGCGGCGACGCGACCTTCTCCTACGCGACGGTAAGGACAGATGGCAGCGAAAACGAATACCTCCATGTGTACGACGAAAGCGGCGCCACCGAGTACTGGAAGATCTACGCCCAAGAAGACCAGTTGTCGACAACTCCGACAAACGTCGGCGAGTTCGACTCCGATTCCGTGAGCTACTTCATGGTCGAGTTGTGGGATGATTCAGAGAACCGCGTGGGATGGCAGCGCTATGGTGTGTCCTCGCTTTTATCCTTCATTTGGCGGGACGGGATGCCTGGCGGCGGTGCGACTGCGCTTACCGTCCAGCAGATCATACCAGAACCCACATCCGGTCTGCTCCTGCTCGTCGGCGGGGCGCTTCTCGCCCTCCGCCGTCGGCGGTTTCCGGGCCGCGGTTGATCGCGGACATCCATGTAGTCTTCAACATTCAACATATAACCAACAAACATAGAAAAGCCATGAAAAATCCAGTAAACTTCCTCTCTCTTTCAGCCATAGCCGCCGTCGCCCTCGCAGGCACGGCGTTTGCCGCCGCCAACGACACGACGGTGGCCTTCTCCACAAAGGGCCCCGACAAGTACGCCGACGGGTCCGTGATCATGGACGGCGAGTGCTACGCCCTCGTGTGGACGCCGAAAGGTTCGGCCGGGGTGACCGTCGCCGCCGACGGCTCCGCCTCCGGTGGCGAGATCGTCTTGGTGGCACCTGTCGCCAGGGGAGGGCGCTGCCCGAAGGTGTTCTTCGAGGTCGATGCGGACGACATGTCTTCGAAGTACGTAGACGGTTCGTGGAGTGTCCTTCTGCTCGACACACGCCGCTGGGGCGCGGACGGCTCGGTTCGTCCCGCCGGGACGGTCGGCGGCAAGGTTCGCCTCGTTAATGCTACAGGCGCGGTCGCCGGCGGTGACGTGAAGATCGCTTCCGGTTCCGCTGCGGCCTCGTCATTGGCATCCGGTTCCGCTGCCGTCGCCTCGTCGGCCACGGCGGTCCCCGCTGGGGTTCCGCAACCATGCATCACCGGCATCCGCGTCGATGGGGCCAACGTGTTCGTATCCGTGAAGGGGACTGTCCCCTACCTCCAGTACGGGCTTTCCGAGGGCAAGACGCCCGATGCGGTGTCCAAGTGCACGGACTCCGCCCCGCAGACCGGTGCGGCGGCGGCGGACGAGGAGATCGTCCTTGTCGCGCCCGCGAAGAAGGGCTCGTCTTTCTTCAAGGTTGGCCGACAGTGATCTTGTAGGGCTTGACCCGAATGCCGCTAACTTAAGGCTCATATGACCTCCTCATGGCGATACTCTGATCGCGATTTTGTCAGCAAGGGATAAGGCTTTGGGCGTCGCTTGGCGGCAAGCCGTTTGCCCTTGACATGCGCGAGCTTACGGAATCGAAACAAGCGAGTGCCGCATCCAAAAGAAGCTCTGCTACATATCCCCCACGGAATACAAGAAGGCATTCGCAAGCGGCCTAAACCACCAGTCGCAACGCGAAATCTAATCGACTACATTTGGGGGTCCAGATGCGGCTCGTCGCCGCCTCGGCCCTACGGGCCGCCTCCTTCGGAGGTCGGCGTCTCCTCCCCGCATCTGGAACTGGCGAATCCCCAATCCTTGCCTGCACCTGCTGCTTGCTGCGGAATGGGTAATATGGTACAATTACCATATGAAGTCCATTAAGTGGAAAAGGTCCGGCTTCCCGGCATGTGCAAACTCGTAGCCAGGCGGTAATGGGAATTTCGCGAGACGAAGGGCAGTCACGGGAGAAGCGGACGCTGCTCCATGTATGCTGCGGGCCCTGCGCGAGCGCTTGTGTGGCGCGGCTGAAGGACGCGGGGCGGGAAGTGACGATGCTTTTCGCCAACTCCAACATCGACACCGCCGAGGAGTTCGAGCGCAGGCGCTCCGAGGCCGAGAGGCTCGCTGTCCACGATGGCGTCGCGTTTGCGTCGCTTCCGTACGACCACGAGGACTGGCTTGACAAGGTCGCAAGGGGTTTCGAGGACGCACCTGAGAAGGGCGCGAGGTGCGCTAGGTGTTTCCGCTACAACCTCGGCAAGGCGGCGGAATGGGCCGCCGCGCACGGGTTTGACTCGTTCACCACCTCGCTCACCGTCTCGCCGCACAAGCCGAGCGAAATGGTCTTTGACGCAGGGCGCGAGGTCGCGGGAAAGGGCGGCCCCGCCTTTCTGCCGGAGGACTTCAAGAAGAAGGACGGCTTCAGGCTCTCCGTCGCCCGCGCCAGGGAACTTGGCCTCTACCGTCAGGCATACTGCGGCTGCGAGTTTTCCAGGACGCCGGTCGCCGCCGCCACCCGGATGGATGGTTGAGGGCGCGGGCGCACTGTGGTATAATTACGGACATGACTTTTGCGACTCCATTGATGTTGCTTCTCCTGCTGCCGCTGGGCATTGCCGCGTGGCGGCTGCTGCGACGCGGCCGCCGGTCGGGGATAAGGTTCTCCGCGACCTCGCGCCTTCCCGCGAAGACGGCTGGCTGGCGCGCGAAACTCGCGTCGCTCACGCCGTTCATTCTTCTCGCGGGGCTCGCCCTGCTCGTTGCCGCCGCCGCGCGCCCGCGCACTCCCCTGGCGCACGACAGGAAGTCTATTGACGCGATTGCAATCGCGATGACCGTAGACGTCTCGGGGTCGATGGACGCGCTCGACCTCGCGCCGTCCGGCACCGACTTCAGGAACCCCTCGAAGAAGCTCGAGGAGTGGACGCGCCTTTCCGTCGTGAAGCGCCTTTTCGCCGAATTCGTCGAGAAGCGCCCCGACGACCTAATCGGCCTCGTTTCGTTCGGCACGTACGCCACGACCGTCGCGCCGCTTACGATGGACCATGAAATGCTGCTCCACGCGCTGAAAGGCGTCGAGATTCCCTCGACCGTCTTCGACGCGCAGGGCAACGCCATCGGCGGCGAGGACGAGGCGAACACGGCGATCGGTGACGGTCTTGCGACGGCGCTTTTGCGCCTCAAGGACGCAAAGCCCAAGTCGAAGATTGTGATCCTCCTCTCGGACGGCGTTTCGAACACAGGCGCAGTCGAGCCGAAGGACGCGGCGGCGACTGCGGCGAAGATGGGCGTCAAGGTCTACTGCATAGGCATCGGTACCGCGACGCGCCGCACGCCGCGCCTCGTGCGCGACGGCTACGGCCGCTACGGCGTGGTCGCCGACCGAATGACTTTCGACGAGCGCCAGCTCAAGGGAATCGCCGCCGCGACTGGCGCGATGTACTTCCCCGTCAACGACCGCGATTCGCTCGAAAAGGCGCTTGCCGAGATCGACCAGCTCGAGACGACGAAGCTCGACGCCGACGCGTACGACCGCTGGGACGAGCATTTCGCCGCGTTCCTCTTCGGCGGCGCA
This sequence comes from uncultured bacterium, assembly GCA_902799385.1. Taxonomy (GTDB): domain Bacteria; phylum Verrucomicrobiota; class Kiritimatiellia; order RFP12; family UBA1067; genus UBA1067. Next base: position 12,917 of record CADCAK010000050.1, on the reverse strand, counting down.
GTACTCGTCTTCCTCGCCGTGTCGCTTTCGATGTTCGCGTCGCGCCGCCTCGCGTAAAATGGTATAATTGCGACATGGTTACCGTAACGAAGACGATAAAGTTCGACGCCGCGCATGTGCTCACGAACCACGAGGGGCTTTGCAAGAACCTGCACGGCCACACCTACCGCGTTGAGGTGACGGTCGCGCAGTCCGCAGACGACACGAAGGACATGGTGATCGACTTCAAGGACCTCAAGCGGATTGCCTCCGAGGTCGTCTGCGAGCGCTTCGACCATGCGTTCATCTACAATACTGGTAGCGAGGGCGAGCGCGAGATAGCAGCCGTCGTGGAGCGGTACGGCATGCGTACGGTGGCGATGCCTTTCCGCTCCACGGCCGAGAACCTCGCGAAGCTCTTCTTCGGCGAGCTCAAGTCGCGGATCCCCGGGCTCTTCGCCGTGAAGGTCTGGGAGACGGCCGACAGCTGCGCGGAGTGCAGGCAGGCATGAGGGTCGCGGGCGGCGAGTTCTGCGGGCGGATTTTGAAGGTCCCGAAGACGGACGCCGTTCGCCCGACGCAGGACCGCGTGAGGCAGGCGCTTTTCAACATCATCCAGTGCGAAGTCCCGGGAGCGGACTTTCTTGATCTCTTCGCTGGCTCCGGCGCGGTAGGCATAGAGGCGCTTTCGCGGGGCGCCAAGTCCGCGACATTCGTCGAGCAGGACCGCCGCCACATGGCGATATTGAAGGAAAACCTTTCCGCCTTGCGCGTCACGACCGCCAATTGCGTCATTGCCGACGTCTATCGCTGGATCGCCGCCTACTCCGGCCTCGGCTTTTCCGTCGCGTTTGCCGACCCGCCGTATGCGCTTGGCGAGGAACGCGGATATGCGAGCGTACTTGGGACGCTTGCCGAAAGGGGCGTTGTTCGCGTCGGCGGGCTTTTCGCCGCCGAGATGACGGCGGTGCAGAAAGCGGAGGAAACGCCGGGTTGGGAACTCCTTCGCGATCGCGCCTACGGCCATACGCGCATCTGCGTCTGGCGCAGGCTGTGTCTGGCCTGAGCGCAAGCGCAACTTCGAGAACGGCGTCCTCGCTGACGATCCCGCGCTCGTCAATCCTCTCGTCGAGCAGTTCGACTCCGTCTGGCGAAATGCACCTGTGCCGCAGGCATCAGGTTCCCCGACGAGCGTAGCGAGGGGCTTTGCGAAGCAAAGTCGCAAGAGGGTGCGCGCTTTCTGCCGCGATTGCGGCCGTCGCGACCAGTGCGGCGATCCGGTGGTGTGACGCTCTCAATCTGATCATCTGATAAAATTCTGAATGATAGGAGGCCGGGAAACAATGTATTTTCCGGCCTTTCCCACGTTGGCATAGGAATTGCTGTAGAAAAGTGTCACGAAAGGAGGCGCAATGGAATTAAGATTGCTTGGGCAAGGCACTTTTTTATGTAATCACTTGACGTGGTGGAGTGAATTGTGCAATAATATGTTCAGACAATCTAATGACTTTGCGTTCGTCGCATTGTTGGCTCAAGTGAAACCGCAAAATTCTACTGTAAGAGCCGCGATTCGGTGGGTGCGCTCCTTTGGGCGCGTCTCCTTTCGTGGTTTCTTACAGGGCTTTTGCGGGCCTCACTTGGAATCCGGCAGGAGATTGCGCCCTTTCTTTCTCTTGCGCACTAATCCAAGAGGGATCGGAAAGGAGTGCACGGTATGGCATCAAACGTGATCGATAGGCCGGCTGCTGCCGGAGAAGACAGTCTCGATATGAGCGCATATGCCGAGGCGTTGACAAAATTCATCAAGGACGCGGAGGCTCCTCTTACTATTGCGCTCCAGGGGGAATGGGGTAGCGGCAAGACGTCATTAATGAATGCGCTCAAAAAGAATCTTGTGGATGACAATGGTGCCCCTTACAACGGTGTATGGGTGAATACATGGCAATATGCACTGATGTCCGATCCGGAAGAAGCTATCGTCAAGATATTACTTGGAATAATTGGGCAAATTACCTCGGCCGCGCAGACCCCAGAAGAAGAACGAAAGAGTCTGTTTAAGAAGGTCCTCTTTGTGGGGAGAAGCGTAGTGACTCAAGTCGTTGCCAAACAGACTGGAGTTGACATAGATAAGACGATAGATGCGATCAAAGATGACGACAATGCAAGCGGTATGTCATCCGTTGAATCTTTGAAGAACGAACTTGGTTTGCTTATCGACAAAACATTGAAGAACAAGCGTGGCTATCTTTTCTTCATCGATGACCTTGACCGTATTGACCCGCCTGTAGCGGTGCAGATACTTGAACTCTTGAAGAATATCTTCGACCTTGAAAAGTGCATCTTTGTTCTTGCTATCGACTATGGCGTGGTAGTGAAGGGGCTCAAGCCGAAGTTTGGCGAGATGACGCCCGAGAACGAGCGCGAATTTCGTTCTTTCTTCGACAAGATTATTCAGTTGCCGTTCTCAATGCCTGTTGGTAGCTACAAGATCGATAAATTCCTTATGTCTTCACTTGTTAAAATCGGATACATAGAGGCCAAGGAGGAAAACGACAAGACTCTTTGCGAGGCGATGGCTTCCTATACGCTTGATTCTGTCGGAACCAACCCACGTGCGCTGAAGCGGCTTATAAACTATCTGTCTCTCATTCGTCTGCTCATCGATAAGACAGAATCAAAGGAAGACGACAACGACCTCAAGAACTGGAAGGACATACTTTTCGCTCTTGTGAGCCTTCAGATTCAGTATCCCAAGGTATATGATGCGCTTGTCGCTTCGCCCGACTTCCCGAAATGGGGCGCGGAGTTCGAGCAGACCATGCACCTGCCAGCGCTCAAAGAGGGGGAGGCTGAAAAGCTCAAGACGATGACGGAATTTGATGAACCATGGGAGCAGATGCTTTTCCGTTTCTGCCGCCGAGATACGTTTCTTGAAGCCCGTGCGTTGAACATCTCCAGAATTCTGAACCGAATCAAAGCGAGGATTGAGGCGGCCAACGCAAATGGGGGAAGCGAGTCGGTTGGTGACACTGTAGAATGGTTGTTGCGGCTGTCCGCAGTTACAAACGTGAAGAGCGAGCCTGCGCAGCAATCTACTGTTGTGAACTTCAATCGCTCGGAATTCTTGAAAGACATGCGCTGGCATACACTTGTCATGCGTGAGGTGAATGCAAAAGGCAATCGTTTGTGGGATGCTAGTTTGCCGGATGGATGTTGCATTTATTCGTGGCAGAAGAGGATTCAGTCGAAGCTTGAATGCTCTCTGTGGACGGGAAGAAAGTCTGTCGCTGAAGAAACGGGCGATCACATCACAGTTCCCACATTCCACATATTGCATGACGGGAAATCATTTCAATTGAAGATTTGGGGTGAGTTCTGGGGAAATTGGCCAAAGGAGAAGTTTGCGGGTATTGATTTCGGCGCAAAGGACATTCAGCCGGTCCTTGTGTCGGCAGAGGAGGCGTTCTGTGTTGCCTGGGCCCCGTTTGGCGTGAAGGCAAATATTGGGCATCACGAATCTAACATCTGGTGGAATGTCACTATTCCGTTTAAAGACAATGCCGAGCTTGTAAGCAAGGAGTTTTCATCAAAGCTTCGTGATAGTCTGGCGAAAGTAGCGGCGGCGCTTGCCACGCTTTTGCCCTATCGCATTCCAACAAGCAATAAATAATAGGGAGACGCAAAGATGAGTGTATGTTGTAAGTATTGTGGAATGTCCGCGCGTGATGCGCGCTCGCTGATGAACGGTTGGTGTCCTAAGCACCCCGATGGCTCATGCAAGGGCAAGCACGCCCTGTACGAGGGCGGCGAACGAGACGAGTATATTTGCGTCTATTGCGGGACGAAGAACCGTTCTCTGAGTTCGCTGCTTGGCGGATGGTGCTCGAAGCACCCCGATGGCTCATGCAAGGGCAAGCACGTCGCATACGATGGCCGCGAATCGGGACCTTATGAGTGCAAGTATTGCGGACGCGAATTCCGCGACATTGCCTCGCTGGTCGGCAGCTGGTGCCCCAAGCATCCGAACGGTCCCAGTCGTGGCAAGCACAGCCCGGCGAGATGAAGACGACAGGGGGTCGATCGCTACAAGACAAGAAAGGAATATTATGGATTCAAATTCTATGCGATATGGCTTTTTAAAAGAAGAAGATTCCCTTTTCGACGAGTGGGAACATGAAAAACGCAAAGCAAAAGGGCGTATCGACTTTGTGCGTGATGGCGTTGTTGACGAAGAGCGATTTAATTCGATGAGACCTAGGATTGTATTTGTTCTTAAAGACACTGATGGGGGAGGTTTTGATCTTCGCGAGTTTCTGTTTTGTGGGGCGTGGAACGAGAAGAGTGGGTATAGAGACGGAAGCCACACATGGGGCCCAGTTCGCAGGGTGCTTAGAAAACTGTATGAGTTACAAGGCAAGGTCTTCCCTTCTGATAAACATGAGTCATTGCGTGGCATTGCGGCAATCAACATTAAAAAAGAAGCGGGCTGCCAACAGTGCCCAGACAACCTTTTAGATGAGGCTGTTAAGCAGGACGGCGCATATATTTTCAAGCAGCTGAGTTTTTATGACCAGTCAGATACAGTTTTCATATGTTGTAGAACATCTTCGCAATTTAGGGCTGTGCTTGAGAATCGCATAGCAGTTTCAAAAATCAGCAATAAAGAGGTCGCGTTCGAGGCATTCGGGGCGCATTGTGCATTTTTTGAGTCTGGGCACCATCCAATGTTGGCAAGGGAAAGCGAGTGGGATGAGAGAATTGTAAGGAGCGTCGAGGCGATAACTGGTTGGTTTGGGTCTAACACACCACATTGACGCATGAGGCTTGGCGCATCTAAGCCGCTGCGACCACTGCGGCGATCCGGTGGTGCGACGCTCACATTCTGACCGCCTGATAAAATTATGAAAAGGCGAAAGGCCGGGGAACCATCTGTTCCTTGGCCTTTTCGTTATTGGCATGGAAATTGCTAATCGATTATCACAGAAAGGAATGATGCAACATGACAAATCAGGGAACTAGTGACGCAAGGACGATATCATCGGCGCCGGTGCTGAGCATTGAAGAAGTGCGGCAGCTGGAGATTGCTAGGATCAAGTCTGTGCGCGATGGCAAGGAGCCGAAGCGTGTTTCTGCGGAGACCCGCGAATACTTCACGCTGATCGCCGCGGCACAGTTCTACTACCGCAACTACCAGGACGAGGCGCTTTATGCGACGACCGCCCGCTATCTCGCGAGCGGCCGAGGCGCTTGGCATCAGCCGCAATACGGCCAGGAAATACTTGTAAGGCGAAGAGGTGTGTGGACGCCGCAAGGCACTGAATTTCAGATAGACGGTAGGTGTAAGTTTATGTTATGATAATGACGCTCTCCGGAATTGAACTCCGTGGCGACGGAGGTGTGAACGGGAGTCATGAAAGCCGTGGGTTGAAACTGACTTAGTCCTGCTGAGAACGGATCGAAAAGCCTGAAGGGTGGGCGGACGGTCCGGGAGGGGGCATTGACGTCGGGAACCACGGCTGCCGATTTGGAACGTGAGGAGGAGGCTTCCTCCGCGGGCTTGAGCGCAAGGATGCGCGGCCTAAGCGTCGTTGGCATCTGGCGAGGCATCGCCTATTCCGAAAATGCGCCGTAGGCGTATTGTATCCTGTGACCGGCGTTCGGTCGCGCAATGCGCCGACACACGCAAAAAAGGAATAGGACTATGAAAAAACCAGCCCAACAGCAGGTGATGCCGAGAGATTTCTCAAAGGCCGTCAAGGAGATCAAGCTTGCGATTCTCCAGGCGCGGGCAAAGGCTGCGCACCTAGCGAATGCCGAGGCGTTGAAGCTTTACTTCTTCGTTGGTGGATATATCTCGAAGAAGACGCGCAATGCCAAGTGGGGTAGCGGCGCGATTGGCGCACTGTCAGAGCGCTTGCAGGTGGAGTTGCCAGGGCTGAGAGGGTTTTCGGCGTCCAGCATAAAACGCATGCGTAAGTTTTTCGAAGCATGGTCGGATGTCATTTCAATTCGGCCATTGGCAATGGCCGAATTTGGAGTAGCTGATGTTGCGGAATTCCTAAGTGTTGGATTTACGCATCACTGCGTTATTATTGAAAAGGTTAGCGATATCGACGAACGCCTTTACTATATTCATGCCTGTGCAAAAGGAATGTGGTCGGTTGAGCAGTTGCAGTCGCATCTTCGCGCCGACGACTATCATCATGTCGGTGCGTTGCCGAACAACTTCGAGAAGGCGCTTTCGTCGATGGCATTGGCAACGCAGGCAGTGCGTTCGTTCAAGGACGAGTATCTTCTTGATCTTGTGAATCTCGACAATGTCGATGCGCGATATGGCTACGAGACGGATGAGCGCGTATTGTCAAAGTCTATGGTCGCGAATATAGAAAAGACGATTCAAGCGCTTGGCGGCAACGATTTCTGCTATATGGGGCGCGAGAAACGCCTGGTGCTAGAAGACGAAGAGTTCTTTGTCGATCTGCTGTTCTTCCATCGTGGACTAAAGGCGATGGTGGCGATTGAGCTGAAGATGGGCGACTTCCATCCGGGATACCTTGGCCAGCTAGACTTTTATCTCGCGGCGCTCGACAAGCTTATGAAGAAGCCGGACGAAAATCCAACGATAGGGCTTTTGCTTTGCGAGAAAGTGAACAAGCCAGTCGTGCAGTTGGCGTTGCAGGGCTATTCGCAGCCCATCGGCATTGCGACATATCAGGCACTTCGCAACATTCCCGAGCCATACAAGATGCTCGCGCCGGTCATTGATGGCGTCCGTAAAGTCATGGTGGAAAGTGCCAAGGCAAAATCAAGCAAGCGGAAAGGCGACGGCATTTTGCTATAATATCTCGGTGCATAGGGAATGGGCAGGGAATTGACGGGTCGCGAATGAAACACAGTAAACTGATATGAGAATACTTTTTCTTGGCGATATACATGGTGTGCCGGCGGCGCTTGATGCGGCGCTGGCGGCTGGCGACGCGCTTGGCTACGACAAGATCGCGCTTTTGGGCGATTTGCTGTACCACGGGCCGAGGAACGGCGTTCCGAATTTCTACGACCCGGTGAAGGTCGCGGAGATGCTCAACGCGCACAAGGACGAAATCGTCGCGGTGCGCGGCAATTGCGACGCGGAAGTCGACCAGATGATGGTCAAGTTCCCGATTACCGCCGACTACCAGGTGCTTGACGCGGGGAACAAGAAGTTCTTCCTCACGCACGGCCATTTGTGGAACGAATGGAAGCTTCCCCCGATCGGAATCGCCGACGTTCTCGTTCATGGCCATACACACGTTCCAGAACTCAAGACGCTCGAGTGCGGGATGACGATCTTCAATCCCGGATCTGTGTCGCTCCCGAAGGGCGGCTCGTCGCGTTCGTTCGGCTACTATGACGGGGAGAACCTCAAGCACTATGTCATTTGACGCAGTGATACTTGCAAACGGCGACTTCCCTAAGAAGGGGGGCGCTGCGTGGGAAATTCTCGCGAGCGCAAAGCGCGTAGTCGCGTGCGACGGCGCGTCGGACGCCTACTGCCGGCGCTTCGGCAAGTCGCCTTTCGCAGTCGTCGGCGACATGGATTCCATCGGCCACCACCCCGACGGCTCTGAAATCGTGACAGTTCCCGACCAGTCGACGAACGACCTCTCGAAGGCCGTCGGCTGGTGCCGCGCGAGGGGCTTCAAGAAATTTGTCGTCGTCGGCGCGATGGGAAAGCGCGAAGACCATCTTATCGGCAATGTCTTCCGCGCGCTCGACCTCGGCGTCGAGATCGTGACTGAGTTCGGCCGCTTCGTCCCTGTCGTCGGCAAGGCGTCGTTCCGCGTCTCGAAGGGAACGCCGGTGAGCGTGTTCGCCGTCGATCCTGCGACACGCATGACTTCCACTGGACTTGAGTGGCCGCTTGACGGCGTAAAGTTCAAGAACCTCTACTGCGCTACGCTGAACCGCGCAAGCGCCGCGCGCGTAACGCTCACCGCGACGAAACCTGTCCTCGTCTACATTGGCTCATGAAAATCGTACTTGCAAGCGGCAGCCCTCGGCGGGCGAAAATACTAAAGGACCTCGGCGTCGATTTCGAGGTCGTGAAAACGGACGCGCCTGAAGTCTCCTATCCCGCAGACCCAGAGCGGACGGTGCGCGAGAACGCTCTTGCAAAGGGCGCGGCGCTTCTTGGACGCAAGGGCGTCTTGAGCGCCGACACGATCGTGTGGTTCTCCAACCGCATCTACGGCAAGCCGCGCGATCTCGAAGAGGCGAAGGAGTTTCTACGCGAGCTCGCGGGCAAAGTCCACACAGTCTTTACCGGAGTCGCTTTCGACGGTGACGTGAAGATCGTCCGTAGCGACGTCAAGTTCCGCGAGCTTTCCGAAGCGACGATAGATGAGTATGTCGCGCGCGTAAGGCCGACCGACCGAGCGGGCGCGTATGACATCGACGAGTCGGGCGACTTGATCGTCGAGTCGTATTCGGGCAGCTACGAGAACATAATGGGGCTCCCCGTCGAGCCGCTCAAGGAATGGGGGATCGCATGAAGGCAGTGGTAGTTCTTTCCGGCGGGCAGGATTCCGCGACGGCGCTCGCGATGGCCGTGAAGAAACACGATTACCTACGCCTACGGCCAGCGCCATGCGCTCGAGACGAAGTTCGCGCGCCGTCTCGCCAAGGGAATATTCAAGATCGCCTTGTGGAAGCGCGTGCCGCTTTCGTTCTATTCCTCGATCACCGACAATGCGCTTCTCTCGAAAGGCGTTGCAATCGAGAAGAAAAAGGGCGCGAAGTGCCCCAACACCGTCGTGGAAGGGCGGAACGCCGTCTTCCTCACGCTTGCGTCTGTCTGGGCGAAGTCGCTTGGCGCGAAGGAGGTGTGGACTGGCGTTTCGGAGGCGGACTTCTCTGGCTATCCCGACTGCCGTGCGGTGTTCATACGCGCACACGAAAAGGCGACGCGCCTTGCGCTCGACTGGCCTGTCAAGTTCGTGACGCCGTTCATCCACATGACGAAGGCGGAGGAGTGGGCCCTTGCGGCGAAGCTCGGCATCTTGGGCGTCATCGAGAACGACACCGTCACCTGCTACAACGGCATTCCGGGGCGCCAAGGGCTGTCCGCCCAATTAGGCGTCAGGCGCGGGCCGTAACGCCCTACAATTCACGCACCACTGCGATGCAAAAATCACGCTTCCCCTCGTCCGCATGCAAATTTGCGGCGGTCCCCCTTGCGCGACGAGAGCGAATTTGCTATCATATCTACATGCGCCCCACCGGGTGAACTTGCCCTCGCGGCAAGTCATTCTATCGGTGGGGATTCTTGTTTTGAGGGAAAGACATGCCGAAGAAGCAGAAACTACCGTTGCCGCAGGGATATACAAGGAAGTTCGAGACAGAAGACTTCCTCGTGCAGAGGCTTGTTGCAAGGGGGTTAAAGATAACGAGCGAGGATGAGCTGCGAAAAATCCTGCGTGTCATCGGATACTATCGCCTTACGGGGTATCTCTATCCGTTTCGCAAGGCCGCTTCTGATGATTACGCGCAGGGGACTACTCTCGACAAGGTTTGGAGGCTATATTCGTTCGACAGGCGGCTGAGGCTCCTTGTAACCGATGCCTTGGCTCGTCCATCAACTGCCTCGGCCGCCGCGTCGCTTCCTACACCACCCGCGACGCGAAGGAGATCGCCAAGCTGCCGGCAATGATGCCATGACCGCTGCCGCGCAGAACGCTTCGCGCCACGAGGAAGGGGGGATCGTTTGCGAAAGGACACTGACCGTATCGCATCGGCCGTGTCACGCGGGGCCTGTCCGGGCGTCGATGCGCCACTGCCGCATAGACTTACCGAAGCGCGAGCTGAAGAGGTGAGCAAGGACGATCTGGGACTTGAAGCCGCATCTTTCCGCGATGCGCTTCATGGACCAGTCGGTGGCGGAAAGGAGACGCTTCGCCTCCTTGAGCCGTCGCTCGACAATGTCCGCCAGGATGGAATGTCCGTGCGTCTGCGAAAAGCGCAGATTCGCAAGTCTCGGCGAGACGCCTGCGTAGTCCACGACGTCGGACACCCGTATCGGCTCCAGCGCGTGTGCGTCGAGGTAGGCGACGATGTTCCTGACAAGCTGCGCGGATGGTGGAACCGTCGCCGTCGAGTCGCGTTCCACGATCCTCAGGCGAGGGCAGACGATCGTCCGGCTGCGTTTCTTTGATACGCCGCGCGCGTGGAGCGCTCGGCTGAGAGCCTGTGCCGCCGCAAAGCCCTGTCCAGACGAATCGGGCTTGACGCTCGAGAGCTTCGGACGCGTATGCTCGCAGATGAGCGCGTCATCGTCCACTCCGAGTACGGCTACATCCTTCGGGACTTTCAACTTCGCCTTTCGGCAGGCCTCCAGTACATTGGCTGCACACGGATCGAACGCCGTGAACACGGCGGCGGGCTTGGGAAGGGCTGCGAGCCATTCGGCGAGATCGCCTTTCGCGGACGATGTCTTTGCGGACCGGTGCTTCGCGGCGCATGCGCCGAGAAACGCCTTGCCGCGCGTGCGCGACCACTCGCAGTTGTTTGGGTCCGGCACGAAGCCGTAGGAGGCGAAGCGTCCGAGCGTGTCGAAGAACTGCGCGGCGGACCGTCCGATGAGGGCGTTGTCGTTGCAGACGTAGACGTCCGCGACGTCTTCCTTCTGCGAGTGCGGACGGTCGATGGCGACGACGGGGATTCCTGCCTTGCGTATCGCTTTGGCGAGGGGAAGCACGCACTCGCCCTTGACGATCGCTCCGTCTACACCCTCGGAGAGGAACTGCTCCACCATCGGGAGGTAGGAAGGCTCCGTGCTCGGCACGAGCCGCATTTCCCAGTTGCTCTCCTTGTCGGCGAAGCTGTAGAATCCCGACAGATGCTCCCGTCCCGACTGATGCGTCAGGTCGAGCGCGACAAGAATGCGCTTGGTGTCCTCTGTCGTGTTCGTCATGGCCGCTATTATAACGCACGCCTCGCCGCCGTGTCAATGGCGCTTCTGGCTAAGGGTGTGAGCAATTTTCGTAAGGTATCAACCACGGAAAACACGGAGACCCGCATTCGCGGGACACCGAAGGCAGCGCGAAAGAGACCTTCGGGCAACTCGCTGACATTCGTCCACCCTCAACGTGGCAGATTTTGGTATAATCAACGCATGAACACCGATTTGATCTATGAAGACGAGACATACGCCATCAGAGGTGCCATTTACGAAGTCTATAAATCGCTTGGAACTGGATTCCTTGAAGAGGTCTATCAGAATGCACTTGAAGAGGAACTTGCGTTGCGGCACATACCGTTTGTCGCCAAGAAAGCACTGAAAGTCCGCTACAAAGGGCGCGACTGCGGCCTTTATGAGCCTGACTTCATCTGCTTCGACAAGATCATCGTGGAGTTGAAAGCCGTAGAGACTCTTCATGAGAAACATTCCGCGCAACTCATGAACTACCTGAAGGCAACGAGTTTCAGACTGGGTCTTCTCGTAAACTTTTGTGCATACCCTAAAGTCGACATTCGTCGCCGAGTCTTGTAGTCTTCAGGCAGTCGAATGTATGGTGGCTGATATTTCGCAGACCTTTGTTCAATAGCCGCTTTCAGTGTCGCCGAAGGCGTTTCAGAGCATTCCGTGGTAAAGATTTCCACTAAAAACTCCGAAGAGCCAGTTTGGTTCTTCAAAGAATTTAATGGAAACTCCTGTTGGGGTTTTTGACCACGGAACACACAGACGCCCGCATTCGCGGGACACCGAAGGCAGCGCGAAAGAGAGCTTCGGGCATCTCGCTGGCATGTGTCCGTCTTCCATATACCGATGCGTGAAACACCTATTCTACAGCCATTTCCGTGCCGCACAAGGTGCGTTTCCGAGTGTTCCGTGGTTGAACCAACCTAACAGAATTTATCCGCACCCTATGAACAATTTCCGCTTAAGGCACAAAATGCTTGCGAATAAAGTATTGTGCCCGGCTTGACTGGCGAAGACGCGCCGTGGTATAATCGCGGCATACTCCATCAAGAAGGAAGGATTCACTGCGTACAACATGAAGAACCTGTGCCGATTGCTGGCCGCCGCGCCGGAGCTGTCCGTCGGCGGAGAACTCATCGCGTGCATGGCTGCGGAGTGAAGACGATGGCGATGGAAACACCTGGCTCACTGCGGATAGGATGGGAATCGGCAAAGAAGAACAGGCTGCCGATGGTTGTTCTGTGGACGCTTGCGGCGATTCTGGCTGTTTCGTACTACCTCGCGCCGCCGGTCGCGGAGGTGCTGCGTCCGCTTGCGGAACTGCAGACGAAATGGGGACCATTGGCCGGTGTCGCGAACCAGATGTTCTTTTGCGGCGTGGTGCCGGGGCTCTTCATGCTGGCAGCGAAGTCGATTCGTCCGGATCGCGCACTGCCAAAATTCGCGCTCCAGACGCTGTGGAGCGGCATGTGGGGCGCGGTGTACTTCTGGTTCTACGCGCTTCAGGCGCGGATGTTCGGCGCGGGACACGAATGGCAGACGCTCCTCGCGAAGACGGTCTTCGACCAGTTCGTGTGGACGCCGCTTGTGGCCGTTCCGCTGAACGGCGCGTTCTACCTGTGGATGGGAAGCGGCTTTTCCTTCGCGGCGCTCGCGGCTCGTCTCCGCAGCGGGTTTGTGCGAACGGTCGTGATGCCGAACCTCGTCTCGTCGTGGTGCGTGTGGATTCCGACCGTGGCCGCAGTATATGCGTTTCCGGGCGAATTGCAGGTCCAAGTCCTCGGGCTCGTCTGCTCTTTCTGGAGTCTCATGTGCCTTGAGATCGGGCGTCGCTGCGCCGCCTCCTCTGCCAGCTTTCCGTTTCCGGCAAAAAACTGTTGCGAAGGGTGTGAGCAATTTTCGTAAGGTATCAACCACGGAAAACACGGAGACCCGCATTCGCGGGACACCGAAGGCAGCGCGAAAGAGACCTTCGGGCAAC
>CADCAK010000049.1 GCA_902799385.1 uncultured bacterium | reverse complement strand
TCAGAGCAGTGATTCCAGTATGCCGTATTTCCGAACCAGAATGCTGGAGTCAGCTGGTCGTTTCCCCGATGGATGGTTCCGGCGAATGCTATGGAATCTGTCTTGAGCGTGAGAGCAAGCCAGAAGGCTCCCCGTCGCGCATCTTCATAATCAACCTTGAATGCCCTGCTCCAATCCGCTTCTGGCCGCCACGTCAATACGGTTCCGAGCATGTTTGGTTTGCGGACGGTACTGTCAATTGAGGCCTATGCAAGAGGTCAATTCGATTTCTTGGTGGATGTCCGCTTATCTTGAGTGAGACGGGGGTCTGATTCCCTCAAGTACCACCATCGGGGATAGATATGGTATAATACTGCTGATGGCAGAACAACAGCACATACCCCTGCCGCTGAAGTACCGCCCGATGACGTTCGACGACGTCGTCGGCCAGGAGCATGTGGTCAGGACACTTCGTCACGCGATCGAGGCGAACCGTATCGCGAACGCATACCTTTTCATCGGTCCCCGAGGCATCGGCAAAACGACTACGAGCCGCATATTCGCGAAGGCGCTCAACTGCACTTCCCCGAATGGCGTCGAGCCGTGCGGGAAGTGCGTCAACTGCGAGGAGATAGCGGCCGGCCGCTCGATAGACGTCGTGGAGCTCGACGCCGCGTCGCACAACAAGGTCGAGGACGTGAGGCCGATAATCGAGTCGGTCCAGTTCAAGCCGGTCTCGTCCAAGTTCAAGATATTCATAATCGACGAATGCCACATGCTTTCGACTGCGGCGTGGAACGCGCTCTTGAAGACGCTCGAGGAGCCGCCGCCGCACGTCCGCTTCATCTTCGCGACGACCGAGGGCGACAAGGTTCTCGCGACGATCGTCTCGCGCTGCCAGCGCTTCGACCTGCGTCGCATCCAGACGAACGATATCGTCTCGCGTCTCCGCCATGTCTGCGAACGCGAGAAGATCGACGCCGAGGAAGACGCGCTTCTCGCAATCGCGCGCGGCGCCGAGGGCGGCATGCGCGACGCGCTTTCGTCGCTCGACCAGCTCGTTTCGTTCAAGGGTGAGAAGGTGACGGAAGAAGACGCGCTCGGCGTCTTCGGGCTCGTCAGCCGCTCGGCGCTTGAAGGGCTCGCGGGCGCGATACTGAAAGGCGACGTTGGCGCGATTCTCTCTTCAATCGAGGCGTTCGACTCGGCGGGCAAGAACATGCGCCGTCTCATGGGCGAGCTTCTGCGGCATTTCAGGAATCTCGTCGTGGTGCAGGCGCTTGGCCCGAACGCCAAGTCGCTTGAGGCGACGCCCGACCAGATCAAGGTTCTCGCAGCTCAGGTGCAGGCTGTCGATCCCGGGCGTCTTTTCCGCATCTGCGACCAGCTTGCGGACGCAGAGGACAAGCTGCGCTATGTGCTCAGCGTGAGGACGCTTATCGAAATGACGCTTATCCGCGCTTCGCGCATCGCGACGACGGCGACCGTCGAGGAATTGATGAAGGCGGTGCGCGAGCTCAAGTCCACTGGCAAGCTTTCCGCCGAGGTTGCGGTCGCGCCTGCCGCCGCGCCTGCGAAACCACAGCGCGAGGAATCCCCTGCGCCGCCCGCCGCCGCGCCTGCGGCCCCGGCTCCCGACGAGCCGCCGCCGCCACCGCGCCCCGCGAAGCGCGTTTCTCGAAGCGACATTCTCAACGACGAGAAGCTGAACGACGTTCTTGCGTCTCTTCCGGGCGCCGTCGTCAGCGACATAAGGGAGACGGTAAAATGACAAGTTGTGCATGGCTTTGGCTTTATGTCGGTGCGTTCCTGATGCTCGCGGAGCTTCTGCTTCCGGGGTTCGTCATCTTCTTCTTCGGGCTTTCCGCCGCGACGGTCGGGCTTTTACGGTTCGTGCTTGGCGACGCGTTCACGCTGACATGGCAGCTTGCCGCGTTCTCCGCCTTCACGATACTGTATCTCGCCGTCCTTCGGCGCGTCCTCACGCGGATATTCTCCGGCTCGGTCGAGCGTTCCTCCGTTGACCTCGACAAGTCGGCCGTCGGGCGCACTGGCCAGGTCACTGCCGAAATCACGCCGCCGAAGACGGGCCGCGTGATGATTGGCGACGCGGAGTGGACGGCAATTGCTTCCGCTCCAATCGCCGCAGGCGTCGATGTCAAGGTCGTCGGGCAGGACAACCTCACGATGACCGTGGAGCCGCTCTGACGGTCCGTATGCCCCTCGGCGTTTGCGAGCTTTGCCCGAGGCGGTGCGCCGCAGGGCGGTTTTCGCCGGGCGGCGTTCGCGGTTGGTGCGGCGCGGCGGATGTGCCGCGCGTCTTTCGCTGGGGACCGCACTTTGGCGAGGAGCCGCCGCTTGTTGAGGGCGGTGGTTCCGGCTGCGTATTCTTCTCGCGCTGCACGATGAAGTGTCTCTACTGCCAGAACTCGCCGTGGAGCTGGAAGGGCGGCGGAGAGGACAAGACTATTCCAGAGCTGACGGCGATTTTCCGCGAGCTTGCGGTAAAGGACAAATGCGCCAACTGGAACCTCGTCTCGCCTACGCCTTACTTGCCCTTTATCCGCGAGGCGGTCGCGCCTTTGATTGCCGAGGGAATACGGCTTCCGTTCGTCTGGAACTCGTCGGGCTACGAGCGGGTCGAGACGCTTGAGGAATACGGTGATCTCTGCGACTGGGCGCTTTTCGACCTTCGCTATTCGCGCAACGAGACGGCGATTGCGGCGAGTGCGGCGCCTAACTATGTCGAGGCGTCGCGCGCGGCGGTCAAATGGGCGTGGAGTAAAAAACGACTCATAGTTCGCATCCTTGTCTTGCCGGGGCATGCTGACGAGGCGATTGAGAATCTTGCGTGGCTCGCGACCGAGGTGTCGAACGAAGTCGCCGTTTCCGTAATGGCGCAGTACACGCCCGCCTACAAGGGCCTTGAGACTCCGCCCTTCGACCGTCCCGTCACGAAGGAGGAATACGAATCCGTCGTCGAGGCGGCTTCCGACTTCGGGTTCGGGAACGGCTGGATACAGGGATACGAGGCGAGCGACCCCAAGCTTGCGCTCCTCGGCGAGAACATGCCTCGCGGCCACGGCTCCGTCCGGTAGCGCGGCGGGCGACATTTCAAGAAAACGAAAGGGAAAGGAACAGACAAATGAACATGAGACTGAAAACGGCGATCTGCATTGCGGCGGCGGCCGTGGCCGGCGTGTCGTCGGCAAACGACTATCCAACTATCCATGCGCCTGTGATGCTGTCGCTCGTGAACCCGGTGCAGTGGCCGTCATCGAAAAGCGACATCTCCGGCTTCAGGCTTTCGCTGCTATACGGCGAATGCGCAGATTTCACGGGGCTTGACATCGGCCTGGCCGGACGTGCGTCCGGCGACTTCCGGGGGCTCTCGATAGGTGGCGCAAACATCGTCTCGCGGCGGCTTGTCGGCCTGCAGGTGGGTCTAGTCAACTGGAACACCAACGGATACGAGTCTCCTGGGCGCCGATCCGTGGGCGTCCAGTACGGCTTGCTGAACTATGCCGATTCGCTGCTCGGCCTTCAGGACGGCTGGATAAACGCGTCATCCGGAAACGTGTCGGGGCTCCAGTACGGCTTCCTGAACTGCGCCGCCGACGTGCACGGCGTGCAGTGCGGGGCGCTGCTTGTCCTTGGCGTCAACGTGGCAGTCGGCTCTGTCAGCGGGTGCCAGATCGGCATAGTGAACTATGCTGGCAGGATTGAGTCGGGGGTGCAGGTGGGCCTTTTGAACATAATCGCGCGCGGCGGCGCCTTCCCCGTGCTGCCAATCCTGAATGGCAGTCTTTGACGCGGGAATTTATGGTATAATTCCCTTCCTATGGCGAAGCGGGAGAACTATGGCGCGGCAAGGCGGCTTGTCGCAGGCGCAAGGCGAATTCTCATTTCGGGGCACTTGAGCCCTGACGGGGACTCGCTTGGCTCGATGATCGCCCTTGTGCGGCTTCTGCGGGCGGCGGGGAAGGACGCGTGGGCGACAGCCGACTTGAACGCGCTCGGGAAGCCTGGTTTCCTCGAAGGTGCCGCCGATTTGATTCCAGTGCGCAAGCTGAAGGGCGCACGTCGGCGTCTTGGCGGTAGCTTTGATCTTTTCATCGCCGTGGACTGCAGCTCGTTCAGCCGCATGCCGCCGGAGGTCGAGCCGGTTGCGAAGGGGCTGAAGTGCATCTGCATAGACCACCACGTCACGAACGACAGCACTTTCGGCGACGTGCAGATCGTAGACCCTGCGGCGTCGAGCGCCGGCGAGATCGTCTGGCGCTTCGCGAAGTGGATGGAGTGGAAGCTGGACCGCGCCTCGGCCGAGGCCCTCTGGGTCGCGATGATCACCGACTCCGGCCGCTTCGCCTATGACTCGACGAGCTCGCGCACCATGCGCGCGGCGGGCGACCTCCTGAAGTACGGCGTCCGCACGGCCTACATTAACGACGTCATCTACGGCACGTTCCCTCGCAAGGCAATCGAGCTCAAGCGCATCGCGTGGCGTTCGCTCCACATCTGGAAGAACAGGAAGGTCGCCGAAGTCTCGCTCACGCGCGACGACTTCCGCGAGGTGCGCGGCACCAAGGCCGACGCCGAGGACATAATCGAGATACCGCGCTCCGTCGCGAGGAACGAAATCGCGCTCTTCTTTTACCAGATTCCCGACCGCACCAAGGAGACGCGCTGCTCGATAAGGACGCGCGGCGACTGGGACGCGACGGTCCTTGCCGCGAAGTTCGGCGGTGGCGGGCACCGCAAGGCAGCGGGCTGCACGATAAAGGCGTCGATGGGCGCGGCAAAGCGGCAGATGCGCGCGGCCGTGAAGGAACTTCTGAAAAGCGCATGCCGCAAGACGATGCGCATCCCCGCTGGAATAGTATGACGAACAACGGCAAAGCAATCGTGCTGACCGACGGAAAGGCCGGCCACGAAAACCAGTCAAAGGCGTTCGCCCGTGCGCTGGGGCTCGACTTCCAGCTTGTACCGGTGAAATTCAAGTCGCCGTTCCATAAGGTGCTTAGCTATCTCTTCGATGCGCTGGGCATAAGGACAGTCGGGCTGTTGCAGGGGATGGAGGGGTTGTTCGCCTCGCCACCAAACCACCAAACCACCAAACCACCAAACTACCAAACCACCAAACCACCGCACCACCAAACTACCAAACCACCAAACTACCAAACTGTTATAGGTACTGGTTCGGGAACTTTTTATGCCGCGAAGTCGCTCGCGCGGAAGATTCCTGGCGCGAAGTGCGGCGTAGTCCTCTATCCGCGCGGCTACCGGCTTTCGACTTTTGACTGCATTCTCGCGCCGTCGTTCGACAATCCGGCAAAGCTGCCGAACGTCATCGAGATTCCGGCGAACCTCGTCGCGAACGACGCGGACTTCTACGAGAGGGGAGTAGCCGCGTTCAGGGAGCGCTATCATGGCGAGACGGGTAACCTCGTTGGCGTAATCGTCGGCGGGCCGAACAAGTGCTCCACCATGACCGCCGGGTGGATGAAGTCGCAGCTTGACGCGATATTCGCGGCGAACAAGGGCGCCGAGCTTGTCGTCACGACTTCACGCCGCACGCCCCCCGACGTCGAATCGCTCGTCGATTCCTATCCGTGGGCATACAAGCTCATCTATTCGAAGGACCATTTCAATCCGATTCCCGCGTTCGTCCAGCTCGCGAAGCGGCTCTATGTCACCGCCGAGTCCACAGGGATGCTTTCCGAGGCGTGCACATTCGGTTCCGCCGAGGTCGTCGCGCTCGACAACCTAAGGCCCGGCCCCCACAAGTTCCGCCGCTTTGTCGAGAGCCTCAGGCGCGGGGGATACGTGGACGGACGGCGCAAGATCGACCTTTCCGCAGAGTTCGCACGCGCAGGGAAGCTGATGGGGCTCTGACGCGCAAGGTTTAGGTTTCGGCATTGAGTTGATGAAATTGGGGCGGGGAATTTGATATAATGTCCTCGGTCCTTGTTTTGGGACAGGCAAAGGCAGGAGGTTTACATGGATTTCTACCGTTCGATGACTCGGGCATCTGCATTCGCAGTTGCGGCGTTGGTTTCGTTTCTCGCCGGCGCGGCGACATGGTTTGACGCCGGCGTGTCCGGCTACGACGGCTGGCCGACGGACGGCGCAAACAAGATCGTCAGCGCGGGCGTGTGGACGAACACGGTCGACACGTCGTATGCGGACGGGCGCATCAAGATATACAAGGGCGCTGACGACAGTCTCCTCTTTGCCCTCGACAAGCAGTTGCACAAGGACATCTCGACCGAATCGTCCGAAGTCGTGACTACGCTGCGCTTCCTGACCGCGTACGAGCTTTCGGCCCCGATCCAGGACGCCAAGGGCGCTGTTTGCGTGCTGGCCTCCGACGACGATTCCGTCACCAATTATCTCGGCCTCGTAAAAGATCCCGTGGGCGGGACGAACACATGGAAGGTGTTCGTGGGTGCAGTGCCGGATGATACCAAGGTCTGCGATGTCAAGATATCGTCGCGCGTGGAGTCTGGCGTGGTGCAGGTGCGCTACGAGATCGACGGCGCGGCGCTGACGTTAGGTGGGAACGAGTGGAACGCCGTTGTCGCGTCCGACACAACCGTATCCGCAATCGGCTTCGCCGGTAGCGGAGACGTGACGAACCTTTCTGGGCTTACGCAGGAGCTTGAAGGCGACGTGGAGCTGATCATTCCTGCCGTCGCGAACGTCAGCATCGTGTCGGTGAAGGTCGGCGACGAGGAAATCACGCCGACTGACGGCAAGTATATCGTCCCCGCTGGCTCGACCGTGACCGTGACGTTCGCCACTTTGGAAGGATACCTTCTCTCCGATACGTCGCGGTCTTACTACCTAATCCGCGACACCACAATTGCGCTTGAGGACATGCCGTATTCTGTGGCGCTGTCCGACGTCATCAAGATCAACGAGGTGATGGCCTCGAACGGTGACACGCTTGCCACGAAGAACGGCGGCGCGGAACTCGACTGGGTGGAGATCAGGAACGACGCAGGCTTTGACATCGACATCACGGGATGGTACATCAACGACAGCGACAATGCGGCGAAGGCCAAGGAGATACAGGGCTCATGCGTTGTCCCCGCGCACGGGTTCAAGATCGTCTGGTGCGACAAGACCTACAAGAACTGGGCGGCGGACGAGGCACATGCCGCGCTCGGCATAGGTAAGAGCGGCGGAACGATCATCCTTGCGGAAGCCCAGAATGCGGAAAGCATTCGCGCGAGACTGACGGTGCCGCCGCAGATGAAGGATGTGTCGTACGGACTCGGCAGCCGCGAGAAGACGATCCTCGGCAAACTCGATCCCGCGCAGTGGCGCGTCGGAAGCGGCGAATGGCAGGCGGCGTCCGGCCCTGTCGGAATGCCGGGCGCGGACACGGGCGGTTTCACGGTGAAGTCGTACCTGCTGAACAAGGACGCCTGCGCGAACATACCCGCAGTAGAAGGTGCGCTCGCGAGCGGGAAATACAGTCCCACGCGTACGCTCACCGGCGTCCAGACGATTGCCTACACGAACAATACCGGAAAGTCCTCTGCGGAGTTCAATCCTAACTACAGGCACGTCTCTGAACTCGGCATGTCCGGCAGTGGCACCTACTACGCGGTTCTCGTCGAAGGCGTAGTCAACATCCCGCGTGCCGGCAGCTGGACGTTCAGCGTCGGCTCGGACGACGGTTTCTCGCTTGAGGCCTGGAACGAGAAGCACCACTTCCAGTCCGAGTACACGGGCGCGCGCAGCTACGGGCAGACGCCGGCCATCTTCCGCGTCCAGGAGCCGGGCGCGTACAATGTGCGCCTCCTGTTCTTCCAGGGGACCAGTGCCGCCTCGCTCGACTTCAGCGTGCTGGAGGGCGAGTTCGAGGACTACGAGAGCTTCACGCTCAACGGCTTCAATCTCGTCGGCACGACCGCGAGCGGCGTTACGCACGCTGGCGCATGGGCGGGCCACGTCTCGACCGATGTCTCGTCCGCCATGCTCAGCGTCACCAACGCGCTTGAATGGAAATCGACGTTCTCGCTCGACGCGGCGCCGGCGGCGGACGACGCCTTCAGACTGAAGGTGCGCTACGCCGACGGCTTCATCGCCAGCGTCAACGGCACGGTGTTGACGAACGCCTTGGTCGAAGAGGCGCGTACGCTCGCGGACGCGCTGACGCCCGTCGTGGTCCCCATTACGTCGGGAATTCTTCACGCGGGCGAAAACCTGCTGGAGATCACCGCCTTGAACAACGCCGCCAGCGACGCGGACTTCCTGCTCTCGGCGGAGGTCACGGCCACGAAGGCCGCAGAGGAGCTTGTGTTCTTCCGCGAGCCCACGCCAGGCAGGGCGAACACTACTGCGGGCTACGGCCCCGCGTCCCCGAAGGTGACGTTCAGCGTCCCGCACGGCTACAAGACCGAGGCGTTCGACCTATCGCTCTCCTGCGCGGACAATCCGTTGGCGGCGATCTACTACACGCTCGACGGCACGTCACCCACCACGTCCGCGGCGGTTCCGCAGGAGGGGAGCGTGATCCAGCAGGACGCCGCGGCGACGTACCTCTTCCTCGACGACATCCTCCAGCAGACGAGCGGTGTCGTCCCTGCGGGCTTCCCCTCGACCACGATCAACAGCCAGGTGATGCGCTACGGCATGAACCAGAGCATCGTGAACGGCGCGGACCGCGACAGGGTTCTGCGTGGCTTCACGAACTCCGTCTCCACGATTTCGCTCGTCATCGACCCGCACAACCTCTTCGATCCCGTCGAGGGCATCTACGTGAACGCCAAGGCGTGCGACGGACGCGAATGGGAGCGCACGACGATGGTGGAGCAGATCGACCCGACGAACGACGCCAACGGCTTCTCCACGGCGGGCGGCATCCGCATCCGCGGCGCGTTCAGCCGCAACCCACAGTATCCGAAACACTCGCTTCGTCTCTTCTTCCGTAACGACTATGGTGACGGGCCGCTGGAGTTCCCGCTCTTCGGAGACGAGGGCGCGGGCAAGTTCAAGAAGGTGGACCTTCGCACCTCGCAGAACTACGCATGGGCCAACGGAACCGGCAGCACCTACAAGAAGGACACGTTCATCCACGAGGTGTTCGCGCGCGACACGCAGCGCGACATGGGCGAACTCTACACGAGGAGCCGCTACTACAACCTGTTCATCAACGGACACTACTGGGGCCTCTACCAGACGCAGGAGCGCGGCGACGAGGACTACGCCGAGACGTACAACGGCGGCGACGCCGACATGTACGACGTCATCAAGACCTCGCAGCCCGGCTACGTGACCGGTGCGTCCGAGGGCACGATCGACGCATGGGAGGCGCTCTGGAACATGGCTGTCAACGAGGGCTTCTCCGGCGCGTACTCGAACAACTACCGCAAGGCAATGGGGCAGAACCCGGACGGCTCGCGCAATCCCGAATATCCTGTCTACCTCAACCCGACCAACCTGATGGACTACGTCATCAACTTCCACTACATGGTTGACTACGACTCGCCCGCCGCATCGAGCAAGGCCAACAACCTCTATGCCGTGCGCGACCGCGACGACAACGACGAAGGCCTCAAGTCGCAGGGCTTCTACTTCCTGCGCCACGACGCGGAGCACACCATGGGCAAGCACGCCGATTCGGAGGCCACGGACGATCCGACGCTGTACGGCACAGAGCAGAAGCATGCTAACTTCAAAAAACTAGAGGCGTTCAACCCGGCGGAGCTCCACTACAAGCTCTGCGACAACCCTGAATACAGGATAGCGTTTGCGGACAGGTTCTACAAGCACTGCCTCGCGCAGGGCGGCGCACTTACCGTCCCAGAGGCGACCAAGCGCTTTCAGAGTCGCATGGCGGAGATCGACGACGTGGTCGTGTGCGAGGCCGCGCGCTGGGCGACGGACGGCCAGACGCGCCAGACGTGGCTCTCGGCCTGCAACGACTGCTTCACATTCATTGAAAGGCGCCTGCCGAACATGCTGTCGCAGTACAGGGCGCGCGGCTGGTATCCGTCCATTGACGCGCCCGTCGCGCTCAACGGTTCGGGCGCGGCGCTCGCCGACGGCATGGTTGTCGCCTCGGACGACATGCTCTATCTTTCCAGCGGCGGCGCAGGCACCGTGTACTATACGCTCGACGGCAGCGATCCTCGCGTCGAGGGAGGCGCAATAGCCGGGGGCGCAATCCAATATTCTGGAGCCGCCCCCGCGCCGATTGATGTCCCTGTCATCGCGAAGGGCGATGTCTGGAAGTATTCTGACGCGGGTGCGAAGCCAGCCGAGAACTGGGCAGATTCCGACTACGACGATTCCATGTGGAGCTCTGGCGCAAGCCGTCTTGGCTTCGCGAGCTCGGGCACGTTCGGAACGACGCTGAATCGCTATGTCGGCGGCGGCTCGTCGGGAACGCAGGTGACCACCTACTACTTCCGCAAGACCTTCACGATGCCCGCCGGAGCCGAACGGATCACGGAGCTGAAGGCGGCGCTTGACTGCGATGATGGCTACATCGCCTACATCAACGGCGTCGAGGTCAAGCGCGACCAGGCCGCTTCCACCGACTACAGCGCGTTCTCCACGGCGACGAACATGGGCGAGAAGGACGACACGTTCACGTTCCCAGCAGGTACGCTCGTCGAGGGCGACAATGTAATCGCCGTAGAAGTGCACCAGTGCAACGCGACCTCGACGGATGCTTGGTGGAATCTCGCGCTTTCGTATGCAAAGGCGGGGAGCGCCGAGGGCGGAATCGCCGTTCCTGCCGACGGCGTCACGATCTCCATGCGCGTGCTCTCGCAGTCCGGCGAGTGGAGCGCTCTCTCTACGGTCAATGTCGAGGGCGAGATGCCGCAGGCGGCTGTCGCGGACGGTCTGCGCCTCGCAGAAGCGCTCACGGCGGCCGTGAACGGAGACGACACGCTCGACTATCTTGTTGTCACGAACGTGGCGGCTGGCGAGATTCAGCTCGGCGGAGTCAAGATCGTCGCGTGGAACGCAAAGAAGAACACCGAAGCCAAGCCGTCGCTCACCTATTTCTTCCCCGCTGGCACGAGCTTGCGTCCCGGCGCGTCGCTGAGGATCGACAACCTCGACAAGCTCACGAACAGCCAGGTGGGACTTCGCATCTACGACGCGGGCGGGGTGCTCGTACAGGACGTCTATCTCGACGCCGGCTGGTGGAACGGCGCGTGCGACGAGACGGGCGAACACTTCATCGCGAAGACGTTTGGCTCGGAGGCGAAGACACATTCGGACTGGAAGCCGTCCGCAACGGCATTCAGCGTCAACGTACGCGTCCTCGAGATGTACACTTCGACAACGGGTGACGGCGACACGGGCGAGTTCATCGTCCTGACGAACCTCAACGCCTCGGCCGCGCTCGACCTGACTGACGTCAAGCTTGTTGCGTGGAACTCGAAGAAGAAGAGCGAAGCGGATCCCTCGCTCACGATTGTGCTCGACGGCGTCACGATTCCTGCCGGTGGTACATTGAAGATAGACCAGGCAACATACTTTGGCGGCGGAAAGTTGACGAACAGCAAGGTCGGTCTCAAGATCTACGATCCTGCCGAAGCCTGTGCGCAGGAAGTGGAGGTTGATGCGAGCTGGTGGAGCAGCGCGTGCGACGGTACGGGCGAATGCTTTGTCGCGCTTGAGTTCGGCAACACGGTGAAGACGGTTTCGCAGTGGACGCACAAGGCATCTGCGCCGACCGATTGGCCGGACGATCCCGACACGGAGATAACGCCCGAAACAACGCCGTCCGACCTCGGCATAACCTCTGGCGCGTTCACGAACGCCACGCCTGCCGTCCTGAAGAAGCTTGCAACTTGGGCGAAAGCGAACTACATCCAATACGGCGGCGAAGCCGTGAACGCAATGGCGTTTGACGCGAACGGCAATCCCGCGACCGTACTTGAGGAAGCGTATCTGCTCAACTGCGCGGTTTCCGAGGTCGAGGCGAAGAAGGCCGAGTTCAAGTTCGACAGCATCGTGCCGGGCGAGGTGCCTGAAATCAAGGGCGACTTCAATGGCACTATCCGCATGTACGGTGCCACGACACTTGAGAACGGCGGCGACTGGTCGGATAAGAATCTTGGCTCCGCCAATTTCTTCAAGGCGATCCTTGTTTTCTGATTTTGGGGAACCCGCGAAACCCTTGTAAAACGGCCATTTGCGATGGCGCGTAAGCGGCGGGGCGCTATTTGACGATGTGTAACCTTTTGCGGCGCGAGGTGTATACAAGGCAGAAACAGGAGGAAAACCAATGAGCGGACATGCAAATTTCAGTGCGATTGAAGGCGTGAGGCCAACGCTTCCCGCGATTCAGCAACCGGGCGAGGATATCGGCGTCGCGATCAACAAGTCTGTCGGCGTAGAGAAGGCTTCTGGCGTGGCAGGCGTCGAAGATGGAAGCGAGAACGTTCTGCTTCAGGAGGTTGACAATGGCGCGGAGAAGGCGGGCGCGCTTCTCCGCCAGCTCGACGTGCTCCTTGCGCGCGCGGCGGAGAGCGCGACGAAGGGGATCGATGCGGTCTCGCTGAAGACCACCCTCAACCAGGTGAACCTCACCAAGGGCGACCGCAAGACGCTGAACACCGCCGCCGACAATGCAGACGCCGCGTTCAAGGCGATAAACAAGTTCACTGGATACGAGCTTGCAGCGTCAGTCTCGGCGAAGGACGGCAAGTTCGGCTGGGACATGACCAATCCTGCGGGCGAAGCCATAAAGACGGCGCTCGATGCGCAGATGGAACTTTCGGACAAACTGCGCCAGGTCGTCAACCAGCTGCCGCAAGGCGAACTCGCGAGTTCGCTTGAAGAGGCGCTTATGCAGTGCGATCGCCGGTGCTGCGAAATCCAGACGCTCGTATGCCAGTTCGCAGACATCCTCGAAAACGAGCCTAATCCGACAGACCAGGCGGTCGTCGGTCGTCTCAGCCAGACGCTTGAGCGGCTTCTGCCGCAGCAGGCACTCCAGATGCACGGCAACGACGCCGCGATAGCTGCGATGAAGAATACGGTCGAACCGCTCGCGAAGAGGCTAGACGACCTTTCAAAGACGCAGGGGCAGGGGGCGCGGCTTTCCAACGAGGAGGTCGCCGCAATCGGACGCGAGATCGACACGATGTCCAATGCCCTAAAGGACGCCGCAAAGCGAGGCGTCGCGGGCGATAGCGGAATCGGCGTGGACCGCACGCTCTTCACTGCCGCGAAGGATATACTTGACGCCGTTGGCGGCAGACTCGTGAATGCCCGCCGCGAAATCGCAATGGAGTCGATGGTCAACTTCGCGGAGAAGACGTTCGCACCGATTCCTATCAAGATACTCGATCCAAAATTCCTGCCGATTCTCAAGGTCCTCTCTCCCGTCGTCGGGCAATTTGTCTCTCGGCGCGAAAACCTGCGCAAAGCGGCGGTGGAGTACGCGAAGGATCCCAGCGACGAGAACTACGGCAAGCTGAAGGCCGCGGCGGACGAATACGCGAAATCGAAAGGCGCGAAATATCTATTGATGAATGGCATCGCTAGGCTCGCCGAAAGTCTGGACCGCGCCATTGTCGGGCGCGTCGGCGACAGGGAAAAGGAAAAGAGCGTCGCCGACGCGCTGACGGCGGCCGTCAAGAACTCAAAGTCGCTCAACGCCGACGAGAAGGCCGCAGCCAAGAAGCTTGCGGTGGATTTCGCCAAATTGTACATTCCGTTCGCGCTGGACGTGCTTGTCGATACGGAGGAGAACGAACATACTCTCTTGGCTCTCAGGTTCGCTGGGGTGTCGAACGGCGCTCCGTCGCAGGCCGTGCACCTCAAGCTGATGCACGAGACGGCCGAGCAAATGTCCAACGACGCTTTCCTGACGAGCGATACCGTCCGCGCCGCCTTCGAGGGCAAGCTCAGGTTCACGACGCTCGTCGAGGCGCGTCTTCATGGCTTGAGGGACGAAGACGTAGACCCCAAGCTGGACGACGTCAACCATGTTTCGTCGGTCAAGCGCGGCAGCGGTGCGCTCAATACGGTCTACGAAGTCGGCTACAAGGACGGCAAGTCGTTCATCTTCAAGCCGGAGGCGCCGGGACGGCAGGCGATGGAGAACCTGGCCATCGCGAAGGGCATCGAGGCGACGCAGATGGTCGCCCAGCTCAACATCGCGTCCCAGAAGACGGCCGACGCGCTCGGACTCGGCGATGTGATGGTCAAGACCACGGTCGGCTCGCACAATGGCGAGTTCGGAATCTTCATGGAGAAGGCGAAGGGCGTGGAGGCGGATGACTTCCCGAAGCTCGGGAAGTCCGTCAAGCCGCCGGAGGGGGACCTTTCCCTGCGGCAGATAAAGAACCTGGACGACGTCAAGTACGCCAAGGTCGTGGGCGGGCTGATGCGCCAGGCAAACCGCCTCGAGTGGTTCGACATGATCACGGGCCAGGGAGACCGCCACAGCCACAACTTCTTTGTGTCGGTCGGCAAGGATGGAACCGTTTCGGTGAAGGGCATAGACAACGACGCGTGCTTCCCAGAATACCGCACGGGCATCCGCACGTTCCAGCTCTCCGAGTCCAAGGCCGATCTCCTTGAAAAGGTTATCGAAAAAACTGCCAAGGGACTCTTTCCAAACTACTATGAATCGGGGAAGCGGGGCCGGCTTATGAACAAGCTCATGACCGATCCAGGCATCGAGTTCCACGATGACGGCACTGCGACGGTAGATACGACGAAGTTCAAGTCTCCGATTCTCCACTACTGCCTCCGCAACACCATCGGCATGCACACGACCGCGCTGCCGGACTATATCGACAAGGATCTCTACGACAATCTCATGGCGCTTGCCGAGCCGGGCGAAAGACGCGAGAAGTTCATCGCCGATCTTACGGCGAACCTGCCGAAGGCCGCGAAGGACGCGGCGATTTCGCGGCTCGACGACGCGATAAACTACGCGAAGACCCTGTCCAAGAAGGAGCGCGTTGTCTCGGCTGAGGCCTGGATCGACCACGACAGGCAGCGCGAGATTGCCGGCAAGGTGCCTCCGGCTCCGACGAAGGGCTACCATGCCGGTGTCGTGCCAGTCGGCAGCTCGTTCGGTGCCAAGGCGGAGGTCGGCATGTTTATCCTCCACCTCACCGAAGGGTACTTCCGCCGCAACATCATGCGCGCCGTCGCCAAGGACGGCTGGTTCGAGGAGTAGTGTAACCTTAAGAAAAAGGAAGCTACGCGAGCGCGAAACACGCGGCGGGCATCCCGACGCGCATGAGCTGGTGATTAATTTCTGCGGTCGGCGCTGGGTGGGCGGCCGTAGTAGGCGGTGTAGGTCTGCAGGCGGAAGTTCGGGTCGATGCTGGTAATGGCCCTTGGCGAGTACGCGCAGAGGATGATGTCGTTGTGCCGGCCCATTACGGCGATGTCGTCTGGAACGGCGCGGCCAACGCGCAGGCACGATTCAATCACGAGCGCGGCCCTGCGGTCATGTATGCAGAACACCGCTGAGAAAGCTTCAGCAAGTCGGTCGTAGAACAGATTGCCGTGAGTGCCGCAGAACGCGAAGTTGGTGAATCGACGGCGCAAGAACCATTCAGCAGCCATCGCTCCGGCCATTTCCGGGGAGAAGTCGACGCATGCGATGTCTGGATTGTCATTAATCGTAGTCATTACTACCGGCAAGCCTGTCGCCTTCGGGAGTTCAATCGTTTCTTGCTTGATGACGTCTGCCAAGATGCCGTCGCAGCCGTCAAAGATGTTGGGTTGGGCCGACAGGTCCTCAAACGCGAAGCGCATGGTGCAGCTACGTCTCTCCTGTGCGTAAGTCGCCGCATAATCAAGCGTCTTGCTTACTTGCGTCGGGAAGATGCTTTCCGATACGAACGCGATGACTTTCGCCTTCCCTTTGCCAAGTTTGCTATCTTGTACTTTTACCACATTGGTATTGTATCGTATTGCCCATTTGCGGGCAATAGCGACTTGTGTTGGATTTTGAATGACATGGGCGTTGACTCTTAAACGGACGGGGTGGTATAATACATTCGCTTTGTTAGGCGGCAGAGTGTTTGGAGAGCACGAAAACGCGGCAAAAACAGGGCTTAAAATATCGCTCGTCGTCTATCGGCGTAAATGACAATCTGAAATCATGCTTTTAAGGCGAAATTAGGAGGAAACAATTATGATGCTGTCAAGGACGTTTAAATTTCTCTTGCCAATGGCGCTCGCTGCTGGCTGTGCGTTCGCAGACGGGCCGAAGGCGTCGGACTTCAAGCTAAAGGTGACGGGTGTCGCAGTGGCCAACGACACGGGAAAGAACTACAAGCTCGTCGGCAAGGTCGCCTCCCTGGATACTCGCGTCGTGGTCAAGTCCGAGAAGCAGCTGGCGATGTTCTTCATCGACTACGACTTGCCCGACAACGTGTCCGCTCGCATCTGGCTTGAGCCGAACTGCACGCACAGCGGCGCAGGCGGTCGCTTCGGCTCCAGTCCGTCCGGCCTGCATTCCGGGAAGGGCAAGACCGAGAGAATACTCCATCTTGGCGACGACTGCCACGGCAAGCATGTGCATCTCAAGTCGGTGCGCCTGTCGGTGACGCTCGAAGACGACAAAGGCGAGGATCGCGGCAGCTTTTACATCGGCGACGTGCCGGTCAACGTCGTGTATGCGCACGGAGAGCTGAAGGAAGGCGACGAGTTTGACGTCCTCGAACCGCTGTCGCCGCCGCCCGCCGTCACCACCACGCTCCTCCCGGGGTGGACCGAGGACTTTGAAGCGGCGAAGGCCAAGGCGAAGCAAGAGGGCAAGCTTGTCCTCGCCTACTTCCTCAACTCGCGCAAGCGTGGCAAGGGCGAACCGGGCATCCTCGACGGCGACGTGCTTGGTTCAAAGGAGTTCGTCGAGCGGGCGGGCAAGTCGTTCGTCCTCTACATGTGCGAACTCGACGACACCAAGCAGTCGTGGGCGGCGAAGGACAACGTCATGGTTGCGCTTAAGTACGCCTCCCGCCGCGGTTCCTTCCGACCGCCGGAAGTTGCGATAGTCGATCCCGACGGCAAGCGCGTCGCGCTTCTCGAAAAGAAGGATAGGGAAGGCGGTGTGGACGGTTTTCTCGCGAAGATAGAGGAGGCCCGCAAGACAGGCATGGAGAAGGTCGAGGCCGAGCGCAAGGCGCGTGCAGAGGCCATGAAGAAGGTGCCAGCGAAGACCGACGGCACGTCGACCCCTGCTGGCTTCACCGACAACTTGGGCGAGGCGCTTGCAAAGGCAAAGCAAGAGGGCAAGCTTGTCTACGCCTGCTTCTCCGGCAGCGACTGGTGCGGATGGTGCAAGAGACTGGAGGAGGAAGTTCTCTCCGATCCGCTGTTCGTTGCGGGAGCTATGGATGACTACGTCCTCGTGTTTATCGACTCGCCGAGCGACAAGAACCTTCTCTCCGACCATGCGAAGGCCGAGAACGACAAGCTCGTCAAGAAATACGAAATCAAGGGCTTCCCCACCGCGCTCATCCTCGACGGCGACGGCAAGAAGGTCGGCAAGACCGGCTACAGGGACGGCGGCGCGGCCAAGTACGTGGAGCATCTGAAGGAGCTGAAGAAATCGGCGCCGCTTGCCGAAAAGGCCGATCCTGCGCCGTTCAGCGCAGTCTCGCCTGACGGGCTCAACGAAGTGCGGCTTGAAGTCGGCGATAAGGGAATTTCATATTCTGTGTGGCGGCGCGGCAAGGTGCTGGTGAAGCCGTCATCAGTTGCCTTGAATACGCAGGAGCATGGACACCTTGACGCAATACATACTTGACCCTGTTGGTTCCATCACAAGGGACGATGCGGATTCCCCAAGAAATGGTAAATCATTTTTCAGAATTTGCCAAGCCTGGTGACGAGGTGGTGGTTCCTTATTCGGAGGGGATAAGGACAGCGACTTTCTTGTTGGATGTAATTTGGGCTATAAAGAAAGAGCCTACAAAATATAATGAATTGATTCAAGCAATGATTAACTATATGGAGGATAAGAGTGAGGCATCATGTTATTCTTTATGCGGTGCTTTGGTGGATTACTTTGGTTCGTTGTCGGGACCATTGGAAGGTGTTGTGAAATATGCAACTGGGCTTTCGTGTGTTGATGCATGCGTTAATGCGGGTTGTAAGGACTGCGGAGAGGAATGATTTTATCATGAAAAAGATGTTGTTGATTGTCTGTGGTTTTGCTTTGCTAGTCATTGGCATGCTGTGTGGGTCGCTATGCCCTGTAAATAATTCAATTGAGTCGCAAAAGACGCGTATTGATTCTACGCAGGTCTTATTCGACAGATTTATTAGGAGCTATCGCGATTGTGAAACTAAAGATGATGACATAACGGCATATGACACTCAAGTGATGGTGCTTAGTCTGCTTGGAGTTGCGATGAGGAAAATGTCTTTCGCTGTTCATGATAGCGATACAATGTTGATATTTACGACGCATGTGCGGATTTATGAGAATGCAATATTAGAAATTCTCTCTTGTTGTAAAGATAGAAGCGTGCAAGGAAGTGATGGCCACCAGAATTCAGTGATTTTGGGTTCTGCGGCTATTGATTTTTATGCCATAAAAAGGAACAGTCAGTCTACTTATGAGGCCGCATTGCTTGCGATGAAGGACAAGAAGCTCCGTGACGATATAGACGGGATTGTTGCTGGATTGTCGTATTAGTTGATGTGCGAGTAGATGCTACATGTTAAAATGGAGAAGACCGGGACAAAGCACAAGAACATCATTGATGTCGCCGCAATTGGCGTGGTTGTAGTAATGATTGCGGCGGCGGTTGTCGTTGCATCGCGCAACCGTCAGTAGCCAGCGCCGCCGCCGGAGGTGCCGGTTGCGGTGTCGCCCGCAGAAGTGTGCCTCAAGGCGGAGTGCCTACAGGGACAAGATTACCACAGTAGCGGGAGTTTATGATATACTGTTCGGCATGAGACATTGCAGGATAAATCTTCCAAATCGGTGCTATCACCTGATCAGTCGCGTCGCCCACCGCGCCATGACGAAGGATGGCAGGCGGCGAATCGAAAGGGTCGCGCCGCTTGCCGCGGACTGCCGCGTCGAGCGCAGTCGAGCGCAGGGTGGTTGCGCGGGCGGGAAGAATATGATACAATAACAACGTAGCTTTGAACAAGGGCAATGTGGAATGGCAAAATATCTCGATCCAAAGGCGGATGTGACCTTCAAGAAGGTTTTTGGCGAGCATAAGAATCTCGTCATAAGCCTCCTTAACGCCTTGCTTCCTCTTGACGAGGGCAAGCAGGTCGAGTCGATAGAGTACCTTCCGCCGGAGATGGTGCCGGAGACACCGCTTGGCAAGAACTCCATCGTAGATGTTCGCTGCGAGGAGACGGGCGGACGCAAGTTCATCGTCGAGATGCAGATGGAGTGGTTCCCCGACTTCAAGCAGAGGGTGCTGCTAAACTCTGCGAAGGCGTATGTCAGGCAACTGCCGAAAGGCAACGATTACCAGTTGCTCCAGCCGGTCTATTCACTTAATCTGGTGAACCACACGTTCGAGCCGGATATGGACGGGTACTACCACTACTATCATCTTGTACACGACCTCGATTCCAACAAGGTGCTGGACGGACTGCACATCGTCTTTGTGGAACTCCCGAAGTTCAAGGCGAAAAACCTCACAGAGAAGAAGATGCAAGTTTTGTGGCTTCGCTTCCTGACGGAGATCGACCGCGACGGCGCGGACGATGTGTCGCAAGACCTTCTCGACAACCCGCAGACTGGGGAGGCGCTGGAGATAATCAGGGAGTCTGGGCTCAACGACGTGGAACGCGCCGCCTACGAAGGTTTCTGGGATCGCGTCAGCATTGAGACAACGAAAAAAGCCTATGAAGACAGATTGGTTGCGGAACGCGACGCGGCAAACGCCGAACGCGACGCGGCAAACGCCGAACGCGACGCGGCAAACGCCGAACGCGACGCGGCAAATGCCGAGCGCGACGCGGCCATTGAAAAAATGCGGCAAGATAAACTCGACACAGCCCGCAACCTGAAGGCCATGAATCTTTCCGTCGATCAAATTGCGACAGCGACCGGCCTCACCGCACCCCTCATTGAGACGCTGTAAGCGCTCACTTCGCTCGGGGGATATGACGAGATCAAGGCACTGTAAAACATGCACACGCCACGCGCCATAGCATCGACCAGAACCGCGCTTAGACGCCGCGTGGCGTGTTTGCGCACGGCGCAAATACCCCCCCTGTCTAACCGCGTTTTGCTATACTCCCCCCCCCCCCTCCTGGGCGACGAGCGTCCCCGCGAGCCGCTGCAACATACCACCTTTAACGACATGAGCCGAGAGACGCAGACCGCGCCTCGCGGCCCGCGTTTTTCACACACCCAATCTTCAATAAGAGAAGGAAAGGCAAAAAGTATGAAAAAACAGATGACAATCACTGCGGCACACGAAGGAACGCAACATGCGGGAAATCCACACATGCGGTTTGACAATGGGGATGTCGCATCATGCACCGCAGAAGCTTCGCTTCGGAGGGTACATTGCCGAAGGCAACCCGAAGGGCGCGCAAGCGTGTGCGTGGCAACGCCGAGGCGAGGGTCTCTACCCTACAGAACAAAAGTACAACGCATCGCACTTGCTGTAGCGATATTTGTAACGGGTGCATCAGCGTTTGCTGCGGACTGGACGGACTCGACCGACAGCACGATCACCTACACCGCGCTGAAAACGATCAAGGGGAGTGGATCGCAGTATGTCGTCACTGACATCGTACCGACCCTCACCGACGTCGTGAAGATGCGCTTCAAGACGCGCAATGCCACATTGAATGCCGATGAGACACTGTTCTGTGCACGGCAAGGATTCAAAAACAAAAGTTTCAGTGCCATGATTGCCAAAAGCGGCACCGGAAAATTGCGCATCGATAGAGGGAATCAGACGGAGCAATACTCCTCTTCCGCCCTTGCGAAGAACGCGGAGTATTTGATGTCCGTCAATTACGGCGATGGTTCAAAAAACACGACGGTCACGTTAAACGGTTCTGCATTTGCGCTCGCCGCCAATCTCGGCGCAACATCTGACGAACCGACAAGCGGGCTTGTGCTTTTTGCGCTCAACAACAACACGACTATCGTTTCCGGCTACGGCGGACAGCACTACCTCTACTATTTCGAGCTTTATGATTCCAGCGGGAATCTCAAAAACTGCCTTATGCCGGCTGTTCGCGACTCCGATTCCGAGGTGGGTCTATACGACACGAAGTCCGGTAAGTTCTATCCTCAGGCCGGCGGTATTTTTACAACCGCCGAGAGGACGGTTACGGGACAGGGCGCGAAGTGGATTGGGCGTGGCGGGGACAACAAGATGTCCACGGCCGCGAACTGGGAGGGCGGCAATGTTCCGCAGGAAGGGGACGATCTTGACTTCACGCTCGCCCCGCCGCTCGCAGAGCTTGTCGCTGATATCAATGCGACGTTTGGCAAGGTGTGGTTGAGCGACGGCGACATCCCGGGATTCACGGGAGCTTTGGCCGCGCGCGCCGTCAACAATCTACCGAAGATGCAGACCTACGATGCCGGCGCCAACGACTTTTCGTTTACGCTCGCCGCCCCGACTGGCGCGGAGTTCATCTGGAACGGCACGGGCACTAACTGGGGCGACGCGGACTCCTGGA
The DNA here is from genome assembly GCA_902799385.1 of uncultured bacterium. Classification (GTDB taxonomy): domain Bacteria; phylum Verrucomicrobiota; class Kiritimatiellia; order RFP12; family UBA1067; genus UBA1067. The sequence goes on along the minus strand of CADCAK010000049.1, from coordinate 5,243 downwards.
CGTACGACAACGCTCCCGCGACATGGTCTGACCACAACCATGCCGTATTCGCGACCGCGAACGCCACGGCGACGCTTGCAGACAATGCAATCGCAAGTTCGGTCGTATTCCGCGCCGATGCGGCAATCGCATCCGGCGGCGGTACGCTTGCCGTCCCGAAGATCGTCGTTTCGAACGGCGTTTCTGCCGTCGTCAACGCGCCGATTGACGGAATGTTCGTGAAGTCCGGCGCGGGGACGCTGACGCTCGGTGCCTCCCGTGCCGCGACAACGCACATCCTGGAAGGAACGCTCAGGATGGCGCCGGGCGCGACACTCAGCACAAGTTACCAGCTACAGCTTGGCACGGAGGGCGATCCGTCAAAGCCTGTCACGTTCGACTACGGCGGCCAGACCTTCGAGAAAGAAATGTACTACTATCTCGTCGCGGGATCGTCTGTAACGCTCACGAACGGAGTGTTCTGTCCCAACACCCAAGGCGGAATGCACATCAGCGAGGCGACGAAAATTCCTTCGTTTTTGCGGGTCCTTGGTTCCAAGATCAGTGTAGGAAACAATGATTTTTGGTTCGGCTACGATACGCTTTCCGGCAACGCTCTTCCCGACAATCCGCAATCGATTCTTGCAGCGACGAACTCGACGTTTTACATTGCGAATACGTTCTATCTTGGACGCATCGGAGTCACAGAGGGTAAGACCAACGGTTGGTATAAAGCGGACTTCGACAACTGCGTTGTCACTACGAGATGGTTCATCGTAAACAACGACCGTCCGCTCAACAATGCACGCCTCGACAACACGATAATAGTGAATTTGGCATCGGATAATTTCGGCGAAATCATAGCCCGCGATGACGATGCAAAGTGGATTACGGTAGGTTCCGGCGGCCTAACGCTCGACACGAGAGCGAAAGGAATATATCTACGTGCCAATCTCGGCGGAGATGGCGCAGTGACGAAGGTCGGCTCGGGAATGCTTCAAGTCTATACCAATCAGACCGCAACCGGTGCATTGAACGTGAACGAGGGGATTCTTTGTCCTTTCGTCAACGTTTCAGTGGCGCGGCCGGTCTCTGTCGCTTCCGGTGCCACGCTTCTCGTTTATGGTTCCGGGCAGGCATCGCTTGCCGACGTCGCATTCGCGTCCGGTGCCATCCTCAATATCGGATCGTATTATTACGGCGTCACGCCGCTTGCTGTCACGGGAAGCATAACCTTCCCTGCGGAAAACGGCTCGGTCACGCTCAAGTACAGGGACACGGACGGCGCGTTCCCGAAGGGCGTTTACGCCATTTACGAGAAGAGCGGAGTGACGGCTGCCGACGGTGCCAAGTTTTCCGTCGCTACGGTGGGGAGCCTTGCGTATTCCTGGAGCGTTGCGGACAATACGCTAATCCTGACGGTCGGCGAGGCCTCGGGCAACTTCTGGACGGGGCTTGGCGACGGCATTTCGATGTCCGACGGTGCGAACTGGCTAAGCGGTTCGGCTCCAGCGGCGGGATCTGCCGTCGATTTCTCGGGCATCTCGTTCAATACGACGCTCAATGCCGATGCGGGCGTGACTTATGGTGCGGTGACGATGGGTGACGGCGTGATCACCTTCACGAATGCGCTTGTGGCGACGTCGTTCAATGACACGTCGAAGATTGCGGTGGGCGCAAACTCCACCGTTACGATCGATGGGGACCTTGAGTTTTCGGGAAGCGCTGACGAATACATCGTGAACTATGTAGCAGCGGGCGGCAGGTTCGTGGTTTCGGGTGACATCAAGGCGATGCCGGGCAAGAACGGCTTTGTCTATCCGTGCGTCAATTACAACCAGTTCAAGGGTACGATCGTCGCAAAGGGCCTCGTCAACAACAGCGGTTCGACGCGCGTTAACCGCTTTGCACTGACCAGGGGCTATACCAACACGCAGGTCAACTGGGCAGTCGGCGAGCACGGCATCAGCGGCACGGACGGATTCTGGAAGCCGAACGGTGGCACCATTCATTCGACTATCACCGCCGAGGCGGATTTCAGGATCTCGGCCGAAATAGCCATTCAGGGACCTCTAACCCTCGATACGAAGACGCACGTAATTGAGATCACCGGCGATACGGCACGGCGCGGAATCTGCGGCAACACGGCAAACACATCGGCCAGTTCCGGTGCGGTAACGATCATCGGAGCGGGGCGCGTGGTGGTGGACTACGATGTGAACAACTTGACCTCTGAGGCTGCCGAGAAGAGCAATCCATTCACCGTGCTGGACACGGCGACGCTTGCGCTGAAGCCCGGCTCCAACATCGGTACGGGACAGGTGTCGGTCACGAACGGCGCGACGCTTGCCATTTGCGAGTCGGGCACGGTGACGCTCAACGGCGGCCTGACGCTCGATGACGGCGCGACGCTCGCGTTCAACTTCACGGACAAGGCGGCTGCACCGACGCTGGCGATCCCTGTTGCATCGACGATTCCAGAGACGGTGAACGTGAAGATTTCGGCGAACGAGGGTGTCAGGCCTTCGTCGAGCCAGACATATACGCTGACTTCGACTTTCGATTTTACCGACAAGGCGGTGAACCTCGTCGACAAGCCGGACTGGGTGAAGTCCGTCGATATTGTTGACGGCAATCTTGTATTGACGGTAAAGTCCATGGGCCTCATGTTCTTCGTGCAGTAAGCCAAGATGATGTAATGTTCCGCATGAAGGATATCCTTTTTGAGGACTGCGACATTGACGTGCTTGGGAATCCCATAGACTTCAACGTGGATCCCGGGATGCACTGGCTCAGATGGGCCGATATCCGCAGGCGGCGGTATTGACAGGAAAAAATCGGTACAATACATCAGCAACAACTTGTAAAAGCAAAGAAAGGAAAAGCCAAGCTATGACGAATGCAGCTCTACGGGGAAAGCCGGATGCGGGAAATCCGCACGTCCGGTTTGACGGGGGGGAAGTCGCATTGGCGACAACGCCGAGGCGTGGGTCTCTACTCTACAGAGCAAGTCATTCCGTCGTTCGCGGCGGAGCGGTTTGCCTCGTATGGCGGAATCTACCCGCACCTCGCGATGTTCAACGACGAGGGCGAATGCGGCACGGGCGCGGTCGTGCCGTGGGCGGGCGACCTGTGGGTGGTGACGTACGCCCCGCACGCGCCGATGGGGTCCTCGGACAAGCTCTACCGCATCCGTCCGGACCTGACGCGCGAGACGTTCTCCGGTTCCGTGGGCGGAACGCCCGCGAACCGCCTCATCCACCGCGAGACGAGCCAGCTCCTGATCGGCCCCTACGTGATTGACGCGAAGGGGAATGTGCGCGTCGTGCCGCCGTCGAAGATGCCGGGGCGCCTCACGGGCTCGGCGCGGCACCTGACCGATCCGGCGAACAAGGTGTATGTGGCGACGATGGAGACAGGCCTCTACGAGCTCGACATGAACACCCTCGCCGTAAACACGCTTGTCCGCGAGAACGGCAAGAACGACAGGGCGATAGCCGCGCTCTTGAAGAAGAAGGGCCTGCCGTGGCCGTCGGGATGGAGCGACGCGCCGCGTACGCACGTGCCGGGCTATCACGCCAAGGGGCTTGCGAGCGGATTCGGCCGCGTGTTCGTCTCGAACAACGGCGAGGACAGTCCGGCTGCGCGGCGCAATCCGTTCGTGCCTTCCGGCGTCCTCGCCTGGTGGAACGAGCCGGGGAAGGACTGGTCCGTCATCCGCCGCTGCCAGTTCACGGAGGTGACAACGCGCGACGGCATCTACGGCAACGAGCATCCCGGGACGAATCCTGTCTGGGCGATGGGGTGGGATGCGAAGAGCGTCATCCTCGGCGTCACGACGAACGGAAGCGCGTGGACGTACTACCGACTCCCCAAGGCTTCGCACTGCTACGATGGCGCGCACGGATGGAACACCGAGTGGCCGCGCATCCGCGACGTCGGTTTCGGCGACGGCACGTTGCTTGCCACGATGCACGGCACGTTCTGGCGCTTTCCTCGCGACTTCTCGCCCGCGAGCCCGAACGGCATACGTCCGATCTCCACGTACCTCAAGGTCATAGGCGACTTCTGCCGCTGGGGCGACAGGATCGTGTTCGGATGCGACGACCAGGCGAAGAGCGAGTTCCTCGGACTGCGCGGACTCAAGAAGGGGTCTCCGCGGTGCGAACGGTCGCAGTCCAACCTCTGGTTCGTGAAGCCCGGGGACCTGAAGGCCTTCGGGCCGCCGTCAGGCGAGGGGTGCGTGTGGCTGAACGAAGACGTGAAGGCAGGCGAGGTGTCCGATCCGTATCTCCATGCCGGATACGATTCGATGCGCTTCTCGTTCGTCCGCGCCGACGGCACTCCGGTGAAGCACGAGCTTCTGCGCGACGGCGATTGGGTGCGCGTGAAGTGCCTTGAGGACGCGAAGGGCGCGACGGCGCGGTTCCGCTACGGGCCTGCGCAGTGCGCGACTCCCGCGCTCGACGCGAAGAGTCCGTACATCGAGGTAACGGACGACAATGGCAAGTCCTGGCGGTTCCCGAACGTGAACGGCGACACGAACGTGGTCTGCCGCGAGATTTCGACTGAGCGCGACCTCCTCTATGTCGGCGGAGTGTGGTACGAGTTGCCTGCGGAAAACGCCGGCGGATTCGCCGCGCTCCGTCCGATCGCGCTTGCCGACGAGCCGGTCAAGTCGCTTCGCGGCGAACGCGGCCTCATGTACCTCAACGAGAAGGCGATGCCGATTGACGGCCTGTGGTCAAATGGCACGGCCTCCGCCGCCTATTGGCTGTGGGAGAAACACGGATTCAGCAATTGCAAAACCCGGTAGGGGGCTACAGGGGCTACAGGGTCAAGTATGTATTGCGTCAAGGGGGAAAGTGAAAAAGCTTTGCATGGAAGTGAATGCGGGTACTATCGCGGATGTATCCATCCGCGCGTTGCGGGGTTCAGGGGGACTCAAGTCCCCCTGATGGGGGCTGGGGCAAAGCCCCAGAGCTGCCGTGGATTCAGGCGCGCGCCGACGGTGAGCGGAACCGGGCGCGCGCCGCTCATTGCGTCAGTTTGACTTGGCTTCTAATGGCGTTGCGCCGCCTGGTGTCGCGGACTCGGGCAACGAGCCGTACACGAGCTTCGCCTGCGCGGAGGCGAACTGTCCGCGCGTTCCGAACCCGAGCTCATGCATTCGCGCCGCGCCTATCTCCCTGTGGAGCCCGACCATCTTGCGCTTGAAGAACGCCTCGCCGTCGCGGTTCGGCGTCGGGTCTCCGCGCATGATG
>CADCAK010000048.1 GCA_902799385.1 uncultured bacterium | reverse complement strand
GCATTCGCTTTCGCTAATTGCAGTCCTCCCAAGTTCCCTTGCAGAACTTTCGGGAAGTGCCGCCCCCTTTGCCCCGCCGCGTCCACCTTGCCCGAATCGAGTCAGCAAGGCGATGTTGGCTTCACGTCCACAGAGACGCTGACCTCGCGAAAACATTTAACGTGGCTTTACGTAGGAAGTTCACTTGCGTTGCGGCCCATCCCTTCGTCGGGCAAGACTCCCGCACATCGGGCACCCTTTGCACGGCTTGCTCGGCCCTTCGGGCTATCCCCTCGCTTCGCTCGGCCCTCACCGCGTTCGGCGGGTATGTCCTAATCGTACGTCGATTTCTTTACGATGTAGCTCCTTCCGCTATTAGTTCTGCCGAGCTTCGCTTGGCGTACCTATATCAATAAGCCCTTCATCCCCCCCTCTGCGCCCGTCTGCCTCAAAGTACCTGTCGGCGAAGTCCATCATCCAAGTCCAGTCGTAGGCGGAGATGCCGTGCCGCTCCGTACGCCGGATGTAGGCGAGATGCGTACCGACACACGACTTGCCGTAATCCGCCGGAAATGGTACGTCTGGCAACCCAGGAACACCAAGAAAATCCCAGACGGGCGAGGCGGAGCGGCACGAGAGCCATTCGCCTTTTGTGTCATACCATCGCTCGTCAAATCCAAGCACGAGAAGCGGGCGCGGCGCTATTGTCGCCAGAAGAAGATGCTGGTCAAACGGCATGTTCTCCTCGTTGTCGGCGTATTTCTGATACGCCGGGCAGAACCAGTGTGGAAATTGCCTGCAGATAATGGCGACTGTCTCGCCAAAATCGCGTTTTAGAAGTTGCACCCCGCCAGCACCACACTGAACCGGCACACAAACCGCGAAACGTTCGTCTCGCGCAGCGGCGAGCAAAGCGGCCTTTGCGAGCCTTGAATATCCGGAAACGACGCATTTTCTCGCATCCACCTCCTCCGTCCTTTCCACAAGGTCAAGACCGCGTGAAAGTGCCCAAGCCCACGCGCCCAGAGTTCCTGTACCGTCGCTTTGCTTTGGATCATGCCCCCATAGCGAGAATACGCCGGTAAATGCTCTCGGCTCCGGTCGATCTGCAAGTACGCGATCACACCAGACCGGATCGGGGGCGACTTGCCCATAGCATGCCGTCATAAGCGCATACCCTCTGGCAAGGATCATGTCGGCAGGGAATACCGAACGTTCGTTTGCGCTGCACTTGCGGCCTCTGGCGCTCTCCACGGGGCGGTGTTCCGTGATACCTGCGCCTACATCGTTTTTTATCCACGCATTGTCAGGGACAATTACTTCCTTGTCCGCTATCAGCTCATGGTTTCCCCTGTAGTTGAGGCCCATTATAACAGGCACCGGTTTCTTCTCATGGCGCGGAATAAGCATCAGCCAATCAAGGTGGGGTCCCGACCTGTCCTTCTTGAACCACATCCTGATCTGCCGCCTTATGGCGAACCCTCCTAACGTCACACCCTGTTCCAGAGTCTCTGTGATGACCTCTTCTGGAGCAGGCGGCGGCAGCCCGTACATTTCCTTTGCAAAGATGCCCAGTATCTCCGCCCGGCGTTTCCGCCATTCGACTGCTGTGTTCACCTTGCGACCATCAAGAAAAGTCAACGGGTCTTCAAGAGCGTATGGCGCAATTTTTGCTTCGTCATAGTTGCAGTTCCATTTGCTGCCATTGACTATGCTCGGCCTCGCCGCTGTTGCAAATGCCGCATTGGCTACCACTGCCACCGCAATGAAGACGACCCCGTGTTTCATTTTGCCCTCCCTTCTTCAACGTATTCCTTCTTGACTCGGAAGAACGCCGGTTTCGGACTAAGGTCCGGATAGACGATGCCGTCCGTCGCCGCCGCGCCCCAACTGTCGTAAAGCCGTCCGTCTGGGAGCCACATTCCTTGATCTTCTTTCGCCCCCTTGCGCTCGCCGTCGCTCCACGGCGTTTTCTTCCTGACGTCAAAGCCGGCAAATGTCGTGCCGTCGGTGAGAAGCGCCTGATCACGCCAACACCAGACGCATCCGCCGATCCATTTGTCTGGATGCTCGCGCATCAGTTTCAATGACGGTTCAAAAGCCCCAAATCCCTTGAGACAATGTGCAAACTCTGTCTCCATGATCGGCTTGTCCACAAGTCCCTCCGCCTTTTTCATCTGCTCCAGCGACAGATAATGCCCAGAATAGATGTCAACATATCTTCCGAAATCGAAGTGCTTCTCCTGCTCCGGCAGCCATTCCATCATCTGCGCCCCAATCATCGGCACGACGAGCGGACGCGTCGGATCAATTGACTTGGCGCACTTGAGCGCCTCTACCGAGTTCTGCGTCATCCAAGTCTCGTTTCCTATCGACCACAAGAGGACACACGGATGATTCCTGTCGCGGCGAATCGTTGCCGCAGTTCGGGCAATCACCTCGTCACGCATCTCCTTTCTCTTGAGGATGTCGCGTCCACGACTCGCAAGCGGCACTTCGTCAATAACCCAGAATCCCATAGAGTCCGCAATTTCGTAGAATCTCGGCGAGAACGGGTAGTGCGCCGTGCGTATCGTGTTCACGCCAATGGATTTCATAAGCGCCATGTTCCTGTAGAACGTCTCAAATGAAAGCGCACGTCCCTCCATCGGGTCGATTTCGTTCCAGTTCATCCCCTTGATGAAAATCTTCACCCCGTTGACATACAGGCCGTCACGCCTTGTCTCGATGTCGCGGAAGCCAACGTGCTCGACAATCTTTTGGATGACCTCTCCGTCAAGCTCCAGCGTAACGACAAGGTCGTAGAGTTTCGGCGTCTGGGGCGTCCACAGCTCAATCTCGCCGGCTCCGCGAAGTTCTGTCATGACTTTAGCGGCAGACTTGCGCGGCCCACCCACGTCGACCCTGGCGTCCCACGACCTGCCCTTCGTCGTGAAGGCGACGTCGGCAATCCACGCCTTGGACGGGACGGAGAATATCTCGACATCGCGGAAAATGCCGCAGATTCCCCAACAGTCGTTCGTGTCGAAAAGCCAGGAATCGTCCTTGGTCCGCGAGCGGACGGCGACTTCGACTTCGTTCTCGCCCTCAATAAGCACATCTGTGATGTCAAACTGCGACATGTTGAACGCGCGACCAGACCCGCCAACAACCTTGCCGTTGACTTTGGCCTCATAGGAGAATAGTACGCCGTCAAACCGCAAAATGACGCGTCGCCCCTTCCAGAGCGGATTCCACTGGAACTTGCGGCGGTATATGCCAGTCTTGTCGTCGACGACGCATCCGTACTGAGGGGTTTTCCAGCCCTGCGTCTCCCAGTTGCCGGGGACTTGGATAGTTCCCTTCTTCCCGTCCATCTCGAAAGCCCACATCCCGTTAAGGCTCGTCACCTCGGCCCTGTAGCGAACAGGATAGACGGCACCGTCCGCCGCAGCGACGGCAACCGCCGAAAAGGCAATCACCGTCGACAACGAGACGGCCATTCTTGAAAACTTATGCAGTTTCATACAATCCCGTTTCTTCCGCGTACGGCGGGCGCTTCATCGGCTTGACGCGGGGCACGGCACCTGCACATCGGTACAGTCGTCTATCGAGAATGGGCCTTTGCCCCGCGAAGGGAAATCCTGGTTCCATTCCACTTGATTCGACCTCCAAACGAGATTCGATGCGGAACGCGCCCGAAGGAGAGGTATCGCGGGCGTCTCAATGCGGTTGCCCTCAATCAGGATGTTGCGGTGGTAGCGCTCACGCTGCTTTTCAGGATGCTTTACGTTTGGCGTTATCTGCACAACCGCCTGGCCGCTCAGAAAAGCGCAGTCGCGGAATGTGTTGCCGCATATCTGCACGTCGCGGCATCCGCCGGACTCATACCAGTCCGCCGCGTCGCCGGAGATGTGGATGGCCTGTCCCGCGACATGGTCGAAGATGTTGCCTTCGCACACGACCCTGCCGGATGTCGTGAAAAGAGCCCCGCGCGGCGTGGAATTGCGGACGATGTTGTTGCGGAAGGCAACCGACGGCTGCCAGTCGGCATTCTCAACGGCGTCGCCCTCCGCATATCCAGTCGGAATCTCGCCGTCCAGGACAATCACAACGTGTGCGTCACCGTCCATTTCCGCAGACGTGACGGTCATCTCCGCGCCCGCTTCAAGGGTGTCCGCCTTTATAAAGCGCAGACGCTCTCCGGGAAGAAACACCTCGAACCCGGTAGACTGAGGGTGCATATAGCGGCATAGGATCGTGTTCGGACTCCGAACTCTCTCGATCTTCAGGCATGTGGCGTGGACGTTAATCGCGTCGTCCAGCATCCTTTCAAACATGCAGTTCTCGACGAGAATCCCGCCCGCGCAATTCGAGAAGTGCGTCGCGTCCGCCTGAAGCGCAGTAAAGCGCCCAGCACCCGCCCTGGGGAATGCGCCAGCCGTGCAATCTGCGGCGGTACCGCTCCCCCGAACCGTCACGTTGCGACACCGTTGCGCCACCATCCCCATTCCGTCGCCGGCATGGACGGTGCAGTCCTCAAGCACCGTGTCGTGTGCGCGACAGAGCCATACGCCTGGAGCCGGACGCCGCGTATCGCGCAACACGAGGAAATCACCCGCGCGAAGCGGGCGCAACGCCCTGCGCGTTTCGCCGACATCTATGCTGAAGACGCCGCCGCCATGCGCCTTCGCGTCCCGAAATCCTGCGTTATGCAAAACGACATTGTGCGAATCACCCGAAAAGGCCGTGAATATCCTAATTGCCGCCTGACGCGTTTCGCCTGACGCAAACAGCCGTCCGTCTTTCGCCAAGACAGGGAACATCTTCGGATCCGCACGAAAGAAAACACGCGTTCCCTCGACAGATTCAACACGTGCCTCGGTAAACGGCGGACGAGACCAGTCGAATGCAATCCCCTCCACGGAAATCCTCTGCGTATCCACAAGCGCAAGTCCCGTGCCACCGCCATGGAAGACGAATACTGCGCCATCGCCGGACATCGCAACATTCGAGACATTCGTCACGGGCAGGAAAACGTCGTGCGGCTGCGGGTTGTCGTGGTTTGAGATGTAGCCCGCCATGCGTGAAGGCGAGCGGAAATGATATTCGCCCTTCGCAAACCGCAATGTTGCGCCGCTGCGCACGGCGGAAAGGACTTCCGCAGAGCGGTCATCTTCGCCGCGCGGAACAAACTCCACCGTGGAGACCACCGCGAGTTCGTGCGCCAGGACAAGGAACGTCGAAGCCGTCCAGGTATAGGCGGGATCGCGCCTCGGCTCGCCTGTAAGCGCGTCGAAGTTTTCCGCAAAGCCGCTCTTAGCGCACAAGCGACAGTAGCGAAGCGCCACGTCTCGCGCCTCCTTCTCGTATCCGGCGAACTTTAGCGCATCGTATGCGATCATCATCTCCGGCCCCCATATAGGGCCGCGCCAATACCCGTCTGACCTGTAGTGCGGGCTTTTCACGGATTCGGTTGCAATCCCATACGGCGTGAGGAATTCATCCGACATAATTTCCGAGACGATCTTCGCCCTATGCTTCTCCGGCAGTCGCCTGCCGAACATCAGCCCAAGCCGAGTCTGCATCGTGCTTGGCTGAGAGAACTCGCCCGTGAACGCCTGCCGCACACGCGGCGAACCGTCGGAGTCAAAGAGAGTCGTGATCGCGTTTTCCGCCAACGCGTTGGCCTTCGCATTCCAGCGCGACGCCTCGTCGGCCTTGCCAAGCCGTCCGGCGAGATGGGCAAGCGCCTCCATCTGGAGGACGAGATAGGCCTGCAGCTCCGGCGTCTCAATTGGCGCGGCAACGGCGAAGGCGGTGGAATTGTCCCATCCCGAATCGCATCCCTGGTCGTATTCGCAAAGCCCGTTGCCGTCTCGGTCACGATGCCGTAGCCAGAACTCCGTCCATTTCGCGAGCGGCTCGTAGACCTCGGCGAGCTGTGCGTCTGAAAGCGGACGCTCCCGCAGTATCCGCATGAGCCCCCAGCCATGCACCGGGGGCTTGAGCATGACGTTGTCGAAAACAGTGTCGCCGATCATGTCCGGCAGGGCGCCGTTCGCGGCCTGCCGGTCGAACATGCTCATAAACTGGTCGAGCGCCTCGCGCCCGTCACCACCGTAGGACATGGCAATCGCGTTGAATACATGGTCCCAGCTCCATATCTTGTTCATCCAGTTCTTCGACATGAACATGGCATGGCGTTTGACAAGTCCGCGCGGCGAGACCTGGCACATCCACATCGTCTTTGCTGCCTTCAGGCGCGTCTCTTCGAATTCCGTGCCCACGGACGGCAGAAGCTCCGCGAAGCGCGCAAACGACAAGCGGTTCGCCGCGACGGCGTCATCGAATGAAACCTTCGGAACACGGCCGTCCCATTCGGCGACGTTGTCTATCACGGCCACTTCTAAGCCCCCGCCCTGTGGCGCCACCGACAGCCAACCACCGCCCTTCCTGCCTGGTTCGCATCCGGCGATGTCGCCCTTGCGCACGTCGAACGCCACGTTGAGCATGAGGTCTCCACGCAGAAACGCCGTCGCGTCCGCGCATGGAACGCGGTCGGGGCCGCGCCCGTCGAAATCCATCTCAAGGCCAATCCTCGGCGCGGTTCCGCGCAGCAGAATCACGTCAGGCCCGGCAAACGCCGCCTCTATCGCACCCGCCTCCGTGACAATCCGCAAGGGGCCAGGCGTCGTGTCATCAAGCCGCAGGATTTCGGCTCTTTTCCCGTCCACCGTCGGTGCTATCTTCGCGATGAACTTGCGGCGGCGAGACGTCGTAGCCGACCTGATCCATACGCCGGGATTGCCACTGTTGCTCCATCTCCCGCCAGGAGGGAATGCATTTATCGTTAGGTAAGCTCCTGCCGCGCTATATGGCATGGCGAGCCGTATCGCGTCGAAATCCTCTCCGTGCGCAGAGATTGACGAGCAAAGAGCCGCGATGGCGACAACCCTTGCCATTCCCCGTTTCTTCATTCTCTCACTTCCCCTTCCGTTCTTAAAGCGCTATGCGGCTTAACGCCCTACAACACCCTGACCTCCGGCTTGTCGAGCACAACCTCCATGCGGCGACCGTCCGGCATCACAAGCTTCATCGTGCGCAGGCGGTCTGGATGGCGCGGACGCAAAACGAGCTTAGCCGCATTGCCGCCCTTCATGGCGAATTCGACTTCGCAGCCGCTTTCGGCTGGCAGCCGGAACGACCAATCCTTCCAGTCCTTCGGCACACCAGAACCGATGCGGCACTCGCCGTCCGCCTCCATGAGCAGCATCGAATTGATCGCGCTGAGGCAGTTCGCGGCGGACGTGAGGAACCACGGGCGGAACCACGCCTTCTCCCCCTCGTTGATCTCCCAGTATTCGCCCCACACGCCGGACGACGCGCCGGCGTTCTTCATCAGCGCAATCGCCTTCTCTCCAAGCCCCGCCCGCAGTGCGGCCATGGCCATTGTCCCGCAATACCACGGACATATCTTCTTCCCGGTCGAATACATGTTGCCGCCCGCCGCACCGTGTTCGAGGAAGTAATCGACGGCGGCGGTCTGCTCCTTGTGCCCCTTCGGGAAGATCGGAAACGGAAAGTACCCGGCGAGCGTTCCCATTGAAACGGCGTCCATGGAGTTGGCCGCCGGCACGAAACGTCCGTCCTTCACGGGAAGCGATTTGAGAAGCCTGTCCGCCGTCATGCGCCAGTCCGCCGAATCCTTCGCATCGACGCCGAGCAGGTCCGCCGCGTCGGCCGCCGTGCGGAGCGTATCAATTGCGCCGCAGGTGGTCATGAACGGACGCTCCCTGCCGGCGCGAAGCCGTTCAAGGTCGGTGCATTTGCACACGAAGGACGACCCGTCGGGCATGTCGTATATGCAGTGGTTGCGGAAGAACCTCGCGCACTCGCGTATCACGGGATACGCCTTCGCGCGCAGGTAGTCCAAGTCGTCCGTGTACGACGCAACGAGACGGCATGAGCGCGCCACGGCGGACATGTGGAAGATGTGCTCAAGCCAGAACCCGTTTTTCGCGCAGTCGTCCGGATTCGTCTCCATGCTGATCCACACCCACTTCGCGCCCGTGCCGGACAGGCGATTCTTCGCCGTGCCAAGCGTGCGGAAACGGTAGTCGCTCGCCCGCCTCGCCTCGTCGAAATGCCCTGCTGAGAGGAGCCCCTGCACGGCGTACATCTCGTCGAACGCGAAGATGCCCGCCGACCAATGCGACGGAGGTATCCCAGGCGGAATCGACCATTTCGTCGTACAGCACTTGAGCTGGTATTCCGCCACGCGGCGCATCCGCATGATCTCCGCGTCCGGCACGTTCACCTCCGACACGGAATAATACTTGTTCCACGACGCCGCGTGTTTCGCCGAGATGTCCGCATACGTTCCCCTGTACGGCTTGCCGAAGGAAATGAACGACACGAACGCGCCGTCCTCCTTCGCGTGGCGAACCGTGATGCGCCCCTTGTACGTGCTGAGGCCGAGCGCCGTATAGTCGAATGCGCACCCGTCCGGCAGAGTAGTCCACTTGCCGTGGAAACGCTCGCTGTTGTGAATGATGTAGTTCAACCCCGCATCAATGCGCGACATGTCCATGCCGGGGAACGTCTGCCGCACGATGATCGTGTCCTCGTCAGGAGCAACGAACGTCTCCGCCACGCGCGTGACGTTCCCGAACACGTTCGTCGTTATCGACCGCGCAATAAGAGGATCAAACGTCTGGCTCCAGCGGTCTGGTGCGCAGCAGCGCTTTCCGTCCACGGAAACCTTGAGCGCGAAGCTGCCGAAGTTGAACGCCTCTACCTGTATACCGTGCGGCGACTGAAAACCCTGCCCGCCGAAGCGCTTGCCGACAAGGAAGATTCCTCTGGTGATGTCGTACTTGCGCTTGCGCGTTGCGTCCGATGGAACGCCGCCGAGGAAGTCCGCCGTCATGCAGAGGCTTCCGTTCGACAGCATCACCGGCACGTACCCCGCCGGCTCATCAGTCCCCTCGCCACAGACGGTGATGCCACCGGGATGAAGGGTGGGCGTCCCGTCAGTTGCCGTGACGAGGCACGGCACCCCCATCACGGCAAGGACGAAAAGAGGAACGAAAAATCCTGATTTTCGTTTCATGGGAACATCATGTCAGCAAACGATCAAGATAAAGCCGGCATTTTTCACCGTGATTTTCGCCGTGCGCGACGGCGTACCATCCGAAAAGCCGAGGACGACCGTCCATTCGCCAACCTCGTTGAACCTGAACGAAAGCACGCCATCGCCAACAGACGGATCGAGCGTCGGAGTTGAGACCACACCAGAAGGCGATGTGAATGTCAGTGTCGCCGCTTGGGTAAGGTCTCCGCACCAGTCGTCACCGGAATAGGCCACGGACGGGAAATCCCTCTTCTTGCCGGTTCTGTCCGGTCCTTCTGCCATGGTCTCGACCTTGGTGGTTGCCGCCGAGCTTGGCGCAAGTGTCCAATTGTCGTCGTACAGCGACCAGTCGACGCCGATATACGCTTTCTCGCCGCTCGAGTTTTCAAGCGTCCACACCCCGCCTTTCGTGGGCGTGAAATACGCCGACCCTGCCATTGCGTCGGGATTGGACTGGACGCCGATCACCGTCGTACCGTCGCGGGCCGTCGCGGACACCGTTTCGCCGTCCTGCCAAGTCACTTTCATGTCCGCCGTTTCCGAATACGGCGCGGCGAAATCGCCCTCGCCAGTCCGCAGTCGGAATGCTTTCGGATCGGATGTGACAGGCAACGCAAGATCGGCAAGGGACGGCAAAGCCGCAGCAGCAAGCATTGTCACAATACAAATCGTTGAAGTCGGTTTCATTGCACTTCTCCTCACTTCACGATGTATGCCACACGGAAACCATACCAATTATTTGAATTTCCATTGGTTTGATTATTCCTCGACGAAGTATAGAAATAGGTCGAAAAGGCTCCAGTTCCGGTCACCTTGTTATTCGCTGGACCGCCGTTTCTGATGACCGCATAATCTCCCCCGTTTGCCGGAGTAAAGGCATCTGGACGGCGATTCAGGTCTTCTGAAGGCTTGCCGCCCTTGGCGTCGTCGGCCGTCCTGTCAAGACAGAACTCGTATGTGTTGCCGACAACATCGTAAAGTCCCCAGTCGTTCGCCCAGAAACTTCCCACGGGATAAGTTTTGGAATCTGTCGATTCTTGGCACGCAATTTTGGTTGTATCCATCGTGTCGCCCCATGGGAAAGCCGTCGTGGCGCCGGCGCGGGCTGCGGCTTCGCTCATCACTTCCGTAGGGAGATCGAACCCGCTTATCCCAGAACCGTTCAATGTGCGATTGTTGAGAATCTGAAGATACGCACCGGACGCGGCGGGCGTCACCGCATTCGTGGGGATCCACGTGCCGCGGATGTCGTTGTTATATGCCACGTTAGTGACAGGACGCAACGCGGCCTTGTTGCCGTCCGAGTCGGTTTTTTGGTAGGAATTGTTCGTCTTGCCGAGTTTCGTCCACTGCCCCTGCGTGACTGCGTAGATGCCGATATAGTAGTCGTATTTCGTTTTCCACCAGGCAGGCGTGTTCTTGGTGCCCCTATTGTATGTAGAATGACCCGTACGATAGCCGTCGCTCGAAAGCGAGGCTGCATTCGGAAGCGCATCCCTGTCCGCCCAGCGCGGCACCCTGCGGAGAACCATCTTGTTCGTCTTGTACTCCTCGTCGGCATAGCGCGCATTGGACGAAACCTGCGAACTGCAAAGCCCCTCGTAATAGACTTCGCCGCTCGCGAGGTCGACGATCATGTAGTCGTTTCCGCTCGGCACGTTCGTCGAAAAGAGCGTGGCGGTCATGGAGCAGTCCGCCGAATTGATACCCGACGGCGCAGTCCACGTGACGGTATGCTGTGTCCCGCCGGCGGCACCTTCCGCGCTTGCGCCGATGGAATATCCCTCGATGGGGGTTTGCGCGACGCCGTTCAACGTCCACTCAAAACGTATTGCGCAGTACGAACCAGCGGCCGTGTTCTGCCCATCTGTGACGGTGTAGGTGATATCGACCTTGTTGTTCCACGGCCAGCGTTGAGTCACGCTGTCGATGGTAACGATAGGCGTGGCATTCACCGCCATCGGGAGGGTCGCGCTTGCGGCGATTGCCGCGAGGGTCATCAGTTTGTTCATTTTGTTTGCCCTTGTTGTTGCCCTTGTGGGCGTTTTGTTTGAAGTTGTTTGTTTGGAGTTTGAAGTTCAGAGACAGAAACATGCAAGGCGACTCGTCGCGCATGATGCGCGACAAGTCGCCTCTGGAATGCCCGTCAGGGCGGCATAGAACGCGCACAGGGCGCGTCCGCGCCAATGAAAGAGTATAAAAATAAGGAATGGGAATCAGTCGCGGCAAATCGCGACCCTCCCGAAGAGAAACGATGATTGGGGAACGGCCCTCTAATGCGGCGTGTGCGTCGCGCAGAATGGCCTACATTGCGTCCGTCATGCGCTGATGGGGGGGGGTATTAGAAGCGCAAAGTCCTTCCACGCGGTCTGTAGCGCGGCGATTTGACGGTGCTATGGAAAGAGGAAAGTGCATGGATTTCACCCCAAGCGCAAATCAGAATGAGAGCCAGTATCAAGCAGTTCAAGGATGAGCTGCGCTTCGATCTTCCTGTAAACGAGCAGCCAGTCTGGCGCGACATGGCACTCGCGCTTGCCGACATGTCGCCCGACAAGTTCATGGTCGCGGCAACGTGCGGGCAACGGCTCCCCCATCGCCAGCAATCCAATGACCTCGTTCAACTTCGACATGTTCAAGCCTCGCTTGACGGCGAGTTTGTAGGCGCGTTCGCCGTTG
>CADCAK010000047.1 GCA_902799385.1 uncultured bacterium | reverse complement strand
GGAATCAATGTGAAACGGAGCCGAGAGGCGAAGGGGAGCGAAACCGATGAAACCAGTCCCACACGGAGAGCCGTATGCGGGAAAACTGCACGTACGGTTCGATGAGGGGGCGGGCGTACCCGACGAGGGGCGCTCCGCTCTACTCTACTTCATGTAAACGGGCAATCAAAGGAAAGAACATTCCATGAAAGCTATGTTGGCGAGAACGTCTTCTTCAAGGCAAAAACAGAGGAAAGGTAAGGCGATTATGAAAAAACTTGTCTTATTGGCGGTTGCCTTGCTTGGGCATGCCGCGTTCGCCGAAAACGGACGGCAGGTGGGGCTGTTCTATTTCTTGTGGCTCGGCGAGCACGGGCGTAAGGGTCCGTATGACGTGACGAAGATACTCGAAGCCGACACGAAGGCGGGCGATAAGCCGGAATCGCCGCTTTGGGGGCCGTGGGGCGCGTACCACCACTGGGGCGAGCCGCTTTACGGATACTACTTCTCTGACGACGAATGGGTCGTGCGGCGCCACATGAAGCTCATCATGCAGGCGGGAGTCGACTTTCTGTTCTTCGACACAACGAACGCGGCGATCTACGAGAAGAACGCGAAGCTCGTGATGCGCGTCCTGCAGGAGTACCACGACGCAGGATGGAAGGTTCCGAAGGTAATGTTCTACACGAATACCGCGTCCGGCAAGACGGTGCGGCGAATCTACGACGCGGTGTACAGGCCGGGCTATGCACGCGACGTCTGGTATGAGCTGGACGGGAAACCGGTGATCGTCGCCAAGGAGGAGGAATGCGACGAAGAGACGAAGTCGTTTTTCACGATTGTCAAGTCGCAGTGGCCGAACGAGCCGTCCAAGAAGGGCGGCTGGCCGTGGATGGACTTCAGGCGTCCGCAGCGCGTGTTCGAGGGCGAGAAGGTCGCGCAAAGCGTGATGAACGTCTCGGTCGCGCAGCACCAGACGTGCAGGTTCGGCGACAGCGCGATGTACGGCGAGAAGGGCAACTGCGGGCGGGCGTTCCACAACGGCGAGAACGATCCCGCTCCCGGTGCGTGGAAGAAAGGGTACAACTTTCAGGAGCAGTGGGATCGCGCGCATGAGGCGAAACCCGACATCGTGCTGGTCACGGGCTGGAACGAATGGATCGCCGGACGCTGGCGGAGAAAAGACCGCATGGACCGTCCTGTCATGTTCGTGGACTGTGCGAACGCGGAGTATTCCCGTGACATTGAGATGATGCGCGGCGGATATGGCGACAGCTACTTTCTGCAGTTGTGCGACAATGTGCGACGGTTCAAGGGAATGTCCGACGACGACGCGGCGAATCCGCCGCGCAAGGCGAAGCGCTACCGCTGCTTTGCAGACTCGGCGATGCCGCGCGACTGGCCTGGCTACGGCACGAACTACGTGAACCGCACCCAGCGCAATGCGCCGGAGTGGATCGACGTGGCGCACAACGAGAAACACGTCGTGTTCCGCGTGAAGACGCAGAAGCCCATTGCCGGGAAAGAAGGCGCGGGGGACTTCATGCAGATTCTGGTGGACGGGAAGCGCGTCAACGAACTTGGCGAAATGAAGGTGCAAGGCGATGCGATGACGCTCCGGGTGCCTCGCGGCGCGCTCGGCCTCGCGGCGCGCGAGTTCAGCTTCGGCTTCAAGTTCGTCGACTCGACCGTTCCGTGTAGCGACCCGATCGACTGGTACGACCATGGCGTCGTGGAGCCGCTCGGGCGCATCGAATTCAGATACAAGGGAAAGGACATCTGAGATGAAGCGCATTGTTGTTCCAGTGCTGATCGCGGGAGCCATCGCCGCAGGATTCTATGCCGGGCGGATTTCGTCCGCATGCGCCGGGAAAGAAGATGACAGGCCGAAAGCGTCCGCAGAGTCGTCAGGGGGCGCCGCGAAGCTCGCCAAGGCCGAGCGCCGCATCGCGGAGCTCGAGCGCAAGCTTGCAGCCGCGAGGACGCGGCCGCATCCGGACACGGCAAATAGAGTTCAACCCGCAGACGAGGAAGCCGTTGTCGTTGGCGGAACAAACGTCGACATCATCGCCGAGCTGAAGAAGAACCTCTCCGACGAGGAGTTCGACCAGGCGACGAACGCGATGTCGCGCATCAAGGCGAAGATGGCGGAAAAGGCGCAGGACCGCATGGCGTTCCTGAAGTCGATCGACACGTCCGCGATGTCGCAGACCGAGCGCGAAGGGCACGAGAAGTTCCTTGAACTGACGGCGAAGCGCGAGGCAGTGCGCTCGAAGATGAAGTTCGGCCTTCCCGACCAGCAGACAATCCAGGAGTTGATGGAGGTCGAGTTGCAGCTGATGCCGCTGGCGAAGGCGGAGCGCGCCGCGCTTTCGCGCGAGCTTGCCAGGGAACTCGGCTACACGGGCGAGGACGTCGAATCACTGCAGGAAGCAGTCGGCAACATCTTCGACTGCACGGCTGGCGGTCTCGATGGAATGATGGACGCGGCGGAGGGCGTGCCGGGCGTCGAGATCGGAACGGACGTTCAGGTTCTGACGCTATGAAGATTCGGGTTCTGACGACCTGCGCGCTGGCCTGTCTTGCCGCGCTGCGCCGCATCGGACCAAAGCGCGTCGCGTTCGGCCATTTGTGGGAACTAGGGCACGCCGTCGGCAAAGGCAGGGCGCAAAAAATGCACATCGACCGCGCGCTGCCGATGGCGAAGTCGCAATGCAACGACGTTTCCGTCGCCTTCTGGGGCGACAGGATCGTCTGACATGACGGTGTGGAATTTCGTCTGTCGCGGCGAGAGGCTTAGGCAAATGGAAAAAGTCAAGACAGGTAGGCAAATGGAAAAAGTCAAGAAAGGCGTTGAAATGTTCTCGAAACTTCCGTCTGTCGCGATTGCGGCGATAGCGCTCGCCGCCGCAACGGCAAAGGCTTCCGTGGAGGTCGGGAATCCCGGGTTCCCGTACAGTGCCCCCGGCTCGTTCCTGACGGTCGGCCGCCACGAGAACGGCAAGTACATGTTCAGGTCGGCATCGGGGCTGTGGATCAGGAACGTCAGCACAGCATGGCGAGAGGACGTCTGCCGTCTCGTGCCGTCCGATGGCGTCACGTCCGACCACAATCCGGTTGTTGTCTCCGTGGGATTGGAAAGATAAAGCGTTTTCAGAGGGTAAAATGAAAATGCCATCAATAGTCATGCGTATCAAAACGATAAAGCGGCTTGCCATTGCGTGGTGGTTGGTTTCTGTCGCCGTCAATTTTGGAATCGCCTTTGAGCAGCCTGATCGAGTGCTCGAAGTCGAGCGTTCTGCATCGGTATACCATTCCTACGAGTTTTCCGAAATAGACGACACGCCTCCGCCGAAGGGGTTCAAGCCGTTCTACGTCTCGCACTACGGACGGCATGGTTCGCGGCGGCTGACCGGGACGTTCGTCGCCGATACGCTCTCCTCGCTCGAGAAGGCGGAGGCGGCGGACGGACTGACGGAAGCGGGCAAGGCGCTCTTGGCGGATGTCCGCAGGATTGCCGACGCACACGAGGACATGAGCGGCCAGCTGACGGAGCGCGGCGCTCAGGAGCATCGCACGTTGGCGCGGCGCATGGCGGCGCGGTTCCCCGGCGTTTTCGTGGGGGCGCGGCGGGAACTAGCGGCAATTTTGGGTGAAATATGCTTAAAAAAGTGTTCAGAAAATTATTGAATTAAGGTCAGACCTTAAAAGCCGAATTTTCTGAACACTATTTCGTGGCTCGGCTTCGCCGTAGCGTGTAGTGCTGCCTGATGCCGGTGGTGTCAATTCTGTCAAAAGTATGCTAAAAAGATTAACTCTTGCCATTGATGTTGCGGGCTATTGTCAATAGTTAATTATTATGTTATACTATTGACATGACGGCATATGAGATATTATGGGATTTTGCTGAAGATCATTACGGTATCGTAACGACTTCGCAGGCGGTTGCAATGGGGATTGACAAGCATCAACTTCCTGCAATGGCCAAGCGCGGTACGCTTATAAAAAAAGGCCATGGGGTGTATCTTGCCAAACATCATATACCAAAAGAGAACGATGTATTCGCTCATTCCGTTGCTTTGGCCGGTGACACGGCGTACTTGAGGGGCGCGTCTGTAGTTGCGCTTTTGAAATTAGCTCCTACAAATCCGGGAATTGTCTATCTTGGTGCGACCGCTCGCGTTCGAAGACGCCTGCCACCGAACCTACGTCTTGTGGATATGCGACCGTGCGATTGTGTTCTATATGAGGGCATACGGTCTCAGCCGCTTGTGGAAGCCTTGAAGACGGCGAGAGACGAGGGCGCGATAGAAGCGGATCGCATAGCTGATGCTGCTTCAAAGGCGTATGGCGAAGGTCTCCTGACCGAAGCAGATATGAATAACTTCATAGTGGAGAAGTCATGAACAGACCACCAAATTCAAAGTCGAATCTTGCGCATGACTTGATAGATTTGCAGTTGATCATTTCGCAGGAAGATATTGACATGGCCGCGACAGCGGCGGTCTGCCGTGAATTGTTCAGGTATAGACGCAAACAGCCGTGGCCAACTTCTGTTGTCAAGAACGAGAATTGGGAAGCTGCCTATGCAGATCAGAAAGGCAACCTCAATGTCCTGCCAACCGTAGATGAGGCGATTGCATGGGCGAATGAACTGATTGCGGCTATAGACAAGGCGTAGCGCATATGGGTTCTGCGGTGGATAAACGACGAAAAATCTACAGTTTGGATTCTGCGGCGGTATCGAAAGGTATCGCCGCTGATGTTTTTTTGGAGGTGGGGCGGGGGATGGATGTAGCGTGTAGTGCCGACTGATGCCGGTGCTGTTGGAGAAGCGCGGGGCGGGAGGGTCGCGAGTGACCTATTTTTGCGAATTCTGTTTACGCCAATCGCGCATGGACATGTTGTAGCGGCGCTTGAAGAGGTTTTTCAGGTAGTTGGCGTCGCGATAGCCGCACCGGACGGCGATTTCGGATATGGTGAGCGTCGAGTCGGCCAGGAGTCGGCAGACCTCCTTGAGCCGCTTTTCAATTATCGCTTTCTGCAGCGAAGTACCGGTTGCCTCCCTAAAGCGGAGGTCGGCGAGCCTCCGCGATACGTGTAGGTGCATGGTGACGTCCTTCGCGGAGATGCCGCGCAGCGCATTGCGCGAGATAAAGGACATTGCATCGTGCGAAAGCACCGCTGAGTTCGTGGAATTGCGCGTCGAGCTCCGGCCTACGACCATCGACCTTCCGCAGAAAAACAGCCGTTTCTTCGGAATGGCGCCAAGCATCATCGACTGCAATTCCCTTGACGCCCTGTAGCCCTCTTCCTCGAAATCTGGCTGGACGCTGGAAAGCGGCGGAACCGTGTGCAGGCATACGTCCTCGTCGTTGCCGATGCCGAGGACTGCGACATCCTCTGGAATCTTCAGCCCTGCCCGTCTGCATATGGAAAGCACTGTGGCCGCAGTGTCGTCGTAGGCCGCTAGGACGCAAGCTGGCTTTTCGCATTCAAGCAGTACGGCGGCAAGCTTCTTCTGATCGGTGATGCACTCCGGTCCGATGCGGACGACATTGACGCCCCTCTTTGCCATCTCCGCAGAAAACACATCGCCGCGCTCGCGACTCCAGCGCGATCCTACGGCGTTCTCTGCATATAGATAGGATTTACAGGCATTGCTGGAAAGAAAAGCATTGGCAGCGATTCGGCAGATGTCGCGAACATCGTCCATGACGAAGGTGCATTTGCGGAACTCCGCTATTGTTTTTTCGTTTGGAAAGTCTATGAATACCGTTGGAATTCCGACAGAGGCATGTAGCCTATGGATTTCATCCGTTTCCGGAATCGCGGAGAGGAAACCGTCGATTCCGTTTTCTGCGGCCGATGTCAGCAGTTCGGGTGTCACGTCCTCTGCCGTGCGGATCAGTTCGATGTCCCAATCGTATCCCTCAGAAAGGAAGCGGTATATGCCGGACAGCTTTTTCTTGCCCGCAACGCCTGAAAGGGCTGCGGTGACGAGTACCCGAAATGTACGGTATTGTCTCATGGTGAAGATAGTATATCAAATTTCATGCTGGAATGGTACGGTTTTAATGCTGAAAAGATACTCTATGTTTTGGTATAATACGCGCGTGAAAGAATATCTTGAAATATCCGACGCCATTCGGAATCGTGCGCGCGACTTCATCGACAACGAGAAGCAGTTCCAGTTGGGCTTCTTGCCGACGGAGCAGTCGAACCCCATAACGGCTACGCTTGAGGACGACTTCAAGCGTTCCACGTTTGCTGGCGTTCAGTGCCTTCAGCGCGGCGACAGGCAGATTGCGATAACGATGCGCCACGTCTTCGCCTCTCCAGAGTTCAAGAGCCTCGTGGACTCAATGGTCTCCACTCTCACAACTCCCGTTCCCCGTTCCCCATTCCCCGTTCCCCGCATAATCTTCTCCGGCTGCGGCGCGACAGGCCGCCTCTCCATTCTCCTTGAATCAATGTGGCGCGACTTCTTCCACCGCCGCGCTGCGGAGCTCACGCCCGAAGAACTTAAGCTCGCCGACCGTATCGCGTCCATAATGACCGGCGGCGACTTCGCGCTCATCCGCTCCGTCGAGTTCTTCGAGGACTATGCCGAAGGCGGACGCCGCCAGGCCGCCGCGCTCAATGTCGGCGAAGGCGACACGTTTGTCGCGATAACCGAGGGCGGCGAAACGTCGTCCGTCCTTGGAACGCTCAAGTATGCCGCCGAGCATGGCGCGAGGTGCTTCCTGGTGTTCAACAACCCGGCGGATATCCTCCGCAAGCACCTCGACCGCTGCCGCGAGGCGATCGACAATCCGAAGGTTACGGTAATCGACCTCTACTGCGGCTCCATGTCCGTCGCCGGCTCTACGCGCATGCAGGCGACGAGCAGCGAACAGCTTCTCGGGAGCTGCGCCCTCGAGGCCGCGCTCTGCCGCGTTCTGCCGCGCTTCGCCAAGGAGACGTCGGAGGACTACACCATCGCGTTCGAGAAACTTCTCGCCGGGCTTGAATCTCCCGAAGGACGCGACGGACTCGTCAATGCGATAGAGCTTGAGAAGGGCGTCTATGAGGCGGGCGGACGTATCACGTATCTTGCGGACAAGTGCATGCTCGACCTTTTCACGGACAACACCGAGCGCGCTCCGACGTTCATGATTCCGCCGCTCCGTTCCAGCCGCGAGAAGGGCTTTTCGCAGAGCTGGGCGTTTGTGAAGAATCCGCTGCACACGACCGAGGAATGCTGGAGCGAGATGATGCGCCGCCATCCGCGCTGCCTCGAGTTCACGAGCGACGATGCGCGTTCCCTCGGCATGCCGCAGTCGTTCATAGACAATCCGCCGCTAATCAAGTATTCCGACCTCCTCACCTACATGATCGGCAACGAGTCCGCGCCGGAGCGCATCGAGGGCTTCCCCCGCGCCGTCGCGGTGGTGTTGAACGTGCCTGGTGCGGACGCGGCGTTTGCTGATGCGGCTGCGAAGCTTGCCGCCGCATGGCCGGAGCGCCGCGATTTCAACTTCGCATTCCCGATTGCCGACTCTCCGCTTGAGATTTGGAAACACCTCGCCGTGAAGCTCGCCTTCAACTGCCTCTCGACAGGAACGATGGCGGCGATGGGGCGCATTGCGGGCAACTGGATGAGCTGGGTTTCGATGTCGAACAAGAAGCTGATCGACCGCTGCATCCGCCTCCTCGTCGAGCTTGGCCGCATCGACTACGAGGAAGCCGCGCAGCGCATCTTCGCGGCGGAGGAGTGGATCGCGTCCCAGGACTGGTCGAAGGGCGAAGAACCGTCCCCTGTCCAGGTCGCGTTGAAAGAGTTGCGAAAATAAAGGAAGCAGGGAAGCGCAAAATGAGCAGATTCAGCAATCGGAAAGCGTTGAAATGCGGAAGCGGGTTGTACAGCCCGTTATTCTCGCGTTTCGCGATTGCCGGCGAAGAATCTGCTTACAGCGTAAAGGGGGATGTTTTGCATCCACCCCTGATCGCGGTGGGGCGAGAGGGAGAATCGAACTCCTTTGAGCCCCTCGTGCGCCGCTACGAAAGTCCGCAGGGATTTGGACTGGAGGTTCTCCGCAGCCTTGACTTCCACGGGAACGACGGCAGACCCTTTTTGCACAAGGAAATCGATTTCCACGGTGGAATCGGATGCGCTGAAGTAGAATACGCGGGAATCTTGGGCCGCAAGCATTTCGGAGAGGACAAAAGCCTCGGTGAATGCACCCTTGTATTCGTCGAATCCGGCATTGCCGGCGAGAATGGGCGCGGCGGGCGTGTCGGCCATCGCGCCCATAAGTCCGCAGTCGAGCGGAAAGAGTTTGAAAGCATTGAAGTCTTCGTAGAAGGCAAGCGGGACGGTTGGCTTGCCCACCCGCGAAACGCGGTTGACGATTCCGGCATCTACGAGCCATTGTATGGCCGTCTCGAACTCTTTTGCGCGTCCGCCATGCTTGATGGCGCCGTAAACGAACTTCCTGTTCTCCTTGGCGAGCTGCGAGATGAGGGATCTCCAGACAAGGTTGATGCGCGGCACTTCCCTCGCGGGGGCGTGCTTGGAGAAGTCCTGCTGGTAAGAGTCGACGATTGCGCGTTGTATCCGCCTCGTTTCGGCGATTCCGAGATCAGACGCAAACGCCATGACTGCTTCAGGCATTCCGCCGACAAAGAAAAAACGCCGAAGCCGTTCAATGAGCGGTTCCCGCATCGTGTCAATCGCAGACGCATCTCCGGTTTCAAGAAGTGCAGCAAGCGGGGCGTCACCCGTTCCTGCAAGGAATTCGCCGAAGTCCAGCGGTCGAAGAGTCAGTTCGTCCACCTTGCCGACAGGGAAGGATGTGCCAGAGTGAAGCGTTATGCCGAGGAGGGAACCCGCTGCGGCAATATGGACATTCGGGGCGTCTTCGTAGAAATACTTCAGTGCGCCGATTCCGCGCGGAGTTTCCTGAAGTTCGTCGAAAACGACAAGCGATTCTCCTTCGCGCACCTTGACGCCGGTATGCGCCTCAAGCGCAAGAAGGATTCGTTTCACATCATAGTCCTTGAAGAGATCGGCGGCGAACGCGTCTTTGTCGCAGTTCACATAGACGAAAGATTTGTATTCGCGTCTTCCAAATTCCTTGAGGAGCCACGTCTTGCCGACCTGTCTTGCACCGCGAAGGATAAGTGGTTTGCGCAGACGCGAGGATTTCCAGTTCAGGAGGTTTTTATAGGCGTTTCGTTCCATTTTGCACTTTCCTTGACGAGTTTTGGAGTAATTATAACACATTTTCAGACGAGTTTCAAGCAGGACTCTACACTTTTTTGGACGAGTTTGGGTAATGTTGGCGGAGGAGTGGATCGCGTCCCAGGACTGGTCGAAGGGCGAAGAACCGTCCCCTGTCCAGGTCGCGCTGAAGCAGCTGCGCAGTGGCGAGGCGAAATAAGGGAAAAGCGGAATGACTGAGCGGCGGATATCAGCAGAACTGCGCGGCGAAGTCCGCAGGCGTGATGATGAACGGCGCCTGCGGAAAGTGCTTAGCGTTTCCGGTGACGAGCAGGGCATTGTCGCTTTGCGCGGCAAGAGCTACGCAGTAGAAGATTCTGTCGTCCGGGTCGGGGAACCAAAGATTGTGGGATTGTGTAATTGTGTGAATGTGAGATTATGTAATTATGGAATTGGCATGCCTACCTCTTGCCGTTATGATGCTGGCAGCAAGAATGCGCGACAATTCCTCGGTTTCTTTGATAAGATCATCAAGCTTGGATATGGGAACATAGGCAGATTCTCCTATAATCTTGAGCCATACGCGGCTTTCGGAAAGTTCCTTCATTGCAATCTTGAGTTTGTGTATGAAATCTTTACGCGATTCGGCCTCCGCCGCTTCGGCATAATTGGCGGCAACACTTGTGGACGAGCGAAACAATTGGTCGGCAAAGCTGCTGCTGCCTATTTTGCGCGGTGGCAATGCGCAACAGACATTTACGCAACGCGAGGCAAATCTGACTATTCTGTCTTCGAGTTCGTGCTTTGTCATGGGCGTCTCCAATCTCATAATTCCACAATCACACAATCTCACTATTCCACAATCTCACAATTTGCTTCGCGAGCGTTCCGTTCACGGCGTTCACGGCGTGCAGCGGCGATTTCGGCATCGATCTCCTCCATAGACAAGTCGGGCCAGCCGTTGGCTTTCTTCGTTGCCCTGAACTCGTCAATGAATTCCATGCCGCGTCGCGCAAGACGGTCTTTTTCGCTCTCCAGGGGGCTGTCAATTACGAATGGGATGCGGCGTTCGTTGAGGGTCTTGCGTGCAAAGACGACAAATGCCGTCGTCATTGACATCCCGACGCTGTTGCAGAACTCGCTGAAGTCCCTCTTGAGGTCTTCGTCCATGCGGATGCTGAATGTTGACTGTGCCATTTTGTGTTCTCCTGTGTTCAAAAACGAACATATTGTATCATATTCTACTGCATGTTGCAAGCAGGGCGAAGAGCCGTCCCCTGTCCAGGTCGCGCTCAAGCAGCTACGCAAATACAAGGAGGTGAAATGAGTCGGCATTTGACATTGGCATCGCTTGTCGTAATTGGCTCAGTACTACGGATATTTGCTGCGGCGTCGGTTGTTGTTGTGCCAGACGAGGCAACGACGGTCGAGAAGTTCGCTGCATCGGAACTGGCGGGAGAACTCGGTAAGTGCCTCGGAGCGACGCCGGAAGTCGTCGGGGTCACGAACACGGCAAACGGCGAAGCAGCGGAGCTTGAGGAAGGATTTGTGGCACCTCCGCCATCGGCGAAGCCGCACACTTGGTATCACATCATGAACGGCAATGCCACGAAGGAGGGGATCACCTGCGACTTCGAGGCATTGGCCAAGGCGGGGATCGGCGGCGTGCAGATATTCGACGCCGGATGCGCCGTGCCGCCAGGACCGGTGAAGTTCGCATCGGCGGACTGGTACGACCTCCTTGCATATGCGCACAAAGAGGCGAAGCGGCTCGGTCTTGAAATCTGCCTGGCCAACTGCTCCGGCTGGTCGAGTTCCGGCGGGCCGTGGATCGCGCCGGAAAACGGCATGAAGGTCATCGTGACGTCCGAAACGAAGGTCAAGGGGCCGCAGTCGCGCTGGAGCGGAACCCTCTCGTGCGAGAAGAACGACAACGGCTGGCATGCCGATATCGCCGTCCTCGCCTATCCCACGCCGCAGAAAGGCGCGAAGCTCAACCAGTTCATGTGGAAGATCGGCCGGGACTACCCTACGCCGCAGCGCGACGACAAGGAGGCGAGTGCTGCACAAACGATTTCGCGCGAAAGCATCCGCGACTTGACGGCGCTGATGAAGAGCGACGGTTCGCTTGAATGGGATGTCCCCGATGGCGAATGGACGATTCTCCGCGTGGGGGCGATCTGCAACGGACGCAGGAACCATCCTGCATCCGAGTCCGGCGTGGGGCTGGAGGTCGACAAGTTCTCCGCCAAGGCGATTGACATTCACTTCAATTCATATATCGCCAAGGTGTGCGAAGAACTTGGCGTCTCAAAGAACAGCGACAACCGTACGGGCTTCAATAACGTATTGGTGGACAGCTTTGAAGTCCGCTGCCAGAACTGGACGCCGGGGCTGGACGGCATTTTCGAGCAGCGCATGGGGTATTCGCTCGTTCCGTATCTTCCGGTCTTCGCGGGACGTATCGTCGACAGCGTTGACGAAACTGAGCGGTTCCTCGAAGACTTCAGGCGCGTTCTCGCCGATCTCTTTGCGGAGAATTATGCGGGGCGGCTTGCGGAGCTTTGCCACGCGCACGGGCTTGTCTGCTCGTTAGAACCCTACGGAAACGGCAACTTCGACAACCTCCAGTACGGGGAACACGCGGACATACCGATGCAGGAGTTCTGGTCAGGCGCACCGGCCGAAGCGTCTCCTGCGGGATGGACGTCGCGTGTGCATGGCGCGGCGTCGCTCGCGCACGTATGGGGGAGGCGATATGCCGCGACGGAATCCTTCACCGCCGATCCAAGGCAGGGAGGCCGCTGGACCGAGACGCCGTTCAAGATCAAGTCGCTCTGTGATTTCGCCTACGCAAACGGCATAAACCGCATCATCTACCACCGCTTCGTCCATCAGCCGTGGGCTGGAGACAAATACCTTCCCGGCATGACCATGGGACGCTGGGGAATGCACCTCGACAGGACGCAGACCTGGTGGCCGCTCGCCCATGCGTTCTTCGCCTATCAAAGCCGTTGCCAGTGGATGCTCCAGGAAGGGAACCCGGTCGCGGACATTCTCTACTGGTGTGGAGAGGAAACGCCAAACCGGGCGAAACATCCGAAGGATGCGCCGGACGGACATTGGTGGGATGTATGCGACACGAAAATCATAGAATGCCTGACTGTCAAAGACTGCAGACTCGTCACTCCTGGCGGCGCTGAATATACGCTTCTTGTTTTGCCTGAAACCGACACGATGAGCGAGAGGATGGTGCGGAAAATCGGCGAACTGGTCAAGGCGGGCGCAAAGGTCTGCGCCGTCAAACGTCCAACGCGTGTGCCGGGGCTGGCGGGAGTACAGTCCATTGCGGATGATGCGTACGCATCCCTTGTCGACCGCGTATGGGCGCAAGGCGTCATGGAGTGCGGCGCGGACGAGGCACTCGGGCGCATGGGCGTGGCGAAGGACTTTGAGGCGTCCGCTAAACGCGTTGGCTGGATCCACCGCCGCGAAAGCGGGACGGATTGGTATTTTGTCGCCTTGGACAACAAGAAAGCCGCGACAATCGAGGCGTCCTTCTCCGTTGCGGGGCGCGTGCCGGAAATCTGGAATGCCGAAAACGGCATGCGGCACGAGGCGAGAAAGTGGCGCGTGGAGGGTGGTCGCACGTTCGTGACGCTGGACTTCCCGCCTAAGGGTTCTGCATTTGTGGTGTTCAGGAGGGAGATGGTGAATGGGGAAGAGGGAATAGGGAAGAGGGAACAGGGAACAGAGGGTGCGGAATTCATCGCGGCCGTGTCTGGACCGTGGCAAGTTGCATTTCCCATTGGCTGGTATTCCGGTTCTTCTGAAACCAGGGTGATCACTATGACAAACCTTGTCGATTGGACGTTGCTTGCCGATCAGGATTTGAAATACTTCTCGGGAACGACGACCTACAAGTGTAAAGTTGAGAATGTAAAGTGTAAAGTTGGAGAACGGGTGTTGCTCGACTTGGGCGAGGTGAAAGATTTTGCCGCAGTCACGGTGAACGGGCGAGAGTATCCACCGCTGTGGCGTCCGCCGTACTGCGTTGACATAACGGAGGCTGTGGCGACGACGCTTTCGTCGTCGCACGATGCCGAGGGAGGCATTGCCATGCCGCTTGACATCGAAATCCGCGTCACGAACCTCTGGCCGAACAGGCTCATCGGCGACGATGTGCAGTTTGAGCCGGATTGTGAGTGGGTTGAGGTTCCGCATCGCAAAAAGGTTGTGGAATACGGCATCAAGGAACTGCCGCAGTGGGTAAAGGAAGGCAAACCGTCCCCGACCGGACGGCATACGTTCTCCACCTGGCGGCACTGGACGAAAAAAGACAAACTGCTGTCGTCCGGGCTTCTCGGCCCGGTCGCATTGAGAATCGAAAGGGGGCAAGATGGCGATTGAAGGAACAAGGAGAGGGTTCATCAAAGGGTCGTTCGCGTTCGGCGGATTCGTCGCTGCGGCGGGCCTCCCGGCGTTCGCCGACAATCCGAAGCACTTCCCGAAACGCGGCGCATTCGAGAGACTGTCGATAATAGGACCATTTTACAAGAAAGGAAACAACAACATGTACTCAACAACCATCAAGTCAACATGCGGCAAGCTTTCTGCGATTGCGGCAATCTGCGTAGCGGCGGCGTTGCCGTCGTGGGCGGATACTGCGGTGTGGAAGTCCAACGCCGGCGGCGACATAACGGAACCGACAAATTGGGAGGGTGATGCGGTTCCCCAAGCGGGCGATACGCTCGACTTCTCGGCAATCACTTCCGCCCAGACGCTTACTGGCAGTTTCGGAGACGACCGTGTGTTCGCTTATGCCACGTTTGGCACAGGGGTAGCAACTTTATCGGGAAGCCTGCATTTTACGACACTCACGAATGCTAATAAACTTGCCGTTGCATCAAGCGGAAGTCTTGCGATAGACAAAGACATAGCCGCTTTTCAGTACGTTTACAGTAAAAATGCCTATATGACATTCTTGCACTCAAATCAGGGCGAGGTTTCCGTGGGTGGTTATGCCGTCGGTGGTGCTGATAGGGCTGGTTGTGGAAACTACGGTCATGTTCGGCAGTATGAGACAAGCGGTTCTGGTTCTACTTTTATCAAGGCAAGGGGATTGAAATACGTAGTGGCTAATACAACATCCCCAATCTTCTATCTCGCAGCTACTTCAACATCAAGCGAGTGGGTAGTTGGTTCTGGAGGACTTGCCATCGAAAACGGCCAGAACAACAACAGAGTTACTTACTGGGTCGAAGGTTCTGCAACACTTCGTTCCACTGGCAACTGGACGCTTGGCAAGAGCGACAAGAACAATGTGAACAGAGATTTGTACGTCACAACAGATGGGCGTCTCGTAATCGACACAGCAGACTATGAGGATGGAATTACACCGCATATTGTCACATTGGGAGGTCGCCTAGTTGCCGACAAGGTACAGAGCGCTGCGGCTGTCACCATTAAGGGAAATGGTTCGGTTGTAGTCGATACTTCCGTAGGACATGGGTCAAATAGATCCACGAAGATCGAGAACGCGATAGCGGTGACGGACACGGCGACGCTTCAGATAAACGCCGGAGCATCGTACATCATCAGCAACATCGTTGTGTCTTCCGGTGCCACGCTGCACATTCCCTCGACAACGGTGAACTCCAGTGCGACAACGCTTATCGAGAGCGTCGAGCTTGCGGACGGCGCCATACTCTCATTGCCGTCTGCTTCCGCGTCGGCGCTTACGGCGAGAACGTTGCCAATCACCTTGCCATCGGACGGCGTGGCGCAACTGCGCATAGACGGACCGGCCTTGGGCAAGGGGACGTACACCGTTCTAACAACAGTACCGAGCGGGTACAGACAGCACCTTTCTGTAGTGGGTACGGCACTTGGAAGCCGTCCGGCTCGTCTTGTCGATGACGGCGAATCTCTCCAACTCGTTGTTGGGGAGAAGGGATTTATGATCATAATCGAATAAACCCATCGCGGCAACGGGCAAAGTGGCGCTTCAATTCAGACGTAGAAGATCTGAAGAGATGCCGCAGGTTGTTGAGGACTCACAAATGAAGAATGTATTAGTTGCGGCGATGGCCGCTGCGATGGTATTTGAAGCGGGCGCGGCGGCGAGTCCCGTGGATGTGCGCGTGCGGCAGACGCCGCAGGGGCCGCGCATCTTCGTTGACGGCAAGGCGGTGCGCCCGCGCTTCTACTACGGTTCGCCGCCGTGCCTCTGCCCCATATCGAACGTGAAGAAGCGCGAATTCACCATTCCTTTCCGCCCGGAGGCAGATACCGACAACGGGCGGGTCTCCATAGATGGATTCGATGACGATGCGCCGATATGGTTCTCGAATGCGGCGCTGATTGACAAGACGGACAACAAGACTCTGCCGCTTCCGGCGAACGGCGGATCCGTCGAAACCGACATGCCGGGAGGCGAGGAACGCACTCGCCACTTTGTGCGCGAGGGGCTGCACCTCAAGAAGGGGCATCTCTACCACTTTGTCGTGGCGCACCGCTCCACCCACAACCGCACGTACTTCACGCACGAGGTGTCGTACACGGACGCGGACGGGCGCAAGGTCGTGATGCCGCTCCCCTACGGCGATGCGCTTTGCGACACGGTGCGCCTCGCCGCCGACGCGCAGGTGGATTTCGTGACGTTCTCCACCGATACATCCTGGGGTTGCATGAACTGGTGGGCGCCGCCGGGCGAGCCGCCCGCCTACGGACGCATCGACCGCGAGTTCGAGCACATCATCGCCGCCAACCCGAACGCGCTGATCATGCCACGTGTGTGCGCGGACGCCCCGGGATGGATGCTCGAACGCGACCCGTCGCTCAGGATGGTGTTCGACAAGGGGTATCCGGTCCGAATGTCGTCCGTCTCCGCCCGCCCGTACCGCGAGGCCGCGTGTGCGGAGGTGGAAAAGCTCACGCGCCACCTGCGCGAAAAGTTCCCGCGCAACTTCGCGGGGCTGCACGTGAGCGGACAGAACTCCGCAGAGTGGTTCTACATGATGTCGCAGAGCGAGGAGCTTTCGGGGTATGACGTCCACACCCGCGACGCCTTCCGCGCATGGCTCGCGAAGAGGGGCGAGAAGGACGCCGCGACGGCGGAGGTGCCGTCGCCGGAGGCACGGCGCGTGAAGCGTCCGCAGGGGCGTCTC
>CADCAK010000046.1 GCA_902799385.1 uncultured bacterium | reverse complement strand
CTCGCAAGGGTCTTTTATCCCCTTTGCAAAGCCCCGTCAAGGCGTTTGCAATATCTCACAAACTTGAATTCCTTTCGCATATCGCTTTGCGCGATACATCACTTCGAACCCACAGTGACCGACTCGGCGGAGGAATGCGCGGTGAATTCGGGGGCGTACATGCACTGGATTGTCGCTATGCCGCCCGAGAACGATCCGCGCTGCTGAACGCGGAACGACGTCTCGAGTACGAATACTCCCTTGTACAGCCGATCGATGTAGTAGTGCGTCGCCGTGTCCTTGGTCGACTGGTAGTAGCCGACCCCGTCATGCCAGCGGTATTCCGAAAGGACGTCCACTGGCTCGGCGCACGCTGGACGCTCATCCGAAAGATGCACAAACTCGTATGTCCTGTCACTCGTGATCTCAAGCCGCGCGACAATTTCGTCGCCCGGCTCAAGCGCCTCGCCAAGCGCCACGAGACGCGTGCCTTTCGCCCCCTTAGTCTTCTTGTAGTATTTCTTCTCGACTCGAAGCTCCTTCGGCTCGTGCGCGCGAACCTTGAGGACATCCTCGAAGTAAGACCAGTGGACGCCACCCCAGGAGACGCCGTGGGGGTGCTTGCGCGCCTGCGGCGCTAGTGCTTGCGCGGCTTCGCCGCTAGTGCCTGCGCCCGGCGAGGCTGGGCTGGTGCTTGGGCCAGTAAAGGTGATTTCGCCCATTTTGGGATTAATCGCGGCGGAATCGTAGCGGACAGACCACATGCCCGTCCCCTTCTCGACCTTTTCTGGAACCACCTTCTCACCGCCGAGCGTCACTTCCGCAAGCGTGTCACCAGCGAGAAGATCCGCGCCACCGCCAAGCATAAGCGCATAGATCGCGTCTGCTGTCGCGGCAGTCGTCGTCCAATCCTGCGTCTGCTTCTGCTTTAGAAGCCACACATTGCACGCCTCGGCGCTTGCCTCGTCCTTAGTCACCTCGCGAAACGCCTCTACAATGAGCGCCTGCGTCGATACTGGCGCCGCGAATACGCTCGACGAGAAGAAGTACGGCCGCTTCCAGTACATGCCGAGCTCGTCAGAAAGAACACCGCGCTCTTTGATTGACGCCATTATCTCGTTTGCCACCTTCACTTCGCCGCGTCGCTTCAGCGCAATCGCCGCCAGCGCCTGCGATTCAAGCCCAAGATCGACCCATTCTTTCTTGAGGTGCCCTACAAACAGTTGCGCGTCCTTATCGTTCTTTGCCGCAGGGACGCCACTGAACGAATGGAGATAAAGCCAGCGAATGTCGAAGCCGTTGACTCGGAACGGTATCTTCAGTTTTTCCTCGTTCCTCAGCCGTTCCTTTACATCCTCCGCGACCTCTCGGTCAAGTGCTGCAGTCGCACTGGCGAAGAAGTTAGGATACTCGTATTTCGCAAGGAAGTTGAGCCGCGCGAATCCTGTGAGGATGTAGAGCGTGATGCCCGAGGACGACGGACCGCCCGGGAACCACGGCCAGAGTCCGTCGCCATTCCGCTCAAGCCGCAGCTTCTCAATACAGCGGTCTTGCTCGCTCTTGAGGCGGTCCTTGCCGAAGAGGTCGCCGAGCCGCGCGCGGGCAGCAGTCTCATGCTCCGCCTCGCGCACCCACGGCGTCGCCTCGAGCGCAATCGCCTTCAGTTGCGGATTGGTTTCCAGCGGGCTCTTAAGCGCCTCGGCGCCCGCCGCCTTCCATGCGTCGAAGGTCTCGCGAATTCGCGGGTCGGAGTTCGCGATAAACTCGCCAAGTGCGTTCGCGTAGTAGCGGCTAAATGTCTGCTCGCAGCATTCGTGCGGAAACTCCATAAGGTACGGAAGCGACAGCACCGCGTACCATGCCGGACGCGACACCGCGCGAACGGTCAGGTCCTGGTGGCGAATCGTCTCCGACCCCTTGCTTGCAAGAAGGTTGTCGAGCTTGAACGACTTCGTCTCGTTGCCGCGCGCATTGAGCTGCACCGCCTCGCGGACGAGTATGCGCCGTGCAAGGACGGGAAGCACGCCTTCCTCGCCGTCCGTATACTTTTTAAAGGGGACTATTGTCTTGCTAACAGGGGAACCAGAAGGCGTTCCGCATACAGCCACTGAAGTCACAGGACTTGAAATCGCCGTGGCCTTGGCGATGTACCTGAGATAGGGGCTTCCATCTGGTATCGAGACGCGGAACTCGATGGTCTTTGATTCGTGAGGGGCAAGATGGAAGTTCTTGAACTCCGGCTCATCTAACTCGTCTGCATCCAATTTCCCAAGCATCAAGCACACATCTCCGCCGACTTCCCACTCTTCCGTGTTCGTCACCTTGACGGGGAAGAGGAAGTCGTCGCCTTCGCGGGCGAAGCGCGGCGGATTCGGCTCGCACATAAGCGGCTTCGTCGTAACGATCTCGTCGTTGCGGAATATTCCTCCGCGAAGCTCGTTGTCGTGCGCAACCATTAGGAGCTTCCAGCCCGTCAGCGCGTCTGGCGCGGTGAATGTAAACGAGACATTGCCGTCAGCGTCCGTCTCAAGATCGGGGAAGAAGAACGCCGTCTCCTTCAGGTTCTTGCGCGGCGCGACATCGGCAGAATTCTCATCTTTTGATTCCGCACTCTTGTAAGAGGCATTATCATCATCGCCAAAACACCTCTCCGCTGCAGGCGCGGCTGCGCAGCACACCATGTCCTCGCATGCCTCCTCCATTACAGGCGCGCCGGCGAACGCTGCGCCTATGGATCCGCGCACAGACTTGCGCACCATCATTGTATTACCTTGCACGAAAGGGAAAATTCTCCACGACGGCCAGCAATAGTTAATCCCCTGGAGCATGGACGGGAATCGACCATCGAGGTGATACAATTCATGTACATTGTTCGCCAGCTGAGGCGTGGAAATATAGTGCGTCCACGGCGTAAAGTGGCTCGAGAAGCCAAGCGACACATCGTGCCACTTGTAGGCGTCTAAAGAGCGGTCATACATAAAGGCAAGAACTTCCGCCGGACCAGATACCTTGAACTTCCAGGTTTCTTCGGCTCCGGAGGTGAGCTTGCTCGTCAGATGCTCGGCCGTGATCTCAAGATACTTGTTGTCCCACGGCACGTTCACCGTCGTGCCGTTGCAGTAAAGTCGGTTCTCGCGCAGGAAGACTGTCTCTATCCTGATTTCGCCGCGATTCTCGTCCTTGATCGGCAGCTCGTAATACCACGCCGTTCCTTGTTCCCTGTTAAGTTCGAGTTTTGAGTTGGAGTTCGAGAGTGGAATTGTTCCTTTCTCCAACTCCAACTTTGAACTCCAACTTCCCACATTCCCAATTACCCAATCATTGAAGATAACTTTCCCGTTGTTCGTCACCTTCACGCGGCAAACGCCCGTTTCGTAGCCGGTGCCCCAGTAGACACGCATCGTCTCGCCGACCTTGACCGTGCCCTTTTCGGCGCAGAAGAACTCCGGTACGGCAAGCCCCAGCGACTTCGACGCAGGATCAAACACGCAGACATGGTCAAAGTCTTTTACGGTCTTGCCGTCCGGGTCCTTCGCCTCGAATGCGAGCAGGTACGCACCTACTCCAAGGTTGAGATCACCTTTCCAACGGTCAGCAGCCTGGTAGTCCGCGGACGGCTGGGGACAGCCGCCCCTACCATCTGCAGCACCAATTTCAAGCGACAGGACTTCTTCGCCCTGTTCCCAAGTCTTCCAGTCCCACGGGCCTTTCGTGTTGCGATCATATCCATAATGCCCCTCGTCTGCCGGTTTGCGGACAGGACGTGCAGGGGATTTAAGCCGATAGACCTTGAGCGTGCCTCTTACTGGCAACTCTGCACCAGCAAGCGACTTGAGCGACACATTCGCAACGAGAGGATTCCCTGACTCATGCCACTCGCCTTCCGTCCAGACGCTCGCGCGCCAGGCAACGGTGCCGATCTCAAACGACTCCTCGGCCGTCCGCTCCTCACCCGTCTCGTCAGTCACTTCGGCCGTCACGGTGAAATCAAACGACGGATCACCCGAGAGGTCGGCGGTTGGCGAAGCAACTGGAGTGAACGTCACTTTGAAGACGCCGTTCTCGTCCGTCACCACTTCGCCTTTGTCGACGAAGTTCTCCCCGTCGTCGTTCTCGCCGCCAAACCAGCTCCACCAGATCGGATAGCGCGTCGCGCGTTCAACATTCCAGTTGACCTTTGCGTGCTGGACGGGGAGTCCAGAGTATGTAAGTGCCTTGCCCGTTACCGTCACCGGCTCGCCAAGCGTCGCCTTTTCGGGCGCGCCATCGAACGACACCGTGAACTTCGGACGCTTGTATTCCTCGACATTGACCTGCTTCGTGGACTCGCCGCGACGGCCGTCAAAAAGCTGATACCAGGCATTGATAGTATATCGGCCCGTCAGTCGATCGCTTGGCGCCACGAAAGTATGGACAAACGAACCCCACTTGTTTGGCTTGAAGCGCACCGAAGCGACATCCTTTCCATTTGGATCCTTCAGCGTCAGGTTCACATGCATCTTCGTCTGCGTGCGGAAGTCGCGCGTGAGCGGATCTGCGTGGTAGGCAATGCCCTTGACCTTGATCTCCTGCCCGGGGCGGTAGAGAGAGCGGTCTGTGAAAAGGTCGATAAACTCTACGGTCTTGTCTCTCTCGTAGACATAGCCAGACCCTTCGCTTCCGAGAGACAGCACTTCGTTGCCGTCGAAAAGCACGCGCACATAGCGATTAAAAGAGTTGTAGTCGTTCTTATCTGGAACAACGGCCGCAAAGTCACCATTCGCGTCGGTAACATACTTCTCCCTGAGGACTTGCAAGCGTCCGCCCTTCTCAGGATAACCCCACAGCTCCACCGTCGCGCCCTTTACTGGCTCGCCAGACTCCGCAAGGTAGACGGTTCCCTTAAACTCTCCGTTACCAGTGCTCATCGCAAGCGCAAGCGATGTCACGGTGACATATTCCGCAAAGAGCGGAAGCTTGTCCGCACCAAACTTCTCGTTTGCCGCGGCGTAGAGGACATAGTGCCCTGGCTTGAGATCGCTCGGCACAGGGAGCATAAACGACTGCTCCTCGTAGCCGGATTTAAGCGGCAGCACTTCCTTCCACTCCTTCACAGGAGCGCGCTTCAAGTATTTGTCCCGCATCGTCGAACTGGAATTATGAGTCTCCGACCCCATCGAACGATCGGCTACAAGATCGTCAAACGACACGGAAACGAGCCGAAAATGAACTTCGCTGAGGTTCTT
Organism: uncultured bacterium; assembly: GCA_902799385.1. Taxonomy (GTDB): domain Bacteria; phylum Verrucomicrobiota; class Kiritimatiellia; order RFP12; family UBA1067; genus UBA1067. The sequence goes on along the minus strand of CADCAK010000046.1, from coordinate 23,226 downwards.
GACCTCAACCGTGATTTCAGGCCACGGCGCAGACCAGTTGCGCTCCGCGTCAACCGAGAGCCAAGGCATCTCAATCTCTGCCACGATGTTGGCGCACATCTTGCCGCCTGGCGAATTGGGATATCTCTTGGCGTAAATTGCGGCAAGATCGTGTGCGGCGACGAGATCTGGCTTGGTGCTTTGCCGCATAAGATCGGCTCGTTTCGCGGCGGCGATTGCAACCACTTCAGTCTTGCCGTCGTATTTCTTGATAAAGCCGTCGAGAAACTTTTCAAATGCAGCATCACGCTCCTTTTCCGGCTTCTCGTCAAAGGCCCGGATGTATTCGGCACGGTCGATTTCGGCAAATGCGCGGGCATCGGCGTTCCCGTCGGCAATGTGGAACGCAATGAGCGCGTCGTAAAGCGCAAGCCCCTTTTCTAGAGTCTTGTCGGGGATTGTCTCTCCATAGAAAGATATGGCGTCGCGCACGGCAAAATCGTAAAGCGTGGGGCAGTAGGACTCTGGGTAGCTGCCAGGGTTGAAGAGTGTTGCCCAGTCTGCGACCTTCTGGTTTTTCAATTCGTCGGAAAAGGCGAACACCTTCTCAAATTGAAATTCAAGGGTCGCAGCTATCTTCTCCGGCGACCACGGCGGCATCTTGTCCTTCGCCGAGTCGTCGTCAAGCTTCGTCGGGGCCTTGCCGCCCCACCGCCAGCGGCGCGAGTTCTCTTGGTAGGTGTGGGCGAGGTGCAGCTGGAGGACGGCCTGGAGCGTCGTGGGCTTTGCGTCTACGGACGCGGCGAAGGCAGGCAGCCAGTCGGCGGTCTGCTCGTCAGCGAACTCCTTCATCGCTTCCTCGTGGATGAGGAACGCGCGCGCCGCGTCGGGCCAGCGCCGAGCTGCAATCGCCTCTCGCTCGATCTCCTCGACCTTGTTCGTGACGGTGCGCGGCAGGTCCTTCTGCTGCGCCTCAGCGACCTCTTTCCAGGCCTTCTTGAAGTCATATTCGCCCATGGCGAAGCCATTCAGCGCGGCAAGGGCGACAATAGCCGCAAGCGTCCGCGCGACTCCCCTTTTTACAGAAAAACTTCTCATGCGAGTATTATAGACAAAATCCCGCCGCAGCGCAACGACTTTCAGCATGTTTCCATCTGCAGAGAGACATGCGATCGCCATAGATGAGCTTGCGCGCGAACGTTCAGTCCCTGCAGTCAGAGTACGCGGTTGTCGATGAGACGCGTCTTGCCGCAGAACGCGGCAACGAGGACGCAGCAGCCCTTCTTCGGCATCTTGCGCGGCTCAAGCGTCTCGGCATCGACGCACTCGACATAGTCTACGACGAGTCCCGCCTTTTCGAGCGAACGCGAAAGCGCCTTGAGCGAAGAGCCCGGCTTAAGTTCCCCGAGGCCCTTCGAAATCGCAAGCGCCTTCCCGCGCTCCGCGTCGCTGAGGTAGGCATTGCGGGACGAACGGGCGAGGCCGCTCTTCTCGCGCACTATCGGCGCGACGACGATCTTGAGGTCGAAGTTGAGGTCGCGCACCATGCGCCTTATCACCTGCGCCTGCTGGTAGTCCTTCTGACCGAACACGGCGAAGTCGGGATGCGCGAGGTTGAAGAGCTTCGCGACGACGGTGCACACACCCCTAAAATGCCCCGGGCGGCGCCCTCCGCAAAGCCCGCGCGAAAGATCCTCCTCGTTCACATAGACGCTGTGCCTGTCGAGGTACATGTTCGCAGGCGTCGGGAAGAACACGGCCGTCGCGCCCTCGGCGGCGCACTTGGCGAGGTCGGCCTTCTCGTCACGAGGATACTTCTCGTAGTCCTCGTTCGGCCCGAACTGCACGGGGTTCACAAACACGCTGACGACTATCTCGTCGGCGCCGCGCCTCTTCGCCGCGCGTATAAGCGACATGTGCCCGTCGTGCAGCGCCCCCATCGTAGGTACAAGCGCGATCTTTGCGCCGGCGAGCTTGCGCGCGCGGCACCACTTCTGGAGCTTTGCCGGCTCCCTGAATACCTTGATTTTCATTCATGCCTCCCTTGGCAGCGCGACTCGGTTCCCCGGAAAGAACCTCACGCGGCCCTTTAGCCTCAACGACATGCAAAGCGCGTTGACCTTCTCTGCCGGAAGGCCAGTCCGACGGACTAGGACGTCCATGTGGACGCCCTCGGCATCCACCTCGCGCATGACAAGAGCTTCTTCGACTGAATACCTTGGAGCCGGCGCAGGCGAAGACCCGCAAGTCGCCTTAGGCGGCCTGCGCACCGGCGCGGCAACGAGCGGCGAAAGCTCCTCCTCGACGTCGGCGGCGGAGCGAACGAGCCTCGCGCCGTCCCTTACGAGCGAAAGGCATCCCGCGCTTGAACGGCTGTCAACCCGCCCCGGGACGGCCATCACGACCCGGCCCATGTCCGCCGCACACGAAGTCGTTATGAGAGTGCCGCTCTTCAATGGCGCCTCAATGGCGACTACACCGACCGCAAGCGCGGCGACGGTGTGGTTGCGTTGCGGAAACGTATTCATGTCAGGCGGGCGCCCGAACGGAAATTCGCTGACGACCACTCCGCCCTTTTCGACAATCTCGCGCGCAAGCGCACGGTTCTCCTCGGGATAGAACTCGTCAAGCCCCGAGCCAATCACTCCAACCGTCCTGCCGCCCGCGTCCAATGCGCCGCAATGCGACTCGGCGTCGATGCCGAGCGCAAGCCCCGAAACCACCGTCCAGCCGTCTTCGGCAAGCCCCCTCGCGATCTTGAACGACTGGTCGAGGCCGTATGCAGTCGCCCTGCGCGTGCCGACTATCGCAACGGACGGCGACGACAGGACGCCCGCGTCGCCCTTGATGTAGAGCGCAAGCGGGTGGGACGGCTGCTCCAAAAGCTTCGGCGGATACGCCGCATCGGCGGGAGTCACGATTTCCACGCCGTATCTTTTCGCAAGGGAAAACTCCCTTTCCAGGTCAAGCTCGCCGCCGGAACGCGCGACCTTGTGAGGATACGCCTCGAACGCGGCGGCGACCGAGCCAGCGGCGGCTACAAGGCCGGCGACCTTTACGGAGCCGACCTTGTCCATGAGATTGAAGGCGACATACGCCTCGTGATCGCTCAATCTGCCCACTTGATTCCCCATGTCCGAATATGATATACTATCGTTCGTTTCAGGCCCCATCGTCTATCGGCTAGGACACGAGCTTTTCATGCTTGGTAGAGGAGTTCGACTCTCCTTGGGGCTGCCACTTCTGCGGATGGCGCCTCGAAGGCTCACCTGTTTTTCAGCTTCTGGCTCACTGCGAGCATGCGGTCGCCGAGATCCTCGAAGCCGACGTCTGCGGCGTACACGTCCTTGTAGTATTGGTACGCCTTTTCGAGATCGCCCGACTCCTCGGCGCAGAGACCGAGCTGGTAGACGACCTTCTTCTTGAGGTCGTCCATAGTGGGAATCGCGTCGCGCGCCGTCTCGAGCTGCATGACGGCCATGTCGGACTGGCCCTTCTTGAGGAAGCACATCGCAAGGTAGTAGAGCGCCCAAAGCCGGTCCTTGGGGCTCTTCTGCGCTAGCTGGAGGTGTTCAAGGGCTTCGTCGTAGTACTCGTAGGTATAGTACTGCAGGCCGAGCTCGTAGCGGAGATGGAGATCGTTCGGATATCTCTCGACGCGCTGCGCCAGATCGTCGAACACGAACTGGTTCTTCTGGTTCTCCATTTCGATGGCGTTGGCCTCGTCGCCGGCTGCGCGGAAGGCCTCAATCTGCTGGTCGTAGTAGTTGACGTAAGTCTGCGACAGCATGCGGTCGAGCTCGGGATCCATCGCGCCCGCCATCTCGATCGCGTCGGAAAGGCACTGTATCGCCTCCTCGTATCGCTTGTTCTGCACATAGATTCGCGCAAGAGCGCGGCGAAAGTTCATGTTCTTCGGCTCGCGCTCGATCTGGGCGAGCTTCTCCCTGATAAGCGCCTCGGCGTCGTCGCCGGTGATGACGGCCTTGTTCGCCTGGTCGAGCTTCTTCGCCTGCTCCTTGTTCGCAATAAGGGCCTGGAAGCCACCCTTCTTGCCGGCCGTCTGCTCCCACCCCGCGTTCATGGTTGCCTGCGCCTCGGTGTTCTTGAGAAGCTGCATCACGCGCTGGTCGCCTGGTTTCAGCTCGGAAAGCTTCTGGTATGCGTCGCGTGCCTTGTCGTAGCGCTTGGCCATCGTATAGTACGTCGCCACGCGTTCGAGGAGCGCCGGGTCGCGGTTGGAGCACTCGTAGGCGGCTTCGACCGTTATCGCCGCGTGGTCGGCCTTGCCTGCGGCCTCCGCCGCCTTTACCGCAGTCTCGATGTTGTCCGGATCGAGCGGGTTCTGGGCAAGGAGCTTCTCGGCCTCGGCCATCGCCTCGGCGCCCTGCCCCTTCTTGACGAGGCCCATGATCTTCATCTGGGCCATCTTGTAGCCGAGCTTGGCGCCGAAGCCGGCCTTACCGTTCTTGCGGAAGTTCGCTATCTGCGCGGCTCGCAGCAGCTTGCGCGTCTCAAGGACGTCGGGAGCCGCCGAGACGGCCTCCATAAGCATGTCCACCGCGAGTTCGTAGCGCCCGGTCTCAAGGGCCTGGCGCCCCCTGTTTGTGAAGTTCTGGGCCTTCTGCGCAAGATCGACAGCCATCACGAAACCTCCAGCCTTGTGTCGCCGGGATTGTCGAACACGCCCCCAGCCTTGTATGTCTCGAGCATGAAGTGCGTCGCCGTTGACAGCACTCCGTCTATCGTAGAAAGGTCAGCGGCTACGAACTGCGCCACGTCCTGCAGGCTGTCGCCCTTGACGAACACGAGAAGATCGTACCCCCCCGACATCAAAAAGCACGCCTCCACCTGCTCGAAGCGGGAAACCCGTTCGGCGATCTTCCCGAAACCGCAGTCGCGCTGCGGAGTTATCCTCAGTTCTATTACGGCACGGACTCCGTCGTTTTTCATTTCTCGCCCTCCTTGCCCACGGCATTGTCCCAACGGCACGACACAACGTCGTCCACAATCTGCCTGGCGATGTCCTCGGCCACGCGACCCGAGGCGTCGCGCCTTGCGGTCGCGATGTCGGTGTCGGCGAAATAGGTCGTCTCGGCCACGTACGGGCGGTTGTCCACGACGACCTTGCCGCTGCGCCTGTCCACGAACGACACGACGGCCGAGACGACAAGCCTCTGCTCGTATGCGCGCATCGACATCTGGCGCTTGAAGTAGATGAGCCCCGCAGACGCGGACTTTAGAACGCCCTGGACCTCTATGGCGGCATCGTCAGACGAGGCGATCTTGAACGTGCCCTCGCGCTGGAACTCGCGCAGGACCTGTCGCGTCGTAACCGCGCCGAGCTCTACGAGGTCGGTCTCGTTGCGGAAAGTCGGGACGCTTACGGTCCGCATGTCGGCAGGAACAGGCGACGTCCACCTGTAGCCTGCGCAGCCCGCCAGCGCAAGCGCCGCAATGGCTATCGGAAGAATCTTCTTCATTTGCCCTCCTGCATCTCGAAGAGACGGCGCCGCACTTCCGGTGCCCTATCTGAAGTCGGGTACTCGTCAAGGAAGCGCTGGTACGCGCTAATCGCGCTGCGCCTCGTGCGCGTGCGCGAATCGTAGAACTTCGCCGCGTTGTAGGCCTCCTCTTCGAGAAGCGCCCTCGCCTCGGCGCGGAACTGGCCGACCTCCTCCGCCTGCCCAGGGTCGAGCTTGCCCGACTCGATCGCGAACGACAGGAACCCTATCGTGTCGCGCACACGCTCGCGGTTGTATTCGCAGCGGCGAAGCACGACCATGCGCGCCTTCGCCTCGCGGTAGAGGGCAGTAACCGCCTCGGGCGAGGAGGGATACATGCTGCGCAGGTTCTCGTAGACCGTCGCGGCCGTTTCCTGCCTGTCCTCGTCCTCCCTAAGCGACGCTATCGTCAGCATAGCCTGGGGTGCGAACGACGCGCCAGGCGCGCGCAGGACGACCGCCTCGTATGCGCGGCGCACGTCCACGGTGTTGTCGAACCTTTTGAAGAGAATGACCTTCCCCTCGTCACGCATGAGCTCGGCCGTCTTGTACATCAGCTCGACGATCTCGTCGTAGTTGCACTGCGCGGAGTAGAAGTCGAGGAGATAGCGGTATTCCGCAAAGGCGGCTTCGGAATCGAGCATCTTCGAGAGACAGATGTCGGCGACGGCCTTCTGGGCCTTTGGCGCTTCGGGCGATGTGGGCCATTCGCGCACAAGCGCGTCATAGGCCTTCTTCGCGCCCTTCCACGACTCCTCGGCCTCGAGAGACGCCGCATACTCGAACTGCTCAGCGGCCGTATCCTTCGAAGGGCCATTTATCCAGCCAAACCATCCCGGCTCCTTGCGCGACGGCTTAAGCAGCTCGTCTTCGCTGTCGAACCCCGGGTAGGCATCGGTCGCATACCGTATGCCGGGCCCGGGGCTCACGCCGGGAGCGACCGCGACGGCGGCGAGCGAACACCCGGCTGCAACTACGGCAAGGACTATGGCTTTTCCAGAACTCATGTTTGATATTATACCAAAAAAACCGCTATCCGTTCTTCTTCTCGAAGTCCTTCATGAAGGAAACGAGAGCGTCGACGCCCTCCATCGGAAACGCGTTATAGATCGACGCGCGAAGGCCGCCGACGGAGCGATGGCCCTTGAGCGAGCTCATACCGAGCTTCTTGGCCTCGTCGAGGAACATCTTCTCAAGCGCCTCGTCGCCGCCCTTGATGCGCCAGGTGACGTTCATGTTGGAGCGGAACTCCTTGAGCGCCGTACCGGTCCAGAACTCGGAGCCGTCGATGACGTCGTAGATCTTCTGCGCCTTCTCGGCGTTGAGCTTGAAGAGGTTCTCCTTGCCCATCTTCTTGACCCACTTCATCGTCTCGCCGAAGATATAGATGCCCCAAGTCGGCGGAGTGTTGAAGAGTGAGTTCTCGTCGACGTAGGTGCGATACTGGAGCATCGTCGGGATTTTGTCGTCGCCCTTCGCGGCGAGTTCCTTCTTGATCGCGACGACGGCCATGCCGGAAGGACCGAGGTTCTTCTGGGCGCCAGCATAGAACATGTCAAACTTGTTGTAGTCGCGCTCGCAGCTGAGGATGTCGGACGACATGTCGCAGATGAGCGGGCCGCCGACTTTGGGAAACTCCTTGAGCTCCGCGCCGGCAATCGTCTCGTTCGAGCAGAGGTGATAGTAGGCGGAACCGGTTGACCGTCGCGCCGCGGAGAGCCGCGACCTTCTGGCCTTCCTTGAGGGCCTTGTTGGACCAGGTGCCCTGCTTCGCGTAGTCGGCAGCGCCGCCCTTTGGGAGGAAGTTCATCGGGATCATCGCGAACTGCATCGACGCACCGCCCTGGATAAAGCAAACGGACCAGTCGTCGCCGAGGCCGCAGAGCTCCTTGAACGTGGCGATCGCCTCCTGATGGATGGCATCATAGTCCTTGCCACGGTGGGACATTTCCATTACGGACATTCCGCAGCCCTTGTAGTCGACAAGGTCCTTCTGCGCGTCCTGAAGGACTTCAAGCGGCAGGACAGCGGGACCCGCCGAGAAATTATATGCACGAGACATTTTTGTCTTTCCTTTCTGTTTAGAGTTTATCCGAACCGCCATAAGAGTTTATCAGGTAGGCGATTTCTGGATATTATACTCTTTTTACCTCGCAGAGCGCAAGCACGTCGCAATCCGCGCGCGCCCAGCGCCGCAAAGTCGGCAAGACGAAACGATTCCCCGGCGGATCAACGGCGGATCGACAGCAGCTCTTCGCGAAGGAGCTTGCAGGCGAGAGCCGTCGAGCGGCCGGTCGGGTCGAGCGCGGGAGACAGCTCCACGTTGTCGAGGGCTACTACGTTCAGGTTCCTGCAGACCAACCGCAAGTCGCCGACAAGTTGCGCGAACTCAAGCCCGCCCGCCTCCTGAGTACCCGTGCCCGGGAACTCGGAAGGATCCATCACGTCGAGGTCAACCGTTAGGTAGACTGGCGCGTCGGGGCCGATCTTCTTGGCGACATCTGGGAGAGTGGAGTCCGAGAAAAGCTCGGTCGTGACGTGGCCGTCCTTCATGAACTGCCTCTCGTCGCGCGTTCCGGAGCGAATGCCGAACTGGAAGATGCGCCCGTCGCCGAGGATGTCGTGGCAGCGGCGCAGGACGCACGCGTGCGAGAGCTTTACCCCAAGGTAGTCCTCGCGCAGGTCGGCATGCGCGTCGAAGTGGACTATGCGCAAGTCGGGATGCCGCTTCGCCACAGCGCGGACGCTGCCGAGCGTGACAAGATGCTCGCCGCCGAGCAGGAACGGAACCTTCCCGGCGTCGAGGATCTCCGAAGCGCGCGATTCTATCATGCACAGGGCGGCGTCCGGCGCACCGAAGGGAAGCTCAAGGTCGCCCGAGTCGAATACGGACGCGTCTTCGGCGAGGTCGCTGTCCTGAAGCATCGAATACGTCTCTATGCCGAACGACTCCGCGCGCATCGCGGCAGGCCCGAAGCGCGTCCCTGGGCGGAAGCTAGTTGTGGAGTCGTACGGCGCACCGAAAAGGACGACCTTCGCGTCGTCAAACGGCTTGTCGCACCCGATGAACTGGTTTAGCTGGGGTTCCATGTCATCAGCCGCGCTGCGGCTCCTCGTCCTTTAGGATGTCTAAAACGTAGTTCGGTAGCGCGAACGCGCCGCGATGGAGGTCGGTGTTGTAGTAGCGAGTCGGGATTCGCAGCTTGTTCCACCGCCTCTCGTCGAGATCGCCGATCGGGTGGTACTTCTTCGACGCGAAGCCGAAGAGCCAGTGCCCGGACGGATAGCTCGGGATGTGCGCCTGGTACACGGTGGAGAACTTGAACTCCATCGCGATGTGCCTGTGAGCGTCGCGGACAGACTTCTGGTGCGCGGCGTAGAACGGCGACTCGTGTTGGTTGATGAGGATGCCGTCTTCGCGCAGCGCCTTGAAGCACGTGCCGTAGAACTCGCGCGTGAAGAGCCCCTCTGCAGGGCCGTATGGGTCGGACGAGTCCACGATGACAAGGTCGTATTCCTCCTTCTTGCCGCGAACGTACCTTAGCCCTTCCTCGAACCACACGGAGACGCGCCTGTCCTTCAGCTTCGACGAGACGAACGGAAGGAACTTCTTGGAGAGAAGCACCACTTCCTTGTCAACCTCGACGAGGTCGATGGACTCGATGGAGCGGTATTTAGTAAGCTCGCGCACCGTGCCGCCGTCGCCGCCGCCGATTACGAGGACGTTCCGCACGTGCGGGTGGACGGCCATCGGGACGTGGGCGAGCATCTCGTGGTAGATGAACTCGTCCTTCTCGGTGATCATTAGACCGCCGTCGAGGACGAGCACGCGCCCGTAGGCGGGCGTGTCAAGTATGTCGATCTGCTGGACTGCGCTCCTCTTCGAGGCGATCTGCTCGATCGTCTTCATAGAAAAGCGAACGTCCTTCGTGTGTTCGTCGGTATACCAGAGTTCTGTCTGCATGAGAAGTACCTTTTGGCGTTGCGTATTATACCAAAGCAGCCCCCTTGCAACAAGTGGGCGCGCCTTCTGAAGAGACTTTTTGCCATGCTACGAAAGCGCGCAACCAACAGAGGCCCCGCACAGCCGCATTCAAGGGGCATCAGGGACGCGTCGGCGCTGGCGGAAGGCCCGACTCGACGCCTACGATGGCAATGCCGTTACGGTTGGCGAAATCGACTACGGCATGGCGGTCGAGAAGAAGGAGCCGCCGCGCCTGGAAGGCAAGCGCGGTTACACCGGCCTTCTTCATGTTCTTGAGGGTCTTGAGCCCCACGACGGGGATGTCGAACCGCCAGTCGTGCCCTTCCCTCGCCGCCTTGCAGAGAACCGAGCCCCTGCCGAGCTTCCCCGCACGCCTGATCGCGGCGTTAGTACCCTCGAATGCTTCGACTGCGAGAACCATGCCAGACTTGACGAGCACGGTCTGTCCAACATCGTGGCGGCCAACGTCGGCAGCAACCTGAAAGCCGCGCTCCGCGTCTGTCTTTTCAAGCTCTGTTAGCCCGCGCTTCGTAAGGACACCGACGCCCGGCAGATTGCCGTCCATATAGGAGCTCGCCGGAATCATCCTCACGCCCGCCTTCTCGAACTCGGAGACGAGCTTCCCGAAAATCGTGTGCGCATTCTTGACTGGCATCTCCTTAAGCCAGCCGAGAACTACGGGCCCGAACTTGCCGCGGAAAAGCGACATTGGGCTCACCTGTCCTGCAAGCACCGCGCCGTCATAGCCCTGCTCTGCCGTCCAGCGTATCGCCTTGTCGCTCTCGCTCACGGCAAACGGAAAGACATGGTCGGCAGCGAGCATCGTGGCGCGTTCGCAAGACCCTTTCACAGCCATCACGTCGACTGTCGCAACTCCAGCGCGCTTTGCGCCCTCGACGAGAAGCCGCGGATATTCCCCGCCGGCAGCTATGACGATGATCTTGTTCATGGTGGTCACCTGCTCTCCAGCGCCGCCTTTATGCGCTCCTCGACGTCGTGTGCATGAAGAGCGTCTAGAACAGCCCCAAGATCGCCGTCTATAATCCTGTCGAGCGAGTATATCGTAAGCCCTATACGGTGGTCGGTAAGGCGGTTCTGCGGAAAATTGTACGTGCGAATCTTGTCGGACCTGTCGCCAGAGCCGCGCAGGGTAAGCCTGTCGGCGCCAATCTTCGCCTCTTCCTCGCGGCGGCGGAAGTCGAGGATTCGCGCCTTCAGCGTCGCGAGGCACTTCTCGCGGTTTCTTATCTGCGAGCGCTCGTCCTGGCACACGGCGACGAGCCCAGTCGGGATGTGCGTCATGCGGACGGCCGACTCTGTCTTGTTGACGTGCTGGCCACCGGCGCCGCCCGAGCAGAAGAGGTCAACCCGAAGGTCCTTCTCGGGAATCTCGATCTCGTCCTCCTCGTCGGCCTCGGGGAACACCACGACAGTCGCTGCGGAAGTGTGGATGCGCCCTTGGGCCTCGGTCTCGGGGACTCTCTGGACACGATGCGCACCAGACTCGAAGCGAAATCTCCCGTAGGCGTCCTCGCCCTTTACGGTGAAGACGATTTCCTTGTAGCCGTCGAGCGAAGTCGCGTTGGAGCTCATCACAACGACCTTCCAGCCGACGCTCTCGCAGTACCGCGAATACATGCGGAAAAGGTCGCCCGCGAAAAGCGCCGCCTCCTCGCCGCCAGTCCCGGCGCGAATCTCCATCACGGCGTTGCGGCGTTCGAGGGAATCCGGCGGCAGAAGCGCCGCGAGCACTTCCTGCTCGGTAGCCTCCTCAAGCTGGTACGCGGTCCAGGCGTAGTCGAGCTTCTTGAGGAACGAATATTCGTCCAAGGCAGCGCGGTAGCGCTTCCTGTCCGACAAAACAGCGGGGTCGCCCATTTCCGCCTCGACGGACGGCAGGCGACCCAGCACGCTCTCGATCTGTTCCTTGTCGACCAAAAACTTACTTCGCGAACTTCGCGTAGCGCTTCTTGAAGGAGTCGACGCGGCCTTCGGTATCGACCATCGTCTTCTGCCCGGTGAAGTAGGGATGGCACGATGAGCAGGTGTTGACCGCCATCTCCTTCTTGGTTGAACGAGTCTTTATGACGTTGCCGCACGCGCAGGTGATCGTGGCCTCGCCGTAGTTCGGGTGGATGTCTTTCTTCATGTCTTTCTTTCCCTTTGCGAAATTGGAGAGATATTATACAGTATTCTCCCAAACTGCGCAAGGGGGTATCCCAAGGTAATTTTCGGCGGAATCCGCCTACGTTTTCAGCGCATTGCGTGACCATCCTTCCACCCAGTGATGGAATATCGGCGGGCAATCACGGAAAGTACGCCTTAATTGTCTTTCCCCATTGACACAGATTCCAAATGCGCTTGGTATAGAGGCGTTTTTGTCGATAAGCGAACCACGATACTCAATTCCCAATCAGCAAAGTGCCACGGTATGTTCACGATTTGATGGCCTCATGGGAGATTTCGCCTACACAGCAAACCAATGCCATCGGCAGCAAGAGGAAAATGCCTATGCCAAGAAGTCCGAAGCTGGGGTATCGCTCTCTGTCGAACGGCGTGCCGGGGTGGCACTTTATAGACTGCATAAGCCCGATCTGATAGCTGCTTACATCGCGGCCGAAGCCGGTCAGCTCCTTCAAGACCCGCCCCCCGATGCCTTGGATTTCAAGCCTATTATTCTTTCCCCCTCTGTAGATCCCGAGTCTAAGCTGCACATAAGTAATGTCCTTTGTCGGGATTTCGGTCTTCTCCTCCTCGCGTCCCCACCACCGCGTCTGCGTTATGATAAGATTCCCGTCAGCGACCACGATTCTCTCCCACTTGGAAAACGCATAGGCACAACAATACATCGCAACAGCGAAAAGCGCTGCGACCATGACCGGATGCCTGATCCCAAGGCCCTTCCGCCTGCCACGCGCTTCATCAAGCGCAAGCCCTGCCGCGCGCCGGGCGATGCACGCGCTGAAAAAACGCTGGACAGACCTGGGAAGATACTTTCCAAAGACCACGCTCCCCGCGCATTTTGTCTCAACACACACTTCGCGGACCTTATTGCCCGGTCCGGACAAATGCTCGTAGACGAACGCAAACGTCTCAGGCGAAATCGCGAATTTCTTTTTTATTGCGCAAAACCGCCAAAGCCTCGCGATGTAGAATCCGCGATCCGCGAAAAGCAACAGTTCGTTCTTTCCGAAGATCTCGAAGACGAGCCCGGCCACACCCAGTAGCGACAACATAGCTAAAGGCAGTGAAATCAGGAAATCCTCAGGTGCCACGGCAAACACGGCGGAAGTCCCAAAGAAACCAGCCAACCACGCGCAAAAGAGGATCATCCCGGGTTTTCGGCGCGGATAGACCACCAAGTCCGCCCTTGGCGCCACTTTCCCGTCAACACCGGGAATCACCCTGACGCCCGGCGGCGGCTCGCCGACACCCTTCTTCGCCTCTTCGCGCGCGATGCACCCCTTCAGCGAGCACCTCTTGCCGCATGAGCGGCAATGCATCCAGTCGGCGTCAATGTCGCTATGCGTCACCTCCGCACCACAAAACGGACAGCGATACGTCTTTCGCCTTGTTGCAAATGACGCCACCGTTTTCTTATTCGACTTGATTATCTTGGCCATTCTTGCGCATGTTCCATGTTCGCAGCTTCTGTGTGGAAATTATACCATATCGCGCCAAAGGGTGAAACGCCACTTCCGCGACTGGTCGCGTTTAGAGGCGTAGCCGATGCCGATGCGCGGGGCGGCGGTGAACTTTACGCGCGCGCCGTCGCTTTCGATCCAAAGCCGATCGGATGCGACAAGGTCTTCGCGATTAAGCGAGCGGTCGATCTTGAGAAGCTTCGTCAAACGTCCGGGACCTTCCGCGCCTTTCACGCCGCGAATGAGCACCGCCTCGGGACGCCCTTCCGGCCCCGTTACGACGTTCAGCATTTCGTGCATCCCGTAGCAGAGATAGATGTAGGCGCAGCCGCCCGGCGAGTACATCACGTCCGTCCGCGCAGTGCGACCTTTATGCGCGTGACAGGCGGTGTCCTCTTCGCCGCAGTAGGCCTCTGTTTCGGTAATGCGTCGCCGCACGACAGAGCCATCCTCCAGCCGACGGCAAAGCCACGCGCCGACGAGCATCTTCGCCGCCGTCACCGCGTCAACCGCATAATCGTCTGTCGTCAATCTGCGCATCGGCTTCGTCATCTTTCTTTTTTGTCTTAGACAGGATTAACAGGATTGACAGGATTAAGAGTGTTGGAGAGCGCATTCTCGAACACGTTCATTTCAGTTCCCTTCCTTTAGGTTTTGAGATACTCCCATAGATTTCCCATCTCCAGTCTTTGGCCAACTGCCTTCGTCCAGGAGCCATGCGTCGCCTGGTTTGCAACCGTCGTCACATGTCCATGATTTCGGTTCCACGACGACAACGCCTTCGCCACGAATCCAAAACCTTGCATTTGCCGATTCGACAACAATCTTAAGAGCGTCGTAAAACGAAATGTCCTCAACCGTGAGTTCCGGTGCTGGAGGATAAATCTCACCTGTTTTTGCCGGACGCATGGCAAACAAGATCACTTCGCCAGACCCGTCGTACGGAACAGATGCCGACTGGAAGAAAAGCACCGCATCCATCAAAGTCGCCGGCGGACGAAACGAAACGGACGCGAGACGAATTTCCTTCATCCGCTTATAGATGTCAATGTCTGGGACCAACCCGCCCAAAGGCGACAAATGCGGAGGAACTGACGTAGTGTACCGCTCCTCTACCTTCTTGGCGTCCGACAGACTGCCGATGTCTTTCCATGCTATTGGGCGGTCTCCACGCATTGTCATCCGTTCCGGGAATGGGTGTAGGTCACGCAACGCCTGCTGGACGGCCGAGGCAACTCCGTCATTGTATCGTTCACCGTCTATAGGACACATAGACGGAGTCCCCCAGCTCACGTAGATGCGCGCAGTTCCCCTTCCAATGTTTCGGCTCGCATAATATCCACTACAGTTGTTCAAGGGAATATGCGTTACCACCTCGACGCCAATCTGAAGATACACCGTCGGTCGGGATTTTTCACCGTCACTATGCCATTGCTGCTCAATGATGCGGACGTCTATTTGAAGGCCCCCGTCGCGTTTATCAATGGGCTTTTCCTTGCCAAACCTGCCGCATCCTTCAATTGCACCGCGAACGGCATCACGGACAGCTTGCTCGTCAACTTCTTTAGAGCCGGAGAATCTGTGCTGACCACATAATTCAATCCTGTTCGTGGCGATGTTCTCGAGCGAGAGCGAGAAACACTCGCTCCTGATCTCGGGGCATTCCGCGGCTTCCTTCGGTTGCAAGTCGCGCGCGGCCATCTGATCGCACATGCAGCCGGCGAACATCGTCACCGCCGCGCATCCAAGCGCCATCATCACTCTCTTCATCGCCATTTTCCTCTCTTTGCGTCCTTTGCGTTCTTTGCAGCTAAACCTCTCGGAGAATCTGTAACACATTATAGACGGACGGATCCACAGCAACGGTCCCAGACGTGGGTTCACGATTCTCTGGCGGATTGAGAACATCGCCTTCCTCTACCGGCGGCGGGAGTGTCTCGCGCGGGCCGAGGAACTTGGGACTGCGGCGAAGAATCACATCGAGGACTGCGGCAATCTTCGCAAGCTGTTCGCGGATTGTCGTCTTGATCGAATAGCGTCCGTTGACGTCCTTCGCCGCGTAGCCGTAGGCGTCGCATCCGAACCCTCGCGCCGTGAAGACCGCGCGTCGGACGTGGTCTGGCTGCGAGATAACGATGAACGAGTCGAGCCCGAACACCTTCTTCGCCCGCACGACCGTGTCGAGCGTGCGGAAACCGGCGTAGTCGCAGGCAATGCGGTCGGCGGGCACTCCGGCCTTCATAAGTGACTCCTTCATGTCGGACGGTTCGTCATAGCCCTTCACATGGTTGTCGCCGCTCACGATGAGGCAATCCACCTTGCCCGCCTTGTACAGCTCCGCCGCCGCGTCGATCCGCCGCGAGAAGTAGAGGTTGTTGAGTCCGTTCGGAAGCGTCCTCACGCATCCCAACACGACCGCCGCGCGCCGACACGGCACGGCGTCTATGCTCGCACTGTCGAATACACGTCCGGACGAAGCGGCATAGACGGCAATCGCCGAAGCGCCCCACGCAACAAGTGCGGACACAATTCCCCATGTCGCAAACTTAACTATCTTATTTCTCTTCATCGTGTAAATATCTTTTCTCTGCATAGGAAAAGCGTTGCGGAACAGATCGCGCCGAGGGTGTCGCAGAGGATGTCCTTCTGCGCGTCAGGAGAAGAATCGCCCACAGCCCGACCGCCCACACCATCTCGACGCACCACACCGTCCGATCGGCGGGGTAGATGCCCAGCACGACCGCAACGCACACAAGCGCAGCGACCATCCACAAATCCCACTTGGATTCAATCACTACAATCAAAGAAAAGGCAAACCGTAAACAACAAGAAAAACCAAACTGGAAACAGCAATATCTCGGAAATGCACGAAAACAGTACGGTACGCCAGCGCCATCTCAACACTATTCCAACCGTACCCAGGATAATACAAGGCAAACACAATACAACCAAAGCCAACGCGCCGCGAACAGAATCGTCGACGGCAACTCCGCCGCGCAATGCAAGCGGCAACAACATAGAAACCGCAATAATGGTCATTAGGCTAAATAACCAATAACATGTCTTGTTGTTGAGTCGCGGAAACAACGAAGCCGCCATAATTCGATACGCAACAAGTGCAAGATACGCAAATACAATATCTCCACACAAAAAGATATCAACAAACATTCCTTTATAGGACAAATCTACTGGCATTCGTCGCTCCTTTCTTTGCGCCCTTTGCGTTCATTGCGGCTAAACTCAAACGATTCGATCCAGATTTGCGCGAACAAGCCGCGCAAAGCCCGATGCGAATTCGTCTGAAACAAGTGAATCGCCGAAGCCGGCGTCAAGGCTCGACGCAAGCGCATCCGCCACGCGCGAAACCGCATTGGCAGTCTGGCGTTCGTTGAGCCCGATTGTCTTTGCGAACGCGCGGAAATCTCCACCGTCGATTCTCGCCTTCTTGCCGTTCAGCGTCAGCGCCATGTCCTCCGTATCGTCCGGCATGAGCATTTTCACCGGCAGAAGGTCGTATGCGTCCGCAAGATGCCTCCTCGCGCAGCAGCGAGAAGTTCTTGAGGTGCATGTCGGAGTTGCCGGTGAGGAACGAAAACAGGACGACCTCGAAGAAGCGGACGACATCCGCGCCGCCCGACGACGAATACAGCCTGATCTTCCTGGCGATCTGCTCGTACGAACCGAAGTACTTGCGCTCGGTCAGACGTTCCGTCAACTGGCAGAAGTCCTCCATGTGCTTCACGTGCGGCGTCCTGTCCATGCGCCGCGTCACGTATGCGCGGCGTCCGCCGGAAAGCGACGCAAGCGAGAAGTCAGCCGTCCTGATTCCGCATTTCCGGGCAAGCGACATCGTCAGATGCTCGCTCTCGATGAGCCACGGATAATCCTTGGACGGCAGTTTGAGAATGTAGTTGCCCTCGAAGCCGACAATCGTAATGCGCGGCGAATCGCCGGAATCGCGTTCAAGATGGACGGACAGTTTGGGCTGCACGCCGCAGACGCTGACGCGCGATGCGACAAGCCGCCGCGCCATCTCGTTTATCTCCTCATCCGAGTACGGGAACTCAAATGTCGTCTCCCCTTCTGTCCATTCGCCGCCCGAAGTTTCGACAGATGCGGACGGCGGGGGATCCCCGGGCCGCCGCACGCTGACAGCGCCTATGGCCGACGAACAGCACGCGAGAAGCAACCCCATGCGGTCGCGTCCGTCAAGCTTCCAGTTCTTCTCGGCGATGTCCAGGAGCCACCCTTCCGGGATGAGTCCGTCGAAAAAAGGGAAAAGCGCATCGGAGGCATACGACTCACTTCGCAGAGGCATCGTGCAGCTCACGGCGACTGCGGACGAATCGTTCAGATACTGTTCATTATAGAGGAATGAGAACTTGCCGTCGTCATTCTCCGTCAGCGCACCTGCCAACTTCCCAAACACATAGATGTCAGCTGTCCGCATAGACGCTCCTGTCAATCGGCACCGGACCCACACACGCGCTGAAAAGGTCAAGTACCTGGTTCACCTTGTCGAGACGAAGCGACACCTTGCCCTGCTCCAGTTCGCGCACGAAGCGAAGCCCCACGCCCGCATAGTCCGCCAACTGGACTTGCGTCCAGCCCTGCTCTCGGCGCTTCGCCTTCACGAACGCCGACAGACTGCACCCTTTCGGGTATGATTTATTATCAGACATACAATCTAATCCCTTTCGGGTATAATTTTTACCGAACGCGCAAAATTATACCATATCGGGTACACAGCATCAATAGTAAACAAAAAAATACTTTCCCGCCGCCGCACACTGCTGCCAAATACAGCCAAATTACGCATATACCACAAAATTCCATTCGCCATTCTTGTCGGAGCCACGGCGTTTGAGATTAGCGCATCCAAGTGCCATCATCATTTTCTTCATCGCGGTTCCTTTTCAAACAACTCGGTTGCTGAAATAGAGGACGGATAAGCCCGAGATAAACCGTCAGCGTCAATGGTGATTTCTTTGTAAAGTTCTTTGCCTTTCATCACTCGCGCCTTGCCATCTGAAAATTCGAGGTGGCCTCCATCAAACCAAGGCCAGACCTCGTGATCCACATAATAGAAAATCCAATCGCCGATTGCGTTCCTGATGTACAGCCGAACTTCATACGGCTCTCCGCTCGATGTCTGCGTCAACACATATTCCCGTCCGTCAGGCGAAAATCCATTGTCGAGAATTCGCGCATACCCTCCGCTAAACAAGTAAGTAGCGAAGACCGTCAATAAAACCGAACATCCCAACCAGACTGTTCCAATGGCAATCCCAAACGTTCTCCTGTGCTTGGCACTGCGAATCGCAATCCAAGCTGGCAAGACAAAAAGCACTAGTCCTGCACAGGGAATCAAAAGAAATTTGACTATACAATCAATTGACATTATTTTACCCCAGATCTGGTCGTCTCATCTTTGCCCTGCCGCACCCAGATGAGCTTGTCCGTGTCGTAGCCACGCCGTCGCGCTTCGGCAAGAAGCTCGGACTTCGCGGTTTCAGACAGGCCTGGAGTGCGGGAGAGGAGCCAGATGTAGTCTGCGCCGCCGCTGCCAACAAGCGCGTATGTGTACTCCTTGTCGATCAGCATCACGCGGTAGTCGGCGTAGAACGGGCCGAAGAACGAGACGCGCAGGAGCCCGGGCGTGTCTGTCGTCTTGCCCTTCCCGATCGCCGTCTTCGGCTTGCCGTTTTTGATTCCAGAGTTAACGACCTTGATCGTACCGTCCGCATTCTGCGTATAGTTGGCCTTCGCCTGCTCCACGCCTCGCTCGAAGCTGTGGTCGAACCGGGCGATCTCGTACCACTCGCCGAGATAGCGGTTCAGGTCAAGCGCCGCCACAGGCGCATTGTTCACCTTCGGTCCGCTCACGCACCCCGACAGCGCCATCGCCGCCGCTATCGCACCCAACATCATTCGCATATTCATTGTGTATTTTCCTTTCGCTTTCGTTTTTGTTTTAGACAGGATTTACTCACCGAAACTCCGCCTTGCAGAAGCATGCCGACATGCGGTCGATTTCGTTTCTGTGGATATTCAGCTTCTGCGCGAGCGCCTGCCAGCCGGAGATGCCCGAAAACAACTCCGCGTAACGCTTCTCCGCCGCGATTCGGCCAACATGGAAATACTCCGCACTCTCAATTAGTTCATCTCGTGTTGTACCCTGCACGCCAGGCGTCAGATCGAGCGCCGCAAATGCCGCGTCAGGATTCGGGTTTACGTCGAACATCGGCGAAATCCTCCATCCGTCGCGCGCCAGGACAAATCCGTGGTTTCGCAGATGGTCGTCGCTGTTCCCGACAAGGCGCGAGAAAACGACGCGGCTCCAGAGCTCTGCCAGGTCTTCGTCCGGACGCGCCCCTTCGCGAACAAGAAACTCGGCCACGTCCAGATAGCTATGCCCCTCCTCGCCGTCAGACGCGCCGGACATCGTCATGGCGCTCGCATAGTGGATTCGCCTCTCGCCTTCGCGGTCAAACCTGCGCGAGAAGAATGTAGAGCCCGCTTTTGAGAACCGCTCAAGTCGCGTGTCGCTCACTCTTAGCCCTGCCGCCGCCGCAAGGCGCGAAACGAGAAACTCCCATGCACCGACATCACACTCATCGTTTGCAGAGGGGAACTTTGCAATCCACAACGAGCCCTTCTCGTCCGTCACGTTCGCCTTCGGACGAGCGCCGCCCAAAGAAGATCCTGGGGCAAGGAGAACGTCTATCCATCGTGCGTCCTGGCCGTCTTCGTCTGCGTCGATCTTCCGCGCACACTCCTCAAGCGTCCTCAGCGTCGTCCATGGAGGGGCCGGCTTGGACGAATCAGACGAGACGAACTTTCCATCGTACAAGATGCGCACAGCGCCTGTCCGAGTGAGATCGTATGCGCCAATTATGAAGTCGCTCGCAAGCAATGCCCTCTCCGGCCTCTTTTCACGCCGTGCAAGTTGCGCCTCCTTGCGGCGTATGAGCCGCCTGCCCCATCTGTCGGGAGCTATGTCGCCGAGAAAGCCGAACACCTCCTTGCCGACGGGATACTGCTCGCCAGCCGATGGCAGGACATCGGGATCTATGGCAATTATCTCGTCCTTCCTCAGCCAAGCATCATCGTAGGAAAATGAAAACACCTCCTTGCCGCGTACGCTTTCGACGCGAACAAGGCCAAGCTTCTCTTCGCCAAGATAAATATCTAGCTCTTTCATCGGGTGCCTCCCTGTCGCGAACCACGCAGAAGCCGCGCGTCCTGAATGTCGCGCCCCTGCAGGTCAGCTGCCGCGACCTGCGCCATGTCGTCCTGCATGCCAAGACAGAAAAGGACGGACATGTAGTTGCCCATCGCCACCTTTGGCGAGCCGCGCTCAATCGCCCTGAGAGTCATCAGACTCATGTCGGCGCGCTCCGCCATAAGCGCGGACGTTATGCCGCGCCGACGCCGCGCAAGCTTGATGTTCTCCCCTAGCCGCTCAAGCGCGACCACTGCCTTTGGAAACAGCCTTGTCTGTCGTTTCATATCCCTTCTCCATTCGCAACAGACAATATAATAGCATACCTCGCCCACAAATGCAACTATAACAGCACATTTCTCCCCCTCGTTGGGGACAGACCCCATTTTCGTTCACACGCTGGACGGGCGTCTAATCCGTGTCAATCCCCTTCGACTCCTTTGGAATTGAGCGCGGCGGCAAGGTTGACCGCCTCTTCCCTCGTGAAATTTCCAGTTATGACAAATTCACCCATGTCGATTTCTGCATATATGATAGGGGCAGTCACAAGTTCGCCATTCACGACTATTGCGAGAGCTCGCCCGTTGTTTGAGGGGTTCTTCGCCCCATGTGGTTTGTAGTCTCGCGTCAGCCGCGCAAGACGCCCACGTCCTTCCGGCGTCAGTTTGGCGGAAACTTCGTAGATGTCCTCGTTAAAGGGCCATTTGGACGCTCGTGCCGAAACGATGTCCTCCTTCGTCAGTTCCGCCTCATCGCAGACATAGAAAACGGAGTCGTCATTGCCTTTGACGCGCATGAGGCTGTAGCCATCTATTTGCGGAGCCGCCGCCAGCACTTCGTCCGTCAACCGCCCGTTCGCCTTCAGTTCGCGCTCAAGACGGTCGTTCTCGGGATGGCACAGGCGAAGTTCCAGCGTGGCCGTGTGGTTTTGCTCCATCGCCTCGTCAAGGGAGATTTCCTCATGCTCCTGCACGATTTGAACTGGTATACGCGCAGCCTTAGTGACCACCGAAAGATGCAGCAGCGTCAAGGCAAGGAAAAGCACCAAGAGAGACCAGGCGCGGATACTGTGCGCCGAACAGTCTGCACACACCTGCCCGAAATCGCGACGCCGCAGATAGCGGTAAATCAACAGCGCGGGAACGGCCGCCGCAACCCAGCCGATCAATATGTTCGCCCATTGCGCCGCCGTGACGCCGAAGGCATCCGCGATTGCCATGATGAGCCGATCACGCGGCTGAACGCCTCCCCGGGAAATGACACGCCACGCTATTTCGAAACAACCTATGATCGTGCCCATAGGCTTTAGCAGCGCGGCAAACGCAATCACCGCAATAACGCTTGCTTGTTTCTTTGTCATAGTTGTTCTCCTTCCATTGAAGATTGGGTATTGGCATTGGCAACATTTTCACATTGGCAACATTCTTCACGCCAGCACATAGTGCGTCGAGCGGTCCTGGCCTTCCCGGCGGAGGATGCCTTTGGCGACAAGTGCGTTGATCTCGCGCGAGGCGGTATCCTGCGAGACTTTGCATATGCACGATTCGCATTTCATGTGCCATACATATCCCGATGTTGAATAGCTTCGCGGAGGAGTCGCACGAATGCGTCGATGAGTGCCTCGTCGTCCGAGGCGCAAAGACGTGCCGGCGTTGCGCAACCAACGGGAAACAGCTGGACTTCGGGAATCCTCGTCATGGCCCTCGTGCCTGTCACATCCTTGTGGCCGACACTATGATCGGCGTAGTAATAAGCCGATTCGCCCTTGCGGACGCCAGTCGTTTCGTCAAAGGAGAACTCCCTGCGGACTCCTATCTTTCCGACTCCGTTGAAATAATGGCCGGTCCCCGCGCCGATGACGAACTCCCGCCGCCCGAAGAAATCGTACAGCGTCGGCGTGACGGCCAGAATCGCCGGAATGACGAGAGCGGCGATCAGCCACGGAGAATCCCCCTTCGTCCAGACCAGCCATCCAACCAAGGCAAAGAATGCGATTACGGCGGCAAGGACAATCGCCCCCCGAACATAATGCTTCGGACGATAGGTAATGCGGACAATGCGCCCGTTGTCGTCCCGAAGGACGGTGATTTTGTTCTGTACTTCGATTGCCGAAGCGCCGGACCGCTCGTCGTCAACCCGGATCCGCGTCAAGCTGACGTGTGCCTTCTCCGCGAGCATCTGGCGGATGCGTTCGCAATCGGCTTCGGCCTTGTCGCTGTCTCGGGCGCTTCCGTTAAACGGGGACTCGTAAACAACATGGCCCTGTCCGTCGCGGCCCACGAGTTCAACCGCCGCGCGGTAACCGCGCAACCGCACTACGCGGCTCCATGTCCACGCATTCACCTGTACACGCGTTTTCATCGAGAGCCCGCCGACGCCACTGGTCCAGACAACGCCGTCCGGCCCCACGCTTAGGATTCCACGGTCAAAAACACCGAAGATCAAGACGCTCAGCCAGAACAATGTCCATAGCGAAAGAACGCTGATGCCGCCAACTCCAAGCTCACCCATGCCAAGCACAAAGAAGAGCGTCCCGAACCCAATAGGGATTAGCGCAAGCAAGCTGGCATAAGATCCAAGGCGCACACATGCGAGAACTGTTCCGTATTGCTTCATGTGAAAACCAATATCGGTTACTGCGCTATGGCATTCAATCGATCGGCAAATTGGGCAGGGTAGCGCGTCTTCGCCTCGGCGGAGTTCAAGATTTCTGCGGAAAGCGTCTCGCAAACAGCATCGCTCTGCATCTCAAAGCCGATTGCTGCAAGCCGTCCAGAAAACTTCCCCGTCGAAAAGGAAGCCGCTTCAAGCTCCGCCGCCAGTTCGGCGGAACTCCACCGAAACTTGGGCCAGTCTTTATGTTGATAGATGTAGCGCACAGAAAATCTC
>CADCAK010000045.1 GCA_902799385.1 uncultured bacterium | reverse complement strand
CACAAAGAACACAAAGTTCACAAAGAAGCTGGGGTGTTACCCCAGACCCCAAAAACACTCTGTGATTCTTTGTGTTCTATGTGGCAAAAATCAGATCCCCCGTGCGAAGACTCCGCGCCTCAGCGTCTCTGCGCGAGAATAACAACCCCCACGCGCTCCAGGACGCTCGGTCCGCCGAAGGCGAGCGACACGTCCTTAAGCGACAGCAGAAAATCGCTCACGCCATCTCCTGCTGGATGTCGTCGATGATGAACTCGGGCATGTCGTTGGGGCCAAGGTCCGCGTCGGCCACGTTCTTGACCGTCATCGTCACTACCAGCTTCGTGTCGCTGAGGATGGTGCAGGCATTGGGAGAGGAGACAAGCTTGGAATTGTACATCGTGCCGTCATTAACGTTGATAAAGTAGCTAACATGGTTCTTGACGAGGTGCGTGAGGGTGATCTTCAAGTCGCCGTTGTCCACACGCTCGATGTTGTAGTTGTCTTCCGGAGAAAGCTCGCCGGCCGAGAGCCCCATGCCAAGATCTTGAATGAGTTTGTCGCGGGGCGCGCCCTTGATGCAGTTATCGCCGTGATCGATCATGCTGTCAATCGTTCCGGCGAGCCCGTCGGCCATGCCACAGATAAACGACACCGTCTGGCGCATCTTCTTGTGGTTGGCGTCGAATGTCTTTTCGAGGAACTCGGCATATCCCTTGCGCTCGGGGATATTGCATCCCGCGCCGAGCTGCGGGAACTTGGTGCCATACTCCGCATTGGGAATCAGTTCGCCGTTGAACGTCACATACCCCGAGTGGTACTCGCGCACCCCCTGCGGGAACAATCCGGAGGAAAGGCTTGTCACCTTGCTGGTGTCCGGGTCGTTGAGCTTTGCGTTGAAGTCGGCGAGCATCTTCTCCTTGATGGAGGTCTTGACGGCATCGACATCCTCCTTCGTATCGAACTTGAAACCAGGATCGAAGACGCCAAGCGCCTCTAGATTGTTCTTGAAGTAGTTGACGACGAAGCTGGGGCCAGCGGGCGGATGCTTGCCGAAGTCCGTCGGCGAGTTCAGCTGTTCGGCGTAGAACGACGCCTCGAATTGCTCAACGAAGCGCTTAAATATCTTGTCTGCCTTGGGTCCCTCGCCGAAGGTCTTGTCGACCATCGCCTTGAGCTCGGTCTTCTGCTCGGCGGTGAAGCGAAGGTTCGCGCTGCCGCTATTTTCGAGATGGCCGATGAACGCCTCAACCTTCTCGATGTTTTCGAAGGGATTGACGGCAAGGAAGTTGGTGATGTTGTCCAATATCAATGCCGGGATGTCGCTCGGACTGCCGTTGTCCTGGCCTCCCTTCTGCGCTGCGGCGATCAGCCTGGGCTCCACGTCATTGGCCATGTCGCTCGCTACGGCGAGCCTGTATGTCCCGGCAAGCTTGTCGCAATACTCGCCGACTTCTTTGAAGTAGTTAGAAAGATACCGCCTGAATTCTTCGACCACCGGGTTCTGCGCGGCGGCGACGCCCAGCGCGGTGAAGATCGCCTGCACTTCATCGCTGACTCCCTTGAGAGAGACAAGGAACAGCTGCTTGTAGACTTCTTCACGGCTTTTTAGCGCTCCGGAGGCAATGTCGGCCGAGACACCCGTAAACTTGACCGCAACCTCATCGACGGCTGTGCGCAGCCCGGCGAGCGTCTCGGGCGGCAGTTTTGCCGCGCGAAGGAGATCTTCGGCGTCGTGCAGGATGTTATTGAACTTGTACGCGAGGTTGTCTGCGATTTCGGAGAGATTGGCCACCGATTCTTTCGAAGCGGCGAGTTTCGCCACTTCGATGTTCCGTGCGTCGTCCCCGGCGATACGGGTGTAGTAGCCAAGTCCGCGAGAGAAGATCGTGGCGTTCTTCATGTAGAGCGAGCCGGCGTTCATGGTGCGGTTTGCGGCGGAACCCTGGGTGATGACCTGCTCCATCGCTGCCTTGTAGCCGATACCGTTCGTGGCGCAGAGGAGATTGGCCGCGGTGTTGAGTTTGCCGAAGTCGAGCCGCGTGTAGCCGTTGGCTATGGCCTTCTTCGCGAGCTCGCCGTCCGGGTCGTTGGCCTTGTCGAAGCAGTTGACGCGGCCTAGGTCCGCGATTGCGTCCCTGACAGCGATGATGCGGCGCGCGGTGAGCGGCTTGCCGCACCCGTAGTCCTTCATCAGCATCGCCTCCTTGACGGAGTCGGGGATATTGCACTCCCCGCCGAACATGTCGGCAATCGTCTTCTTGAAAAGGTCGCGCACTTCGTTGTTGACGGCCTTTGTGTCCCTACTGCGAAATAATACCAGTCCAACCCAGTCGGTCCTGTTTGTAACGGCGATCTTGCGCTCCTCAAGCGTAGTGCCGCCGTTGATCGCCACATCGCCCTTGGTCGCAATGGCCTTGTTCTTGCCCTTTGCGGACTGTTCCTCGGCAAATTGGACGAATTTGCTGAACTGCTCGTTGACTGCACTTATCATGGCTTTACTCCTTTTTCTACCGTTTGTTCCCGCCCTGTATACACGCCACAGCGCAAAAGGTTACAACTTTTCTACTCCGCGAATGCGTACTGGTTGAGGAGCGGGAAGAGTTGCGGATTGTTCTTGACGGTATTCTCGAACTTGGCGATGTAATCCTCGTTTGAGATGCTTTCCGCCTCTAATACGAACGCTTCCCCGACCTGCGCGATGATCTCATTCTTTGTCGTCTGGAGCTCTTCTGCGAGTTGATCGTTGTTTTTGATTACGGCGTCGGAGGCCTGCTGCTGAAGCTGATTTATCTTCTGTCGGTTGGCGCAGAGCGGGTTGGTGAGGCGCTGCAGAAGGTCGGCTTCCTTGATGAGTTCGTCACGCAGCTTCTCGGCATCCTCGGTGAGCTCTCCGTTGGGTCCGCGCAGGAAGTCGAAGTAGCTCTTGTCGAATTGCTGAGTGCGCCCAATGTCGAGGCAGTCGGCGGCGTTGAGAAGCTGCCCTTCGAGCGTCTTCGAGCCAGATATGGTCATCTTCTTTCCGTTCGGGCCATCGACCTGCTGCTTGTTGATGCATCCGGCAAGCTCGTTCTCATAGTCCGCGCCCATGGAATCCGCGCCATGCATTGTCTTCATCGCGTTGACAGTGGCCTCGGCCGACTCCTTCTCCCAGATGTCGTCGCCAAGTCCTGCGCGGCCGAGGTCGTGCCCGGAAATTCCGCAGACGACGGCGTTCTTGTCGACGTTCACCCCCTGCTCCTTGAGGATGTTGCACATGGCGTTCGCGAAGATGTAGGAGCGGACGATATGGCCGCGTCCATGCACGGAGCGGCACCTCTCCGGAGGCACCAGCTCCTTCCGCCGGTAGGGCTCGAGGACGCCTAAAAGGAACCGACGGCGGTCCGCGGCGTTCTTGGGGAGCTTCTCCGGCCAGGCTGGTGCCGGGAACTTCGGATAGGACGGGAACCTCGCCTCAAAAGCGGCATGGAACTCGGCGGAGACACTGCGCAGGATGTTGCGGACCGGCTCCTGGACAAGCGCAAGCGCGCCCGCGAAGCAGCGCGGCTGCTTGGTCTGGTCTCCCGCCAGCGCGGCGATGTTTCGCCTGTCCGCCCTAAGCAGCGTAACGAGCGCCATGACTCCGTCGCCTCCCTGGATCTTGTCCTTCGCCCCCCAATCCGCGATGGCGTCAAGCTGTCCGGTGGCGACGCGGATGTCTGGCGAGTCGATGCGTTCCAGTATCTTCGCAAACATGGCGGCATCTACCGGCGGCTCGGCGTTCTTGAGGAGCATGAGGGAGACTTTCGAAATGCGCTCCATCTCTATCGCCGGCGAAACGTAGATCTTGGGCGAGCCGCCCAAGCCGTCCGACGCGAGCAACGCGCATTCCGCCTGGGCGTCCTTGGCAAGCGCAACGAAGCGGTCGAGGACGGCCTGCGAGGAAAGCGGCGGCTCGGCGGCTGCGATTTCCCTAAAGAGCGCGGCGCGCGCGGTCGCGTACTTGTGGATAAACTTGAGCTCTTCAGACGACTTTATTTTGGGCGTTTCGCAGATCCACTCGGCGAAGGCCTTGAGCTGCCGCTTGCTGTCAAGATGGAGCGAACCAAGAGTCTCGAGGAGCTTGCCCTTGTTGACGAGCGCCTGCCCGAGGGTGTCCTCGAACGCACTCCTGACGATATCTTCGCCGCTGGAGGCCAAGCCCTTTAACTCGATATTGGCCGCCGCTTTCTTGAAGTTCTCGACTGCCTCGGAAAGCTGCGCGCCGGTAAGCGTCGCCTTCGTGCCTTCCGGTATCGCCAGTGGCTCGTCCCGCGTCTTCTCGGCGTAGTATTTCTCCGCCGCCTTGAGCGGATCGGCGAGAATCTTGTCCTTCTCGGCGTTGTATTGGCCCATGTCGAGGTGCTGGAGGTTGAACTGACCCTGCTCCTCGTCCAACTCGCCCTTCAGGAGGCTTCCCCCGTCGTACAAGTCGTCGACGAATACGACCTTGACGTGGGTCCTCTGCTCGAACGTCTTCATCTTGGCCTTGTAGTCGGCCTTTTGCTCGTCGGTGTAGAAATTGCCGTTCCCGTCGCTTGTCAGGTCGACGCGGATCTCCGCAATGTCGCGCGATGGGATGAGGGGACCCTGTACATGCGCCTCGATGTACTCCGGGCCATTGAGCGCCAGGTTCGGAGTGTTGCCGTTGCGATGCTTCAGCGCGGCATTGGCGAGCGCGTTACCCGTGACGTCGCCAAGATGGGGGAGCAGGCTTTCGATGTTGTCGTGGGTGGCCATGGCCTTCCGCATCGACTCCTTGTCGCCGAAGCAGTTGTAGAGAAGCCCGAGAAAATTCTTCTCGCCGTCGCCAAACCCGGTAGTGTCGTGTCTATTGAGGATTGTCTGGATGGAATGCGGGATGGCGCGCGCGTCAAGTCCATCGCCGATCATGATCGGACCTTTCGCCTGCAATCTGTCGAACCACTTTTCAAGGTCCTTGCGCTCCGTCGACGCAGGGTCCTTCAGCGCATCCTTGAGTTCGCCAGGGATCCCCTTCGTGCCGTCGAGCAGCTTGAAGACGTTCGCGCGGCGCTCGGCGTCCACCTTCATGCGGGTCGAAAGGAACGTGTCCATAAGCGTATAGGTGGCGCGCTTGGCGACTTCGGGCTTGAGGACGATGGTCGCATTCCCGTATATCTGCGCGCCGCCCTTGTAGCCGTGCTGGATGTTGAGCGCACCATAGACTGGGCGCTCGTTCGCGATGACGTCGTGCTTTGCGAACTCCGGAAAGAGCACCTGTTCCACGCTGTCGCGCTTGTCGAGATAGCCCTCGCCCTTGGGCTTGAGCCCCATGTCCTTGAGGTGCCAAATGTTCGCGAGCGGCTTGTCGGGATCAGTGACGATCGAAGTGTCGCCGGCGAGTATCTCGATGCTGATGTTTATGGTGAGCTCGGCCGACCGCAGCACATCGCCCAACTCCTTCATCTTCACATCTCCAAGCCCCCTCGCCTGGAGCTTCGCATTTTCCTCCACTGCAATCTTCTCGCGTTCGTTGGCGCTTGAGGACGAGACCTCGGCAAGCACGGCGAGGTTGGCCGCCGTGATGTCGTTCTGGTGGTTGACCGCGACGTCGTCGCCTATGCCGCCGTATTCGTTCGAGAGCTTCTGCGGGAGGGCGAGTTTCTCGTCCTTGAGGGATTCGTCGCCGCGATCGGCGGCGCGGAGATCAGAGAGATTGGAAAGCGCGGCGCGGTTGCCGATTTCCTTGAGGATGAGCGCCTGGACGTTGAAGAGCCGGGATGCCGCCATACGCGCGTCCTTCGCCTGCGGATTGACCTGCCCCTCGCGCATCAGGGCGGTCTGCAGAAGGTCCATCTCGGGCGAGTTGAACTTCTGGAAAATCGCGGCGAGCTTCTCGTTTGAAAGCCCCTCCACCTCCTTCGTGAACATCCAGAGTCCGTCCGCATCCTGCTTCTGCGCGGGGTCGAGCCGATTGAGCTTGTCCAGCCGCTCGAGATACGTCTGCTGCGCCTTCAGCAAGCCCAGCAGCTTGCCCACGTCGAGCGAGCCCGGCGTAGCGAGGGCGGCGAGCGCATCATTCGCGGTCTGCCTAATCCCCGCCTTGCCGCGAGTTACCTTCGTCACCTCCTTCCATCCCTCCCCGGTAACTGCGGCCGACTTTATCACGTCAAGGCGGATGGGGTTGCCCTTGCCGATCTGCACGTGGTGGCTGCCGAATACGCCGACAGACGAATCTACGCCGCGCGACTGCAGCTCCTGCTGGGTGACAATGTCTGGCTGGATGGTAAGTGACATAGGATGCTCCTAATGGATGGTTGTTTTACACCCTGTTTACACATTTGCGCTCAAAAGGTTACATCATACCGGAATAAATCCACCGGACAGCACGGTAGGCGCCGGGGCCGCCGAGGGCGGTCCGTCGCCCCTCGCGAGCCTCTCCTTCCAGCGCACGATCTGCCCGAGAAATTCGTTTATCGCCTTTTCGAGCGCTGCGCACGACGCGAACTCCCCGAAGCGCTTCCAGAGGATGACTTTCTCAAGCATACGGTCGATCGAGAACGCCGCACCGTTCGTGGCCGCGAGCGACGCCTCAAGAAGCGCGCGGGCATCGCTGTACGAAAGGCTCGACGCATCGGCTATCTCGCACTGGAAATAGACGGCATCCTCGGCGGCATCCGGCGTAAACGAGATCGCGTACGCGCCGTCGAAGAGCAGCGTGACGCTCCCCGTGTCGTCGAGTTCGACCTTGCCCAGCCCGACCTTTGCGGCTAACTCGTTTAATGTCTCAATGAACTCCATTCTCTCCCTTTCGCTTGCATCCACTTCGCGGTGCAGCAACCTTCACCTTATACCAAAAACGGGGCCAACGCCTTATTTCTCGTGGCGGTGTGTCTGCGAGTAGAAGTAGTTAAGTAGTTAAGTGGTTAGGTGGTTAGGTGGTTAACTACCAAACTACTCAACTACCCAACTACCCAACTACTTGAGGGGCTCGTCGGGAACCTCAAGGTCACCGAGCGTGTACTGCAGCGCATCGAGAATGTGCGTCAGACGGCCCGGATCGACGAATGTGTTCGCCTCGTGCCCGAAAGTCGTGTAGAACACGCGTCCCGCGCCGTAGCGTTTGACCCACGACACGGCGAAGTCGCCGTCTGTGCGCTTGTAGCCCTTCTTGCACTCCTCGAAGCGCTTCGCCGTCGCGGGGTCCTTCATGTTCAGCGACAGCAGTACGCGCGACTTCGCCCTGTCGAACGGCGGCGACGGGTGCTGGTACACCTCCTCTACGCGCGTGAAGGGATTGCCCTCGCCCGCGAAAGCGCGATTCACGGGATGGTCCGGCTCCTCGTTCGTGAACGACCACGTTCTGCCGAACACCCACGGATGGCTGACGAACTGGCCGCCTATCATGTCCGCGACCTGCGGGGCCTTGAGGAAGCCGTCGCATCCGGCATGGATAACGCAAAGCCCCTTGCCGCCCTTCACATACTCCACGAGGTCCTTCTCGAGGTTCTTGTAGCGCTCCGTGTCGGGATGGGTGCAGTTGAGCAGAACCACCGCGTCGTAGTTCGCGAACGTCTTGGCGTTCATGTACCGGTAGTCCGTCGTAGTGTCGAACGTGAACGCGCCAGTCTTCTTCGACACGGTGTCGAAGGCCCTGAGCGCGTAGGATATCGCGTTGTTGTGCGCGAAGCCCTCGCAGCGGCAGAAGACGAGCGCCTTGCGCTGTTTCTTCGGCGCGGCGGGCTTCCACGAGGACGCGATGCCGTCCATCTTCGCGACATCCTCGCTGGGCACCTGCACGATGAGCTGCGCGTCGCCCTCCGAGAGGGCGAGCGCGGCGGCGAGGGCAAGGGCGATGCGCCTCATGCCTTCACCTCCCATCCGTTGCAGCCGCCGTCGCGGCGGAGCGAGATGCCGTGGCCTGTGCCGTTTGCGAACTCGTTCTTCACCGGGTCCCAGTCGAAGCCGATGTCGTGCTTGTACGACATGTTGCAAAGGAGGCAGAGGATCGCCGAACGGCATCCCGTCTCCGCATCCGTGATTGGCAGCTTGCGCGATTCAACGCAGTCGGTGAAGTTGCGGTAGTGGTCCGTGCTGACGTAGATGCCGGACTTCGCGATGAACTCAGGGCATTGCTTCTCGATCGTGTCGAGCGCCTGGCCAAGCGTCTTTCCGCTCCCACCGGCGAGGATCTTGTCCGCCATGAACTTGCAGTTCGCGACTTCCATGCGGATCTCCGGCGTGGGCGTGACGAGCCCGGTGCCGGACCAAACCGCGATCTTGCCGCGGTTCACGGCCACGATGCCCTTTGTCCCGTAGAACACGGTGCCCCACTTGTTGGCGAAGGAACCGTGCGTCAGCACGACGTCGCCGTAGGGCTTCTTGAACACAAGCTTGACGCCGAAGAGACGGCGACCGCCGTGGCAGAGGTCCGTCGAGTGCGGCTCGTCGGAGCGTATCACCTTGTACGGGCCGGAGCGGTCCATGTCGAGCCCCCACTGCGCGATGTCGAGGTGGTGCGCACCCCAGTCGCCGCAGTAGCCCGACCCCAGGTCGTCGTCGCAGCGCCAGAAGTAGGGGAAGAAGTTGTGAACGCCGCGAGGCGCGTGCCTGTCGGAGTAGGGGCGCATCGCGGCCGGGCCGAGCCACATAGCCCAGTCGACGTCCGGGTTCGGGGCGCCTTCATTCGCCGCGTTCTCGGGGTTCTCCCAGAACCTGACGGGCTGCGACGGAGCGCCGCCCCTGCCGCCGGGGCCAAAGTTCGCGTCAACGTACTTGACGTCGCCGATGAATCCGCCGCGCACAAGCGCGACGGCGTCGCGGAACTCGCGCCAGCTGCGCTGCATGGAGCCCGTCTGGAACACGCGGTCGTACTTTTTCTCTGCGGCCATGACCTCGCGCGCCTCATGGACGGACCAGGTGAGCGGCTTCTCGCAGAAGACGTCCTTGCCGTGCTTCATCGCCTCGACGCACATGTAGGCGTGCCAGTGGTCGGGCGTTGCGATGCAGACCATGTCGATGGCCGGGTCCTTGATGATCTCGCGGAAGTCATAGACGACGCGGCAGCCGCCGTTGCCGTATTTCTTGTTGATCCTGTCCGCCTCGTCCTTGGCGCGCACCCTGTCGCAGTCGCAGGCCGCGACAATCGTGATCTTGTCGTTCTTCAGGAACTGTTTTGCGAGGTGATGTATCTGCTTTCCGCATCCAATCAGCGCCATCGTGCGCTTTTCGCCAGGCTTGAGCTGCCTCGCCCCGACCTTGCCCGTCGCGCATCCGGCGAGGGACAGCGCCGCCGCCGATCCAAAGATGAAGTGCCTTCTGTTTATGTCCATTGCCTTGCCTTTCCTTGACTTTTCTTTACTTGCCGCCCCGGACGCGTTCCCCTTGACGCCCCGTTGCTGTACATCTCGTTTACGCCCCTTTGGCGTGCAACCGCTCCTTAGGGTAGGACGTCCTCAAGCACGTGGAAGGAAGACGAAGTGCGCATCGGGGCCACCGACGGGCCGAACTTCTTCATGTGGGGCGTTTCAAGGTGCGCCTTGAGTTCCCGAACCGAAAGCCACTTCTCGAGCATCCAGAGAGTGCGGTCGCCGAAGCGCTGGGGCTTGTCCCAGTCCGTCTCGGCGTCTCCAAGTAGGCGGTACTCGCAGCATCCAGGCTCGGCGCGAACAGCCGCCAGGACGGACTTGGTCTTTGCGAGATAGTCGGCCTTGTCGGCGTCGGGCTTAAGGTCGAAGCGGCAGAGCACCCAGACCGGCTTCCAGTTCTCCCAATCGAAGGAGGCGACGCGATCCTCCGCCATGCCGAGCGCGCGCAGAACGCCGCGGGCCATCAGGCGGTTGCCTTCAGGGCGCATGTGCACCCCGTCGCGCGTCAACTTCACGGAGGGGTTCTCCGCATGCGCCTTCCACATGTCGGCGTTGAGGTCCGCGACAGGATACCCGCGGCGCTTCGCCTCGTCGCGGAGCCATTCGTTGTAGGGCGCCACCATAACATTGTGCTTGAACTTCTCCATCTCGGGCTTCTCGAACATGGTCGCAGTAAGCACTACCACCTTGCAGCCTGCCGCGTCGCACTTGTCGAATATCTCGGAGATGTTCTTCTTGTAGTCCTCGAGCGACACACCCTTGTTCCAGTCCTGGTGCCAGACGTCGTTGACGCCGCACGAGAGCGTCATCACATTCGGCTTCTTTGAAAGCACGTCCCGTTCAAGCCGCGCGAGCATGTCGTTGGACTTGTGCCCACTGATGCCTGCCTTCACCGACTTGACGTTCACACCCTCTATGGCGAGCGAGCGAATGACGAGGTTGACGTATCCGTCGGTCTTTTCCTGGCCTTGCTGCGTAATCGAGTCGCCGAGGAACGCGAGCGTGTCGCCGTCCCTGACGATAAGTTCACCAAACGCCGCCGACGCAGCCACCACGACTGCGGCAAGAGTAGCAATCTTCATTTTAGTAGTACCTTTCATTTCGAGTTGATGACATCAATCCGACTGCTGAATATTATACCAAATCCACAGCAGGAAGATCGTCCAAGAACGACTTGCCGACGAAGTGGGGGTTGTTATTCTCGCGCAGAGGCGCAGAGTCTTCGCACGGGGGATTTGATTTAACACAAAGAGTCACAGAGTGTTTTGGGGTCTGGGGTAACACCCCAGCTTCTTTGTGAACTTTGTGTTCTTTGTGGCTAAATAACATGAGGGCATCCGCTTCGCGGACAGCCTTCGGCTGGGGGATACGCGCCTCTGCGCGAGGAGTAGTTAGGTAGTTGGGTAGTTGAGTAGTTGAGTAGTTTGGTAGTTTGGTAGTTTGGTAGTTAACCACCTAACCACTTAACCACCTAACCACCTAACCACTTACGGCAGACCGGGGCTTGAGGACGGCCCAAGCACCACAGTCCAACAATCGTAGCGGGGCCATTGGCGGCGCAGAAGCGCCGCCGCGCGATTTCAGCCAATTACTTGGTCTTCTGGCCCCAGGCGCCGTAGACGTGCAGAACCTCTCCACCTGGCACGAGGTCCTTCACGACCTGTCCGTTCTGGTACGTCGCGCCCGCCGTACGGGACTTCGCCCAGCCCTTGAACCAGTATCCGTCGCGGGTCCAGCCGAGCTGGGAGTCGAGCCAGTAGAGCTTGACCGACGCGCCGACGGGAATCTTCTGGTCCGCGTAGTCGTTGTCGCTCGAAGAGTAGTTCCTGTGGAAGCGGATCGTCCAGCGGCGGTCGCGCCACACCGCGTACAGGTGCAGCTTCTCGCCCATGGCAACAAGGTCGTTGACGTTCTGGCCGTTCTTGTAGACAACCGCCGTGCTGGTAGGCGACTTCGACCAGCCGAGGAAGTCGTAGCCGGATCGCGTCCAGCCAAGGCCAGAGTCAAGCCAGAGCAGGGTCTTCGCGATGTTGGGCCTGAACTCCTGCAAGGCCGTCTTGTTCGCCCCGTCGTTGCTGTGGAACACCACCTGGTAGGCGCGTTTCTGCCACACGGCGTAGAGGTGCAGAACCTTGCCGTAGGCGACGAGGTCGCAGACCTGCTCGCCGTTGGCATAGATGACGGCGCCCGTAGGCGACTTCGCCCAACCGAGGAAGATGTAGCTGAACCCACCCTCGTCCGCAATCGCCCAGCCGAGCGCGGAGTCGAGGTACAGCAGGCGCTTCGTATCGCCAACGAGGATGTTCTGGCTTTGCGCCACGTCACCGCCGCCGTTCGGGTCGTTCTTGTGGTACTTCACCGTCCATTTGTTTGACACCTGTCCGGTCGAGTAGGTGATTGGCACTCCACACCATGTGCCGCTTTCGGGAAGCCCGACGACTCCAACGACGCCCTTCCACCCGGACGAATCTTCTGCAGCATAGATGATCAGATCCTCGCTGTCAAACCCAAACGGCTGATATCCAGGCTCAAAGTCCATCGTCTCGCCCTGGAAGTCAACATAGAGGAGTGACGGGCAATTTGCAAAAGTGCGCCGACCGAGCGAATTGACGCTGCCACACACCGTGACAATCTTTAGCCCAGTGCACCCAAAGAACGCATGATTGCCGAGGTCGGTGATGCTCGCGGGCAATGTGAGACGCGTCACCCCAGTTGATCGTCTTCAGCGACGTGCAGTTGTAGAAAAGCCCGTTGCCGTAGGAGCCGTAGAGAGCCGTACTATTCACCGTGTCTGCGTACTTCCCGTTGTACTCAGAGCCGTACTCAACCCCCGGCAGCGTCTTCACCGTGTCGCCGAACGTCACCGTCGCAAGCTTCGTGCAGCCGGAGAAGATGCCCTGCCCGAGCTCGGTCTCGAGTTCATCCTTGTTCGTCGGGATCGTCACGGATGTAAGCGCCTTGTTGCAGCCCGCGAAGCAGCGGTAGCGGAAGTACTGGATTGTCGCGGGAAGCGTAAAGTTCTGCAGGTTCACACAGTCCTGGAACGCCTGCTGGTGTATCTCGTTCACCTTCGAGCCAAACGTCACCTTCGTCAGGTTCGGCAACGCGCGGAACGCCATTCGCCCTATCGTCGTCACCCCATTGCCGATCTTCACTTATCGTCGTCACCCCATTGCCGATCTTCACTTCCCCAAGGTTCGAGCAGCCGAGGAAGGCGTGGCAGCCGATGCTCGTGACGGTGTCGGGAATCGTCACCTTTTCGAGCGCCGAGCAGTACAGGAACGCGATGTTTCCGATCGTCTTGATGTTCGCGCCCCAGTTGATCGTCTTCAGCGACGTGCAGTTGTAGAACAGGCCGTTTGCGTAGGAGCCGTAGAGAGCCGTACTATTCACCGTGTCTGCGTACTTCCCGTTGTACTCAGAGCCGTACTCAACCCCCGGCAACACCGTCAACCCATCGCTCAACGTTACCGATGCCATTGCCGAACAACCGGAGAACACACCCTGCCCGAGCGACGTAACCGAGTTCGGCATCACAAACGCCTCAAGATTGCCGCAGCCCTTGAACGCCCGCGCACCAATGCTCGTCAAGCCCGATCCGTTAATCGTCACGGCTTTCAGGTTTACGCAATTAAGGAACGCCTCCGCCGGTATAGCCGCCACCGAGGCGGGAATCGTCACGCGCACGGCGCGGGTCTTGCCCGCGAACACACCAGCGTTGAACGCCGTCACCGCCTTGCCGCCCAACGTGCCGGGAATCGTTAGGTTTGTCGTCTCAAACGAGACGGCCGAGACAGTGGCCGCTACGTTATTGGTAGTGTATGTCCACATGTTACCAGACGAATCCGTCCATGTATCCGCCCATGCAAATACTACCGCAAACGCGGCAAGGAACAGGGCCACCAGCTTTCTCATCTTGTACCTCCAATTCCCCTGTTTTATTTGCAATCGGATTTGGCGCAGGGGAATTGAAACCTCATCCGATGCAACAGCGGCACGCGCCGCCTTCCTTTGGGACATGGTAATTATACCAAACCGCCGCATATAGAGTCAAGCATGGCAGTTTCGCGGAGCCTTCACTCATGCAGGCCCTTTCTGGCATACGTCAACTGGCACTGTAAGGCCGGGAAGCGCTTTGTCAAGGTCGGCGCTCCTGATTGCAACCAGTATTCCGCGATGTCCGGCGTTCACGTATATCTCGTCCAACTCGTAGATCGTCTTCTGCACGTATACAGTCATGCGCCTTTTCGTGCCGAAAGGCGAGGTTCCGCCGACATGGTAGCCGGAATGCCTGTCTGCCGTCGCGGGCTCGCACATTGCGACCGTCTTGCACCCCCGAGCCCTCGCCAGATTCTTCGTCGAAACCTCGCAGTCGCCATGCATCAGGCAGACGAACGGCTTCTTGGTCTCGTCCTCCAGAATGAGCGTCTTAATCGTCGCGTGGTGATCGAGCCCAAGCTCTGACGCCGCCTGGATTGTGCCGCCGTGCTCGGTATAGTCGTAGCACCGCACCTCGTATGCGATCTTTGCGGCGTCCAGCGCCCGCAACGCATTTGTCTTTGGAACGGACGTCGGCTTCATGCTCCCCCAATCGTCTCGGAGTCTTCCGCGAACCCCTCAAGGCGATACCGCATCGCCCTGAAGCGCATGGGATCCCGCCCGACAAGGCCATATATGTCTTCGCTCATGCCGCACATTATACCAAATCACCACGCGAACTGCCCCAACTACGGCAAATCCGTAGCGCCGACAAGGATCAACCCGCCGCCGCCGGCAATATCCACAGGCGCAGAGAAGTCCGGCGCGGGGGCGCCGCTCTGCACGCCTTCGATTTCCAGCAAGCCCCACGACGCCTTTGCGCCGTCGAAGCCGAGCCCCGCCGCATTGAACAAGAGCGTCGCCGTGCGCGGCTCCTTCGAGAAGTTCGCCACGACGAGAACCGCCCTCCCATCGCCCTTCCAGATGCTCGCCTTGACGTCCTGCGAGCCGGACACCTTCACGGGGCAGTCGTCGTCCCACCAGCCAATCAGCTCCATGTCGCCGAGCTTCACCTTGTCGAAGAACTTCCAAAGCCCCGACGAATTCCCGCCCCATCCGGCGCGGTCGGTCATGCCAAAGAGAAGCCCCCTGAACGGATTGCCGCGTCCAAGCATCTCGCCCGCGATGCCGAACGCGATGCCGGAACGCTCTATTAGCCAGAAGTCCGGCGGCGTGTCGTTGTAGAAGCCCTCCCCGCGCCAGAGAAGGTCGAAGTACGGATAGAGGTCGATGAAGGCGATGTTCGTGGAGCCGCTTCCGGCACGCGAGTCATGGTGGTTCCACGAATGGTTGTCAACGAGGCGGCGCGTGCCGTCGCGGTCGAGGATGCGCCGCGCGCGCTGCATCGACTCGCCCGTGAGCGCGGTGTCGTCGATGTAGAGTCCGTCGATGCCGTATTCGCGCACGAGGTAGTTGAGGCCCTCAAGGTAGAAGTTGTCCCAGCGCGTGTCGGGCGTGGTGATCACGGCGAGGTCGAGGCGAGGCGGGTACGCCTGCGGGAAGCGCACGTTCTCGCGCCATGCCGGAAGGATGTCCGCTCCAACATGCTCGCGCAGCCACGGATGCGGACCGTTCCTGTTTGTGCAGGGCCAGCCCGGCACGGATGCGTCGCGCTTCAGCAGCGCCTCGCCGTCGAGCGACTTGAGCGCGAAGAACTCGGGCAGGTTCTGCGTCAGCTCGCGCGTGGTGTAATAGACCTTCAGCTTCAATCCCGCGTCGTGCGCCGCCTTCACCGCCTTCTTCAGGAGCGGGCCGCTGTCGTCGTTGTACGGATAGTTGATGTAGGGGTTCCACACGGTGTTGTGGTGCAGGTTCACGACCGTTGCGCCCATGTCGCAGACCTGCTTGGTGTCGAGATTAGACTTTCTCTGGCCGAAGTGGAAGTACCTGTCGCCAAGGTGCGTCTTCATGTCGAGTTTGTGGAACGGCGTGATGAAGAGGTCGAAGTTCCACTCCGCGCCCTCTGGAGCGTCGCTCGCCTCCGCGCGCACGACCGCGCCGTCCGCTCCCTTCTCCACGGAGATCGCGCCGCCGCCGGACGCCCAGCTCTCGGGCATTCTCAGCTTCCGCCACGCATAGTAGGCGTTGATGAGCGGACGCCTGTAGTTCGCGCCCTTGAAGCGGACAGCGACGCCGCCGTTCACGCGCCCGATCCACACCGCGTCGCGATTGAACTTCTCATCCCACTTATGCTCCACCTTGCCGTCTGCGAAGTCGCCGCCATTTTTCCCAAGCCCATCCATGAAGCGGGCGACGTCGGCGGGAACCCTCATCTCAAACGCCGCCTTGCCGACCTTCGCACCCTCAACCCTCATGCGGAACCGGCACTCGCCGGCGAAGTCGATGCGGCCTTCGACGATGCGCTTTGCGCCGCCGCCAAGATCGGTCACGGCACTCCACTCAGCATGCGCAGGCGTAACCTCGGTGAACTTGAATTTCCGCTGTACGCCCACCGGCTCACTGCCATCAACAGTAAACTTCACCGGCCCTGCGAGCAGCTCCATCCCCCTCTCGACGATGCGCGCGTTGGAGCCGCTGAAATGCGAGACGATTTGCGCAGGAAGTCCATCCTTGCCCAACACCAGTTCACGCCCGAGGATCTTCACTGTGCGCCGACCCTCATCCACGACGACCGACTCGTAGGGCTTCGTCACGGTTTCCTCACGGCCGATGTCTGAGTTGAGCCACTTGAGGCGCGCAAGACGCCATGCGTCGCTGATGCCGCCATCCTCCAACACATCCCCCTTCACTTCAATCTCGAACGGCAGGGATGCGCTTGCCTCGTCCTCCGCATCTTCTACGCGCACCTCGCCTTTCAGCGTCTTGCCAGCCGCGGCCTTCGGTATATCGAGCATTACCCAGATCGGCTTGACGCCCTTGGCGGCGACCACGCACGTTTCCGGCGTGATGCGGCTCACCTTGACGTCGGTCTTCGCGTTCCAACGGAGCCGCCGCGCCTTCTCCGAGAACACGCACACCTGAAACGGATAGAACTCGCCGGGCTGCGCAACGCCGTGAAAGCGCTCCGTCGCGCGGTTGCCCTTCACGATCCAGTGCGCGGGAACGATGTTGTTGCGCACGGCGTACTGACGGTCCTCGCCGAAGAGGAGGAACGGCGCAGGATGCGCCGCGCGCCACTTCTCCCATGCACCGGGATCGACGGCGTTCTCCATCCACTCCATCACCTTGTCCACCGGCATCACGCCATTGGAGGCGTCAGGGATGTTGTCCTCGGCGGAACCAAGCTCGCCGCCGAACGCGGCAAACGCGAACAGCGCGGCCACAACAACAGCAACACGCCAAACGTGGCGTGCCGCACGATCCACGCCAGTCTGCCCCTCGCTAACTATCTTGAAATTCATAACTGTCATTTTTCCTTTTCGACTTTAACCTTGAGCTTGCGAGCGCCCCAGGCCGAGGCCTCTTCATGGGACGAAAACCATATGTCGATGTGCGCGCCCTTGATTGATCCGCCGATATCCTGAACGATTCCCAAGCCATATCCGGGAATCCCGATTCTTGTCCCAAATGGATAGACCGCCGGATCGGCGGCAATAGTCCCCTTTGCCGCGACCGCCCCAGAAGCCGTTACGCCGACTTTCTTGGGCCTACCTTTTATCTTGCCGTAGTTATAGACCGGCTCGCCGAAGAAGAACCACTTCTTGCGCCAACCGCAACACTTCCCGCAGTTGCAGTATCCGGTGACCAGTAGCTCATGTTCTTCGCCAACGATTTCGTAATCGTCGACTGCTCTTTCCGACGCCAGCGCGCTCTCATGCGCACTGAAGGCATACACCAGCGCGACAACCGTGGAAACACCTAGAAACAGGCAAATCCACAACAAGGGAGGCCATCTCCTCCAAATCGGCGTTCGCCATCTAGTCTTTACAATCCCCATGCGTTTCTCCTACGAAGATTTTACCAAATGCTATCTGAATTCTCAACGCAGAGGCGCAGAGACGCTGAGTACGCAGAGTATTTTAGAACTGGGGGCAAGCCCCAGCCCCACTGACCCCTGACTACTGACCCCTAACTATCTGCCGTATGACCGAGGTGATTGCGGTATTTTCGACGAAGGCGCCGGGCGCTGAAAGCGCCGCCCACTTGGCCTTGACTGTCTCGTAGTCGTCGGACGCAAGCGCGTCAACATCGGGGGAGTGCGACCGGTAGTTCCAAAGCCCCCAGTT
The DNA here is from genome assembly GCA_902799385.1 of uncultured bacterium. Classification (GTDB taxonomy): domain Bacteria; phylum Verrucomicrobiota; class Kiritimatiellia; order RFP12; family UBA1067; genus UBA1067. The sequence goes on along the minus strand of CADCAK010000045.1, from coordinate 9,320 downwards.
GCCGTTGCCCTGCATGTTCTTTCCGGTCCATAGCGTCCAGCTCCACCCTTCGTCCTCCATGAGCTGCAGGCAGTCTTTCCACGCCTCGGTCGCAAAGAAGGTGAACTCGCCCACATAGACCGGCACGCCGTGACCCGTCTCGCGCTCGCGGTCGCGGTGCATGCGGAGATTGTCGATGATGCCCTTGGGGTCCTTCTCCTGCCCCCAGGCGTAGAAGTGATACTCGTAGGCGACGTTCTTCCAGCCGTACTTCGACGGCGGCGGCAGGTGGCGCGGATTCCAGCACGCACCGACCATGACAAGGTGCCGCGAGTCGACGGCGCGCACGGCGCGGTAGAGTGCGTCGAGCCCCTTCTCCACGTTCGGGGCGCTGGTGAGGCCCTTCGGCTGACCCTCGGGCTCGTTGGCGAGTCCGTACGCCGCGACCCAGCGGTTGTCCCGATAGTGCGTCGCGACAGCCGCCCAGAGCTTGCACGAGAGGTCGAGCCACTTCTCCTCGTGGAAGGTCTTCGCGAAGCGCGTCTCGCCGGAGTGGTCGCGTCCGTTCTGGCTGCCGGGTGCCGCGTGGAGGTCGAGTGGGGATGGCCTTTTTCATAGCCGCGTCATTTTCCATTCTCCAACTCCTGACTCCAACTTATCCATCCGTGTAGCCACCTTCGCCAAGGCCATGGCGGCCCTTACTTTTCGTGGCGACGAGTCGGCGAATAGATGCAGCTGGCGCCGTTCGCCGTCGAGCCGCACCAGATGCACTTGTTCCCGCCGGGACCGTGCCTGTGCACCTTGTCCGGAGCATATATGCAACTGCGCCCGTAGCTTGTGCTACCACACCACTCGCAGTGCTTTTCGTCGTCGCGATGCTCGTGGATCTTGTTGGGACTGTAGATGCAGCTACGACCGTAGCTCGTGCTGCCGCAATGCCTGCATTTGCTTGCCATTTTAGAGTTCCTTTTGTTGGTGATATTCTACCAAATTTCTCATATCCCCGCCGCGGCAAATCCGCTGCGGAGTCAATGCTACGGTAATCGTGCATGACTTACGCGCGGCAAAGCCATTCGTGCGCACCAACAATTTCTATCGGCGTACCGTTTTGCGTTACGGCGTCCTCCTGCTCGTCATACGTGACAAGTGTCAAATCCTTGCACCCCGTGGCGACTGCGGCGTTCTGCGCGCCACGCAGTTCGCGGTTTCGCACTTTTGGCGCGGAGGTATCATATGAAACCTGTACGATCTTCTCGACGCGTCGCCCTTTGCAGACAAGGAAGTCTGCCTCGGATGTCTTGTCTTCGTAATAGTATATGTCGCATCCCATTGGCAAATAGCGGCGACGCAATTCCAGATAGACAAGCGTTTCAAGCCTCCAGCCAAGATTCTCACCGGCAAAGGCATCTGGCCGCATGTCCATCAAGGCAACGTCGACAGGATAAAGCTTCGCGTTGACCAGCCGCTCCGCAGACTTTGCAGAATACTTCTTGACCTCGCACAACAGGTAGGCCTGTTCGAGATAAGACACGTAACTGCGCGTCGTATGGTCGCTTGCTATCTTGAAGATACGCGAAAAATCCGACACCGTGGCCTTCGCCGGAGCGATGTTCAAAATATGGTTCGCGAGTTCCTGCAATGCCCTGGGACTGCGTATCTTGTGCCGTGCACAAATATCACGCCTTATGATCGAATCTACAAGCGCGGTGATGTAGCTTGCGCGGTCTTTTTCGTTCAAGAGCTCAGGAAATCCGCCAACTCGCAAATATTCGTCAAAGGCGGACATGCGCCTTGCGGTTTCCCTGGTGGACGATGGAAGATTCGTTCCCACGTCCTTGCATGTGCAATATTCACGGAACGAGAAAGGCAAAAGCCTTGTTTCCATGTATCGTCCAGTGAGATGGGTCGAAAGTTCGCCCGAAAGCAACTTGGCGTTCGACCCAGTTATGACAAGCCGCATCTTCTGGCGTAGCAGGCGATTCGCGAAAAGGAACCACTCCGGTATGTTCTGCATCTCGTCTATAAACAAGACCTTAAACTCTCCATAGACCTTATAAAGCGCAATAAGCAAGGAATTCAACTCGTCACCTGTCAGCTTGGCAAGTCGTTCGTCGTCAAAATTTACATATGCGAACCGCAATCCTGACTTCTTGAGAACGTTCATGCACAAGGTAGACTTGCCGCACCGCCTTACGCCAATCACAACTTGCGCAAGGTTGCTAGACAAATTCAAGTGTGCTTCTTCCGGACGAGTGCAATAGTCATCAGGATTGAAGTCATCGACCTCAAGCTGTTTCTGATCCAGCAATATCTCTTCAATTTCTTGAATTCTCATGGTGAAATTATATCAAATATCCTCGCAAACTGCAATAGCGGAAGTTTTTCAACGCCGCAAACTGCAATATTGGAAGGTTTTTAAACACATGAAACGCAATCGCCGCGTGGAATTGGATAGGCCGTGTAGAAGTGTAGAAGGTGTAGACATTCAACCCATTATCCGCCGCTACTCCACCACTCAAACTTCACCAATAGGGTCCAACCCTCGGATGCTCATACCAAAATCATCGCTAGAGAAGTTGGTAAAGGAACTCCGTCGCCTGTTTCTGTATGCGTTCCTTCGGAACCCATCCGCCATAAGGCAGCCCTAGCGCAATCGCCGCCTCAAGCCCAGCGCGATCCACTCCCGTCTGCCCTCCGCTAACTATCTTGAACTTCATAACTGTTCCACCTTCCTTCCAATCCTCGACTCATGCATTATACCATTTCCCAACCTTCCCCGTTGCGTCATTCTTAACCACGGAATGCACAGAATACACGGAAGTCTGTTGAGCCGTGTAGAACATGTAGATCGTGTAGAATGAGATTTTAGGTCGACCTAAAATCTCACTAATCGTCAACACATTCGCACCGGTACGTGCAAATTTTCTTTCTGTCTCCGCAAACAATCCTTCCGTCCACAAAGTCTACCGAGTTCCACTCAAGCCGTTCCTTCGCAATCCCCAAACATTCCTCTGCTTTGTATGCGTACCACTCATCCGTGATGCCAATGTCGGCAAGTGCCATGCGAAACCGCTTGAATGGATGTTTCATCGAAAGCGCGTAAGCAAGCCGCCTCGCCTGTCCATCGGGACGGGACAAGGCGAAATTTTCCATAATTCTGAAACCCTCGTGCGAGTCTATCGGATCAATGTCAACAACCTCATGTCCGTGGAGCACTCCGTTTACCTCTGGGCCAACGTATGCCGAGTCAAAAACAATTGACACAGTCTGCCCCGTAAGGTCAATCACGGGATAGCTGTTCTCTGCACACATGTCAAGAGCTTCGCACAGCTCCGTTGCCAACTTATCCCTGCTGTCTATCTTGTCACCGAACATACCACTTCTCCATCACGCACTTGAGTCTGTTGACATCAACCATCATGTCATCAGTCATCATGCATCGCCCTTTTTCAGTTTAATTATAGCAAACCTCCCACTCTCTGCCTACCACCGGTTTTATATAAATGCGGTGGTAAGCAACCAGGCGAAAAGCGGCGCGGCAAATCCGCCGCGCGCAGATGAAGTCTTAGTCAATTCCAGGGCCCTGCGTCCTACTTGGCGACAGGCTTTGTTTCAGCGGCGATTTTCTTCAAGTCTCCTACGGTTAGTTCGATCTGCCTGAACTTTGGCTTGATGTAGTATATCGTCACGGCAGGGAACTTCTTTTCGAAATCGGCGTTGCTGCATATCATGATGCCCTTCTTGTCAAAGGAAAACACCTGGTAGACCCAATGATTGTGCTCGCTTTTTTCAAAATGCCCAAAGAATTCCGAATGCCGGAAATAGATCTTCCCCGCGACTTTGACAAAGTCGGATTTAGAGACGCCGTAGCCTTCAATGACGGTCGTCTTGCGGCCTTTTGCGCCGTCGGAGACTATGAAATGCACATCATAACCTGACGCACTCAACCCGTTCCCCATCCAGGGAATGATGAATACTTGGTCTTTGGTTCCGTCATCGTTCAAGTCAATGGCATACCCCTCGCTATACACACACTTGAACTCACCATTCTCTATGGCCGTGCAAACGTAATTGCTCACGGTTGTTTTGGACAGCACATTGACATTCGCCGCATCTGCCTTGAATTCCGGAGCCCATGGATCCATCCATGCATTCGCCTCATAGGACAGCATCAGGGCAAACACACTGACAGCAAATCTAAGTGCGCAAAATTTAGTTTTCATGCTAACATTATACCAAATCCCCTCTCCCGCACAGCGTGTGATGTTTTGGGAAGGCAATGAAGTTGTAGATACTTCAACCCACAACTGCCGCGCCGCTACGCCGCCGCTCAAGCTCCGCCAATGGGGGATGTCCCTCGGACACCAATACATCTTGACCTTAATGCGACTGCTCCGCCAATTGCCTTGAGATCTCAAGACCGCGTTTCCATTGTTCAAACGCGGCAGGCATCCCAAACTTCTCCGCGAAGTTCCTTGCTTCTCGATAGACTTTCAACCGATTGTCGGCCGCCTCAACAACCTCTTCTGCTCGCGTAAGGATAAATTCCGCATTCTTTTCGAAGTCGAATTTTCCATGACCGTACAAATCGAGAAAAGCCTTTCCCCTGACAATGGCATTTGGCAAGAACTTTATGATGTCCTTGCAGACTTTCTTCTTGAACTTCATTTCCACATTCTCAAACACGTAGTCGCAACTATAGACGTCCATTGCCGTGCTCCAGAAGTCTGTTGCGCATCGGAACACACCTGCGAATTCCTCCATGCACTTCCTGCCCTCCTCATTTTCGGAACATGCACTGTCAAGCACCTTGCGCAGACCATCCATGCCGACATTTGCGTTTTGCGCCCATTTCGCAAATGCATCACACGCCGCATTAACATCGTCAGCACAAGGCTCCGCATCGCGCCTTCCAAGAACCGCCTCGCGAAAGGGAATTCCGCCAAGGTCGCTATCGCATATCCGTGAAATCTCCGACAATGCAGTTCCCACATTGTCAAGCCGAGAGCGAATCTCCTCAAATGTCTTCAGCTTGCTCCTTATGTTCACGCCTGCCTGTTCCGCATTTTCGTGTTGCGCGCGCAAGTAGGGCAGAATCCGATCCCGGATGTCCAAATACACAATCCCGGCGTCGGTCGCCAAGAATTTGTCAATGCTTATCCCGTATGTTTCCATGTCATACTCCTAATTTGGCCAAGCCCCGCAACAAAGGCGACAAACACTGCAGCCAAAATGCATACGCCTATCAACAACTTCTTCATCTATAAACTTTTCCTTTATCAGTGCATCCGTCGCGCAACCAGAAAACACCATCGCCTTTCCTAGCACCGCCCTTCATCGGCGGCTACATCGCGGCCTTCGCCCGCTGCTGCTTCTGCATCGCGGCTAAACGTCTAGTCTTCACAAGCCCCATGCGTTCCTTTCAAGTCACACCAAAGCGGCAGACGCTCTGGCACTATTTTGTTTCAACGCGACCTCATCTTACGATTATGCTTTCGCAAGGGTCTATCGTCCTCTAGGTCTTGTAAAATCATTGCAGCAATTGGCGAACTGTACTCATCAATGTACTCGGGCGGAGTCTCGCTCTCCTCCGCCTCCGCACACTCCTTCGCATAAAACTCTGCCGCCAGCTCAGCAACCTCCTCCTCGGTTAAATCATCAATACCCCTGTGCCCTTTTCTTAGTTTCATACTTCACCGTCCTTTCTGCACATGTCACACCCAATTCCCCGCCAGAGCTATCTAGAATCACTTCGGAAAATCCATCTCCTCCTATTCATTTTCTTTATAAACTCCGGCGAAAGCCCGTCGTGCACTTCGACGCGCCCCTCGCGCTTTGCCTTTAGGAATTCCCGCCTTGTGTCGCGCACCGTCAGCAGCCTTGCGTTCGGATTGGGCGTCAACGGCGTTATTGACTTAAGTACAATATAGCCGAGCGCGGCAATCGCCACGTTAACGACTATGTAGAACATCGTCTTTTTGCTCACATCCTATCTCCTTTTCGCTTCGCCTTGTGAGGTCAGAGCGCTTCATTTCTGACGGTGAATATTATACCAAATTCTAACGCTAGTCGCTGAAAATCTACTGCGGCGGCAAAAATGTTCTGTCAGAAGTCGCCGCTGAGCTTTCATTGCCATGTGTAAGCGCGAGAATGGGCTTGCGCGTAATGACGAAAGGAACACGACAATGAACAACACACTTAAGAAACTGATGATGGCTCTCGCACTTTGCGGCGCTCTTTGCGGAACCGCCACTGCTGCACCCAAGGGCGGCGCTCCGGCCAAGGGCAAGGCCCCTGCTGCAATGACGGCAAAGACGCCTGCTCCCGCCAAGCACGTCGCGAAGGCCCCCGCCCACGGACATGGCCATGTCGAGCCGACCAAGCCCGCCCACAGGCACGAGGTCGCGAGGCACACCCCGCCGCCCCCGAAGCACCATAAACCGAAGCACCACCACGACCACCACTGCGACCATCGTTGCAATCATCACGAAGACAACTGGTGCGTGCTTGGCGCTTCTGTGATCGGCGGACTCGTCGGCAGCCTCATAGGTGCCGCGCTCTAACCAAAGGCGCTCCCTGCCGTTAGCTCAAGCAAAGCCGACAACAATTACTGTCCGTATTTGCAACCTTGCAAATACGGACAGTAATTCTCATTCAGAAGCGCGCAACGGGGGACTGTCCCCACATGCAAAAGCCAATAACTTGCAATAAATATCGAATTTCCCGACAAAAACAACGCCGCCAGCGGGGTCCGTCCCCACCGATGCGGGGACTGTCCCCGCAAAAGTCATACCATATCGCCGAGCGGGCTGTCTCTACCCACGATCCGCCGCGCCGACTGTCGCATGTCATGAGGCTTGCCATGACATAGGCTTATATGCGATAATACCAACCATGCTTGCTACCTACATCATCGGATCGCTGGCGCTCATCTTGAAGCCCGGGCCAGATCTTACCTGCACCATCGCAACGGCGCTGTCGGACGGCAAGGCAAAGGCCGCCACGCTTATGTTCGGGCTGATTGCAGGGTGCTGGATGTGGGTGCTTCTGCTGACGGCGGGCGTCGCCTCGTTCTTTACCGCCCACCCTGCGACGATGACGGCGATCCAGATTGCCGGCGCCGCCTACATCGCGTATCTCGCCTATGCAGCGTTCGCGGACGCCATCCGCAGCTTCCGCGACGCGTCGCCTGACGCGCTTCGTCCCGCAACAGTGCGCGGCATGCGGCTTTTCCTGCGTGGAATCGCCATGTCGATGTCGAACCCCCTGACGATTCTCTTCTTCCTCGCGTTCCTGCCGAGCTTCACGACTTCAAGCTCGTCTCTCTCGCCCGCTGTGCAAACGCTGCTTCTTGGAACGCTCTTCTGCGCGCTCGTGCCGTTCGTATACCTTCCGGCGATTGTGGCGGCCGACTTCTTCCGCGCGCAACTCGTAGGATCGGCGAAGGCTACGGCCTGCCTAAAGCTAGTATCGGCTCTGATGCTCGCCGCCGTAGTCGTGGTCCTAGCGGCAAGGATCATCTAACCGCACCGCTATTCCACCTCTCCAAGTCCACCAATAGGGTCCTGCCCTCTGATGCTCATAATACTTCTAAATAAGAAAAGTTCGTTAGCTTATCCGTTAAACCTCGACCGAATAAGAAAAAACATGCCTTGCTCGTTTCTTATTTGGCATCAGATTAGCGCAAAGCGCTTCATAGCCTCTCCGTCGCGCCCGACCAGACTATGGATATCTTCGCTCATGCCGCGCATTATACCACACATCGCCAAACTGCCGCAACAACCGCCGGACAGCGTTACTCCAAATCAAAGCTTCCGGGGGTGTAGCGGATTCGCAGTTCGTAGGCGACCATTCGATATACCTCATACTCCCTCGGCGAATAGCAGCAAAACCTTATGAGCATATCGGAATCGTGCTCCTCAATCCACTTCGCCACAGTAGACAGCGCTATGCGCGTGGCCGGTTCAAGCGGGTAGCCGTAGACACCCGTGGAGTCAGGCGGGTGTCAATACCCCGCCCTGCGGCTTGACCGCAAAAGTTTTTTCAACTGCCACAATCATACGCCGATGTCGATCTGGTACGAATCGTCGCCGGCCATCTTGAGAGCATCGTCCTTAATGGCCTGCACACGAGTGTCTTCGCCGGCGAACCAGCCCGCCTTCAGCTCGCTGGACGTGATGGTATAGACGTCGGCCATGAGCCTGGTCTTGGAATCGGCGAACGTATTGGACAGCATGTCGAAGTTGTTCATCAGAGTCGTCATCACGGCGTTCGCGAACGAACTCGGCTTCTCGACGGACTCGAACGTGCGCGTCTGCACAAGATAGCCCTCGGAGCTCTGTATAGACCCGAAGATTTGATTAATCATGGAGCAGTATTGTGAAGCGTACTTCTTGACCGCCGCCGTTTTCTTCTCGTCCGTGTCGGCTGCTGCGATTTCCTTCTCGAACGCTTCGAGAGCTTCGTCCACGACTGTGATATACGTGTTCAGGCTCGTGTCGCGTTCGATGTCGATATTGGCCCTCAGCATGTCCCTCAGATTGCGGGCCTCTACCGCAGGGTCGGCCGCGTTCTTGACGCGATCGACGACCTTCGTGTGGTAGGAGCCGCCGGCGCTGAGCGCGCCGTCTTCGATGGAGTATCCGCCAAATCCCTCGACCGTGAGGCTGTGGCAGAAGGCGGAAATCTTGACGTCTTCGCCGTTCTTCCTCAGACCGACGACTGTTTCGTCGTCATCCACCAGAACCTTGCCTTCCGGCGACGCGCGGAAGTCCATCGCCATGCCGAGGATGTCCAGCTCGTCGCGCGGCGGATCCGGCGGCTGGCTGACATATTCGTCCGCCGCCTCCATGAGTTCGTTCGCCTGGTTCAGTATGGTGTTCATTTCGACCATCGTGTTCGAGAGGCGCGCCATGGACTGCACGAAGCAGTTGATGGCGGACGGCAGCTCGATGCCCAGCTTCTGCAGCTCTGTTACGACGGCGTTGAGGCGGTATACCATGTCGTACGAGAAGCGTCCCTTCGAGAGCACCGAGTCGAGAATCGCCTCCGCCTTGTCGCGGTTCGCCTCGAGCGCGGCCTTGCCGGCGGGCGAGAGGAGGTTCTCGAAGCCTTTGAGCACAAACTCCTTGTCGCGGAAAGTCGCGCCCATGATGACGCGCAGCAGTTCGTGGCGCTCGTTGATCGTGGCGGGCTGGTTCGTCTTCGGGTCGATGACGGCCTTACCCTCCTTGTCGAGGAGCGGACGGTCGGACTTGAGTTCGTAGAGGTTGCCGAAGTCGATGAACGTGATCTTGCCGCCGCCCACCATCAGGTTGCCGGCGTGCGTGTCGCCGTGGAAC
>CADCAK010000044.1 GCA_902799385.1 uncultured bacterium | reverse complement strand
GGGTGAGTCGTTCTATTCCATTCCATTTGGATGGAGCGGCGGCGGCTCGTCATACACGAACACATATTTCGCGGCGGGGCTCGCGGGCCTCAAGTCGGGCGAGACGGAAGGCGGCTGGATATTCCCGCTTTTCAACTACAAGAAGGACGCCGACTTCGACGAGAAGGAGTCCTGGCTCGCTGCGGCAAAGATGCCAGAAGACATCAAGATATGGACGAGGATCGAAACGAACGACGTCTGGAATTCTACGACGAAGACTCACGAAAGCGTCGTCGGGCCGAAACTGCATGCGGACTATGTCTCGGCCTCAAATACGAAGACGCATCTGCTTGTCTTCGACAATGACAAGTCGATCTATGGCTGTGCGCCATACGGCACCACGAACCGCTACGAGATGACGGAAAGGCACAAGCTCGGCAACAAGCTCGTCTTCAACCACGCGAGCAATCGGAAGGTTTGCTTTGACACGGCGACACGCGAGAAGATCTCCGACAGCGAGGATGGCGAAACATCGCTTCTTATGCTCCTCTACAACGGCGAGCATCGCTCTGACAAGGCGAAGGGCACGAGCTACGCGAGCCACCGCGTCCTCTGGAAGCTTTGGGACTGGGAGGAAGAGGATGGAGATGTCGCGCTTGATGTCTTCCCTGGCTTCACCTACGACTCGAAGAAGAACGGCTATTCGAAGACTTCCTTCCTCTGGCGTTTCTTCCGCTACGAGAACGATCCCGAGAAGGGCAAGAAGGTCGATCTTCTCTTCATCCCCGTGTGGAGATGAATGAAAATATGGAGCCAAGTCTTAGTCAAGTTGGCCAAGATATGATATAATATGAGCCACCCAAAGGAGATGCTATGCCAACGATGCTAAATGTTCACGAAGCGAAAGCTAATTTCTCGGGAGTTCTCGCGGAAGTCGAGAACAAGCTCGCGGTCGTAACGATCATCCGCTGCCGGGTTTCGCGGGGAAGGTGAAAATGCACGGCGACTGGTTCGGCGATGATTCATCCGAATGGGAGAATGCGTGATGCGCCGGATATTGTGCGACACATGTGCGCTTGTCTGGCTGTCGACGGGCGATGCCAGGCTTTCGCGCGCGGCAAGGACTGCGATGCGCGATGCCGAACTGCTTTGCTTTTCGTCGATTTCAACCTGGGAGATAGCACGGAAGGTGAAAGCCGGAGAATTGGATATTCCAGTTACTCCGGCGTTGTTTGCGGACATGCTTGAAAGGCACTACGGCATGAAGGAATTGCCGCTTGACAACGCCGTCATGCTTCGTGCATCGTCTTTGCCGGAAATCCACAAGGATCCAGCCGACCGGTTTATCATAGCAACCGCATTCCTGAACGACTGCGTTGTCGCAACCGGCGACCGCCGCTTCCCGGAGTACGGTGTGGAAGTAATTGCGTGAAGCAGGGAAATGTGGTGGCGGCACGTTGGCGACGCAATCGGAATGTGCCCAGCGGCGGCAGGTGAAAGGAGTTGATGAAGAATGAAGAAACTGACAAAGGCAATTCTCGACTCATCCCTCGCGCGAGAGTGGAGATATTAAGCCGCAAAGAACGCAAAGGATACAAAGAAAGGAATCGCGCGTGATGAAGAAACAAATACTGGTGGTTGCATTGGCGTTTGTTTCGACATGGACGCTTCTTGTGCTGCCTTTTGGATTTGCGGATTCGCCGCGTACCGGAGAATACTATCAGGACACGAAGGCGCGCTACGTTTCGCCGCTTAGCATTCTCTGCATGCGGCTGGGGGAGGAGATTCCCATAGTTGGATGGGTTACTTTCCTTCCGCTTGGCTACGTCGGGTGCGGAATCGAGATCGCCGTCGTCAATCCGCTGCGGGACACGCTGATGCTGCCTGTTGACATGCGCCAGCCGCATCATGGCTACTATGTCCGCGTCATAGACGAATCAGGTGCTCCAGTCCCGAAGGCCGAGGTCGAGGTTGACGGCGTAGGTCCTTCTATCTTGTTTTGGTCACACCCCGACGACAAGGGCGCCACCGACGAGAATGGAATGGTCTATTTCTCGCATCTGAACTATCTCCCGTCAGATATAAAGATTAGCGCAGAAGGCTTCCATCTGCGGCGATGCGATATATTTATCGTCCATAGTGGAGACAGGGATTCGTGTCCCGACCGTGCGAAGGGGCCGAGCTGGAGCACTGACGGCGAAGGACGCCGCGTCTATACCGTGCGGGTGTTCAGGCGCAGGCGCCCGACGGCCCATCAGCGCCTTAGGGTGGATGCATGCATGTGGGGCACGTATGGGGCGGAGAATGCCTGGACAAACGGATTTGACGTCGTTTGTCGCGCATGGACTCCGCCAAGAGGCTATGGATTCCATGCGGATCTCATATTCAGCAATGAACTGCTGCCTGACGAGGGAGGCAAAACCAAGCACAGGCTTTCGATATCCGTCCCAAACGAGAAAGGCGGGCTGACTGCATTGCCAATGCTCAGCGAAAGCGATCCCGACAGTTTCTGCACCGATTACGAAGTTTCTGACGCCGGCGAGTTCAGGAAGTCGATAGACATGGCGGAAGTGAAGAAATGGCCAATTGAGAAGAAGGTGCCGAGCGAATTGCCTGAGCCGGTGGATTACATTGCCTACAAGGTGTTTCGCCCAAAGGATGGAGGCAAGATGTATTACGGGGCCTTTATACAGCAGAAATGGTGTGAAGGGAAATTCTATCTCGTTGCGAATTCGGTTCCCGGTGATCGAAGTCTTGAGCCGTGCAATGAAGGCTGCGACTTCGACCACAAGACGGAAAAATAACGAATATGATACGCATAATGAGGCGGTGTGTGCGGCGCCCTAAAACGGCGGAGTTTGGTATAATGCCGCTTTTCCCCCGCGCGTGCGGGCTGGCAGACGTTGTCGGCCAAATGCTCATTATATTGGCCGTAAATACAGCCAATCCTGTTGACGTGGCGATGTGATATATGGTATAATGCGCACACAAAACAACAAGGATAGTTTATCTTGAAAGAAGCATTGCGCGAGGTTATGTCGCAGTTCTATGCGGATGGCGTTCCAGCCGACGCCATTGGCCGCCAAGGGCGTTTCCCTGAAGTCCGTAACAACGCGACGGTCGTCAAGGGAATGCGCAGAACCGGCAAGACGTATTTCACGTATCTTCGGATGCGGGAATTGCTCTCCACAGGGATGCCGTTGGAACGGATTGTCCACATCAATTTCGATGACGAGCGACTTGCGGCAATGGCGGCAGAGGATTTGCATTGGGTGGTGGATTTGCATTCCGAAATGTTCCCTGCCGCAGCAGACGAGAAGTGCTACTACTTCCTTGACGAGCTGCAGAACATATCCGGCTGGGAGCGGTTCGCAAGGCGACTCATCGATTCGCATCGCATCCAGCTTTGCCTGACAGGGTCTTCCTCGCGAATGCTTTCTCAGGATATAGCGACGGAAATGCGCGGACGTTCGGCCGAGGTGGAGATATTCCCGCTGTCGTTTGCGGAGTTCCTGACGTTCAACGGCGTGTTTCCGGAGCCGCCCGCATTGCCCGATGCCCCGCGCACGCGCGGAAAGCTCAAAAAGTCGTTCGCGGACTATATGGCTGTTGGAGGATTCCCTGATGTGCAGCGAACGGATGCGACAACGCGCATAATGATGCTTCAAAGCTATGCGGAGGCCGTGATATACCGTGACATCATAGAGCGTCATGAGGTCGCGAGTGTTCAAGCCCTGAAATACGTCCTTCAGTACCTTCTGCACAACTTTGCGCGAAAGATTTCCGTGCGCGCGATATCGGGCGTCCTCCGCCAATTGTCGCTGCCAAGCGATCGCGAGGCGTTGTCCAGTTATCTGTCGTATTATTCTGATTCGTACTTCGCATATCCGGTTCCGCTTCGGACTGATTCGCTGGCCGTAAGGAGGACTAACCCAGACAAGTTCTACCTCGTCGATACGGGCATGATCGGAGCGCTCAAGGCAAAGAACGACGCCGAAAAAGGTTTTATGTTGGAGAACGCCGTATTCATGGAACTTCGCCGTGGCTTCAACAAAGTTGAATACTATGTCACGAAAAAGGGCGAAGAGGTGGATTTCTTCGCCACGGACAAAGTTACGAAGGAAATGCGCCTTGTGCAAGTCTCGTATGAGATGCCAAAGGGACAGACTCGCGAGCGGGAAATCTCGGCGTTGCGCAACGCCAGAAGCGAAACCGGCATCGAGAACTGCGAAATCGTCACATGGGATGAAGAAGGCGAAGAGGACGGCATACGCATCGTTCCCGCATGGAAATGGTTCATCGCAAAACATAAGTAATGGAAGGAAGTGCGCGAGTGAAACCAGCGAAACAACTGCCGAGGCTTCTTCAACCATCCAGAGGTGGTAATCGTCAATCTTAGGTCAAATCTAAACAAAGGAGTGAAATGACAATGGCTATAATGGCGGCGACGGTGTGGTTTATTCCCGGGTGGCTCCGCACGGCGGAACCGCACGAGGGAATCCTCGAGTGCGTCTCGAACGCATTTCCCGAGGCGAGCGTCGAGTTCAAGGCGTGGGATGGCGACAACCTTGTGTGGCCGCTTTCGGTCGACTCGGCGGACAAGGAATCGTGGCGCTTCGCGTTCGAGGTCGCGATGATGCCGCCTGAGGCGCGCACGAACCTGACGCTCGTCGGCCATTCGCTCGGCGGGCGCATCACCGCGCGCGTCCTCGCACGGCTTGCCGAGAACGGGCTCAAAGTGAAGCAGGCGATCTTGATGGGCGCGGCGATTCCTGCGACCGATCCCGATCTCGTGAAGATGGGTCTTGCGACAGAACTCCCCGTCCTCGCCGTCTGCAATCCGAAAGACCATGTCCTTCGCTATGTCTACGCGACCGTCGGCGGCGAGGGCGCGGTCGCGTTCGGCGCGAACGGCACGCCGACTCCCTGCACGAATGTCGTCGAGTGCGTGACGCCGACGAACATCACGCGCGAGGCGAATATCGATGGAATATGGGCGAAGAGCCAGGCGCTGAAGGACATCGCCAACCACCACGAAAAGTTCTACTTGGAGTATGCCCGTCGCATCCTCGGCGGCGAGGAGCCGTCTGGCATGTGATGGATTCCGAGATCTGGTGGACGGTGCTCGATTCGTCTGGCGGCTGGAAGCTTGAGAAGAACAAGGTAACCGGACACTGCCGCATCATCGACCCGGACAAGCTTCGCAAGGCATGGGGGCGAGAGTCCGAAATGCGCACAGCGTTTGAGAAGGTAAAGAATCAATTGAAGTAATTTTTATTAAGGAGGCAAAATGATGGAAGGAATAGTACTTGCCGTGCTCGCGCTCTTGAGCGTGCCGGTTTTGCTTATCGTAATACTCGTGAAGGTCTGTGGGCTTGAAAACAAGGTCAGAGATCTTGCACTGAAACTTACTGTGATTGATTTAACACAGAGACACGGAGGCACAGAGAGTGTTACCTCGCGCAGAGGCGCAGAGGCGCAGAGGGGATTAGAACTGGGGGCAAAGCCCCCAGCCCCCCCAACCGATCTCCGCGTCTCCGCGTCTCCGCGCGAGATACCAAAAAAAACCTACGAGCCGACGGCGTTCGACATGTTCTGGATGCGAATCGAGGACTGGTTCGCCGTTCGCGGCGACTTCGCTCCAAAGGGAATGACCCACGAGTTCGCCTTTGCAACGCGCTGGCTCATCCGCGTTGGCGCAGTGCTTATCATCGGCGCGATCATCTACTTCGTGAAGTTGTCGATCGACCGCGGCTGGATGGGCCCAACAGGGCGCGTCGCCGCTACCCTCTTCTGGGGCATGGTCGGCTGCGTCGGCGGTTCGTGGCTCGTCAAGAAGGGGAGATATTCGCTCATTGGACACGCCGTATCAGCGCTTGGCGTCGTCGCCCTCTATCTTGGCTTCGGGCTCGGCCACCGCTTCTTCGACCCGCCGGTCATCGCCTCGCCCGTCTTTGCGTTTGCCGCGCTCGCCGGCGTTACGCTCTTCGCAGGAGTTATGGCCGTCTACCTCCGTTCGCCGCACATCGCGGTGATGGGGCTCGTCGGCGGCTATCTCGTACCGGTCATCGCAGGGCGCGACAGCGGCTTCCCGCTTGGACTTGATCTCTACCTTCTCGTCCTCAACCTCGGCGCGTTCTATGTCTCGCGCAAGCGGCTCTGGTCGGCTCTCGACTTCCTCGCGTCGATGCTGGCCGTCCTGATGTGCTTTATCTGGAGCGCTTCCCACCCGAACTGCGGCGGACAGTCTGCGGTGCTCGTGAACCTCGCGTTCCTCTCGGTCGTCCACGTGCTCTATATGACTGGCGTCATCGTCGGGGCCAAGGCGCGCGGCAAGGTCGGCAACGCAGTCGCGTGGTCAGGACTCTGCATCAACGCAGTCGCCTACTTCGCGTGGCTCGCCGCAGTCTTCCGCGAATCGTTCTCCAGCAACTACGCAGGGCTTATACTGCTCGCTCTCGTCGCCGCGTATCTCGCCGTCGCGACGCTTGCGATTCGCCGCGGCTGGGCCGATCGCGCCACGGTGAACATTCTTCTCGTGTTCGCGCTCGTCTTCCTCGCGATTGTGCCGCTTCTCCTCTTCGACCATCCGTGGTGCATCGTCTCGTGGGCGGCGCTTGCCGTCGCCGCTTCTGAGGCAGAGGCGCGCAGCGGAGAGCGCATACTTGGTGTCCTCTCCTATCTGCTTCTCGCCGTCGCCGCGCTCGGCGGGCTCTTCTACTACGCGCCGCTCGCCTATTGCGAACGGCCGGTCTACAAGCTGACGGAGCTGACGGCGGACGCGTATTTCAAGGATCTTGTCCTGCGGCTCGTCCGCCTCTGGTCGCTTCCTGTGGCGGCGGCGCTTATTGCGCGGCGTGTGAAGGTGGGCGCTCTCGCCGTTGCCGCGCTGATGGTCGCGTTCCTCTTCTTCACCGGAGAGGCGCGGATATTCGGCTATGTATTCCTGCCTGCGCTCAAGACGGGCACCGTTTCCGTCGCTTGGCTTCTCGTCGCGTTCGCGGGGCTCTGGGCCGGCATCGCCCGCCGCAGCCGCGCGACGCGCATCACGGCGCTCTCGCTTCTCGGCGTCTCGGTCGTGAAGGTCCTTCTGATGGACACGGCGCGGCTTGCGACGCCGGCGCGCGTCGGCGTGTTTGCCCTCGCAGGCGTCCTGCTCATCATCGGTGCGTTCCTCTACATGAAGTTCAAAGAAAGGTTTGAAGACCATGCATAAGTCAATTCTACTCGCTATCCTTCCGCTTGCCGTTTTTGCCGCGAAGGAGCCTCAGTCCTGGCCGTTGACAGGTGTTGTCACTGAAGAGTGCGCTGTCGCCGTCAACTGCCATCCGATGCTCTACGCGGCGGCGACGAAGGGCCGAGAAGACGCCATCAAGAGCGAACTACGCGTCCGCGACTCGAAGGGGCGCGACATCCCATACGCTTTCCGCGCCGCGAAGACGCGCGTTGTCGACGAAGTGAAGGAGTGGCGCGAGCTCAAGGTAACGCGTGTCACGGAGGCGGACGGACGGCTCGTCGTTGATGCCGAGTTTCCGGCTGGCTCATCGAACCCCGAGCGCTTTCTCGCGCTCAAGGTCGCAACGCCCTTGACCGACTTCGAGCAGTCCGTCGAAGTGTCGTCCGAGGGCGTGCCGCTTGCGAGCGGAGTTCTCTGCGACTACCGCAAGTTTGCAGACCTGCGCATCACCGAGATGCCGCTCGAGGCATCATATCGCCGCACGCTGACCGTCTCCTTCGCAAAGCCGACGAGCGAGGCGGCTGCTGCCGCGTTCGAGAGGACGATCCGCGAGAATGGCGAGGGAAAGCTCGAGGCGAAGAGCGTGCGCGAGTCGGTCGTTAACCGTCCTTTCCGCATCGACTCCCTGTCCGTCGCTGTTCCGAGGACGCGCGTGTCGTTCGAGGCGGCTCCGCCGATGATAGTGCACACTGCCTGCACGGTGGAGACGGACGAGAAGGCGAAGAAGACTGTGCTTGAGACCTCGGTGTTCGGACTTCCAGTGACGGCGATTGCCGTCAACGCGACCGACCGCAACTTCTCGCGCAAGGTCGCTGTCTTCCGCCGTATGGACGCGCGTTGGCATCCCCTTACCTCTGGCCGCATCAGCGCCGTCAACCTTCCGGGCGAGAGGAAGAGCAAACTTGAGATCGCCTTCGGGCGCGAAGTGCGCGAAATGGCGCTTCGCATCGAGATCGAGAACGATGACAACCCGCCACTTACCCTTGAAACGACTTCGGATGCAGGCGTCGGGCTTCCAGTGGCGCTAAAGGTGACGCAGTATGACATCGTCTTTGTCGCCGCTCCCGGCGAGAAGTATTCGCTCGTCGTCGAGCCCGGCGCGGATCGCCCGCGCTACGACGAGGCGATTCTCGGCTACATCGACCGCGTACAGGATCCAGCTCGCTTCGAGATCGGTGTAAATACCGTGGGCGGGGATCCATTCATCATCGGCGGCGAGGACGGCCCGACGGCAATCTGGCTCACGACGCCCTTTGATGTGATACCGTTCATCTCGGTAATCGTCTTTGTCGTGCTTGGGCTCATCTGCATCCGGCTAATCAAGTCTACTACCCCTCCAAAGCAGGAATCGTAGACAGTGTGTTCTTAACCCTTTGCGCCGCCAGCGGCGCAAAGATCCATGGCACTGTTCGCGGCATCTGGTGCTCTTGACAGCGAGGCGGCGGATGATGTATAATACATGCCATGAGATTGACTGTTATGCTGTAAAATAATAGGGGGAACCGGAAATGATCAAGCCATTATGCATGGGTTTGTGCCTTTCGACGCTGTGTCTTGTGCAGGCGAAGGCTGACACAATCTACGCCAAGTTGGTGAACGGTGAGTTCGCGTACTACACGAACAGCGCCTGCACGGCGGCAAGCCAGTTGGCGACGCCGCCTGCAACCAGCATCAAGGGTTGCAAGGTGCTCTTCGGCTCCGATGCCGAATACCAGGCGCTCGTTCCCTACACGAACGAGCTCAGGACGGCGGCTGACGTCCTCCTCCAGAATGACGTCGCGTTTTCATCCAACACAGATTGGAGCGCCTTTGATTTCAACATCAACGGAAAGACCATTTCGATCGCCAACGGCGCGGTCTTGACGATCGGGTGCATAAAAGGCAGCGGGACGATTCAGGCTCCGAGCATCATACAGAATGGAAACTTCAGCATAGGTTCAGGTTCTGTGATCTGGGCGTCGGACATTACTTCGAAATCGGCATGGACGGCAAGTGGTTCCGTTTTTGTGACAAATGACGGTGGTAACACGTACATCTATAACCACAAAAACAAGCCGACATCTGGCAATTACTGGCTTGGTTTCTGGGAGGCACCAGGAGAGAACCCAAACAAGACAGACAATCCGGCACCATCCATACAACAAAGCGTGACAATTCCCGCTTCCGGCACCTACTACATCAATTTCCGATATGCGCGATACAGTTCGTCCAGTGTCCCCAACGGCGAAAACACAAGTAACGGTAGCACGAAGGAGAATGCCAAGAACCGCAAGGTCGTAGCCAGCATCTCGAAGGACGGAGCGGCGGTAGCGACGATCACTTCCCCAGCGGCTCCGTCAACGGCAGGCGGCGTCATGCTCGGCGAAACGAACTTAGGCAACCTCGAAGAGGGAAAATATACGTTCAAACTCACACGTAATGCCCCCGGCAACAATCCGCTCGGCCCGATCGTAGACGATGTCATGGTCTATACCAAGGGAACGCTGGAGTGGAAAATACCTGAGAATGCGACACATGTAAATGCCGGCGTTACGCTCCTTGGCGAAGGGCTGCAAATCCGCAAGATCGGCCTCGGTAAACTTGAAATGAGCAAGGCCAATGGCAACTTCGGATTTGGCAACGGGAAGACCTCGATAACAGTACAGGAGGGTGTCGTCAGCAAGACGGATTCGACAAGCGCCACATGCGGTGCGCAGTATTCACGCATCGTTGTCAAGAATGGCGCACAGTTTGACATTTGTGGCCGTAGATATTGGGATTACGACTACACGATTGCGGGCTCCGGCCCTGACGGCAAGGGCGCCCTTGTCAAATCGAATCTTGAATCGCAAGACCCCAATCGTGCGTATGTCAAGGCGGTGAGCGGCTTTTTGAGAAATATCACGCTGTCCGGAGATGCGCTTATTTGCGCAGATGTGAAGAGTGCTGCTTGCGACTGGGCGTTGATGTTCTATGACTATCAGGCGAACACCATGACGATGAATGGACATACTCTCACAATCGACAGCCCTGCCTATACCGGCGATTGCGGTGGACGCATCTATGCTGGCAACATGTCCTTCATAGGAGATGGCAAGATTGTAATCGCCAGGAACGGATGCTTCCAGACTTATGACGCCACGTACAAACCGACTGCGTCAAACTGCGAGATTCATGTTTACGGAATGCTCTGGGCTCAATCCAAAGGCGACACGGCAAAAATGTCTGTGATATCTCCCGTCAAGTCGCTCATATTTCACGAATCGGGCCTCTATCGCAATTTGCGCCCGGTTTCGCCTGTTTCAACGAATGTCGTGTTTGAAACTTATGCGCCGAATATGCGGACCTGGAGCGGAAACACGACAAATCTCTATCCTGTGGTCCAGCTTGGCGATGCGACGCATCTAAATACGACGCTTGATCTTTCGCATTGGACGACGACATTTGATGACAGGGCGGAGGGGACGTTGACGCTATACGGGGGAACGACGGTGGTTGTTGACATCGGCGACCGCACCGCCGGGCTTAACGAGAAGTACATTTACCGCTGGAAGACAAAGCCCGCTGACACGGTGAAATTCGACCGTTCCAATAAAATGCGCGAACGCGGGATATGGCTGACCAAGGACGATTACGGCATTGGCATAAAGAGCGGCCTTGGCATACACATAAGGTAATCAGAACGACAAGGGAGCACAAGTCATCAAGAACGATTGCATTTTCTGCGCGATAGCCGCAGGCGAGATTCCGAGCTTCAAGGTCTACGAGGACGATGTCGTCCTCGCCTACCTCGACATCAATCCGTTCTCGAAGGGGCACGTCCTCGTCATCCCGAAGGAGCACACTGAAGGTCTTCTCGACACGCCCGACGCGACGCTTGCCGCCGTCGTCGCACGGGTCAAGAAGGTCGCGGCGCATATCAAGGACGCGCTTCCCTGCGATGGCTTCAACATCCTGCAGAACAACGGCGAGGCCGCCGGACAGACCGTGAAGCACGTCCACTTTCACATAGTTCCGCGCTACGGCGTCGAGCCCATCTCGTTTGAGAACCACAAGGGCGACATGGAAGCCCTGAAGGCGCTTGCGGAGCGGATACGTCTCTGATGGGGAGCTCCCGCAGATCGGCGGCGTTCATCGTCGCGCAGTGGATCGCGACGAAGGACTTCCCTTCGTCGATGCTTCCCGCCGGTGCGGACCGCGCGTTCGTGCAGGACATCGTCTACACGACTATACGCCGCATTAGGCCCTTGAGGAAGGTGCTCGGTGCGCTGATGAAGCAGTGGCCGAAGGGCGAACTCGAGGCGCTTCTCTACGTGGGCGCGGCGCAGATACTTTACATGCCCGACGTGCCCGACTTCGCCGCGGTGAGCGAGACGGTGGAGGCGGCGAAGGCGTGCGAGAACCCGTCGATTGCGAAGGTCGTGAACGGCGTTCTTAGGAACCTGATCCGCCGCCGCGAGGAATTCGAGAAGATGATCGCCGACGCTCCGCTTGAGGAGCGCGAGAGCTTTCCGACGGCGCTCGTGCGCCGCTGGGAACGGCGCTTTGGCGCCGAGAACGCCGCGCTTCTCTGCGCGTGGCACAATACGCCCGCCGAGACTTTCCTCGCGAGGCGCGACGGTAGTTTCGTGAAGCTCGAGCGCGGGCAGCGCGTCGAGGACGTCCAGGGCTACGCCGATGGCGGCTTCATCGTGCAGGACCCCGGCACGCGCCTCGCGATTGAGCTGTTAGACCCCAAGCCCGGCGAGCGCATTCTCGACGCCTGCGCGGCTCCCGGCGGAAAGACAGTCCAGACCGCATGGCGGGGCGCTTCTGTCGTCGCATGCGAGGTGAACCCGAAGCGCCGCCGTCGGCTTGAGGAGAACCTTGCGCGGCTGAAGCTTGGCGTCGAGGTCATCCCTGAACTTCCGTCTCTTCCTGAAAACTTTCAACTTTCAACTTTAAACTTTAAACTCTTTCATAAGGTGCTTGTCGATGCGCCTTGCTCCAACACAGGCGTCCTTCGCCGTCGCCCGGACGCGCGGTGGAACTGGAATGAGGAAAAGCTCGCCGCACTCGTGAAGCTTCAGTCTGACATTCTCGACGCATGTGCGTCGCGCGTCGCTCCGGGCGGTGCGCTCGTCTATTCCACGTGCTCTAACGAGCCCGAGGAAAACGAAGCGCAAGTCGCCGCGTTTCTCGCGCGGCATCCCGATTTCTCGCTTGAAGAGTCGCGCGAGTCGATTCCGTTCGAGAGCGGCACGGACGGCGCGTTCGCGGCACGGCTCAGGCGGAACCCTGCGTAGGAATATGGCGCGGCGCCAGATCGGCGGCGGTGAATTTGGTATAATTTCCCTGCTATGAAAAAGATGAACATGGTAATCGCCCAGTCGGGCGGCCCCTCGATGGTAATCAACCAGTCGCTCGTGGGCGCGGTGCTCGAAGCCCGCAAGTCGTCGAAGATCGGTAAGATTCTCGGTGCCCGCCACGGCATCCTCGGAATTCTCGGCAACGACTACATCGACCTCAGGAAGCCTTCGGCGAAGAAGCTCGAGGCGATTGCCGAGACTCCCTCTTCCGCGCTCGGCAGCTGCCGCAGGAAGCCGGACGCCGCTGACTGCCGCGCCATTTTCGAGGCGTTCAGGAAGCTGGACGTCGGCTACTTCTTCTACATCGGCGGCAACGATTCCGCCGACGCCGCGCGCATCGTCGCGGAGGAGGCCGAGAAGGAGGACTATCCGCTCGTCGTCTACCACATCCCGAAGACGATCGACAACGACCTGCGCTCGTGCGACCACACGCCCGGCTTCGGCTCTGCGGCCAAGTTCGTCGCGAGCGCGATTCGCGGCGACGACCTCGACAACCGTGCGCTTGGCGGCGTCAAGATCGACATCATAATGGGCCGCGACGCAGGCTTTCTCACCGCCGCGTCCGCGCTCTCCCGCGTCCGCCCCGACGACGGCCCGCACCTCGTCTACCTTCCCGAAGTCCCGTTCAGCGAGGCGAAGTTCGTCAAGGACGTCAAGGCGGCGCTGAAGAAGTTCGGCCGCTGCGTCTGCGCCGTCTCCGAGGGCATCAGGGGCAGGGATGGCGTCCCGATCGGCGCGAAGCTCGGCTCCGGCGAGAGGGACAGCCACGGCAACGTGCAGATGTCGGGAACGGGCGCGCTTGGCGACGCGCTTGCCCGTGTCCTCAAGGAGAAGGCGAAGGTGAAGCGCGTTCGTGCTGACACATTCGGCTATCTCCAGCGTTCCTTCCCTGGCATCGCCTCGAAGGTTGACCAGGCCGAAGGTCGCGCGGCAGGCGCGGCGGCGGTAAAGGCGGCGCTGAAGGGCAAGCTTTCCAAGGGCACGATTGCGATTGTCCGCGAAGAGTCGAAGAAGTACCGTGTGGCGTTTGCGCCGGTGCCCATCCAGAACGCGGCGAAGTACACGCGTTCGGTGCCGAAGGAGTATATCGCGAAGAACGGCCACGACGTGACCGAGGCCTTCCTCGCATACGCCCGCCCGATCGTCGGCGACCTTCCGCCCTGCGAGACGTTCTGAGGGAAATGAAACAGCCGTCGCCAAGACAGCTTGACGCGCTTTCCATCGTCGCGGACGGGAAGTTCTACCCCGATCTCGTGAAGGAGGACGACGGCTGGCATGCGCGGTGGCGCGCCTTGGGCACCGACAACGACTGGGTTGACGCATACGCGAGGGGGCCTTCGATAACGCCGCTCAGCGAAGACGCCGAGGACCAGCGGCACGAAACGCTTCACGACGCGTGGGCGATGGCGCTGAGGAGCCGCACGGGGCTCGTGCGCTGGGACGACGCCGAGTGCGCCGCGTTCGCCGCAGAGCTTGCCGAATGGCACGGCGGCGGAAGGGAAGATGTCGAGGCGAGGCGGGCGCTTTGCTTCGGCTTTCACGCCGCGAACGATTCGGGCGACAGCGCGTTTACGCTTTCGTGCCCTCGTCCGAAGGGCCGCGCACAGTATCGCGCCCTCGGCCAGGCGGTCTGCGTGTGGGGCGGCTTGCGCGGCTTGGTTGGTGACGGCGCGTCGCTTTCTGCCGTGCTTTCAAAGGGCGAGGCGGAGGACTTCATGCGGCGCGGCGCGCGCGAGCTCGCGGACGCGGGCTACTCCGTGGCGGGCGTGGATCTCGCCGCGACTGTCTCGGCTGCCGCCGAGATAGAGGGCGGCGTGGCAGATGCGTCGCCTGACGACATGGGAAGCGTCCGTCTGAAGATCAAGGTCGCAGGCGAGGAAGTCGGCGCGGATGAGATACGCTTCCTCCTTGAGCAGAACTCCACGCTCGTGTTCTTCCGCGACCGCTGGATAGAGGTTGATCGCGGAATCTTGCGCGAAGCGTTGCGTGCGCTCGAGAAGTCCGAAAAGACGAAGGCGAATCCTCTCTCCTTCGCGCTTGGCATCGGCGCCGTCGGGAGAATGGAGGTCGAGGAAGTCCTCGCAGACGGCGGTGTTCTCGGGCTTTTGAACCGACTTCGCCAGTCGCACGACGGCGCGGCAAACATGATGCGCGGCGATGTGGCCGCCGAGATTCCCGGGTTTGAGGGGGTGCTGCGCGACTACCAGTCACGCGGAGTGGAGTGGATTTCTTTTTTGACCGACAACGGCTTTGGCGCGTTGCTCGCCGACGACATGGGGCTTGGCAAGACGATCCAGACGATTGCGTGGATTCTCCGCAGCTTTGCTGTGCAAGAACCAGTGCGCGATGCGCACGCAGGCACCAGCGCCGAAGGCGCGCAAGCATCAAGCACCATCCCGCCTGTTCTTATCATCGCTCCGCTGACGCTACTTTCAAATTGGCGGCACGAGTTCGCGAAGTTCGCGCCGTCGCTGCGCGTCTATGTCCATCAGGGGGACATGCGGCATGTCGGAAGCGGCTTCAAGAAGGCGGCGGCCGAGGCAGATGTCGTGGTGACGAGCTATGCGCTGATCGTGCGCGACCACAGCGAGTTCGCCGAAGTTGAATGGGGCGGGATCGTCCTCGACGAGGCGCAGGCGATAAAGAACCCCGACACCCACGTTGCGAGGGCGGTTCGCGCGCTTGGCGTTCGCCGCCGCCTCGCGCTCACAGGCACGCCGATAGAGAACGGCGTCGCTGACATCTGGAGCCTTGAGGAGTTCTTGAACCCTGGGCTTCTCGGCGACCGCAAGTCGTTCGCCGACCGCTTTGTGAAGCCGCTTGCCGCCGACCCGTGTTCCGCGCAGGGGAAGAAGCTGCGCCGCGCGCTTGAGCCGTTTGTGCTACGCCGCCTCAAGAGCGACCCTGCAGTCGCGGGGGAGCTTGGCGAGAAGCGCGAGATACGAGAATACTGCGCGCTTGCCCAGGCGGAGCGCGCGGACTACGAGCGCGCACTTGCGGACTACCGCGCCGGAGAGCGGCGGCAGGGCGACGTCTTTGCGCTCCTCACGCGCCTCAAGCTCGCCTGCGACGGCTTTGACGGCGAGTCGGTGTCGGGCGGCAAGGCGGACCGGCTTGTCGAGCTTGTCGGGACGATTTTCGAGAACGGCGAGTCTGTGCTCGTCTTCACACAGTACACGAAGGTGGGGGAGGCGCTCGGGAAACTGCTTGCGGGGCGCTTCCCGCAGCCTGTCGCGTTCCTGCACGGCGCTCTTTCCGCCGCGCAGCGCGAGGCCGAGATCGTGCGTTTCAACGGCACTGCGGGGCCTGCGGCTTTTGTCCTGAGCCTGAGGGCGGGCGGCTTTGGGCTGAATCTCACGAAGGCGACGCATGTCATTCACTTCGACCGATGGTGGAACCCCGCCGTCGAAGGGCAGGCTACGGACCGTGCGCACCGCATCGGGCAGGAGAAGACGGTGTTCGTCCACGTCTTCGTCACCGAGGGCACGGTCGAGGAGCGCGTGGAGGAGATTCTCGAGAGGAAGGAGTCCCTTGCCGGGCTTCTAAAGGACGGCGAGGAGCTTTGGAAAGCCGTCGGCCTCGTGAACGCATGAAAGCAGCGCGGCTCGCGATTTGGTATAATGTCGGCATGATTGCAAAGCTGATACTTGACAAGAAGCGCGAGGGGCATGCGCTCGGTAGCGCTGAGATAAGGGAATTCGTCGACGGCTTCACGCGCGGCGAGATTCCGGACTACCAGATGGCGGCGCTCGCGATGGCCGTATGCTGCCGCGGGATGAACGAGCGCGAGACGGCAGACCTCACCGAAGCGATGATGAAGTCGGGCCGCTGCCTCGAATGGGACATCAAGACCGCCGACAAGCACTCTACGGGCGGCGTCGGCGACAAGCTCTCGCTCATCGTCCAGCCGCTTGCCGCCGCGTGCGGCGTCGCCGTTCCCTCGCTCACGGGGCGGGGCCTCGGCATCACGGGCGGAACGGCCGACAAGCTTGAGACGATCCCCGGCTACAATGCCTCGCTCTCGCTCGACGACTTCCAGAAGGTCGTGAAGGAAGTGGGCGTGTCGATGACGGTGCAAACCGACGAGATAACGCCCGCCGACAAGAAGCTCTACGCGCTTCGTGACGTCACAGGAACTGTTGCGTCGATTCCGCTCATCACGGGGTCGATACTTTCGAAGAAGCTCGCCGAGGGCGCGGGGACGCTCGTCTTCGACGTGAAGTGCGGCTCGGGCGCGTTCATGAAGACTCGTGAGGAGGCGGTGGCGCTCGCGCATTCGCTTGTCGACGGCGCGAAGGCGGCGGGAAGAAAGGCGGCGGCGCTTGTTACCGACATGTCGGCTCCCCTCGGTCGCGCCGTCGGCAATGCAAGCGAGGTCGCAGAGGCGCTTCGGTGGCTCGCAGGCGAGTCATCGGACGATCCCGCTGTCTCCCTTTGCGTCGAGCTGGCGGCGCTGATGGTCGCGCTAACAAAGGAAATCTCCCTCGACGAGGCGCGGCAGATGTGCCGCGGAAAACTCGCCGACGGCTCGGCGCTTTCGAAGTTCGAGGCGATGTGCGCCGCGCAGGGCGGCGATCTCGATGCGTTCAAGCGGCTTTTGAAAAAGCCGACTTTCAAGTTCAAGATCCAGGCGATGAAGTCTGGCTTCGTCACCGCGATCGACGCTGAGAAGGTCGGAAAGGTCGCGCTTGCGCTCGGTGCGGGACGTCTTGAGAAGACCGACAAGATCGACCCGCTCGCCGGAATCACTCTTGCGGTGAAGCGCGGAGACCGCGTCTCCGTGGGAACGCCTCTCGCGACGCTCGAGAGCTCGCGCGAGCCCGACGGACTTGAGCGCTGCGCCGCCGATCTCCTCAAGGCGTTCACGATTGGACGCGATGCGCCTGAAGACGCAGGGCTGGTGCTGGAGAGAATCGACTAGGTTTTTAACGCGTATCCCCCAGCCGAAGGCTGTCCGCGAAGCGGATGCCCTAGCAGGGGTGAGGCGCAGAGACGCAGAGTGCGCAGAGAGGTTAAAAGATGAAGCTTTTTGTTGCGACACATAACCAGCACAAGATACGCGAGATATCGCAGATTCTCCCTGGCTTCGAGATCGTCCCCGACGACCCGGAGGGCATCGAGGAAAACGCGCCCGACTTCGCCGGCAACGCGCTTATCAAGGTGCGGGCGATTGCCGAAAAGCACAAGGGCGAGTGGTGCATGGCCGATGACTCCGGTCTCGAGGTCAAGGCGCTCGGCGGTGCGCCGGGCGTCCATAGCGCGCGCTATGCGGGCGAACCGTCGAACACTCCCGCGAACAATGCGCTTCTCTTGAAAAACCTCGAGGGCGTCAAAGATCGGTCCGCTCGCTTTACCTGCTGCTGCGCGCTTGTCGATCCGTCGGGCGAGGAACTTGTCGTCCACGGGCATTGCCCCGGGCATATCGCCGAAAAGGCGGCAGGGGTCGAGGGCTTTGGCTATGACCCGCTTTTCATCCCGAATGGCTACGACAAGTCCTTCGCCGAGCTTTCTGCCGACGAGAAGAATGCGATCTCCCACAGGGGAAGGGCGCTCGAGAAGGTGAGGGAGATAGTTGGCGCACCGGACGTCCCAGCACCAAGCACCAGCGCCGAAGGCGCGCAAGCACCAAGCACCCCACGCCTTATGGCGTGGCTTAAGCTCTTTCGCGTCGTGAATCTGCCGACGGTGCCGGGTGATGTTCTTGTCGGCGCGGCCATTGCAATAATCTTTGTGGCTCGAGCCGGTGGCGAACCTGATTTTGTAAAGGTCCTTGGTGCTGCGCTTGCGTCAGTGTTTCTCTACATGTTCGGTCTTGTGGATAACGATTTTGTCGGTATGAAGACCGACAAGGACCGTCCGATTCCGAATGGCGAGATATCCATAGGCGCGGCACGGGTTGCCCGCATGTTTTGTTGGGGAGCGGCTATTGTCGTTGGTGCGATGGTCGGTCTTTATCCTCTCTGGTGGGTTGGGGCGTTCCTGCTGTTTGTTTCCATTGAGCTTTACAATCGCACGAAATGGTCTCCGCTCATGGGGCTCTGTCGAGGGCTCAATCTGCTTTGCGGCTTTGCCGCGCCATGCTTTCCTCCGATTGGGCATTCGTTTGGTCTGGATGCGCTTGAGTACCTGGCGGTCTTTGCCGCCGTCTGGACTATATACATCTGGGCGGTGACATGGTATTCCTCCGGCGAGGAGGAAGACCCCGAGAAAAAGCGGCGCGTCGGTGCGCTTGTCGGCGGAATCGTCTATCTTCAGCTTACGGCGCTTCTCATCTTTACGCTTATGTTCCCGCAGGTGGCGGCAATGCGTCCGCTTCTCATCGCCGGTGCCGTGATGCTCATTTTTCTGCGGCTTTTCAAGACCGTGCTGCCCAAAGTCAGCACGTCATAGTTGGTGGACCGGGCGGGACTTGAACCCACGACCAAGGGATTATGAGTCCCCCGCTCTGACCGACTGAGCTACCGGTCCTCCAAACGGGCGTAAATTTTACCAAATCTCCCTCTTGCGCGCAAGGGGGTGGTTGCGCTGGAATATCCCCACCTTTGCAAAACGCTACCAACCCCTTGGAGAGGCCCGCGCGTTTTTTGCGCGCTTCGAAGGGTTGCGACCGCGACGACGAGTGCGGACCTTTGGCGAAAGGTCCGGGGACCGTTGGGCGAAAGGTCCGGGGACCGTTGGGCGAAAGGTCCGGGGACCGTTGGGGGAAAGGTCCGGTGACCGTTGGGGGAAAGGTCCGGGGACCGTGGAAAGGGGGCGGTGAAAAATTTTTGCAAAAAGTAGTTGCATGGTTACGGGTATAATATGATATAATGCACGGCGTAGGACACTCCACACCTACGGCGCCTGGGGCCAAAAGGCCAAGTGAAGCGACACGGTGTGTTTTTAAGTGCAATACAATAAATGGAGGTAAAATAAAAATGAAAGAACTATCAA
>CADCAK010000043.1 GCA_902799385.1 uncultured bacterium | reverse complement strand
CTACGGCGCCCGCATCCGGGCGGTCGGATCAGCCAACGGAGCGGCCATCGGCGGTGGCGGCGGCAAGGACGGCGGAAACATCGACATCAGCGGCGGAACGGTCCATGTGGAATCGCGTTCCACGTGGGCGATCGGCAGTGGCAGGGACGGAGGAGACACGTCCGACAACAACATCTTCAGCGGCGGCGCCATCTATACAACGCTTGACAGAGTCCATCGCGCGCCGATCGGGGACACCCGTGTCCTGATTCCGGTGTTTCCGGTTGACTTGAACATCGGAGTGCCGACGAACAGGGTCCAGTCCTTGGCCATCTACACCGTGGCGTCCGACGGCTCGAGCACCTTCAAATTCTACGGGCAGAGGGACATGTACACGGACGAAAACGGAATGCTCACGATTTGGCTGCCGAGCACCAACCCCGACGAGGCGTTGCAGATATCCGTGATGATGGAGGACGGCACCATGCGCTACTTCTACATCACCATTGACGGAAGCGGCGGAGTGAGCCCCTTGGACTGCCTTGTCGTAAACGGAATGTTCGTGCCGGAAGGCAGAGACAAGAACGATTGGACCTTTGAATATTCCAATGACACAAAGATACTTAGGCTTTTGCGCGGCAGTGATGTTAACGTGCAGGGTGTTTCGACCAACGGCGGACATCGCATCGTCATTCCGGCGGACGGGGCGACTAAAGTCAAGCTCGAAGCGATGACGCTGATGGCGAAAGACAATAAATACTGGTCGGCGATCTCCGTCTCCAACAACTGCACCATCGTGCTTGCGAGCACGCTTCTCAACACCGTCGCGGCGCGCGGACAGTACGCGGCTGGCATAGAAATCGGACCTGATGCCTCCGTAACCATCAATGGCGACGGTCAGCTCCTCGCCGTCGGCGGGAAATACGGAGCGGGCATCGGTTCGCGCGGCTCCGGCTACGTGAAGCCTGGCAAGATCGCCATAGAATCGGGCACTGTCGTCGCACTGGGCGGCGAGAAGGCCGCCGGCATCGGCGGAGGACAGATGTGCACGCTGTCCGCGGAAAACATCTCGATCTCCGGCGGAATCGTCACTGCGACGGGTGGTCAGTACGCCGCAGGCATCGGTTCGGGCTATGTCGGCGGCGGCTCGGGCGACAAGGCGCTCCCGGCGGGTGCCGTAAAGGTTTCTGGGGGGACGGTCCTTGCCGAGAAGGGCTCCGGCGGCGCGGCGCTCATCGGCGACATCATCGCGAGCGGGAACGCGAGTTCCCTGTCCGGCTATGCAACGTCTCTTGTCATCACCGGCGGTAGCGTCCACGGTGCAAACCTTGACGCAAAACCGAATCCGGTTGACGCGGATGGCACGTCGCTTCGCTACTGGCTATTTACCGGAATAGAGCCCGGAACGCCGTTCGAGGGCAAGATCGTTGATGGTTTGCCCGACGGCTATGGCATGAATGACCTTGTCGCCGACGCCACTGGCTCGGTCTGCCTGTGGCTGCCGGTGACGAAAGGCGAACGCATCCTGCGTAGCAATGACTTCGAGTTCGGCGGCGGCGGCGACACGAACAACGTCTTTAGATTTGTCGGAGATGCCGTCGGCATGGCCGTGAACGGGGTTGACCTCGCCTACCTCTCCGGAGATGGCTGGACATTCTCCCGCGAGACGCGCATCCTCTCGCTCGTCGGCTCCGGCCCGTTCGCGATTTCCGGCGCGACGACGGATGTCTGCGTCCGCGTCGAAGCGGACTGCGCCGTGACGCTGGACAACCTCTCTCTTGCCAACGGGGCTTTGTCCCTCGCGCCGTTCGACTGCGGCGCCCACGTCGTTGGGATGTCCCTTTCGGGGACGAATCGTCTCGTCGCCGCCGCCAAGGGAGTGCCCGGCATCCACGCGGCGACCGGCGCATCGCTGACCATCGACGGTCTGCGGGCTTCGGACTCCGTATTTTCGATTCTGTTTGCCGAGGGTGGTGATTTCGCCGCCGGCATCGGCGGCGGCGAGAGCGGCGGCTGCGGCTTGATCAGGATAATGGGCGGCGTCGTCTCGGCGACCGGCGGAGAAAGCGCGTCGGGCATCGGCGGCGGCTACCTCTCCGACGGCGGCCAGGTCGAAATCTCCGGCGGCACCATATCCGCCACGGCCGGCGCGAACGGCGGCATGGACATCGGCATCATCGGCCCCGGTGGCGCGGCCGGAGGCGTCGCGTTCAACGGCGGCTCCATCCTCGCCGACATGGCCTTTGTGAAGCCTGCCGCGACGAACGCGGCCGGTGCGTTGGTGTGGCGCGTCGATGTGGCCGTTCCAGATCCCGTCCCTGGGCACCCCGTCGCCGTCACCGGCCTTGCGGACTACGGCGTCGTCGACATCTACCCCGACGAGAACGGTGACATCCACCTCTGGCTGCCTGACGGCGACTATAAGTTCGCCATGGGCGCTGCGCACTGGACTGCGACCGTCGATGGCGCCGACACCGTGGCCGAGATCACATACATCGCCCTTGAGGGCCTCCGGATCGAATCGATTGAGCCGTCCGCCGACGCCGTGGCGCTCGTCGTCTCGTCTGTGCCGGGCATCTGGCTCGACAAGTTTGCGTCGCTGCTACGCGTGAGGGCGGGTGAGACGTTGCCGCTTCCGAACGGCGACGGCGCACTCATCCCGGTGGACGGGGTCTACGTCTTCCCGAGGGGCGACGGCACGGCGATCGTCATCGTTCCGCGCACGTCTGCCGCGGCAAGGTTCTTCAGGGTGGAGGACGATTCGCCGTGACGGCCGTGCCGACGCAGATTCCGACATGGACGCGGCAGTGGTGGAAATGGTATAATATTGCACGGGCAGAAGGAAAAGCAAAGAGGAAAGGCGTAGGCGAAAAGCACCGAATATGGCAGGGACTCGACTTGAGCACTTTCTGAAATCCGTCGGATATCCCGATCGGGCCTCCGGCGATTCGTCTCCGTTCACGATGCGCGTGGACGGGATGGAGATTGTCGCCGAGGAGTCGAACGGCCGCATAGTCCTCTCCTATTCGCTTGCCGACGACATGTCTCTCGTCCCTGCGCTCGCCTCCTATGCCGCCGGAAGGATCCTCAGGGAAGACGCCGTGCTGGCATGCGGCAAGTCCTCGGCATTTCTCTGGCAGGACGCGCCGTCGGGCTCCGGCGAGAGGGATATGGTCCGGCTGTTCGAGACGTTTGTGGACTCGTGCGACTGGTGGCGGGAGCGGGTTGATGTGCTGCGCGGCGGCGCGGCCACCCCGGACGCCGACGACGCAATGGTGATAAGACCGTGAGGAGATTCGAGATGTATTCTGCAAAGCGAGTTTTGATGTCGTTCCTGTGCGTCGCCGCAGCCTTCGTGGCGGCGGCGGACGTGCCGTCCGCTTCGGCGGACAGGCCCGCCATGCCTTCCATCCCGTGGAAACTGCCTTCCTACACGCTCGTCGCGCGCGACATGGACCTTCGCGCCGCGCTTGACACCTTCGCCGTCGCCGAGGGGCTTTCGGTCGTGATGTCGCCGTCCGTCGCTGGGCGCTTCTCGGGCGACTTTAAGGACGTGCCGCCGGGCGAGTTCCTCGACAGGATGGCCACCACCCACAACCTGATGTGGTACTACGACGGCGCGGCGCTGTACGTCTGCGGGGCCGGGGAGATAGCGACGATGCTAATCGACCTCCGGTACATGAAGGCCGGAGAGGTCCGCTCCATGCTGGCGGAGCTTGGCGTCGAGGACAGCCGCTTCCCGCTGAAGACGGCGTCCAACGACGAGCTTGTCATGGTTTCCGGCCCGCCGCGCTACGTCTCGCTTGTCGCCGAGATGATCGCGAGGGCCGATAGCCTCCGCGAGAAGCGGACGTTCAACGAGGTCGAGGCGAGGATATTCCCCCTCGTGCATACGTGGGCCGACGACATCACGTTCAAGGCGAACAGCCCCGAGTCCACCCTGCAGCTGCGCGGCGTCGCCCGCATACTCGAGGAGATAATGGCGACGGCGTCCACCGGCAACACCCGCGAGGCGGCGCTTACGAACGAAGTCTCGGTCCTGGAGGCGGGGCAGATGTCCGCGTACCATCCGGTGATACGCCCGGAGAACCGCCTCAACGCCGTAATAGTGCGCGACGTCGTATCCAGGATGCCTATGTACGAGAAGCTCATACGCCAGCTCGACGTCCCCCAGAAGCTCGTGGAGATTGACGTCACCACGGTGGAGCTCTCCCGCAAGGACGCGCTCGACTGGCAGCTGTCCCTTTCGATGTCCACTAGCCACGGCCATTCCGACATCGGCGGCGGGCAGAACGCCGGCAACATCTTCTCGCCTGCCGAGATTGCGGGCAGGGGGCTCGCCGGGGCTCTCACGCACGTCCATTCGGCGTACGCGCTTGCCGCGTCGTTGACTGCGCTCCGCGAGAAGGGCAAGGCGCGTTCGGTCTCCCGCACGTCGCTGCTCACTGTCAACAACCTTGCGGCCGAGATGTCCGACACGCAGAGCTACCACGCCAAGGTCGTAGGCACCGAGGTCGCGGCCCTCGAGTCCGTCTCGGCCGGTACGCGCCTTCAGGTCAAGCCCCGCATACTCCCCGCCCCGTCTACAAACGTCCCGAATCAGGTTTGGCTCTCGCTCGAGCTCGGCGACGGCGGCTTCGAGGCGATAACGGTCGATGCCATGCCCATGACGCGCTCGTCGAATCTCCAGACGCAAACGGCGGTGTTCGAGGACGAGTCGATCGTGCTCGCTGGGTATTTGCGTGACATCGAGGAATCCGCCGGCTGGGGAATACCGTATCTCCGCGACATCCCGTGGATCGGCTGGATCTTCGGCGGCGCTTCCACCCGCAGCGAGACGGTGCAGCGGCTTTTCATACTCACTCCGCACGTGATCGACCTCGATGTCGAGATGCTTGCGCGCCTGCAGGCCGCGCGCCAGAGGGACGTGTCGCTGGCCGAGGCGCTTGAGGACAACGCGGAAGTGACAGACGAGTACCGCAAGCGGCGCGATCTTGAGCGCGAGCACTCCAGCGAGCGCCGCCACGAAAAGTGGGAGGACGCCATTGAACGCCGCCGCGCGGAGCTCGACCACGCAAGGAACGTAAGGCAGATCGAGCGCGAAAGGGCTTCGCGGCTCCTTGAATCGGACATAAGGCGCTGGGAAGAGGAAGAGGAGGCGCTCAAGGCCGCCGAGGCTGTGTTCGAGGAGGCCGTCGGCAAGCAGGCGAAATGAAGATGGATGCGGTGAAGATAGACGGTGGCTTCGCGGAAGTCGGGGCGGGTTCGTGGCTGATGGGCCGCGGCCAGCCGACGGCTTTCTTCGGTTCCGCCGTCCGCCGTCGCCGCAGGGGCCTTTTCGTCCGCGACCGTTCGAGCCTCGACCTTGTCGAGACGACCGCCGCCGCGAAGTGCGCCGACGCACGGCGCCCGTTCCTCACGCACATCCCGTGCGCCGCGCCGGTGTCCGCCGCGTCGGGCAAGGTACTTGTCGCGCCGGCGTCCGCATGGGCGGGCGCGCAGGCTGTCAGGACGATACCGATGTCCGCAAGGGGTTCGCTTTGCGTGACCATGTTCGGCGGTGGCTGGGTGGTCATGGCGACTGCGGGCCGCACCGCGCGCATCCAGGTGCCGGACGGGGACACCCTCTCCGCACGGCCCGAGGCGGTGGTCGCCTGGACCGGCAACCGGCCGACCGGCTTCTGCCCGAAGCTCGGGATTCTCGACATGCTGTTGCCGCGCGGGCCGAAAGACTTGCTGCTTCATTTCCACGGGCCTTGCCTCATATGGGTCGAAGGAGCGATGCCCCAACTTTCAACTTTTCAGCTTTCAACTTTCAACTCTGCAAGCAGGAGGGCCTATGGCGCTTGACGCGGCACAGATACTCCGGCAGACGTACGCGGCGGGCGCAGAGCGCATCGACGTCGCCTCTCTCATGCGCCAAACCGAGCCTAAGGCGGTCGTGCGCGGCGAGCTGATGGGCACGGCTGTGGTCCTCCAGGAAGATCCGATGGCCGAGCTGATGGACTCGATGGAGGAGCTTTCGTTCCAGTTCGAGGAGAAGACCGCAAAGCGCGTAGCCGAGCGTCGGCTCGGCGAGATGCAGGGGCCGAGATCGGCGCTCGTCAAGGCGATAGAGACCTGGATGTCGATGATGCCCGATATGCCGGGCCGCGACTTCATCACGCGTCTCGCGCGAGGCCTTAGGTCTGCTGCCGGGGCGGGGAACCTTCCCGACGCACGTGAACTTCTGAAGGAGCTTGCGCGCGGCTCGACCGACCCGTCCCACCAGTTCGCGATGCTCGACATCCTCGAGCAGGCGTTTGGCGTCGGCGAGGAGGACCTGCAGGCTCTCGTCAGGCAGGCGAAGGCGGCGCTCGTCCAGGAGAAGGGCCCCGAGATAAGGGCCGGCATCAATCTCGCCGAGGAGGTCAACGCGCGCGCCACGACGCCAGAGCAGATGCAGGAGCTGCGCGACATGTATCGCAGCGAGGTAGTCGGCTTCACGAGCCCGCAGGACTGCTTCCGTTCGCTTCTCGCAAGCCGCGGCCCAGGGCGTCTCGCCGACGCCATTTCGTTCCTCATCGCCGGCTGCGGCAAGGATCTTGCGTCTTCGTCGCCTTCGCTCGAAGCTGCGTCGCTCGGGCGCATCCTCACCGACCTCGGCTGCGTGCATAGCCTGCAGTCGGTCTTGGAAGACTTGAGCGCGCTTGCGGCCCGCATGGGCAAGGAGTTTGGCGAAAAGTGCCTGATGAACGGCGAGCAGATGACCGGCCGCGTAATGGACTTGACGGAGCAGGCGTTTGTCGCGGCCAGCGCGATTGCCGCGTTCGAAGGGGATTGCGGGCTTGCCAAGCTTCTTGCGAGGATGGACTTCGCGCGCGAGCTTACGCGGCTTTTCAGGCGGCTTTCCCCGCGGCTTTTCACGAAGGAAGGCGACAGGCAGCGGCTCGTGGACGCCGCGCAGGAACATCTCGACGGGCTTGTCGCGCTCGAGAACGAAGAAGAGGAGGCCTCCGCATGACGGCGCCATCATGGGTAGACTCCGTAGTCGGGGAGTTCGGCCAGTCGGCCGGGCTCGGGCGCATATCGCTCGGCGACAAGGGCGTTGCCGCGCTTTCGTTCCAGAACGGGCTTGTCCTCCACCTTGAGCACGCCTTCGACTCGCTTTTCGTCGTCATGACCGTCCCGACGCGGCTTGACGCGTCTTCCGCCGCGCGGCTTCTTGGCTATGCGCATCCAGACGCGCGCTTCGCCTTCCGCCTGCGGACGGGCTACGTCGCAAAATCCGGACGGGCCGTCTTCGCGGTCAGGATCGCGGACCGCGACGTGACGCTTCCCGCCGTAAACGCCGCGTTCGCCTTCCTGTGGCGGCTCGCAATGGAGTTTGGAGGTGCCTCATGAGCCTAAGCGTCTCAAGGACTACCGAGCCACTCAGGTTCGACACGGGGATTGGCCAGGCCGGTTTCGCGGAGATACTCGACTCGCCGGTCGCCGGCCAGCCACAGAAGTCGCTTCTTCCCGGTTCCACCACGGTTACGCAGGCGATCGACGAGCTCTTCCCGACGGACAGGTCGGTGGGCGGCGAGGTTATGCGCGCGCTTGTGGCTGGGAACTCGGCCGTCATGAGGACGCCCAGCGGGTTCTCCCAGGCGGCCCACTCGGCGCTGCGCGCGCTAAGGGAGCGCGAGAGCGCGGCGGCGGACGAGGCGGCGGCGGAGATCGAGACGCTTCTTGCGGACACCGACCTCCTCGACCGGTACAGAATGGCTCTTCTTGAAACGTAAGGTGTAAAAGTCAGACGGATAAAATGCTGAAAAAACTTACAAACTTTTCGAATGTGTTCTCCAGGTTCGGCGACCTGGTGCTGGCCATTCTCGTCGTCTGCATCATCGGGCTCTTGATCATACCGCTGCCGACCGCGGTGGTGGACCTTTTGATCTCCATCAACCTAATGATCTCTACGGTCATGCTGATGCTCTCGCTGTACCTACCGCGGGCGCTCGCGTTCTCCACGTTCCCGTCGATGCTCCTCTTCACGACACTGTACCGCCTCGCCCTCAACGTGACGACGACGCGGCTCATCCTCCTCAAGGCCCGGCAACTTCGTCGTGGGCGGCAACTTCATCGTGGGCGCCGTCATCTTCCTCATCATCACGATAGTCCAGTTCGTCGTCATCGCGAAGGGCGCGGAGCGTGTCTCCGAAGTCGCCGCCCGCTTCACCCTCGACGCGATGCCCGGCAAGCAGATGTCGATCGACGCCGACATGCGCGCCGGCGCGATCGACCAGGAGACCGCCAAGCAGCGCCGCAACGAGCTCACCAAGGAGTCGCAGCTCTACGGCGCGATGGACGGCGCGATGAAGTTCGTGAAGGGCGACGCGATTGCGGGGCTCATCATGACCGCGATCAACATCGTTGGCGGCATCTGCGTGGGCGTCTTCATGAACGGCAAGGAAGTCGCCTGGGCCGTCAACAAGTACGGTATCCTCACGATCGGCGACGGCCTCGTCTCGCAAATACCGGCGCTGCTCGTCTCGATCACGTCCGGCGTCATCGTCACGCGCGTAGGCGACGTTGACAACAAGCCGCTCGGCCAGGACATCATCGACCAGTTCTTCGCGCAGCCCAAGGCGATTACGCTCGGTGCGGTGATGCTCGTCGCGATCGGGCTCATACCGGGCTTCCCGAAGATCCAGATGTTCGGCCTCGCGGCGTTCGTCGCGCTCGTCGGCTGGAGCCTCCACGCTAAGGCCAGGATCGCCGCCGCGCGTGCGGCCAGGGCCGAGGACCCGCTTGCTGCGGCGGCGCCTTCCGAGGGGTCGGCGCCTCGCCCCAAGAAGAAAGACGGCGACGACTTCTCGATGGTGACGCCACTCACCGTCGACATCGACGCCGACATACGCGGTGCGCTTTCCTACGAGGCGCTGAACGACCAGATCATGTCCGTGCGCCGCGCCCTCTACCACGATCTCGGCGTTCCGTTTCCTGGCATAAACCTGTCGCTGAACCCATCGATGAAGGAAGGCCGCTACAGGATATTCGTGAACGAGGTCCCCGTCTCGGAGGGTTCTCTCAGGAAGGGCTTCGTGTTTGCGCTTGAAGAGCCCGAGAACCTGTCTGCGGCCGGCGTCAGCTTCGAGGGCGGCAAGCAGTTCCTCCAGGGCTACGAGACGTGCTGGGTGAAGGATGGCGACAAGCCGAAGCTCGACGAGGCCGGCGTGAGGTCGCTCGACCTCGGCGGCGTCCTCTCATTCCATCTCTCAGGCGTTCTCAGGCGCTATGCGCACGAGTTCCTGTCGCTCCAGGAGACGCGCATCCTCTTCGACCACATGGAGCAGGAGGCGCCGGAGCTCGTGAAGGAGGTCCAGCGCGTGCTGCCGCTCCAGAAGATCACCGACGTCCTGCAGCGCCTCGTGCAGGAAGGCATCTGCATCCGCGACCTAAAGCGCATCACCCAGACGCTCATCGAATGGGGCCAGAAAGAAAAGGACACCGTGCTGCTCGTGGAGTACGTCCGTTCGGCGCTTTCTAGGTACATATCCTACAAGTTCTCCGGCGGGCAGAACATCGTCGCCGCGTACCTTCTCGACCCGGCCCTCGAAGAGAAGGTAAGGAAGTCCGTGCGCCAGACGTCTGGCGGCAGCTACCTTGCGATGGACCCTGCGACCGTCCGCGCAATCCTCGCCGTCGTGAAGCGCACCATCGGCGACCTCGCGAAGATCCCGCAGAAGCCGGTCATAATCGTCTCGGTGGACATAAGGCGCTACTTCCGCAAGATGATCGAAAAGGACTACTACGAACTGCCGGTGCTCTCGTTCCAGGAACTAAGCGCCGAAATCAACATCCAGCCGCTCGGAAGGCTGAAGTTGTAGAGTGTAAAGTGTAAAATGTAAAGTGTAAAGTGAGCGAATGAACTTTTTACTGAAGATAGTCGAAGGCCCAAACAGGGGCGCTGAAATCGCGCTTGTCGAAGGCGTCGCAGTGACGCTCGGCAAAGGCGACGAATGCGACATAGTCCTTGCCGATTCGACGTTGCCCGAAGAGCCGCTGAGCATCGAGGCGACTGGCGACGCCGTGTCCGTCGACGGCGAGCGACTTGAGCAGTTTGCGGTCAAGACGCTCGGCGCCACGTCGTTCGCCGTTGGGCCAACTGACGCTCCCTGGGGAGAGCTAAAGTGGCCGGAGAAGGGAGAAACCTCGCGCAGAGACGCAGAGACAGCGGAGGCGCAGAGTGGGAAGGAAGAAACCTCGCGCAGAGACGCAGAGACGCAGAGCGCGGAAGCCGAAAAAGAAAATCTCCGCGACTCCGCGTCTCCGCGAGAGGAAAAGAAACGCCATGGTTGCCTGGGCTGCCTTGTCGTTGTTGTACTGCTTGTCCTGTTGCTTGCCGCCCTTGCGTGGCTCTTCCGCGCAACTGTACGTCCTTATGCGGAAAAAGCGCTTGCGTATGCGCGGGAGACGTTGCATTTTGGCGGCGGGACTGGCGGTGCGGGCATAGGCGCAGCACTGCCCATGACGCTTTCCGAAGTCGCCACGAGATATGGTCTTGAGTTTGAGGAAACCGACGGCCAGGCAAGGCTCTCCGGCAACTTCAAGACGCGTGCCGAGCGTCTCCGCGCCACGGCCGAGGCCTACGAGGCCCGGCCGGGCGTCGATCTCGACCTTTCTGACGACGAGTCGTTCAAGTCTGCGGCGGACGACGCGCTCTTTACGATCACCGAGGGCGCGATGAGGGTCGCCGCCGCGACGAACCGCGTGTTGTCACTGGCGGGGACTTCGCCGTCGCCGCTCGATCTGAAGCGCACGCTTGAGTCGCTTGGCTCCGATATGCCGAAGTTGCGCGGCGTCGATGCGTCCGGGGTCGTCTTCGGCGAGGTTCCCGTAGACGCGGCGGTCGGAGGGGGCGACGGCGAGGCGCCGCTTGCTCCGTCCCGCGCCCCGCGCCTCGTCCAGGGGAAAGCCGCCGCGCCGTCGCTACCGGTCTGCGGAATCCTGACCAGGCCGTATCCGTGCCTCGTTATGCGCGACGGGTCGCGCGTTCTCGAAGGCGCGGTGATAGACGGGAACGTGATAGTCAAGATCGAGGCCGACGCGGTGACCGTGACAAACGCAACGGGGAAGTTGACTTGGAAGCCTTAGCGGGGTTGAAAGGTTGAAAAGTTGAAAGGTCGAAAGGTTGATGGATAGAGATAGGACAGAGCCGACAAGACTGCTCGAAATAGAAAAGGAGCTTGCGGGGCCTGAAAGGGATTCAGCGCTCGCGAGGTACGATGCGGTCCTTGCCGCCCTCGGGCGGCGGCTGGAGTCTGCGATGAAGGAAGGTATGCCGCCGGACGAGTTCCCGAAGGCGGAGGCGCTGAGGGAGGCCAACACCCTCGCAAGGAAGATTTTGCGCTTGACCACCCGGGTGGGCGGCTAAGCGCGGAAGGCGAAACCGAAAGGTGACGTTCAACAGTAAAAACAAACAAGGAGTAAAAATGGGATACGGAGTATCATCGGTAACTGGAGCGGCGGAGCTGAAGAATCTGGCAGACACGCCGTTTCGCGCAAATGTCACGACGACCGACTACATCCATACGGACGCGGTCTACAATGCGCTGATCAACGCGGTGGGGCATGCAGTATGACCTGCAGCAGTGGAACCTCGCGCTCACCACGATGACGAACATCAACAAGAACATGGGCGACGCGCTCAACTCGATCGCCTCCAACTTCCGTTGATTTTCGACCTGGAGAGCGAAGAGGCGAAGCTCTTGTTGAACGTCGCCCTTATGGCGACCGGGCAGAACCGTTTCAGGTCCGCCGCGAAGATCCTCGCGGCGCTGGAGTGGTTCCGCCCGGAGGAGGCGTCCGTCGCCGTGGCGAACGCCATCCTCTTCATCAGCATGCTGGAGTTCGGCAAGGCGGTGGACTACATAGACCGCGTCGCTCTTCCGAAATTCCCCTCTTCCGCCATGCTTCAGGCGTTCAAGGGCATGGCGCTCATACGGTTGGGGCGCAAGGCAGATGCCGCACTGCCGCTGTCGGCTGCGGCTGAACAGACCGCCGATCCTGCG
This sequence comes from uncultured bacterium, assembly GCA_902799385.1. Classification (GTDB taxonomy): domain Bacteria; phylum Verrucomicrobiota; class Kiritimatiellia; order RFP12; family UBA1067; genus UBA1067. The sequence continues at coordinate 14,355 of CADCAK010000043.1, read as the reverse complement.
GCGGCGCAATTGGCAAGGGATCTTCTGACATGACAGAATCGATGATAGTGGAGGCTGTTCGCGCCGCTGGCGGGCCATACGCGCTCGACCAGCAGAGCATGGGGGTCGGCTCGCCGCAGGCGGTCGCCGATCCGTCCGCAGTGGGCCGCTTCCAGGCCGCGATGGGCGTGCATGGAACCCAGGGGGTTGATCCGATACCGTTCGCAAGCGAGGTTTCCGCCGCATGGCGGTCTGCGCAGGCGAACAACCAGGGCATACTCCACAGGATACGCGCGCTTTCGCAGCTGGAGCGCATGCACGGGCCCGCGGTGGGGGAGCTAGTTGAACTGCAGTACGAGGTGATGAACCTCGCGTTCCAGCAGGAAGTCGTCACAAAGGTTGCCGACAAGACGTCCAGCGCCGTGCAGACGCTCGTGAAGAATCAGTAGGAAAGTCGTTGGTCGAAAGTCGCAAGTCTGAAAGGAGAACAATGAAATCCAAGTATGCATTTGCCATGCTGTCGGCGGCATTGCTGTTGGCGGGGTGCGACAAGGAGACTACGCTCCACGCGGGGCTCCAGGAGCAGCAGGCGAACCTCGTCATGGCGGCGCTACTCGACGCCGGGATATCCTGCAGCAAGGAGTCCGGCGAAGAGGGCTCGTGGAACGTCATGGTGTCGGAGCGGAAGTTCGCCGCAGCGGTGAATCTCTTGGAGCAGAAGGGGCTTCCGCGCCGTTCGCACATGGGCATCGGCGAGGTGTTCAAGAAGACGGGCATGATATCGTCGCCGTCCGAGGAGCGCATACGCTTCATGGACGCGCTCGCGCAGGATCTTGCCCGGACGATATCCATGGTCGACGGGGTCGTGGACGCGCGGGTGCATGTGGTGCTGCCCGAGAACGACCCGTTTGCGCGCAATGCGCAGCCGTCCTCGGCGGCAGTCGCGATCCGCTCGCGCTGGGACGCCGACATAACGGACATCGTGCCGTCCGTGAAGGGGCTCGTCAAGAACGCGATCGAGGGCCTCGCGTACGAGAAGATAATGGTGACGATATTCAAGGATGCGCCGCCGAAGGAAGGAGTTAAATAGTTAGGTAGTTTAGTTGTTGGGTAGTTAAGTAGTTAGGTAGCTAGGCAACCACAGCACCACTAAACCACAGAACCACCAAACCATGAACGCTGACGAGAGACAGTTTCTGCTTACAGCCGCATGGATGTTCATGCGGCACGGGCAGCCTGCGCGCGCACGGTCCGTGTGCGCCGCTCTCGTAGACGACAACCCGCGCGACGGAGTCGCGTCGGTCGCGCTCGCTGGGCTTATGCTCGACTCCGGCGAGGCGCCGCGTGCGGTCGAGGCGCTTCGCTCGGCGGATGTGCCGCCCGAGCTCGCCCATGCAGCAGCGTTTCTCGAGGCTCGTGCGCTGAAGATGTCTGGGCGCGAACGCGAGGCGGCGAGCCGCTGGAGCAGATACATCGAGTCTAAGAAGGGGGCTGCGCGGCAATGGACGGCGTGATTACGATGGAAGATGCGCGCACGCTTGTCGGCGACGCGAAGCTCTGGCCTCGTGTCAGGGACTTCCTTTGGGACTTTGCGCCCCAAGTGCACGAGTCATGGTTAGGTGGTTCGGTAGTTAAGTGGTTAGGTAGTGAAGGTTCTACCCAATCCCCGAACAACCACCTAACTGCCCAACCACTTAACCGACTAACCATGTCCTCTCCCCGCGTCAAGCGCTACATTCTTGAATCGCTTGGCGTCGAGCCGTGCTTCCACGCGTTTCCCAAGGAGGACGGTAGCCGCATCCTGCTTCTCGACGGCGCGACTCTCGAGTCTGTATCGAAGTGGCTTGGCGCGCTTGCCTGTGCGGAATCGCTTCGCCGCGTCACTTCTGGCGATGTCGTGCGTGAACTCAAGTCCAAGCTCCGCGGCATATATCCCGAGGTGTTCAGCTACATAGCTTATTTCAAGGATCTTGACTCACGCGGAGGCGCGGAGGCGCGGAGCGAAGACATCGTTACCGAGGTTGTTGCGAATGGCTACGGACTCTTGTTCTCCGTGTTTTCAAAACTGCCCGCATCTGTCGTGTCCCGCGCCAAGTTCAAACTTCCCAAGGATCTCCGAGTCTTCGCTTCTCCGCGTGAGATAGACCTGCCTGTCGTTTTAAAACTTTTCAAGCTTAAATTCCCGGAGGCGTACAAGCTATGCTGCTTATAAACAAGGGAGATTTCGTCCTGCAGTCCGACCGCCGAGTCGTAAAGGCCACGGACGTGGCGACCGTCCGTACGGCCGCCGACATAGTCGCCGCTGCCGAGGCACGGGCCGCGCAGATACTGGAAGACGCGAAAGCGGCCTACGAGGCGGAGAGGCAGAAGGGGTACGACAAGGGCATTGCGGACGGCAAGACCGAGATAGCGATGCAGAAGCTCGATCTCGTGGACTCGTCCGTGGCGTTCATGGAGAATGTTGAGGAGAAGATGTCCGATATCGTGATGAAGGCCCTAAAGTCGTGCGTGGCCGAGATAGGCGACCGCGAGATGGTCGTTCAGATTGTCCGCAAGACTATGGCCGCCGTGATACGCACCCAGCGTCAGGTCACGCTCAAGGTCGCGCCAGAGCTTGTCGAGACTGTGCGCGCCCGCGTTTCCGAACTTACCGCGTCGTTTCCGACGATAGAGACTTTCGACGTCGTGGAGGACCCCCGCCTCAAGGGGCCGGCGTGCGTCCTCGAAACGGAAGCAGGCGTCGCCGACGCTTCGGTAGAGAGCCAGCTCGCCGCGATCGAAAGGTCGCTCAAGAAGCACATTGCCAAGGAGCGCTGATGTCTACGCCGTTCGACTATATCCCGGAGGTGCTCAACCGAGCCGTCGAGGACGCACAGCCCATCGACGTCAAGGGCAAGGTCATCCAGGTCGTCGGCACGATAATCAAGGCGTCGGTCCCGGGCGTGAAGATCGGCGAGGTGTGTCTTCTGCGCAATCCGTGGGAGGATGTCGAGGTCCAGGCCGAGGTCGTGGGGTTCACGCGCGACGCCGTCCTGCTGACCGCTCTCGGCACGATGATAGGCATTTCCGCTGAGACCGAGGTGATACCGACCCGGCACGTGCAGATGGTCCCCGTGGGTATGCATCTTCTTGGGCGGGTCCTCGACGGGCTTGGCCGTCCCATGGACGTCGACAAGAAGGGGATTCTCCGACCCGACGGGTACTACCCGGTGTACGCGGAGCCGCCTTCTCCGCTTGAGCGCAGGATAATCTCGAAGCCAATTTCGCTTGGCATCCGCGCAATCGACGGGTTGCTCACCTGCGGCGAGGGGCAGCGCATGGGGATATTCGCCGCTGCCGGCGGCGGCAAGTCGACTTTGCTCGCGTCGATAATCCGCAATACCGAGGCGGAGGTCACCGTTCTCGCGCTTATCGGCGAGCGCGGTCGCGAGGTCAGGGAGTTCATCGAGAAGGATCTTGGTCCCGAGGGGCAGAAGAGATCTGTGCTCGTCATATCTACGTCCGACCGTCCGGCGATGGAGCGTCTAAAGGCCGCGTATGTCGCGACGTCCATTGCCGAGAGCTTCCGCGACAGGGGGATGAAGGTCCTTCTTCTCATGGACTCCGTGACGCGCTTCGGGCGTGCTCAGCGCGAGATCGGCCTCGCCGCAGGCGAGCCGCCTACGAGGCGCGGCTTTCCGCCGAGCGTATTTTCCGAGCTTCCAAAGCTCATGGAACGCGCGGGCAACTCTTCCAAGGGGTCCATCACCGCGCTCTACACCGTTCTCGTCGAAGGCGACGACATGACCGAGCCTATAGCCGACGAGACGCGCTCCATTCTCGACGGGCACATCATCCTCTCGCGCAAGCTAGCGCAGCAGAACCACTATCCGGCGATAGACATACTGGCGTCAATCTCCCGCTGCCAGTCCGCCATCATCCCCAAGGACCACAAGGCGGCGGCCTCGAAGCTCCGCTCGCTGCTCGCGAAGTACGCCGAGGTGGAGCTACTGCTGAAGATCGGCGAGTACAAGAAGGGGACGGATCCCGAGACCGACGAGGCGGTTGCGAAGAACGGTGCCGTCAACGCCTTCCTGAAACAGGGCCTCGACGAAAAGCCCGCCTACGCCGACACTATCGAAAAACTCAAAGAGGCAGTGTCTTGAAGCACTAACCGACTAATCATTATTTCAAACCACATTCATATGAACATTAGCCACAAAAAACACATAGAACACAGAGAACATGGGGCAATGCCCCATGACCCCAAAGACTTTTGTGTCCTTTGTGATCTTTGTGGCAAAAAACAAGTCGATAGCTACTAAATGGCATACTTCCTACAGCCACTGCTGCGCATACGCGTAATGCGAGAAGACCGAGCTGCGGGCGAATTGACCGTCGCCCGTCGGGCGGTCGTCGAGGCGGAGCGCAGGCTTGACGAGAGGAAGCACGAGCTTGCCGAGTACGAGGAGACGAAGGACGAGCGTCGCGAGCGCATATACGAGGCGATAATGGGGCGGCCAGTGAGCCGTGAGCGCATAGACCTCGCGAACGAAGGCGTGGCGAGAATCGACGAGGAGGGCGTCCTCAAGGCCGACAACGTGACGCGCGCGGAAGGGGAACTCAGGGATCGCGAGGCGGCGGCCGAGGCCGCAAGGGTGAATTTTGCGGTGGCGATGAAGAACAGGATGAAGATCGAGGAGCACAGGTCCGTCTGGGAGGAGGAGGAAGCTGCCGAGCAGGAGCGCCGCGCCGAAGGGGAGCTCGAGGACTTTATTGTGAGGAAGCCGGAGATATGACAGTGGGTGCAATACAGTTCGGCGCGGCTTTCTCGGACGCAGGCTCTCTTTGTGTCGCGGACACAAGCGGGCTCAGGCCGCTGTCGTTCAATCCGCCTACGGCAGACGCGCTTGGGCGTTTTCTGTTGTCCATGTCGGATGGCAAACCGGTGGCAGATTCTATTCGCCTTGCGTTGGGCAGCATAGTGGAAACGATGTCTGCGCCCGACAGTGAGAGGCCTCTTGCCGCGCCCAAGTCGCCCGTCGTCGAGTCTCTTGTCATCGAGGCTCCTATCACGCCTGCCGCGCCAGTCATTGAAGCGTCCGTTGTGCCAGCGACACCAACTGTTGATGCACCCGCTGCGCAATCTGCGCCAATCGCCGCGCCTGTCGTTGAAGCGCCCGTTGCGCCCGTTGTGTCAGCGACACCAACTGTTGAAGCGCCCGCTACGCAATCTGCGCCAATCGCCGCACCAGCGTCACCCGTCGTCGAGGCGCCAGTGACGCCCGTCGCGCCAGTCGTTGAAGCGCCTGTTGCGTCAGTAGTGCCAACTGTTGAGGCACCCGTTGCGCGACCTGCGCCAATCGCCGCGCCTGTCGTTGAGGCACCAATGACGCCCGCCGCGCCTGTCGTTGAAGCGCCTGTTGCGCCAGCTGTGCCAACTGTTGAAGCGCCTGTTGCGTCAGCCACGCCAGCAGCACCAACGGCGCCAGTCATTGAGACGCTTGTCGTCGAAAGGCCAGTTATTGAAGCGCCCGTTGCGCCAGCTGTGCCAACTGTTGAAGCGCCCGCTGCGCGATCTGCACCAATCGCCGCACCAGCGTCACCCGTCGTCGAGGCGCCAGTGACGTCCGCCGCGCCTGTCGTTGAAGCGCCTGTTGCGTCAGCTGTGCCAACTGTTGAAGCGCTCGCTGCGCAATCTGCACCAATCGCCGCGCCTGTCGTCGAGGTGCCAGTGACGCCCGCCGCGCCAGTCGTTGAAGCGCCTGTTGCGTCAGCCACGCCAGCGGCACCAACTGCGCCAGTCATCGAGACGCTTGTCGTCGAAAAGCCAGTTATTGAAGCGCCCTCTGTGCCAGCGACACCAACTGTTGAAGCGCCCGCTGCGCAATCTGCACCAATCGCCGCGCCTGTCGTTGAGGCACCAGAGACGCCCGCCGCGCCAGTCGTTGAAGCGCCCGCTACGCCCAAGTCGTCCGTCGTCGAGTCGCAAGACACGCCCCTTGCCGTGCCCGTCGTTGAGGCGCCCATCGCGCCCGTCGCGCATTTCGCGGCAGTTGCGCCGCAGGATGTTGCCGTATCTTCGTCTGCGAGTGCGCGCACCGAGGCCGTTATGGAAGTGGTGAACAACGTGGCCGAGGCGATTGCCGACCAAATACTAGTCACGCCGTTGCTCGTTCGCGGCGAAGGCCAGATGACAGTGAGGCTCAGGCCAGAAGTTCTCGACGGGTCGGAGATACGCCTTTCTTTGGAAGGCGGAGCGCTCTTCGTAGAAGTTGTTCCCTCTACGCCGAATGTCGCGAAACTCGCAATGGAAGCCATGCCGCGCCTTGAGACGGCTCTTGCAGAGCATGTCGCCGTCTTCCGCCATGTCACTGTTTCAGTCAGGAAAGGAAAGGAAAATGAAGCCGTTTGAGATACTTTCTGCGCTTCCGCAGTGGTCCAGACTCGCAGCAGACGCAATAGTGGATTCGCCTGCGTTTGCGATGCCGTGTCGGCTTGGCGACGAGAGCGTGATGCTCGTCCTCGGCGCGTTGCCTCCTGCCGACGCCATCGACCTTTTGATAACGCTTGACGACGAGCCCCATGTCCTCTCCCTCGGGCGCTGCCCGCGCTTCAAGGAGCTGGAAGCCGTCTGGGACAGCCGCGCCGACGTCCCCGAGCCTATCTTGCTTGCGCTTGTCGAGAAGGACGCAGGCGCCGTCTTCCAGCTTATTGAAAACGCCGTCCACAGGCGGCTCAGGCTCGTCGGGCTTGCGGCGTCCGACAGTCCTGATGCGCGAACTCTGTTCGCGCAGGTCGCCGACGTTGTTTTTGCGATCACCCGCACACCCGCCGTCGTTTCGGCGCTCGGCAATCTCAGGAACCTCGACCTCTCTCACGAGTCGATACGCTCTATGTCGCTCCGCGCCGTGGCGGAGTACGCCGCCTTTGCGCTTCCGCAGTCCGACGTCGCAGGGCTTGCCGTCGGAGATGCGGTGCTCTTGCCAGAGATCGGCACCGTCCCTCCCGGGCTTGTCGTAGACGGGCGCTTTGCCGTCGGCGAAGGGGGCGTGTCTCGCTATGACGCGGGGGAGCTTGTCAGGGTCGTAGACGCCGAACCTGCCGACATCGCTCTTGGCGAGGTCCTCGACGCGGCAGATGCGCCGCATCCCTTCGACGCCAAGCCGTCTGGCCCGCTGAAGCTTCTTGTTGGCGGCAAGGCCGTCGCGACGGGCCGGCTCGACCGCCTTGGCGACCAGTCGGCATTCATCGTCGAATCAACAACCCCATAACCGCCATACACCAATCGCCATGTTTCAAACAGACCCATTTTCACTCATACTGGTTCTCGTAGGGCTGTCGCTCCTTCCGCTTGTGGCGATGGTCGCGACGAGCTACCTTAAGATAGTTGTCGTCATCTCGCTCATCAGGAACGCGCTTGGCATCCAGTCCATCCCGCCGAACATGGTCGTAAACGCGCTTGCGGTGATACTGACGTTCTACATCATGGCGCCGGTCGCGAGCGAGTCGTGGGGCGTGATCACCGATGCGCAGAAGTCCAGGGCCTCCGCCTCCGCCTCCGCGCCGGCCGCAGCAGGGCAGACGCCCCCTGCTCCGGCGACGATTGACTTCTCGTCCATGGACATTGCAAAGGCGGCCGAGCCGTTCAGGGTGTTCCTCTCCCGCCACACGGCGCCGCGTGAGCGCGCCTTCTTCATCAACACCGCCGAGATGCTATGGGGCAAGGACGGCGAGCCGGCCGTGGTCGATCCTGAAAGCTTCGCGATCCTTCTTCCGGCGTTCTGCGTCTCAGAGCTCACAAAGGCGTTCCAGATAGGCTTTCTCGTCTACCTGCCGTTCATCGCGATCGACATCATCGTATCCAACATCCTTCTCGCGATGGGCATGATGATGGTCTCGCCAGTGACGATCTCCCTGCCGTTCAAGCTGCTGCTGTTCGTCATGGTCAACGGCTGGACGCTTCTCATACAGGGTCTTGTGAAGGGGTACATGATCTAAAAGTGTAAAGTTGAAAGTGTAAAGTGGAAAGTGCAAAGCGTAAAGTGGAAAGGTTGAAAGGTTTGAAGGAGTGTTATGAGCCAAGCTCAAATACTTGATTACGCCAAAACATGCCTCATCATCATCCTCAGGCTCTCGCTGATTCCGATCCTGGTGGCGACGGTGATCGGCATCATCGTCTCCCTTCTTCAGGCTCTCACTCAGATACAGGAGCAGACGCTTGGCTTCGCCGTGAAGCTTATCGCGATTTCCCTCACGCTTCTTGCCTGCGCGTCGTGGCTTGGCTCGTCGCTTCTTCTCTACACCCAGGACATCTTCACCCACTTCGCGCTGTTGCGGTAGTCCATGCCATACATTGAGTTCCATCGCTGGATTCTTGCGGCGGTTCTTGCCATGGCGAGAATCGGGGCGGCGTTCGCGATCTGTCCGGCGCTGACGGACTCCATGATCCCGGGCATCGCGCGGCGGGTCGCCGTATTCGGCTTTGCGTGCCTCGTGGTCCCGTTCGTGAAGGACGCCATGCCGCCGGGCGAGCCGAACCTGTGGATGTTCTCGGTCCTCGCCTTCAAGGAGGCGCTCATAGGGTTCCTGCTCGGCTTTTTCGCGGCGGTTCCCTTCTGGGTCGCGGAGAACATAGGCAACTTCATAGACAACCAGCGCGGCGCGACGATGGGCGAGGTGTATTCGCCGCTTTCCGGAGCGCAGGTCTCAACGACCGGCATCTTCTTCACCCAGATAGTCTCGACCGTGTTTTTTGTCAGCGGTGCCGTCCTCTTCTTCCTTGCGGCGCTCTACAAGAGCTACGCGATATGGCCAGTGTTCGCAGAAGGCCTCTCCTTCGCTCCCGGTGCGCCCGTGCAGATGCTCGGAGCCGTCGACGGCATGCTGAAGGCCACGGTCGTGATCTCGGCACCCGTGATAATCGTGATGTTCCTCGCCACAATAGGCCTCGGCCTCGTAAACCGCACGGCGCCCCAGCTCAACGTGTTCTTCCTCTCAATGCCCGTCAAGTCCGCGCTTGGCGTCGCCATGCTGGTCGTCTACCTTCCCTTCATAATGGACATGCTTATGTACACCAAGGACACGGATATCCTTGCCCCGGTCCAGGGACTTCTAGGCGGATAATCCAACCACCCAACTACTAAACCATCCAACCCCCCATGGCCGAGTCTACTGGCGAGAAGACCGAGATGCCCACCCCGAAGAAGCTGCGCGACGCGCGGCAGAAGGGGCAGGTATGCACGTCGAAGGACATTGTCTCGACGGCGATCCTGGTCGTGCTGTTCGTGCTTCTTGGCTGGATGGGCATAGCGCTAGTCGACGACGCCTCGATGCTCCTCGGCTACATAGGGGACCGCGCGGGCGGCGATCCCTTCTCCGCGACGCGGCAGGCGATGGGGATGACCGCGTTCGTGATTTGCAAGCATTCCTTCATCTTCGTCCTTGTCGCGGCCGTCATCGGTATCGCCGCCAATACGGCCCAGATAGGCTTCCTCTTCACCCTGGAGCCGATCATACCGAAGATGGAGAAGCTCAATCCCGTCGAGGGCGCGAAGAAGATATTCTGCATGAAGAACTTCTTCGAGTTCCTCAAGAACATCGTGAAGGTCTGCTTCCTCGGCTATCTCCTCTACAAGATAATCTGGGCGAGCGTCCCCGAACTCCTCACTATGTGCTACGGCACGGTGGACGACATCTTCCCCAGCCTCAAGCTCATGCTGAAGCGCCTTGCGGTCTACACGTCCTTCGGCTACATCGTGATCGCCGTCGTGGACCGGCTCTTTCAGGGGCGCAACTTCACGAAGCAGATGATGATGACGAAGGACGAGGTGAAGCGCGAATACAAGGAGATGGAAGGCTCGGCGGAGATCAAGCAGGCCCAGCGGCAGTTCCGTGACGAGATACTGAACGGCCCCGACCCGGTGAAGGCGGCGAAGAAGTCGTCCGTAGTCGTGACCAACCCGACGCGCCTCGCCGTCGGGATACGCTTCAATGCGGATGAGGCCCCGCTGCCGCGCATCTGCGCGCTCGGTTCCGGGGAGACGGCGCGGATAATCCGCGAGACGGCGCTTGCCGAGGGCATTCCCGTGATTGAAGACAAGCCGCTTGCCCGGTCCCTGTACGCCGAGGGCAGGCTTGAGGATTTCATACCGGAATCGCTGATCGAGCCGGTCGCCGAGGTCCTCAAGTGGGCCAAGCAGCTTCAGGACGCCAAAAAGGAAGAGGAAGAGCTCGACAGCGTGACGTTGGACGAGCTGCCTCAAGAGGTGGGCGCGGTGGACGCGGGGGAAACGGAATAACGGGAGAAGTCACATCATGAAAGACATGGAAAAGCTCTACAAGGCCATAGCGCCGAAGCTGATGAACTGGCTTGTCGCCTCGGGCAGCCAGTACCACGAGGCGTGCGACCTGGTGCAAAGCACCTTCCTTAAGATATGGAAAATGCGTGACGACTTGCGCGACGACGCAGACTCGATTTCTGGCCTTGCATTCACGATTGCCCGCAATCTCCGCAAGAACCTCGCGCGCGACAACTCGCGCCTGACGTTTGTCGGGGAAATGCGCGACCCAGACGAGGGCGGCGGGGACGACGCCGAGACGCCGGGCACAGGCGCGGGCATGCCCCTAAGCGCCTTGCCGCAGCACCGCAGTACTTCGCAGTCCGATGCTGAATACCTTAGAAGCCGCCTTGCCGAGGCGTTTTCGAAGCTTCCGCCCATTCTTCGCGAGGCGTATACGATGTTCCAAGTCGGTGAAATGTCGATTCACGAGATATCAAATCAGACGGGAGTTAGCGAAAATCTCGTCAAAGTGCGCATTTTCCGTGCAAAGGAGAAGTTGAAGGAGATTCTTTCTGATTTGCGTGTAACCTTTTAGCGGCATGCGTGTAGACAAGGCGAATACCTAAATAAGGAGACAAGGCAATGGAAATCAATCTTAACGGCAAGGGTTTTGGCAACGTCGGGCTTGGCCTCGAGACTATGAACGCGAACGGCGCGGAGCGCGTGGCGCAGCCGAAGGACTTCGGTGCGGGCCGCGAAACGAAGGGCGCCGTCACGATTACCAATGCGCCGATCGGCATTTCCTCGGCGGAGCCGGTCATCGACGTTCCAGACTCGGCACTTTCGAGGGACGACGCGCTCGGCAAGCTCGTGAGCGCGGCCTTCAACCTTCAGCCGCCGCCCATGCCGGCGTTCACTGACTGACCGTTTGTAAAAAGGTTTGACCGAGGAGGTGGCATTCCCCTCTCCTCAAGTGGGGTAGTATCGCCTCTTCTCGTGACAAGGAGGTGAAATGACATGACTCTGTGTAGCATTTGTCTGTCTAAAGTGTCATTTTCTCATTACCATTCTCACTGAAAATACCCCCTTGTGCCGAGGGTGAGAATGTGGTATCATTTGCGCAATAGCAATGCAAAGGAGAACGAGGAAATGAGAAGACTTCAGACCCTTAAACTGTTCGCGCTGGTGCCTCTGGCGGCACTTGCGCTCATCTGCACGTCGTGCAACAACGCCCCGGCACCAGGGCAAGGCGGAGGCGGCACGCAGGCCGCAGAGCCCGCCGTGGCGACGCTGCGCGTCGGATCATACAACATCAGGACGCCGGGCGCCGACTTAGGCACGCCCAACGCCTGGGACGAGCGCAAGGCCGACATGGTCGACCTCATGCGCAAAATCGACTTCGACGTCGTAGGCCTCCAGGAGGTGTGCCCCAACCAGGCCGCCTACATAACCAACGCCCTGCCGCAGTACAGGATGGTCGGCGAGTACCGCAACGCTGACAGGATTAGCGGCGAGGCGTCGCCGGTCTGCTACCGCGCCGACCGCTTCGAGCTCCTGAAGTCCGGGACGTTCTGGCTTTCCGAGACGCCGGATGTGCCCGGTGTCAAGGGCTGGGGTGCGGCCTGCCCGCGCGTCTGCTCGTGGGCGCTGCTGAAGGACAGGCGCACAGGCTCGTCGTTTTGCTTCGCCAACACTCACACCGACCACATAAGCGAGCTCGCCCGCAAGGAGGGGATGCTCCTCATCATCCGCAGGATGCGCGAGTTTGCGCCTGCGGGGACGCCAGTGGTGTTCACAGGCGACCACAACTGCCGCGAGACGGAGGCGCCGGCGATTGCCGTGTCGAAGCTCCTGAAGAATGCGCTTTACATTTCCGAGACGCCGCCCAAGGGATCCTGGCGCACGTTCTCAGGCTGGTCCTGGCGCGACAAGGAATACTCCACCGTGGACGCGCTCAAGAGGCCCGAGAACATCCGCAATGCGCGCAAGGGCTCGCCGGACGCCACGAAGAAAAACGGGAAGCATAGGTGGGAGGACTGCGGAGCGCGCATCGACTACATCTACGTCTCGGAGGGGACGAGGGTGCTGTCGTATGTCACCCATGATGACGCGAGGCCGGGGACGCAGCTGTATCCCTCCGACCACTTCCCGCTGTCGGCGGTCATACAGTTCGCGAAGGTTCATGAAGTGGGGGCGCGGCGCCGAAGAGGTGTGCGTCCGCCTCGCGCGCGGTGAATACGAGAGCGTTCAGATTCTCGTAGTGCCACTCCGCCAAGGCTTCTGCCTCCGCCGAGGCTCTCAATGTCGGTCGCGGCGGCGCGCTGAGGGCATTGCCCAGCAGATGGCTCACGAGTTCAAGCTGGGCAACGGCGTTCAGTTCGGCAACTACTTCACTACCTCCCTCGCCTCCTGTCGGGGGCCTTTTTGGTATAATACGCAACAATAATGAAGTTAGTCGCATATCTTGCGGCGGCGTTTGTGATCGTCGTATGGAGTGTCACGTTCGCGAGCACGCGCGCGCTTCTCCTTGACTTCTCGGCGTTCGAGATATTGATTGTCCGCTTCGTGATGGCATGGGCGGCGCTGTGGAGCGTGGAATGCCTTGGGAGACGCGGCGGAGCGGGTACGTCCCGCCCGGCCGTGTGCAGCGAGTGGCTTTTCGTCGGGATGGGGTTCACCGGCATCGCGGCGTACCAATTCCTAGAGAACTGCGCCATCTACTACACCAACGCGAGCAACGTGGCAATCCTCGTCTCGTTCGTGCCGATCGCAACGGCCGTAATAGCGCGGATAGTCCTCAAGGACAGGTCGCTTTCCATCCCGCTCGTCGTCGGTTCGCTCATTGCAATCTGCGGCGTTGCTGTAGTCAGCGTTGGTTCCACGATAGAGCTGCGGGTGAGTCCCCTGGGCGACCTGATGGCCTTGCTCGCCATGCTGTCGTGGGGATTCTACTCCATCCTCGTGGATATCGCCAACGCGCACGGCGTCGCGCCGATTACGGCAATGAGGAAGTCGTTCGCATGGTCGCTCGTCATAATGGCTCCGTTCGCGCTGTGGGGCGCGACGGAATGCGGAGCCCATTCCCTGGACGGCGTGTTCGGCGTGACGCTTGCCTCGGCGGAGAACGCCACGCGCTTTTCGTCCATCGGCAACTGGGCGAACTTCGCGTTCCTCGGATTGGTCGCATCCGCCGCGAGCTTCGCGATGTGGAACTTTGCATGCAAGGCGATAGGCATGGTCAAGGCGACCATCGGGCTCTATTTCACGCCAATCGTCGGCGTGGCGTTCGCTGTCATGTTCCTTGGCGAGCCGCTGACGATTTCCGGCATCCTCGGAGGGGCGCTGATCCTAATAGGGGTGTTCATCGCAAAGTAACTTCCTGCGGCTTGCTTGACGGTGCTTAATGTAAAATGCTATAATGCCCCCGAAAGTACGGCGGTTGCCTGCTTTGGGCGAGCGGAGCATTGCGCCGCATTGGGGATGGGTACGCAAAATGACGGTAACGAGACGAGGTTTTCTGGTTGGCGGCGCGTCGTTCGGCGGGCTTGTGGCGACATCCGCATTGCCTGCGTTCGCTGACGACGCCGGGCTATTCCCGAAGCGCGGCAGATGGGAGCGGCTTTCAATCGGCTACCAGCATATCGACGCCGGGGCTGAAAGGCCGTTTTCGGTCCTGCACATTTCCGACACGCATCTTACGGCGGCGTACGGGCATGAGAGCGAGTGGACGAGGAAATACATGGAGCGTCGCGCAAGGACTTTCGGAGGCCGCCAGGAGGAGGCTCTGAGGGATTCGCTCGCATGGGCGAAGCAGCATGTCGACTACGTGATGCACACGGGCGACATGATCGACGGACAAAGCGAGGCGAACTTCGACCTTGTGCGGAAATACTACGGCGAGGGCGGCGCGGCGATGGGGGGATGCCTCGGCAACCACGAATACTACCATGGGCAGGAGAAGGCCAAGGAGAGCGAACTCGGCAAGGGCGAGACGCGGGACAAGGTTGCGGCGGCGTTCCCGTTCGACAATTTGCTTCAGTCGACGGTAGTCAACGGCGTCAACTTCGTTGCGCTCGACAACGTGTACAACACCGTGACGGCGGCACAGGCGACG
>CADCAK010000042.1 GCA_902799385.1 uncultured bacterium | reverse complement strand
CTGCCCGTTGCGCGTGTTGGGCGTGCCGATGCCGTCCGTCACCGCGTAAGCGATTGCTCCCGTGATGGCCCAGTTGATGTGGCAGGGAACTTCGTCAAGCTCGTCGACCTTCTCGTAGGCGGGCGTGAGCGCGCTCGTTGCGAGGAGCGTCGCGAGGTGCGAGCCCGCCGACATCGAGATCGTGCCTATCTTCTCGGGATTATAACCGCGCTTCGCGGCCTGAGAGCGGACGAGCCGCACGGCACGCTGGCCGTCCTCCCACGCGCTCTGGTGAATCGGCAGGCCGTTCGGACGCGGCGTCCTGTATACGAAGTTGACGCACTGGAAGCCAATCTCAGTGAACTTGCGCCCCCACATCTGAACGAGCCCTACATCGCAGCAGTTGAAATAGCCACCGCCTGAAATGAGGATCATGCAGCAGCCGTTCGGTTTCGCAGGTGCGGGGCACCAGTCGAGATAGGGGGACTTACCCTTCTCCTTCTCGTTCGTCATCGCGGCGATCTGGTGATCCTGCGCGTCGGGCATCCTGCCCTCGGGCCAGACGTACTCGCGCTCCGCAAGCGCAACGAGCGCCACCAAGCAGAACGCACCAAGCAACATTGTCTTTTTCATCTATTGTCCTTTCTTTCGTTTGAATGTTTTGCCACAAAGGTTCACAAAGTTCACAAGGACCTGGGGCGCTGCCCCAAACCCCGTGCGCCGAATGGCGCACCTCTATGTG
Organism: uncultured bacterium; assembly: GCA_902799385.1. Lineage (GTDB taxonomy): Bacteria > Verrucomicrobiota > Kiritimatiellia > RFP12 > UBA1067 > UBA1067. The sequence continues at coordinate 14,705 of CADCAK010000042.1, read as the reverse complement.
TTCTTTGTGTTCTTTGTGGCTAACATAAATGTTGAAGTTGTTTATGTTTCATCTACCTGCAAGAGCGAGGCGCACGAGCGTCTCGACGTCCTTGACGGACGGATTGTCGGCTAGCACCTTCGAAACCATCTTGTTCGCCGTCTCCTCGCCGAAGCCAAGCGCCGTCAACGCAAGGATCGCGTCATGAAGAATCGGTGTCTTCGCGTCGTTTCCGCCGCGGCGAGACGTGGCGGCAAGCGCCTCGATTGCGTTGACCTTGTCCTTCAGCTCTACGCATATCTTCTCGGCCGTCTTCTTGCCGACGCCCTTGATGGAAGAGATCCTCTTGGCGTTGCCCGACGCAATCGCGAGCGAAAGCTCCCCTATTGACGAGCCGGAGAGTATCGCGAGCGCGATCTTCGGCCCGACGCCGCTCACCTGGGTGAGCTTAAGGAACATCTCCCGCTCCTCCTTCGTCGCGAAGCCAAAGAGCATCTCGTCATCCTCGCGGACGCAGTGCCACGCGAGGAGCTTCGCCTCGCCACCTTCCTTGGGAAGCCTGTCGAACGTCGAGACAGGTATAAGCAGCTCGTAGCCGACTCCACCGGCCTCTATAACAACGCGGTCAGGCCCCTTCTCGGCCAGCACGCCTCTCACATACGCTATCATGGCGCATGATTATACCAAAGTGCCGCGCAAAATGAAAGCCGACCGATGCGCCGCCGCTTAGAAGCGGTAGGTAAGCGTGCAGCCAGCGGCGTGGGAGAGGCCGTGACGGCACTCCATGCGGTAATTGCGCCCAAGAGCATCCCTCATGTGCATGCTCTTCGCGTCCATTATGACGATTCCGTAGGTGACGTCTATCTGGAGATTTTTGGTAATGCGCCACGAGACGCCGCCGCTCACGATCTGGCGGTCGCCGGGGGGAAGCATCGTGGACTGCTGCTCGTACGAGCAGACGTTCGTGTCGTATACGTAGGAGACAACGGCAGTCCAGTCCTTCGCGAAGTCCCAGGACGGGGCGATGCCGACGCGCCAGCTGTCGTGCCAGTTCAGCTTGATGTTCTTGTTGCCCTGCGAGGCGGGCAGCTTGAAGAGGAGCGTGTCGAGCTCGGACCAGTCGGTCCACGAAACCATCGCGCCGAGATGCCAGTCGGACGTGATGTCCCAGTTGACGCCAGCGGCAATAGACTGCGGAATGTCGAGGTTCGCCGAAGCCGTGCCGCCAAGGACGTAACCTGGCATGCGAAGGTTCGAGTGGCCCTTCACGCGCGTGTCAATCTTGGACTTGTAGACCGCACCGACGGAGAGGTTGTCGAGAACCTTGTAGCGAGTACCGATCTGCCAGCCGCACGAGGAAAGGCCGTTGTTGCCGTGCAGGTGGTTGCGAATCATCCCGTACTGCGGGTTGGTGTCCGCAAGGTACGACATCGGATAGGAGTACTGCTCAAAGTCGAAGTAGAGAAGACGCGCGCCAAGGCCGACAGACCAGTCGTCGGTAATGCGGTAGGAGACGTTCGGGTTGATCACGAAGCCCTCGATCGTCGTCTGCTTCGAGCTCCATGTCATGATGTTGTTATGGGAGTAGCGCGTGCCGAGGCCGTATTCGGGAGTAATGCCGAGGCCGAACGTGAGGCCCCAGAGCGCAGGAGCGACGACCTGGAAATGAGGAAGGACGAAAAAGCCGGGATCCATCGGCGAGCACGAGTATTTCCTGCCGTCACGGGAAATTCCAATGCGCCCGCGCGGATGCTCTGTGACGAAGCCGACCTGGACCGTGATGTTCGTGATGTCGTCAAGCGTCGCCGGGTTGATCGAGTTGGCGGAGCCGTCAAGACCCCTGCCGAGCAACGCCCCGCCGTAAGATGTGCCAATGGCCGTAGGCTCGTAAAGTGCAAAACCAGACGCCACCGCAGCAGACGCCGCAAAGACTGCCGTAGCCAATACCATAAGCTTCTTCATTATGATTACTCCTTTTGTTGATAAGGTGTTTATTACCTGTTTACGTGTAACAGTGCGACATTATATGCTTTTCTGTCGCAAATGTCAATAGGGGAAACAAGATTCTTGTAAGATTGAGAGTTTTACGCAAATTCTTAGTATTTTTAGCCACGAAGAACACATAGATCACATAGGAACTTGTAATTCCGTATCTACTATGTGCTCTTTGTGACCTTTGTGGCTAAAGACCTTTAGGCGGAAATCGAGCGGATCATGTCGGAGACGCGCACCTTGACATTGGCGGAACTGCTCTCCGTGCCGAGAACGATCCTTAGGACGCACGACTCAAGAATCGCGTAAAGCCCTTCGGCAGTGCGCTCGGGGTCCACTTCCGGCAGGAACTCTCCATTGATCACTCCCTCGGTCAAGAGTTTCGTGAAAACCGCCTTGATACCGCCGGTAAAGCGCGTGATGCGCGGGCTCATGTCTTCGCCTGCGCGGACCATCGACAGGACGAAATCGAATATCGCGGACAGGAACTCCTTTTTGTCGAAAAGGACGTCAGCCACATGGAAGCAGACCATTGCGAGGCGATCCGCCGCCTTACCGCGCTTCGCGATCTCCGCCTTGCAGTCCTTCATGATCTGCCGCGTCGCCGCGAGAATCGCCGCGTCGAGGACTTCGCGCTTCGAGCGGAAGTAGCGGTAGAGGACCGTGCGGGCGACGCCAGCCGAGGACGCTATCATGATTAGCGTCACGTTGTCGTAGCCGACCTGCGAGAAGAGCTTCATCGCCCTTGAGGCGATTTCAAGCCGACGCGATTCGTGGTCTATTCTTGCGGACATACTCTAGTTCGTTTTTCGCGAAGCTGGACTTCAGCGGTTTTACGATTATACCAAATTTCTCCGGCTCGCGGGCGATTGGCGAGTGGACGGTGAGCGCAAAGCGGTGCCAGAAGCACGACTGGACGAGACCCTTCTTCGCAAGCGACTTTACGTACCGCTCCGCGCCCTTCTGCTCCGCCTTCGTCTCGGTCGGGAAGTCGTACATAAGGTAGGCGTGGACGAATATCTTCGCCGCCCTGAAGCTTCTTAGAACCTTCTCCGCCGACGCGCACGTGATGCCCTTGTTCATCAGCTTGAGAAGACGGTCGTTCGCGCACTCTAGCCCGCCAGTCACCGCAATGCACCCCGCCCGCGCCATCTTCTTCGCGAGCGCGGGCGTAAAGGCGTTGTCAAAGCGGATGTTGCCCCACCACTCGACCTCAAGCTTTCTCCGCAATATCTCGTCGCAAACCGCCGAGACGAGGGCGGGAGGCATCGCCTCGTCGACGAAGTGGACGCCAGACAGAAAGTTGAAAGGTTGATGGCCGAAGAACTCCTCTATCGCGTCTACGATCTCCGCCGCCTTTGGCATCTGGAAACACCCGATGTAGGGAAGCTTCACATCGCAGAACGCGCACTTCCGCCAGTAGCAGCCACGCGCCATCACGAGCTTCACCCACTTGCCGCAGTTCCACAGGTTCGTGACGAAGTTGTCGGTCTCGGCAACGTCGAAATACTCGCTCCAGTCGATGCCATCGTAGTCCGGCTTCACGAACAGCGGCACATCTGCCGCGCTCGCCTTGCGGTCGCCGAGCAGCTTCGCAAACGGCGCATATCCCTCGTCGAGCTGGAATTCGTCGAAGTACTTGTAAGGCCGCCTGTCAGTCATCTCGCGAAGCTCAGTCGAGACGTAGCCGCCGCCAAGCACGAGCCGGACGCCAGGATAGCGGCGCTTTATGTAGCGCGCGATCTTGAACGCCGCGACGAGAGTGCCCGGGAACGGACAGGTTATGCCGACGATCGCGGGCTTAGTCTCTTCCATCGCCGCCTTGAGGTGGCGCTTGAGTGGCTTGTCGATCACTCCGCGACGGCGTATCCTGCGCTCAAGCTCGGCGAAGTCTGTGACTGCGCGGCAGAGGTGCTCGGCGTAGCGCGAGAAGCCGAAGTCAGGGTCGACTTCGTCGCGAATCCGAATCGCAAGCGCCTCTATCGCCGCGCTCGCCTCGAGCTTCGCCTCGACGGGCGCGGGGCCGCCGAGGAACTCAAGAAGCTCGTCCGTCGTCTCGTCGCCATATTCCAGCAGGACGTCGCGCACGACCTTGATCGAGAGGTCGCGTTGTGCGACGTCAAACCCGCGCGACTTCAAGTACCCAGCCAAATGCATCGTCGCCGGATACGGCGTATTCGGCTGCAGCAGCGGCGGGGTCAGCAGGAGAAGCTTCTTCATTGGCAATCATGACCCTGTAGCCCCGCGTCTTACTTGATAAACACTATCGTGCGCACCGCCTTTGTAGCGATGACAATGTCGCCGTCAAGTATAAGTTGCAAATGGTTTCCTTCATGGCGTAGATTATACCAAACTTCCACCGCCTTGTGTAAAAAAATCGGCGGTGTAGGCGCGCTCGGCAAAAGTCACGCCTTCGCCGGAAGATCGAATTCGCAGAGGACCGTCGTGCCGGTCGGAACAGTAGACTTTATGTCGAAGACGTCCGCGACGCGCTTGGAGTTGGAAAGCCCCATTCCGGCGCCAAAGCCCATAGAGCGTATCCAGTCGTTCGCGGTGGAAGTGCCGTCGCGAAGCGCCCATTCGACGTCCTTTATGCCTGGGCCCCTGTCCTTGGCTATGACCGTCGCCTTGTGGCTGTCGAGGATGAAAGTTATCGAACCGCCGAGGGAGTGGATGCAGATGTTTATCTCAAGCTCGTAGGCCGCGACGGCGATGCGGCGTATTATCTTCTTCTCGACGCCGGCCTCGGCGAGCATCTTCTTTATCTCGTTCGCGGCCTTGCCTGCGTTCTGGAGGTCGTTGCGGACGACGACGAACTGGCGCATCGAGTAGTAGGGAAGTGCCCCTTCCGACTTCTCGGTCGAGCCACCCTCGGGAACGGCGTGTCCTGCCCCGCCCTCAAGCCGCGTCAGCTCCTTAGTGAGTTCGCGCATCATTACACGCGTGACGTCGCGTTGCGATACGATGCCGACCAAGTCGCGCTCCTTGTTGAGCACCGGGAAGCGCCCGAAGATGTAGTTCTCGAAATACTTGAGCGCAAAGGCAAGCGGCATGTCCTCCTCGAGGACGACGAGGTTCGTCGCCATGTGCTTTTGGCACGGGTCGCCTATCCAGCCGCCTTCAAGCGCCATGATGATGTCGTTGATCGAGACGATGCCAAAGAGACGCTTGCCTTCCACCACGGGCACGCCCGAAATGTGGTTGCGCTTCATCAGGTTCTGCGCGAAGTGCATCGTGTCGGTGCGGACAACGGAGATTATGTCGTGGTCGCGCATCACGTCCTTGACGCGTAGGCGCTGCAGAAGCTCCATTATGACGAGCGGCTCGCCCTGCCCGTCGGAACCGGGAAGCCCCGGCCCGGAGACGCGGCGTACATGCTTGCGCTCGTGCGCGGCCATTATCTGGTCGTCGCTGCGGCTTTCGCCGCCGCTCAAGATCGTCGGCTTGTACTCCATTACGCCTCGGCTTCGGCCTTGAGGAAGTCGTGGATGCGCACGCAGCTCTCGTACTTCGAGAGCGGCGAGCTCACGAGCGGAATGCCAAGCGTGTCGGCGACCTGGCACATCGTCTGCGGCAGCGGCTTCGCGTTGTGCACGACGACGCACATGGCGCCGACGATGTTCGCAGTCCTGATCGCCTGGTCGGAGGCGAGCGAGGTGAGAAGCAGGATGTCGTCCCCGTCGTTGAGGAGGACGTCGCTCATGAGGTCGTTCGCGACGACCGTGCCGACCGTGCGGTCGGAATCTCCGCCGGCGACGAGCGTGCCGTCAAGCGTCTTTACAATGTCGTTGATGTTCATCGTCAATAGTATAGCAAAACAAAGCCGAGTCTGCCATCAGGTTTTTCACGTCCACGGCGTACGTCCTGTCTCCAGGGCCCTGTTTCGTGTCGGGAAGACCCGGCAGACGAACGGTCGCAGTCGTCCCCTTCGGCACGGACACCTTGACCTCGATTCCTCCGCCAACGCGTCGCCATTCAACACGGATGTCGCCACCCGCGACGGCATGGCGCACCTTCACCCAGTCGAGCCCCGGCAAGAACTCCGGTGCGACGACAAACGTCTTGAAGCCGGGGGCCGTGCGCTTGATGCCGCCGAGCGCGCCGTAGAACCAGTTCACGATGTCCGCCATCATGAAGTGGTTGTGGGAGACGGACGGCCTTGCGTCCCACGCCTCGTGGCACGACGTGTTGCCCTTCGCGACCATGTAGCCGTAGCCGGGCTTCGTCGTATCCGCCGTCATCGCAAAAATCACGTCGTTCTGCCCGTTCTCCATCAGCACTTGCAGGAGGTACGGATAGCCAATCTCGCCCGTGCCGACCGCGCCGCGTCCGCGCACGTCCTCCACGATGTTGGAGACGATTGCGGCGGTCTCCGCCGGATCGGAAAGCCCGAACGCGATCGCCATAGAGTTCGCGGTCTGCGAATTGTTCTCGTAGCAGTGCGTCTCGGGATGCCACCACTTCGCGTTGAACGCCCTCTTGATGTTCTCCGCCTCGGTGCGGAACGCTGCGGCCTCGTCGCCCTTGCCCAGCATCTCCGCGCACTTCGCGAGCGTCGCGGCGTTCAAGTAGTAGAAGGCCGTGGCCGTGAAGTCTATGGACGTCTTGCGAAGCGGACGCTTCTCGACGGAGACAGTCCCCTGATACCAGTCGCCGAGCCCGCCGGGCGTGATGAAGAGGCCGCGCGCGGGATTCTGCGACTGCGCGCGGATGTATTTGTGGTAGGCGACCATGCTGTCGTAGTGCCTGCGTATGAGCGAATCGTCGCCGGTCCACTCGTACTGCTGCCACGGAATCTGGATCATCGACGCGCCCCATTCAATCGAATGGCGGAAGCCGCCGTTGAACACCGTGTACTCCGGCGCGATATCCGGCACCATGCCGTTTGCAAGCTGCGAGTCCGCAAGGTCCATGCACGTCTTCGCGAACATCGCGTCCGCGTTCCAGCCCCAGCGTATCTGCTCGGCGTGGATGTGGTCCTGCTCCTGCCAGCCGAGCTTCTCGCGGTGCGGGCAGTCGGTGAACACGCTCTGCATGTTCGAGCGCTGCGCCCACCAGCAGATGTCGTGTATCTGGTTGAAGAGCTCGATCGAACACTCGAACGATCCCGCGCGCGGCGCGTCCGCCATTACGACGCGCGCGCTCGACGCAACAAGCTTCGGGAGAGCCCCGCCCTTCCCCGCCGGGAAGAGAAGCACCTTCATGTAGCGGAAGCCGTAGTAGAAGAACGGAGGCGTGAACGTCTCGTCGCCATTGCCCGCAAGCGTGAACGCACAGCGCGCGACCGTGCTGCCGTATCCGCCCGGCCTCTTCGTGATGCGCGTCTCGCCGGGCCCGAGCGGAATCTCCGAGAACTGGATCTCGACGCGGCTGCCGCGCGGACCGTTCGCGACGACGGTCGGCACATACGCGGCGTTTTGCCCGAAATCAACCGTCTGCTCGGTGTCGGAAACGCGCATCGTCCTAACGGGCTTTTTCACCTCCTGCAACCGACACACGAACGGCGCCTCGCGAAGCCCGCCCTTCGGCGCCTCCGCCGCGACGGGAGCGACGCCCTGGCGCGCGTCCATCGGAACCCTGTGGTCGATGTCGTCGCCGCTGTATACATGCGTCCGCACGACCTCGCTCGGCGCGACCTTCCACCCATCCACCGACGATTCAACGACTCCGCCTACGATGAGCTTCTTCTCGCCCTCGCTGCCCGTGAACTTCGTGTAGAGGCCGGGGCCCGGTTTCTGCACGTTGTACATGCCGTTGCCGAGCGTTATGGAAAGCTCGTTCTCCTCGCCCGCCTTGAGCGCGGGCGTGAACACGTTGTAGAAGCACGTCTTCGTCGTGCGCGTCCAGCCAGGGAGGTTGAACTCGTCGCCGCGTCCGAGCGGCTTGCCGTTAAGCGTCGCGACATACTGGCCAAGTCCGCAGATGGCGATCTCAGCTGGGCCGTTACGATCCACTTTGAACGTCGTCGTGAAGCGCGGCGCCGCCGCGCCAAGGGCGTCGGGCTGGGCAATCCACTGCGAACCCCTGAATAGTTCCCCCGCGTCCTTTGCATTGGCCGCAACGGCAACCGCCGCCGCCGCGAACAGCGCCGTCATGCGCATCACGCCATGCCTGTTCCCGCGCATCTTTCCGGACTCAGGCGACGCCGCGCTGGGAGTTGCGGTAGAACGCGACGAGACGCTGCACCTCGGGCGTCTGCTCTACGTCGTGCTCGACGCGGTCGAGCGCCTGCGAGCGGTTCAGGCCGTCGCGGTATAGGAAGCGGTGCGCCTCCTTGAGGGCCTGTATCGCCTCGCGCGAGAAGCCGCGCCTGGTGAGCCCGACCACGTTGACGCCGATGACCTTCATCGCGCCCTCGACCATGTCGACGAGCATGAACGGCGGCGCGTCCTGGCGTATCTTCGTCATGCCGCCGACCATGGCGTGCTCGCCGACGGTGCAGAACTGGTGCGCCGCCGCGCAGCCACCGACGATTGCCCAGTCGTTTAGGTGGACGTCACCCGCGAGCTGCACGGAGTTAGAGCAGATGCAGTGGTTGCCGAGGATGACGCCGTGCGCCGCATGGCAGTAGCACATGAAGAGGCAGTCGGAGCCGATTACCGTCCGCTCGCCGTCGGCCGTGCCGAGGTGCACGGTCGCGAACTCGCGTATCACCGTGCGGTCGCCAATCTCGACGTACGAGACGGAGCCGTCCTTGTACTTGAGGTCCTGCGTCTTCATGCCGATGCAGGCGTAGGGGAATATCTGGCACATCGAGCCGATTGTCGTGTGGCCGTCTAATATCGCGCCCTGCTTGACGACGGTGCCGTCGCCGATCCTGACGTCGCGCCCGATGTGCGCATAGGGGCCGACCTCGACGTCCGCGCCGAGTTGCGCGCCGTCTTCGACTATTGCTGTAGGATGAATTTTCATGGCAGCTTTCCAACCTTTCAACTTTTCAACCCTTCAACCCTTCTACAGGTTCCTCGGCAGCAGGTACGCCGCCATCGCGAGACACGCGGGAACCGGAAGCCAGATCAGCAGATCCGGCCTGATCGCAAAGTTCTTCTGTGCCGAGAGCATGAGTATCACAACCATGTAGTAGGCAAGCGAGACGGCGAGCGATATGGCCATGCCGACGGTGCTCTCCTTGCGCTGGGCCTTTATGCCGAGGGGAATGCCGACGAGGACGAAGCAGAACGAGGCCATTGCGAACACGAAGCGCTTGGAGAACTCGGTGCGCGTCTTCGAGAGGTCGCGCTTGCGCAGGTTCTTCTCGGTGCCTGCGGTCTTGCTCTTCCCGTGAGCGGCGGCGACGAACTTCTTCTGCAGCTCCATCTTCTCCAGTATCTCGCCGAAGTCGAGGTCCTTGTCCTTCTTGCTGTACTTGACTTCCTTTATCGCGTCCTTCACCACGTAGGGGAAGCGGCTTGCGCGGGCCATCGTCGGGTGCTCCTCGTCGAGCGGGTCAACCGTCATCTGGTAGAGATCTAGGCGCAGGTCCTTCCCCTCGCTCGTCACGAGCGCCTTCGAGGCGGTTATCATGCGGTCTACCTTCTGGGAATAATCCATAACGACGATGTCATAGAGCCAGTTGCCCTCCTTCGCGCCGAAGTAGAACTTCATCTTCGGGAAGTCGTCTATGACGTGCCCGGGCTCAAGCAGGTCTATCCCCGTGCTCACGGACACTTTTGTCTTAAGGCTGCGGCGAACCTCGTGCCCGCGCGGCACAACCTCGTTGTTTATGTAGAACCCGAGCGCCGCGCAGAGGAGCGAAAACGCGACCGGCCACTTCATGACCGACAGCAGGTTCACGCCGCACGCGCGCATCGCGGCAATCTCGCTGTCGGCGCTCATGCGCGAGAAGACGAGGACGCTCGACACGAGAAGCGCAAGCGGCATCGTCCACTGCATCGTCTCGGGAAAGCTCACGAGCGCGAAGCTACCAATCAGGGACGGAGACACGCCCTCGAGGATGAACCCGACTATCTGCACCATGAGCCCTATCGTTATGACGAAGGACAGCACGAGGAACGCGAGCAGGAAGCTCGAGAGGAATGATCCAAATACGTATCTCTCGATGGTTTTCACGAGAACTTCAGCACGAAGTAGTTCTTCTTTCCGGAGCGGAGGACGGCGACGCCGTCCTTCACGTCTTCTGCGGCAAAGAGGCGGTTGGCGTCGATCTTCGCGTCGTTGAGGGAGAGGCCGCCCTGCGCGGCCATGCGCCGCGCCTCGCCGTTCGACTTGAACATCCCGGCCGCCGCAGCGACGGCGAAGACGGGCTTGCCGGCGCAGTCGGCGAGCGCGACCGTCGCGCTCGGAACATCCTCGGCCTTTGCTACGTCCGCGGCGCTCTTCTTCGCGTAGAGAGCCTCGGTCGCCTCTCGGGCCTTCTTGAGCCCTTCCTCGCCGTGGACGAGGAGCGTGAGCTCCTCGGCGAGCGCCTTCTGCGGGATGCGAGACTCGGGGTGCGACTTCATCTCGGCCTCAAGCGCCGCGATTTCGCCGAGCGGCCTCATTGAGAAGACCTTGAGGTAGCGAATGACGTCTGCGTCGGGCGTCCTAAGGAAGTACTGGTACCAGTCGAACACGGGCGTCATCTCGCCGTTCATGAAAAGCGCGTTGCCCTCGCTCTTGCCGAACTTCCTGCCCGACGAGTCGAGGAGCAGCGGGAACGTGAGGCCGTAGGCCGACTTGCCGCGCATCTTGCGCACGAGGTCTGTCCCCGCCGTGATGTTGCCCCACTGGTCGGCGCCGCCGACTTCCATCTGGCAGCGGTAGTTGTCGTAGAGGTGCAGGAAGTCGTTGCCCTGGAGAATCTGGTAGCTGAACTCGGTGAACGTGAGAGCGCCCTCGCTCGCCTCAAGGCGCTTCTTGACCGACTCCTTCGCGAGCATCTGCGGCACGCGGAAGTTGATCGCGATATCGCGCAGGAACTCAATTGCGCTCGTGCCCTTGTACCAATCGTAGTTGTCGACCATGACGGCGGCGTTGGGCCCGTCGAAGTCGAGTATCCTCGAAAGGTTCTCGCGTATGCCCTTCTTGTTTTCCTCGACCTGCTCGACCGTGAGCATGTTCCTCTCGGCGGACTTGCCGCTCGGGTCGCCGATGAGCCCCGTCGCGCCGCCGACGAGCGCGATCACCTTGTGGCCTGCGAGCTGGAGCCGGCGGAGGACGACAATGGAGACGAGGTTCCCCGCCTGCAGCGAGCGGGCCGACGGGTCGAACCCGCAGTAGACAGTCATCGGCTTTTCAAGGGCCTTCTCGATTTCAGGGTCGGTCAAGGCCTCCACGAGTCCGCGCGCCCTGAATTCATCAAGCAATTTCATTTTCTTCCTCATTAGATGGCGGTCCTGGCGGGACTCGAACCCACTACCCGCTGCTTAGAAGGCAGCTGCTCTGTCCAGATGAGCTACAGGACCAAGGTCGCCATATTATACCATATTCGTCACTCAACAGGCGCGCAGTTTACGCCGTGGCGGACGAGCCATCCCCTGTGCGCCTCGGCGCGCTTCCTGAAGTCCGCGAAACCGGGCTTCGCCTCGCCGAGCCAGAACACCTCGGAAAGCGCAAGCATGCGCGGCCACGCCTTCCACGCGAGGTCGTATTCGTTCCAGGTGTACTCCGTCCAGTTGTTGCCCTGGCCGCCGAGGATGTGCGACTTGGCGTCCTCGGGCACTCCCGCGCACGGGTCGAACGAATAGCACCGCTCAAGCGTCACCCTGCCGCCGATGTAGAAGAACGGGTCACCCTTGAGCCCCTGGCCGTAGTCGAGGTAGCAGTAGCTGCACGGAGTCATCACGACATCGTGCCCGCGCTTAGCGGCGGCCGCCCCCGAGACGAGCTCGTGCCCCGCGCCGCTGCGGCCCTCGCGCCAGCTCATGCCCATCGCACTTTTCGGGATGTCGCCGAGAAGGTACTCGTCCCAGCCGATGGTGCGCTTACCCCTGTCGGCGAGGAACTTCACGAAGTGCCGCGTGATCCACGGCTGAAGCCCGTGGTGGTCGCCGAGCCCTTCCTTCTTTATCCTCTCCTGGCACTTGGGGCACGACTGCCAGCGAACCTGCGGGCACTCGTCGCCGCCGATGTGGATGACATCGCCGGGGAACACCTTGCAGAACCAGTCGACGACGTTTTCCATGAACTTCACCGCCTCGTCGTTGCCGAGACAGAGTACGTCCTTTTCGATGCCCCACACGAGGCGCGGCTCGCGGACGGCGAAGTTCTCGGGGCGGCAGGCGAACTGCGGATACGCCGCTAGCGCGGCGTAGACGTGACCAGGGAGCTCAATTTCGGGAACGACCTGAATGTGCCGCTCTGCAGCGTATGCAACGATCTCCCTGAGGTCGGCCTCGGTGTAGTAGTAGGGGCCGTACTTCACGCCGTTGAGCTTGTCGGCGTCCTCCTTTGTGCCAGTGTGCGCCTTCATGCCGTGCCTGACGCTCGCCGAACGCACCGCGCCGTACTTGACGAGATCGGGGTAGCCGGGGACGTCCACGCGCCAGCCCTGGTCTTCGGTGAGGTGCCAGTGGAAGCGGTTTAGCTTGTAGCGCGCCATCAAGTCGAGGATCGACTTGACCGTCTCCTTGCCAAAGAAGTGGCGGCACTCGTCGAGGTGGAAGCCGCGCCAGCTGTAGCGGGGCGCGTCCTCGATTTCGACGCACGGGACCTTGACGCCCTTGCCGTCCTGCGAGGACAGCTGCTTCAGCGTCTCTATCGCGTAGAAGCGGCCCGCTTCGCCGGAAGAGGCAACCTTGATGCCGTCCTTCGCTACGGAAAGCCGGTAGCCCTCGTTCGGAATCGCGGCATCCGTCTCGAACTTTACCTGGGCGGCGACGTCGCCCCTGAACGAGAACGAGCCCTCGCCGACGACAAGTTTCCTCGGGGCGGGTATGAGCTGCGGGGCGTCGGCAAGCGCAAGCGACGAGCAAGACAGGACGACCGTCGTCATGGCGGCTGTCGCAAGGCGAGTGGAATGCATTATGTTCATGGCTTTTCCCTTGTGTGGTTGGTGTTATGTGTTATGCGTTTGGAAAGACCCCTTCAGCGACTTCCCTGACGTACGCGGCGAATGCGCCGCGTACGGCCGTCGCGAGGTCGGCGTACTTCTTTACGAAAGACGGCACCTTCTCGTTGAGCCCGAGAAGGTCGTGCATGACGAGCCACTGCGCGTCGCAGTCCGGCCCCGCGCCGATGCCTATCGTGACAATCTTGAGGGCGGCCGTTATCTCGGCGGCGAGGCTTGACGGAATGCACTCCAGCGTGACGGCGAACGCGCCCGCCTCCTCGACGGCCCTTGCGTCGGCAAGCACCTTCTCGGCGGCCTCGCGCGTCTTGCCCTGCTTCTTGAAGCCGCCGTATTCGTTGACGCTCTGGGGCGTCATGCCGACGTGCGCGAGGACTGGTATCCCGGCCGTCGTGAGGCGGCGGATGAGCGAGCACACCGACGCCCCGCCCTCGAGCTTCACCGCTTCCGCGCCCGCCTTGATGATCGCAACGGCGTTCTTCACCGCCTCGTCGTCTCCGCACTGGTAGGAGCCGAAAGGCATGTCTCCTACGACAAGCGCGTCCTTGGCGCCGCGAGCGACGGCGGCGACGGCGGCGAGCGTGTCGGACATGTTGACGGGGAGAGTCGTCTCGTAGCCGAGGCAGTTCATCCCCAGCGAATCGCCTACGAGGATGATCGGTACCCCCGCCTCGTCGGCAAGGCGCGCAAAGCACGAGTCATAGGCAGTTACGCAACCGAGCTTCGTCTTTCCCTTCGCGGCCCTTATGGCCGCAACATTCCACTTCTTCATTTCCCCTTCTCCTTGTCCTTGGCTGTTTCGTCTTCCGGCTCGACATGGATCTTGACCATGCGCGTCTGCGCGAGATGGCGGACGGCAAACACGAGATCCTTCTTGCCCTTGACCTTCGCGGCAAAATCCTTTGCGCCAGTCACCTTCTCGCCGTTCACCTCGGTAACAAGCTCGTATTCATCAAGGCCGGCGACATCGGCGGGCGAGCCGGGCTTCACCTTGGCGATCACGATTCCGGGCGCATCCTCGTCGAACTTGAAGTAGCGGCGGACCTCGAACGTCATGTCGCGGACGGAGAGGCCAAGCGTGCGGTTGCGTGCCTTGGGCGCGTTCTTGTAGTGGACGGGCGCGGGCTCAAGGACGACAGGCGTTTCGTGGCGCTTTCCGTCACGGGCATACACGATAGTCACCTTCGCACCGGCCCCAAACTCGGTCATCAGCGTGTTGATGGAATTTTCAACTTCCGGCCACGGAGCGGACGAATACGAATAGTCGTAGTCCGCCTCGAGAGAACGCTCGCTTTCGCTTCCGCGCCTGACCGCAAGCAGGACGTCGCCGACCTTGAGCCCCGCCTTCGCCGCGGGCGAATCGGGATACACTTCGGTAACATAGGGGGGCCTCGAATACTCCTTTACGAAGCTCTGGGCCTTCTTCTCGCGCGCAAGGGCGTCGGTGAGGCGCACCGCCTCCGTGCCGAGCCAGACGAAGCGGTTGCGCTCCTCCTCCTTGCGCGGCATGAACTCGGGATTGAAGCACTCGCCCGCGATGAAGCGCGAGAGGTCCGCCGTCGTAACGGCTTCGGTGTCATGTCTCGACCACCGACTCGAAGAAAACCTGCGGCAAAGGGCGAACGCGGCAATATTCCCGTCGCCGTCGAGGACGAACGACTTGAAGCTGCGAGACGACATGTCGTCGTCATCGTCGCCGCGCATGTCCGAGCGCCATTCCCCGACA
>CADCAK010000041.1 GCA_902799385.1 uncultured bacterium | reverse complement strand
GCCGCGCTCGACCCGGCCTCGAGGGCGCGCGAGCTCTTCGACTGCGGCGGGCGCTTTACGCTCAACGTCGACAGCTTCAAGAAGGGGCTCGCCCTCATGGACAAGTTCGCGGGATGGTACGGGAATCTCCAGGACGACTACGCGGCCGGAAAGTGCGACACGACCACGAAGCTCAACCTCAATGCCGGCATCTGCAACCGCAGTGCCGAAAAGGCTGTGGCCAAGTTCCTGTTCGAAGAAATCGCCGTAAACCCCAACCTCCCGTTCGACGCGGAAAATCCCGAGGACGCATTCGGCATGGCGAACAACCCGGCGATGCGCTTCGTCGGGCGCAACTATACGATGTCGTTCGCGAACTCCCTGGCGCAGATTCCGCCCGAGAAGCGCTCCGTCCTCTACGCCGTGTTCGACGTCTTCGACAAGATTCCCACCAATGCCGACGAACTTGCCAATCGCAAGGAAATCAGCCAGGGCGCGCTGCTCGCGGCGCGGGTACTCAAGCATTTCGACGCCGTGGTGGCGCTCAAGGCGGAAGGGAAGCTCGACCGCGCCAATCTAGTGCCGCTCCTCTATCCGGACTTCAACCTGCCCCCCGCCGCCGACAATGCGCAGATCAACGATGCGTATGACGAGAAGATGTTGGAGCATCCCACTATCATCATGCAGGTGCACATGGTCGCCGCGAATACCGGCGTCTTGATCGACGACGCCGCAGACGCTGTCATCAACAACCGGTGCATCGCGAACCTGCCGTGGATTTCGCCGTATTCCGGCAGCCTCGAGTGTCTGGACGGCACCGCGGCGGGCGGACGCAAGACGATGCTCGGCGACCTCCACCGTCCCACCACGCCGACGCTGGCCGAGAGCAAGGAACTTGCAATCCCGTTCGAAAACGCGAAGTTCGTGTTCAATTTCCCCGGCGGCGAGAAGCTCGTCGCCGAGACGGGTGCGGACAACTCGCCGAAAGTGAGGGACGCCAACAACGCCATCGCCGACAAGCTCGCGGAACTTTGCGGCAGGGCGCACCCCCAGCAGCTTGCGAACGTCTATTACGCGCTTTCCCAGAGCTCGATCGGCGGAAACACCAGGGGCGGCCTTGCGCAATACGGGATCGTTTCCGACGAGCACATTGCCGTCACCTTCACGATCTCGCGCAACGACGATACCGGCGCCGTCACGATCAAGTATTCCGAGCCGAAGGATCTGCCCGTCAAGTTCAACTGGACGACGACCATTGACGTGGACGGCAACTCCGTCACCACTCCGATGCGCGTCGACCACGGCCAGTACGAGGCCAAGGCGATGACGTTCGCGGAACAGGTCGCCGCCAAGCTGCCAGGGAACGACAGCGCGGCCGCCAAGACTGTCATCATGGACATGCTCGCGCATTGCGGCGACGACTTCGACCTCAAGGAGCTTGTCTCAAGATGCATCGTCGGCATATGCGTCACTGCCACCTCCAAGGTGCGCTCGCCCGAACAGATCAAGGATAAAATCAATGCCCTTGCCGGCAACTTCAGGGAGCTCCGGGAGCATTCCAGGGGGAATCCTGCCGTATACGAGGCGGGCAAGCGCATGATGACCGCCCTGCAAGGCAAGTCCCTGCCTCCGGGAACGATCGCCAAGCTCGTCGCTGGGGCGGCGGACGCGAAGATCTCCGCCGTCCGCAAACTCTCGCCCCGTGCGTCCGGCATTGAAATCCACCATGCCATAACGGAGTTCCGCGACAACCTCATGCACATAATGACTTCGAGCGACGCCGAGACGGCGGCAGGCGGGGCGCCCGAGAAGCAGGCGTGCCGCAACTTCATCTCAACCCTGATAATGGGCCGCTTCGACGCCAGGACCCTTCGCGCCATGCAGGGTGCCTTCGGCGGCGACGTGCCAGGCAAGATGGTCGCGTTCTACTCGGAGATATCTAGAGGGCGCATGAACCAGGGCCTCGACCTCAAGGCTGCCGCAGGGCTCGAAGACCAGGCTGACTCCCACATGATGAACATCGCCAATCTCAAGGGCGCCATCGACGTCGCGCTCGACGGCGATTTCGGCGCGGACATCGTGCCGTTCGAAGGAGAGTTCGACGCCGACGAAATCTGCGCCGCCGAGATCATCGACGACCTCCTGGCCCTCGGCTGATCGGGTTCGGCGGACAGGCATGGGGAAACACGCCGGCGGGCGTTGCGACCGCAGGCCAATTTTACCTGTTCCACTTTTCCCGTGCTTTTGGTATAATGTCGCCAACAAGACGGGAATGTACCGAAAGGCATGGCGAGGAGAAGATGAAAAATCCTAGAATCTTGATTGTCACCCCGGAGATCACGTATCTTCCCGAGGGAATGGGTAACCTCGCGGGCAGGATGTCCGCGAAAGCCGGCGGCATGGCGGACGTGTCGGCGTCGCTTGTCCAGGCGCTGCATAGCCTCGGCGCCGACGTGCACGTGGCGCTGCCGCACTACCGGCGCATGTTCCACGTCGAGACGGCGCAGCTCGTCGCGGACGAACTCAGGAAGTACAAGAGCCACCTCCCAGACGAGCGCATCCACCTCGCCGAGGACCGCTGCTTCTACTACCGCGACACGGTGTATTCGCGCGGCGACGGCAACATCAAGCTCGCGCTCGCGTTCCAGCGCGAGGTCATAAACAACATAATCCCGCGCGTTCAGCCGGACCTCATCCACTGCAACGACTGGATGACTGGCCTTGTCCCCGCCGCCGCGCGGCGCGAGGGGATTCCATGCCTCTTCACCGTCCACAACATCCACACGCAGAAGCTCACCCTCGCGCAGATCGAGGACGCCGGCATCGACGCGGCCGAGTTCTGGATGCATCTCTACTACGGCTACCCTCCCTACAACTACGAGGAGAGCCGCAACCAGAACATGATCGACCTGCAGGCGTCGGGATGCTTTGCCGCGCACTTCATCAATACGGTGTCGCCCACGTTCCTCACGGAGATCGTCAACGGCTGGCATTCGTTCATCCCCGATTCCATCAGGAACGAGATTAGGAACAAGTACAACGCCGGTTGCGCGGCGGGTATCCTGAACGCGCCCGACTCGGCCGACAATCCGCAGACGGACGCGAAGATTCCCTTCAGGTACGGCCCCGAGACGCATGCGGAGATGAAGCGCAGGAACAAGCTCGCGCTCCAGCACGCGCTCGGGCTCGAGGAGAACGCCGACAGGGCGCTCTTCTTCTGGCCGAGCCGCCTCGACCCCGTGCAGAAGGGGCCGCAGCTCCTGACCGACATCACCTACCGCTTCCTTGAGAAGCACCCTGACGCGCAGCTTGCCATCATCGCGAACGGCCCGTACCAGCAGCCGTTCTGGGACATACAGAACTTCCACGGCATCCATTCGCGCCTCGGCGTCCACAATTTCGACGCGCGCCTTTCGGCGCTCGGCTTCGCGGCGTCCGACTTCACGCTCATGCCGTCGCTCTTCGAGCCGTGCGGTCTTCCTCAGATGCAGGCGCCGATCTACGGCTCGCTCGCGGTCGCGCACAACACCGGCGGGCTTCACGACACTGTGGAGACGCTCGACGTCGCGTCTTCGACCGGCAACGGCTTTGTATTCGACACCTATGACTCGGGCGGGCTTTTCTGGGCGATGGACAAGGCGATGGACTTCTTCCATGAAAGCGCCGATGTCCGCGCGAGGGAGATTTCCCGCATCATGGTCGAGTCTCGCCGCCGATTCAACCACGAGGCATGTGCAAAGGAGTACATCAAGCTCTACGAGCAGATGCTCGACCGCCCCCTCGTCAGGAAGGAAATGGCCGAGTAGTCAAGGCGAGGTGATATGGCACGACTTCTCGACGATCCATACCTGAAGCCGTTCGAGGCGGCGATACGCGGACGCGCGCAGCATGCGTTTGACCGCGCTGGCGAACTTACGGCTGGCAAGTGCTCCCTTGCGGCCTGGGCGTCTGCGCACGAGTACTATGGGCTCCACCGCACTGCGGACGGATGGGTCTTTCGCGAATGGGCGCCAAACGCGACGAGCATGTGGCTCGTCGGCGACTTCTCCGCCTGGAAGGTCGATCCCCGCTTTGAGTGCTTCAGGTTGCCGAACACCGACGTATGGCAGTGCAAAGTCGCGGCAGGGCTCATATCGGGCGGCGACAACTACCGCCTCGAAATGCGCTGGGAAGGGGGGCGCGGCGAGCGCATCCCCGCGTATGCGCGCTACGTCGTGCAGGATCCGGAGACTAACCTCTTCTGCGCCCGCGTCTACGAGTCGAAGTACGTCTGGCGCAACGCGCCCCCTTCGAAGAAGTCGGCGACGCCGCTCGTGTACGAGGCGCACGTCGGCATGGGTGGCGAGGAAGAGCGCGTCCACACATACGCCGAGTTTCGCGACAACGTCCTGCCGCGCGTGAAGAAGGCGGGCTACAACGTCGTCCAGCTCATGGCAATCATGGAGCATCCGTACTACGGCTCCTTCGGCTACCACGTCAGCTCCTTCTTCGCCGCGTCCTCGCGCTTCGGCACGCCCGACGACCTCAAGTCCCTCGTGGACGCCGCGCACGGCATGGGGCTTCGCGTCATCATGGACCTCGTGCACTCCCATGCCGTCAAGAACGAACGCGACGGGCTTTCGCTCTTCGATGGGACTGACTACCAGTATTTCCACTCGGGCGCGAAGGGGTGGCACCGCGCGTGGGACAGCCGATGCTTTGACTACGGCAAGACGGACGTCCTGCACTTCCTCCTCTCCAACTGCCGCTTCTGGCTGGACGAGTACCGCTTCGACGGCTACCGCTTCGACGGCGTGACTTCCATGCTTTTCTGGAACCACGGCCTTGGCGACGCGTTCACTGACTATGGCATGTATTTCAACGGCTCGGTAGATGACGACGCCTGGGCCTACCTCCAGATGGCGAACCGCGTCATCCACGAGTCGCATCCCGGCGCGATAACGATAGCCGAGGACGTTTCCGGCATGCCGGGCGTCGCCGCGCCGGCCGACGACTTCGGCATCGGCTTCGACTACCGCATGGCGATGGGCGAGCCCGACTTCTGGTTCCGACTCGCCGAGAAGGTGCGCGACGACGATTGGCCGATGGGCGGGATATTCTGGGAGCTCACGAACAAGCGCGCCGAGGAGAAGGTCGTCTCCTATGTCGAGTCGCACGATCAGGCGCTCGTCGGCGGCAAGACCTTCTTCTTCCAGCTTGCCGACGCCGCAATCTACTTCGGCATGGCCAAGGACCAGCACGGCATCGAGACAGACCGCGCCGTCGCGCTCCACAAGATGGCGCGCCTCGCCACGTGCATGCTCAACGGCGGGGCGTACCTCAACTTCATGGGCAACGAGTTCGGCCACCCCGAGTGGATTGACTTCCCCCGCGCCGAAAACGGCTGGAGCTACCACCATGCGCGCAGGCTTTGGTCGCTGAGGGATAATCCCGGACTGCGCTTCAAGCCGCTCGCCGACTTCGACGTGGAAATGCTCAAGTGCGTCGGGAAGGCCGACGGCGCTCCCGTCGAGCTACTCGCGAACGAGCTGGACAAGGTGCTCGCGTTCGTCCGGGGCAGGCTGATGGTCGCATTCAACTTCAATCCGTCTCGGTCGTTCGAGGGCTACGGCATAATCGTCCCGCCCGCTACGAAGTGGCGGCACCTCTTCGACACCGACGAGGAGCGGTTCGGCGGACAGGGGCGCATAGCCGCTGGGGGCATGTACGAGCCTGCGTTGGTGCCTGCAGGCGGCGAGCTCGTCCAGCAGGTCAAGCTATACCTTCCCGCAAGGACTGCGATTGTCTTGGAGCGGGCGATTTGATATAATACGCGCCGTTTACGACCTCGGACTGTAGCTCAGTTGGTAGAGCACGACACTTTTAATGTTGGGGTCGCGGGTCCGATCCCCGCCAGTCCGACCAGCAGATGCGTAGTTCGTCAGTGGTGCGCGCGATCTTGACTATCGGCCAGAGGCGCTTCCAGCGCGGAAGGTCCTTCCAGTAGGCAATTAGCTCCTTCATTCGGCCAAGGACTTGCGAAGGGCCGCACAGCTCCGCCGACGAGGCGTCGATGTACCTTGAAAGCATCTCGCCTATGTCGTCGCGCATCCCGAGCTGGCGAATAAACGCGCGGCCGATCATCACCCTCTGTGTCTTTGTGTCTTTGTGTGATATCCCCGATTTGCAATTTTGGTCACACAGAGATATGGAAGGTTGAAGCGGCAAGTCGCCATTCGGCACGATTGGCATCTTTGCGACGGCGGCGACTTTCTTGAACGACTCCCAGTCGCACTCGCCGCCGTACATCTGCCGCGCATTTCGCGCATGGACGGTGAGGAAGCGCAGCGGATACGAATTGAGCATCGGCATAAGGGCGAGCAGCTCGTCGTTCTTGTCGAAGCCAAGGCGCGTCTTCACGGAGAAATTTCCCTCTCCCATCGTCTCGCACCCGACGGCAATCATCTTCTCGAGTACGGCGGGCGTCCTCAAAAGCCCGCTGCCTCGTCCCTTGTTGCGTACCATCGGATAGGGGCAGCCGCAGTTAAGGTCTGCGGTGTCGAAGCCGGCTTCCTTTATTCGTAAAAGACATTCGCGCAACGATTCTGGGCCTTTTCCGATGAACTGAGGAGTAACTTTGATTGGGTCACACAGAGCCACGTTTATATTCTGTGTCTTTGTGTCTCTGTGTGAAACATTTGCCAACTCCCGATCTTTCAATGGATTGAAGCCTGGGTTTGCCGAGATAAAGGGCGTTATGGCCTCGGTGAAGCCCGCCTCGCGTATCTGCTCCGCGAACACCTCGCGGAAGCACCGTATCGTAACTCCCCTGAGAGGCGCGAGTATCATGCAAGCCGCTCCGCGAGTGTCGTGCGGCGCTCGCGCACGATGTTCGTGTCGATTGCGCGGTTTACCGCATAGGGAACGCCTATTAGAAGGACGAGCTTCTTGCCGCGCGTGATTGCGGTGTAGAGGAGGTTCCTCTGGAGCATCACGTAGTGCTGCGTGTGTATCAGGACAATCACGGCCGGGTATTCCGAGCCCTGCGACTTGTGGATCGTCGTCGCGTAGGCGAGCACGAGCTCGTCGAGATCTCCGGCGTCGTACTTGACGGGACGTCCGTCGAATGCGACGACAAGCGAGCGATCCGTCGGTTCTACTGCCTTTATGAACCCGACGTCGCCGTTGTAGACGTCCTTGTCGTAGTTGTTCCTGAGTTGCATCACGCGGTCGCCGACGCGGAACGTCGTCCCGCCGCGGATTAAGGCCGCGCCCGATGGGTTGAGCGCCTTCTGAAGTTCGACGTTCAGGCTCTCGGTGCCGAGAAGGTTGCGACGCATCGGCGTAAGCACCTGGACATCCTCGAGCGGGTCGAGCCCGAACTTGCGCGGAATGCGAGTCGTCATGAACTCGATCGCGCGCCTAAGGCACTGCTCCGGGTCTTCGCACCTTACGAAGTAGAAGTCGGTGTCGCCGCTCCTTATTTCAAGCGGCTCTCCGGCGTTCACGTGGTGGGCGTTCGTGACGATGAGCCCGCCCGCGTCCTGGCGGAAGATCCGGTCGAGGCGCGTAAAGGCGATTGTGCCTGACTTTATGAGGTCGCCGAGGACATTCCCCGCGCCGACGCTCGGCAACTGGTCCGTGTCGCCGACGAGCACTACTGCCGCCGTGGGGGGAATCGCCGAGAGCAGGTCGTTTGCAAGCTTGATGTCAATCATCGACGTCTCGTCGAAGATGAAGACGTCTCCTTCGAGCGGGCTTTCCCTGTTAAACGTGAACTTGTTCGTCACGGGGTTCCACTTGAGAAGCCGGTGGATCGTCTGCGCTGCAGCGCCGACCGACTCGGACATGCGCTTGGCGGCCCGGCCGGTCGGCGCGGCGAGGACGACTTTTAGCTTCTTCGCGCCGTAGATGTCGACGAGCGCGCGGATTATCGTCGTCTTGCCCACGCCCGGTCCGCCGGTGATGATGGAGAACTTGTTGCAGAGGCATTGCTCGAGCGCGTTCGTCTGCTGCGCTGCGAGCGAGAAGCCGGACTTTTGTTCCCACCATGCGACTGCCTTCCCCGCGTCCACCGGCTTGAAGCCCGGCCTGGAGTCCCTTATGCGCCTGACATGCGCGGCCGTCTCGCGCTCGGCCCACCAGAGCGAGCGCAAGTAGATGCGGCGCGGAGAGGTGGTGTCGTGCCGCTCGGCCCATGTGGCGTCTGCGTCCTTCGCGGCGCTGTCGCTTTCCGCGATGACGCGGCCTTCGGCAATTTCCCTCTCAAGCGCATCGCCGAGGATCTCCGTCGGTATCTCGGTGAGCTCGTTCGCGTGGAGAAGCAGGTCGTTCTCGAAAGTCCAGCAGTGCCCCGAGTCCTCGGCTTCCGTCTCGAGCGTGAAGGAAATCGATGCGCGCGCGCGAAGGGGCGAGTCCTTCGGGATGCCGACGGAAAGCGCGATGCGGTCGGCGGTCGCGAAGCCTATGCCCCAGATGTCGCGGCAGAGTTTGTAGGGATCGGCCTTTACGATCGCTATCGCGTCGGGGCCGTACTTGCGTACGATCTTCGTCATCTTCGCGATAGAGATGCCGTAGGTCTGGCCGAAGATCATGTTCTCCCTCATCGTCTCGTTCGCGTGCCAGCTTGCGCGTATCTGCTCGATCTTCGCCTTGCCGAGCTTTGGTACTTCCCCGAGCCGCGCAGACTGGCGGGAGAGGACGTTCAGGGTGTCCTCGCCGAACGTCTCGACGATGCGCCTTGCGAGAACCTTGCCGACGCCCTTTATTAGCCCCGACGCGAGGTAACGCTCGATGCCGACAAGCGATCTCGGCGCGACGCAAACGATCGTCTCGGCCTTGAACTGGCGACCGTGGACCTTGTCTGTCACCCACGAGCCGGTCGCGGATATCTCCTCGCCCTCCCACACCGCCTGCGCCTTGCCGACGACGGTTATCTCGTTGAGTTTCCTGAGCGCGAATCCGGACGGCAGTTCGATGTGGAGGACGGTGTAGCCGTTCTCGTCATTGTGGAAGACGACCGACTTGACCGTCCCCTCGACCGTTTCGCGCGCCTCTTCTGCCATTTGGCGGATATTATACCAAATGCGGATGCGGAAAGCTTGTCGGCAGCGATTCGGCATTTGTGATATACTATCCGCAGTCGGAGGACACCATGGCAGACCTTTCGGAAGAAATAAAGTACTTCATACGCATACTTGAACTCATCGGCGCCTTTGCGGGCGCGATTTCCGGCGTTCGCCTCGCGAGCGTCAAGCGCTTCGACTGGTTTGGCGCGAGCGTCATCGGCTTCATCACCGCCGCAGGCGGCGGAACCCTGCGCGACGTGCTGCTGCGCGTGGAGCCGTTCTGGATGTCCGATCCGTCCTACATAATCGTGTCCGCGCTCGCGGTTGTATCGATAGGGCTCTTCGGGCGGCGCTTCATCAGCGGGCAGATTACGTGGTTCGTCTTCGACACGATCTCGATTTCGCTCTTCATGATGATCGGCCTGCAAAAGGCCGTCCTGCTGAGTTACAGGCCGTGGTGCGCTATAGTCCTCGGTGTCGTGACGGCGGTGGCTGGCGGCATACTGCGCGACATCTGCATCAACGAAGTCCCGCTCATCTTCCGCAAGGAGCTGTACGCGCTTGCGTGCGCGGCGGGCGGCGTGCTCTATTTCCTGCTGCCTTTTGTCGGCGTAGAAAGCCTCTACGTCCGCAACATCGCGGGGATTGCCATCATCTTCGTCATCCGCGCGCTGGCGATAAAGTACCACCTTGGCGTGCCAGTCCTGACTGGGCACGGCACGGCGTTCCACCACGGGCACAGGAAACACGGTCCCGGCCGGTGAAGGCCGGCGTGCGGCGGCAGATTATGGTAAAATATCCGTGTTGCGGCGGACAGTGAAGTCGTTTGCCGCGGCATTCAAGAAAGAAGGAGTGGCAATGAAGACGAAGGCGTTGGTTGCGTGCGCGGCGGTTTCCGCGCTTGTCTGGTGTGCATGGCCGGGCTCCGTGGAAGGCGACGCGGCGGCGGGGGCCGCGCCCCTGCGGGTGGCGGTCTACGTAGACAGGGGCGCGCGCAGCATAGGGTGCTATCGCTGGCTGGAGATAACGGCGTGCGCGAAGAACGTCGTCGCCACGCCTGTCGACGGCGAGGCCGTGAGAGGCGGCGCACTCGACTCGGCCGACGTGCTCGTGATGCCTGGCGGATCGTCTGTGGACGAGTCTAAGTCGCTTGGGGCCGAGGGGCGCGACAAGGTCAGGGAGTTCGTGAAGGGCGGCGGCGGCTACATCGGCACGTGCGCGGGATGCTGTCTCCTTATGGAGTCCTCGAAGGGCCATCCCGACATGCTGCACATGATCCCGTTCAAGTTCGGGCCGTCCGGCGGCAAGGCGGACATGTCGGTCTCGTTCAACCGCCGCGCAGAGGAGCTTGCGGGCATTGCGAAGCAAGAGACGAAGATACGCTATTCCGAAGGGCCGGTGCCGCTGCCGTCGATTCCGGTTGCGGACGCCGACGTCGAAGTCGTCGCGACGTACAACGGCGACATCAACACCGATGGCGACAGGAAGCGTCCGTCGATGGCCGGACAGGCGGCCGCGATCGCCGGTACATACGGCAAGGGGCGTCTGTTCGTCCTGTCCGTGCATCCTGAATACGACGTTTCCGACCACTTCATCCTCAGGGGCGCGTTCCGGTTCGTGACCGGGCGCAATGTCGGGTGGGAATGCCCCCGGAGGAAACGCGGGCAGCTTGCCGTTGGCTTCATGTGCGACGATTCGTTCGGCGTTGAGACCGCGCGTCTCGTGCAGAGGCTCGTCACGGAAGGCGAGTTCGACGTGGTCCCGCTCAACAGGCAGCTGGTCGAGGCGGGCTTCCTCAGGCGCCTGGACGCCGTCATTGCGCCCGGCGGCGCACGTTCCGCCAGGCCGGAAGTCGGGCTGTACGGGCGCAACGCCGCCCGGACCAGGGAGTTCCTCGCCAGGGGCGGGCGCATCTTCGCGTGGGGAAGCGCTGCTGAGGCCGCGCAGGAGCGCGAGGGCGGCGTCACGTGCGTAGCGGACGGCGAGGCCGCGATTGCCGCGCTCAGGGCGCTTGCCGCCGAGCCGGTGCCCACCGCCGTGGCGATTCCCGCGAAGGTCGAAAGGCCGATCCGCGCCGGTATTTTCCAGAACGCAGGCAACTCCTGCATGCCGATTGCGAGGATGCTCGCCTTCGCGCCGGAATACGAGCTTAGGTTCCTTGCCCCCGAGGACTACGCGAAAGGCGGCCTCGACGGGCTCGACCTCGTGATCCAGCCTGGCGGCGGATGCACGTCGCAGTACGAGGCGCTGGGCGAGAAGGGCGTCGAGGCCCTGCGGCGCTTTGTCATGGACGGCGGCAAATACTACGGCGTGTGCGCGGGCGCGTTCCTTGCGCTCCAGCAGTCGCTTCCCCACAGGCCGCGCCTCGGGCTCCTCCCGTTCAAGGGCGACGACCCCGCCCACTACCGCGGCTCTTCGCCGATCTGCCTCACGCTTACCGAAGAGGGCGTCAAGGCGTTCGAGGGCTCCTCGACGAACCGCACCGTGGTCTATGCCGGCGGTCCTGCCGCCGTCCCCGGCGAGCCGGTTGAGGACTCCGACGTGAAGGTGCTTGCCGAATACGCTGGGCGCATCATAAACACCAATCAGCCGCTGCCCGTCGAGGAGATGGCCGGCAAGGCGGCGTTTATCGGCGGCAGGGTCGGCAAGGGCAGGGTGTTCATCTCGTGCCCCCATCCGGAGATGTCCGAGCACAACTTCGATCTCGTGCGGAACGGCTTCAGGTACTTGACCGGCGTCGCGCCGTCGCCTGTGTATCGCGAAAGGAGGCGTGGCGCAGTGTCTGTGAGATACAGCGTGTCGGACAAGGCGTCCGCCGAGTTCCTCGTCGACACGCTCAGCCGCGACAGCCGGTTCTTCCTGTGGGCCGGCAGCGAACACGGCGATCTCCCGCATGTCGATGCAGTGGTCCTCACGGGCAAGGTGAAGAAAAAAGACGCCGTGAAGTTCGCTCGCCATGTCGCGCGCGGCCTGCGGGTCGTCGTAGTCGCCGACACGGATGAAAAGCGCACGGCGGCGAAGAGGATCGACGGCGCCGTCGTCGTCGACTCCTACGACAAGGTAGTGGATGCCATTCTCAAATGAAAGCGAAGACATTCATAGACCAGGTCGAGGTCCTTGTCCGATCTGGTAAGGGCGGGGACGGCGCGATGTCGTTCCGGCGCGAGGCCCTCGTAGAGTTCGGCGGGCCTGACGGCGGCGACGGCGGGCGCGGCGGCGACGTCGTGTTCAAGGCGTCCGACCACGTGAATTCGCTCCTGTCGCTCTTCTACGATCCCAAGTGCTTCGCGCAAGACGGCGGGCCCGGCCAGGGGCAGAAGATGTTCGGCAAGCGCGGCAAGGACCTTGTCGTGCCCGTGCCGCTCGGCACCGAGGTGTACGACGTCGATTCCGGCCTTCTCGTCGCGGACATAACCGAGCCGGGCCAGACGGCAATCGTCGCCAAGGGCGGCGCGGGCGGGTTCGGCAACGTCCACTTCAAGTCGTCGGTGAATCAGGCGCCGGCCGAGCACACCCCCGGCGGCGCCGCCGAGGAGCGCAGGCTCCGGCTTGAGCTCAAGACCATCGCCGACGTCGGCCTTCTCGGCTTCCCGAACGCAGGCAAGTCGTCGCTCCTCTCGTCGCTTTCGGCCGCGACCCCGAAGATCGCGAGCTATCCCTTCACGACGCTGAACCCGATCGTCGGCACCGTCGTCTACCACGACTACGCGAAGATCCGCGTCGCAGACGTCCCCGGCATAATCGAAGGCGCGGCGAAGGGCGTTGGGCTTGGGCTTGCGTTTTTGAAGCACCTCGAGCGTTCGCGCGTTCTCGTCTACGTCATCGACATGGCCGGAGTCGACGGACGCGAGCCGTGGCGCGACTACGAGGTGCTGCGCCGCGAGATCGACGAGTATTCCGTAGAGCTTGCCGAGCGTCCTTCCGTCGTCGTGGCCAACAAGCTCGACCTCGAGGGCGCGAAGGAAAATCTTGAGCGCTTCGTCAAGGAGACAGGTGTGAGCCCAATCTGCGTTTCGTGCGAGACTCGCGACGGGCTCGACGCCGTCAAGGACGAGCTTAGGCGTATCGTGAACCCGGTCGTGAAGTTCCACCACACCCACGACGTCGCGCCCGACATAAAGGACATGCCCGACACGACAGGCGACGAAATTCCGGCCGAGGCATTGAAGTTTGCGACATTCCTCAAGTTCGAGGAGCCGAAGGCGAAGAGCCATCCATCACGGGGGAACATCCATTAGAAAAGGAGGAATCGAAAAATGAAGACATCAATGATGGGCGTCTTGTCCGCGCTATTGCTGTGCACGGCGGGGTGCGTCTCGTCGACGCCTGACTTCAGGCAAGTCGTATCCGAGGCAAAGGCCGCCGTCGCGCCGTCCGTAGTCTTCATCCGCGTAATCTACAACGACACCGAGTCCGGCCGCAACCGCAAGGGCGTCGCGTCGGGATCGGGCGTAATAGTCTCGAAGGACGGCGAGGTGCTGACCAACCACCATGTCGTCGACAAGACGAGCGAAATACGCTGCCAGCTCGCCGACGGACGCTCGTTCACGGCAAAGGTGCTCGGCAAGGACAAGGACCTCGACATCGCGCTTCTGAAGCTTGACATGCCCGAGGGAACGGACGTTCCCGTCGCGGCGCTTTCGCCGCGCCGCCTCGAGGTAGGTGAGGTCGTGCTCGCGATGGGCGCGCCGTGGGGTCTCGCGCGCTCGGTTTCGATGGGCATCGTCTCGTGCAACGACCGATTCCTCGAGGAGTGCGGCGACTACACGCTCTGGTACCAGACGGACGCGGCAATCTCTCCCGGCAACTCGGGCGGACCTCTCGTCGATACCGACGGCCTCGTCGTGGGGCTCAATGCGCGCGGCAACCTCTGGGGCGACCAGGCGTTCACGATTCCTTCGGAGACGATTCTCGAAATACTCCCCGACCTCAGGAAGTACGGCGAGGCGCACTGGGCGTGGTTCGGGTTCAAGCTCCAGCCGCTCGAGGACTTCAAGCGCAACATACGTTTCGACGCGAAGGAAGGCGCTCTCGTCGCCGACGTCGAGCCGGGTTCGCCTGCGGAGAAGGCGGGGCTCAAGTCGAACGACCTGCTGCTCTCGGTCGACGAGGTGAAGACCACCGCGCGGTTCTGGGAGGACATTCCCGCAATCGAGCGCCATCTCGGGCGCAGGGAGTTCGAGAAACCCTGCAAGTTCAAGGTCGTGCGCGACGGAAAGGACCTTGAGATCGCCGTTGCGCCGACGGAGAAGGGCAAGGTCGAGGGCGAGGAGTTTGCGTGCGGGCGCTGGGGCCTCACGGCGAAGGAGATCAACCGCTTCTACAACCCCGACCTCATCTTCTTCGCGCCCGAGGGCGGCGTCTATGTCTCCGGGCTTGCGTGGGACGGTAACGCCGATTCCTGCGGCTTCCGCGAGAGCGACATAATCGTCTCGATCGGCGGGAAGCCGGTCAAGACAGTCGCGGAGGTAAAGGCCATATACGAGGATTCCATTGCGAAGCTGGCCGAGAGGACGCGGCTGCCGTTCGTCGTCATGAGGAGGGGGCGGCGGACGACGCTCGTCCTCGACTACACCGAAGACACCGATGAGGAGGACTGAGACATGCTTTCCATGATAGCAGCGTCGCTGCTCGCAGCGGCAGTTCCGTCAGACAAGCTTTCTTCCGTCGCCATCGCCGCCTACTGGTACAAGAAGGACGAGCGGGGGAGGGGCGACGAGATATCTGAGCTCGCGAAGCCGAAGCGCTTTCCGGCGTTTGCGATTTCCGAGGACGAGTTCATCATCGCGGATCCCCTGGTCCGCGAGAAGCACCTCGACCGCATCGAGGTGTGCTTTAGGGGAGACAAGGTCCCGGCGAAGGAAGTCGGGCGCTTCGTGAATCCCGATGCCGTCCTGCTCAAGGCGGGCCGTCCGCTCAAGGGCGTCAAGCCGCTTGCGTTCCAGAAGGGCGATCCCGTCGAGAAGCTCGTCTGGAAGTGGAACGGCGACACGCTTACCGTTTCGGCCGCCGGCGTAGGGACAAACGACTCGGTGGTCGTGGTGGCGTCGACTGGACGCGTGTTCAGGAAGGGTGTCGCGAACGCGCTCTACGTCGACAAGGACCGCAATCCCGTGTGGCTCGACTTCGGTTCTCGTTTCGAGATTCCGGACGGCAAGTTCGACTATGTTCCGCCGGCGGAGTGGACGCGGCTCCCCGCGGACGAATACGAAAAGTCGGCGAAGCGCATGGAAGAACGCCTCGCGGCGGCGACGCTCGGCATCGTGATCCACCTCAACCCCGTCGACAAGGAGAACGCCTCGCGCCGCTATTCGCGCTACGACGACGACGGAGGCAGCAACGAGATTGACGCGCTCGGCTATGCGATCGAGGGCCGCGTACTCGTTCCGTCCGATCTCAACGGCGAGAAGATCTCCCGTCTCGGCAAGGTAGAGGCGACGTTCCCCGACGGCTCGAAGACGAACCTCGTCTTCGCCGGGGCGCTTGCCGAGTGGAACGCGATCGTGTTCGACGTGCCCGGGCCTTTCAAGGGCAATGCCTCTCCCCTTGTGTTGGCGAAGGGTGCGGCCGAGGACTTCGACAACCGCATAGCGTGGGCGATGACGGCCGAGAACGAGAACGGGCATGTCGTCACTACCGCGACGCGTCGCCGCTTCTCGGGAGTGAAGTTCGTGCGTGGCGCCGGCTTCGTTCCCTTTGTCGGGGAATGGCGCTCGGACATGCGCGGCGACGATGACGACGACATGTCGTCTCGCAGCTTCAAGTCGTTCGTCCTCGACGGCGACGGGAATATTGC
>CADCAK010000040.1 GCA_902799385.1 uncultured bacterium | reverse complement strand
GAGACAACAGGTTAAATGCATTTCGGCAGGCTAAATGCACAACGCAGGACTATAGTGCATTTAACCTGCCACTAGTTGCATTTAGTCTGTCCGGCGACCAAAAAAATCTGTCGCGAGCCGCAGCACGCAAGAGGCGGACATGCATGTCATGCGTCGGAACTGCGGTTGCATACGGCGCGGCGGAAGTCGCTCATCGACATGGCAAACCGCTTCTTGAAGAGGTTTTTCAAGTAGTTGGGATTTGAGTAGCCGCAGGCGGCGGATATCACGTCTATATTCTCCTTTGTCTCTCGAAGGCGCCGCCTCACCTCGTCAAGCCTGCGATCGGTTATCGCCTGGAGTATGCTCCGCATCTGAAGCTCCCTGAACCTGAGGTCTGCAAGTCGCCGCGAGCACTTCAGGTGCCTTACGACGTCTTCCACGCCTATTCCCTCCGTCGCATGGCGGTCGATGTACGCGACCGCCTTCTGCACAAGGCGGCCCGCGCCGGAAAGCTCGCATGTCGATTCGCGGCGCACTATGTCCTTGACGTCTGCGAAAAAGACGCTCGACCTCGGCATTCTGCCGCACATCATCGCGTCAAGCGTCTCCGCCGCCAAGTAGCCCTCGCCCTCGAAGTCTGGCATTACCGAAGAAAGGCGCGGATGCGTGTTCTCGCAGATGAGCGTGTCGTTGTCCACCCCGAGCACTGCGACGTCGCGAGGAACGCGCACGCGCCTCGCCGAGAGCAGTTCGAGCAGCCCGAGCGCCCTGTCGTCGTTTGCGGCGAAGACGGCGGCCGGACGCTTGAGCCGCAGAATGCCCTCTGGCCGGAAAAGCTCCTCGCACCACATCCCGTTGTCGCCGAGCGCCTTGCGGAACGCATTGAACCTGTCGCGGCTCCAGTCCGTCGGCGTCTCTGGATGCAGAAACGCATATGAAAGCGCAACGCCCTGTTCAATGAAGTAGTTCGCCGCCGCGCGCCCTATCTTCTCGCCCGAGTTGCGGATCGTCACAATATTCCCCTCGCGCCGACCGAACGGCTCCAAGCGTATGTCCATGACGACCGTCGGCGTCGCGACGTCCGCAAGCGGAGCAACCGCTTCCTCCGTCTCGGGAATCGAGATGACGAAACCGTCCGTGCCGTCGGCGACGGCCTTCTGCAGGCGCTCGCGCGTAAGTTCCATCCGCGTGCGGACAAGCGCGACGTCCCACGGCGAATCGTCCGGGTAGTGCTCACGGAGATAGCGGAAAATGCCCGCGAGCTTGTTCTGCCCGGACACGCCAGCCATCTTCAGGGCTATTAACACCTTTTTTCCCATGGGGGATATAATACCATAATCATTGCCGAAAATGTGTGGCTTTTTTGCCGATGTGCATATGGCACGAATCGATGCAAAGTAGTATAATGTACATCAGCCATGAATATCAACAAAATCAATCCGTCCACTCTGAAGATAACCGACATGCGCTTTCCTATAAGGGCGGGTTCATCAAGGTTCCGACCAAGCCGGGCCTTGGCATCGACGAACTCAACGAGAAGCTCATCAAGAAACAGGCCTGCGCCGACTTCCCGCCGCCGTGGAACCCCACGAAGGAATGGGACAAGGAGTGGTCTAACGACAGAAGATGGTCGTGAGTTTCCATATATTCCGAATTGCCAAACAAAAACAAGGGGGTAGATAAACATGATCAAGGAAAAATTCGATCTGACCGGCAAAGTCGCGCTCGTCACGGGCTCGACGCGCGGAATAGGCAAGGCAATCGGCGACGCGCTCGAAGAATACGGCGCGAATGTGATTCGCCACAACACGAAGGTGTGCGACCTCTCGGATCCCGCCGCCATCGACGCGTTCTTTGCAAAGCTTGAGGCGGAAGGCTCGCTGCCCGACATCCTCGTCGCGAACGCATCGATACAGGAGAAGATTCCGTGGACGCAGTTCCCGATGGACGAGGCGCGCAAGGAGATACAGGTGAACTTCCTCGCGACTTTGAGGATGTTCCAGCTCTGCTATCCGAAGATGAAGGCGCAGAAATGGGGTCGTCTCATCGTCGTCGGCTCCGTCAACGAACGCCGTCCGCATCCCGACATGTGCGTCTATGCAGCGACCAAGTCAGCGCAGGAGAACCTCGTCAGGGGCATCGCTCGGCAGGTCGCGGCGGAGGGCATCACCGTCAACAACCTCTGCCCGGGCGTATTCTACACCGACCGCAACAAGGACTGCCTCGCCGACCCGGTGTACGGTCCGAAGGTAACGGCGGCGATACCGATGCACGACTACGCGATGCCCGAGGACGCGGCCGGGACGGCCCTTCTCCTCGCATCCGACGCAGGGCGCTACATCACTGGCGCGACAATCATGATCGATGGCGGCTTGAGCATACCTGGATAATCGTTTATAGTTGCGTAGTTATGTGGTTGCGTAGTTATGTGGTTGCGTGGTTATGTGGTTCTTGCTACCCAACCACCAAACCACTTAACCACCAAACCACTTAACTAAAATGAACTACAAATGGCGAGCATTGGCGCTACTGTGGAGCGATTCTTCTCTGCGTCTCTGCGCCTCTGCGCGAGACAATCCTCCACCTCCGTATTCCTTGATCGGCGACATGTCGAACGGATCGCCCTCAAGCCCGACGACGTTGAGCCCTGCGGACTTGAGACGCGAGACGATGGACAGCAGAGTGTCGTACCGCCACGGATCAGGAAGCCCAGTCAAGTCTGGATTCACCTTCACAATGACATCCGTTATCCCCATCTGCGGGCACAGCTTCCACAGCGGATGCGGCGTCGGCGGCACGAACTCGACAAGATTCATTTCCGGTGCCCTTCCAATGCGATGGCCGCACGTGCGGAAGCGAGGTCCGCAAACTCGCCGCCTTCTATCATCTGAACGACGAGGTTGCCGATGGCAGTACCCTCGACTGGCCCCGTAAACACCTCAAGCCCCGTAGTCTCCGCGGTGAGCGCGTTCAAGTACTTGTCCTGCGAGCCGCCGCCGACGATGTTGATCGAAGTGTAGACCTTGCCTGTCATCTCCGAGAGACTACGTATCGCGTTCGCGTAGCACTCGGCGAGGGAAAGGTAGACGCACTGCATGAGCTCGCCTACGGTAGTCGGCGGCTTGCCGGACGCGGACGCAGCATTCACCACCTCGCCTATCATCGACGCAGGGTTGAGGAAGCGCGAGTCGTTCACGTCGACCGTCACGTTGTAGGGCTGCCCGCGCGCGACCATCGAAAGTTCATCGAAGGAATACTCGTGCCCCTTCTCGTAGTCCGAAAGCGCCGCAAGGGCCTCCTTCGTCGCCTCTCCGCCCTTGCCCTCAACGTATTCCACGCCGTTGAGCTCGCGGCGGATCGACTGGATCATCCAAAGCCCCATTATGTTCTTGAGGTAGCGGTAGCGGCCCCACGCGCCGCCTTCGTTCGTGAAGTTCGCCGCGCACGATGCCCTTGTAGTGATGGGCTTCTCATTCTCGACGCCGAGCAGCGACCACGTGCCAGACGACAAGTATACCGCCCTGTCGTCGCGCGCGGGAACGGCGAGATACGCCGAGCCCGTGTCGTGCATCGCTGGAAGGACGACCTTGACGCCCTTGTATTCGCCGACGGTCGCGCCGGGCATTTCGAGCTTGCCGAAGATGCGCTTCGGGAGGCCAAGCTTTTCGATGAGGCCGAAGTCCCAGTCCTTCTTCACCGCGTCGAGGAGCGATGTAGTGGATGAATCGGTGTATTCGTGGACGATGTTGCCGGTAAGGCGGTAGTTAAGGTATTCGGGGACCATCAGGAAATGCGCCGCCTTCTCAAGCTGCTCGGGATGCTCCTTCTTTAGGGCCCAGAGCTGGTAGATGGTGTTGAACGGCGTCTTCTGTATGCCGCAGCGCGCGTAGAGGGACTCGAACGGCATGACCTGCGACTCTATCTCCGCGTCGGCGCCCTTCGTTCGCCCGTCGCGGTACGCCACGGAGTCGCAGCAAAGCTCGCCATTCCCGTCGAGCAGCACGAAGTCCACGCCCCACGTGTCGATGCCGACGGACTCCACCGGCCCCCTCTCAAGCGCGGCGTCTATGCCCGCCTTTACGGACTCGACGAGCTTCTCCATGTCCCAACAGTCGTGGCCGTTGCGACGCACCTGCGAATTGGCGAAACGGTACACCTCCTCAAGCGATATCCTGCCGTCCGCGACGCGCCCCAGGATGTGCCGCCCAGAGCTTGCGCCGATGTCGATTGCCAGGTACTCCTTCATGTCAATGCTCCTTCGTGTCAATGTGCCTCAAGCCAGTTGCCGCCTACGCCTATGCCCACGTCGAGGGGGACGCCGAAGTCAAGCGCGGTCGTCATCTCCCGCGCCACGATTTCCCTGACCTTTTCCACCTCATCCAAGGGCACGTCGAAGACAAGCTCGTCGTGTATCTGCAAAACCATCTTTGCGCGAAGCCGCTCCGCCTTCAGCGCCTTGTCGACCTTCACCATCGCAACCTTGATGAGATCGGCGGCGGACCCCTGTATCGGGGTGTTTATCGCGTCGCGCTCGGCGGACTGCCGCGCCGTCGCGTTGCGCGAGTTGATGTCGCGCAGCGTCCTGCGACGGCCAAGGATCGTCTCAGCGTAGCCCTTCTCGCGCGCCTTGGCTACGGCCGACTCCATGTAGTCCTTCACCTTCGGATAGAGCCTGAAGTACGCCTCTATCAGGTCCGCCGCCTCCTTGCGCGGGACTTTGAGCCTCTGCGAGAGCCCGAACGCGGATATGCCGTAGATGATGCCGAAGTTGACCATCTTGCACTTCGATCGCTGCTCGGGCGTAACGAACGCCGGCATCACGCCGTAGACGCGGCTCGCCGTGTCGCGGTGGATGTCCTCGCCGTTCCTGAAGGCCTCGATCATCGCGGCGTCGCCAGACATCGCAGCCATGAGCCGCAGTTCTATCTGCGAGTAATCTGCGGAGACGAGCACGTGCCTGTCGTCCCGCGCCACAAACGCCTTGCGGATCAACTTGCCGCGCTCGGTGCGTATCGGTATGTTCTGGAGATTCGGGTCGGACGAGCTTAGGCGCCCCGTCTCGGCGAAAGCCTGCGCGTATGTCGTGTGGACGCGCCCGTTCTCGTCTATGAGCGTGGGCAGCTTGTCGACATACGTTGACTTGAGCTTCGTGCAGGCGCGGTATTCGAGGATGACAGGGACTATCGGATGTTCTCCCACAAGCTTCGAGAGCGTCTTCTCGTCGGTGGAGAACTGCCCCCTCGACGTCTTCTTGCCGCCCGTCAGGCCAAGCTTCCCGAAAAGGAGCGCTCCGAGCTGCCTGGGGCTGTCCGGATTGAAGCCCGGGTCTGCATAGGAGAGAATCTGCTGCGTAAGGGCGAGGATCTCGCGGTCGAGCTCGCGTCCATACGCCTTAAGCGCCCCGACGTCAACCCTAATGCCCTCGCGCTCCATGTCGATCAGTATCTTGACAAGCGGCTCCTCGACGTCGGCGAGCACGCCGGGAAGCGGCGGCGGCGCGACGGGGACCTGCGGCCTCAGCAGGTCGTCGAGCCGAAGGGTGAAGTCGGCGTCTTCCGCCGCGTAGTCGCAGACTTTCGCAAGATCCTTCCCCTCAAGCGTCGGCTCGGGCTTGCCGCGCTCGCTCTCGCCCGCCACGTCCACATAGCGGATCATCCTGTAGCCGAGCAGCTGTTCGGAAAGTTCCTTGAGCCCGTGCCGCGCCGCAGCGTCGAGGCAATAGTGCTCAAGCATTGTATCGCGCGGAGTGGATGCAAAGCCGATGCCGTAACGGTGCAGGACAGTACGGTCGAACTTGCCGTTGTGCGCGACAAGCACCTTCGACTGATCGGCGAAGAGCGGCCTGAACACGTCCACGAGGTCGGCGATCACGTACCACGCCTTGCCCGGCTCGGCGCAGAGCGAAAACCCGAGGAGCCGGCACGTCTTTGCGTCCGTCGCGCTCATGCCCGGCTCGCGCGGAGCCGTCTCGATGTCGAAGGCGACGCGCGGCGCGGCCATGAGCTCCGCAAGGAGCGACTGCGCGGCGGCCTCGTCGGTGACAAGGCGGTAGTCATGCGGGACATCGGCAATCGTCGCGAGGCGCGAGACGGAAGACGCCCGGCCCGCATCCTCGCCCGCCGCATAAAGCCCATCGGCGGCACTTTCCCCGAGGAACTCCTTTGCCAAGCGGCGAAGCTCAAACTTCTCGCACACGGCGGCAAGCCTGTCGCGGTCGATGCCGTCGAGACGGTAGGCCTCCCAGTCGGGCTCCATCGGCACGTCCGTGCGAATGGTCGTGAGGAACTTGGAAATCGTCGCGTCTTCGCGCCCCGCCGCGACCTTCTCGGCGAGCTTGCCCTTTAGGCTCGCGGCGTTGTCGAGAATCGTCTCAACGTCGCCGAAGCGGGCGATGAGGTCGGCCGCCGTCTTCTCGCCGACGCCGCGTATCCCGGGTATGTTGTCCGAAGCGTCGCCCGCGAGAGCAAGGTAGTCGATCATCTGGCGCGGCTCCTTCAGGTGCCAGTGCTCGCAGACCTTCTCCTCGTCGTAAATCTCCGCAGAGTCGCCGGCGCGGGCGGGGCGATACAACCTAACCCCGGGCCTCACGAGCTGCGCGGCGTCCTTGTCGGGCGTCGCCATATAGACGTCGAATCCGGCAGCAGCGCCCTTTACGGCGAGCGTTCCCATGACGTCGTCCGCCTCGAAGTCCTCGACGCGCACGACAGGAATCCTGAGCGCCTCAGCGAGTTCGAACGCGTATGGAATCGACGCAGCAAGGTCCTCTGGCATCTTCTCGCGCTGCGCCTTGTAAGGAGGATAGGCGCGGTGGCGGAATGTCGGCCCGCCTGGATCCATGGCGAGGACGGCGTGGGTCGGACGCTCGCGCTTCAGGATCGACTGAAGCCCTGACGCGAGGCCGATTAGGGCAGAGGTGTTTATCCCCGTAGACGTAAGGCGCGGATTTCGCAGAAACACGAAGTGCCCCTTGTAGAGAAAGGGCATCAGGTCGATTATGAATAGCTTGCCCATCATGTCGCGCTCTCATTTCACGTCAACCGTCCTCGAACATTCCGTGCCGCTCGCGTCTTTCCATGTAAGACGGTAGCGGCAGCCCATGCGCATGTCACCGCTCGGTGGGAAGACCCCATTCGTCGAGCTTCGAGGCCATCCAATCGAACGCGGCTTCGTGCATTGTGCGCGACTTCGCGTTTGGAATTACCGGCCCGCATGCCACACGGATGTCGTACGTCGGGTCAAAGGGACCGAAGTCCTTGAACACCTTGCTGAGAATCCCCTTCTTCCGCGTCATCTGGCAGCGCGTGTCCACGACTACTGGCACGACCGGGCAGCCCGCCTTCTCGGCGAGCTTCGCGCCGATCGAAGAATAGACCTTGCGGCTGAAGACCTCCTGGCGCGTTCCCTGCGGGAAGATGAGGAAGCTGTCGCCGCCCTTGATGCGCTCGGTGCCGACGCCGAGGACAGTCATCAGGTCCTCACGCGGCGACTTGCGCCCAACGGGGACCATGCGCATATGCTCCGCCGCCTTCTCAAGAAACGGCAGGTGCGCAAGCGACGCCTTGGCGACATAGCTGAACGGCCCAAACGCGAAAAGCACCGGCATGAGGAGTATAGTCTCGGTAGTCGACATGTGGTTGCTGAGATATACAACCGGGCCGTCGTGCCGCTGGCGGGCCTCAAACCCCTCTACGATCACGCTGAGCCCGAGGCTCTCGGCGGTCGTAACCGAGGAGAAACACGCGCCCGCCCACTTTGCGGTGGTGAGAAGGCCGAACGGCTCGGTCAGCGCGCAATACGGGAACACCTTCGTAACGCCAAGGGTGTAGCGAAAAGTGTTCCACGCCGACGAACGGACGCGATTCGCCCTTCGACGCTCCGGAGGGGTGCAATACGACCCCGTGGCGCGAAGGGAGGCGTGGAACTGTTCAATTGTCGTCTTCTGCATTTTCTCCCTGACGGGCAGACTCTCTTTCCGCCCGTGCACGTTCGGCAGCCTCGCGCTGCGCCTTGAGTTCGTCCTTGAGAAACTGGAGTTCGCGACGCTGCTCTTCGCGGTCGGCCTGCCGCTGGGCTTCTCGCTCCTTCTCCCTTTCCTCCTCCTTCGCCGCAGCCTCGGCCTGGCGCTTCGCCTCCAGTTCCCTCTCCCTTGCAATCTCCTCCTGGCGGGCCTTTTCCCTCGCGGCGCGACGCTCGCGGAGCGACGCCCCGAACCCCCTCGGAGAATCGTCACTGGCGCCAAAACGCCTCGAACCGAGAAGCCCGGTCTTGATTCCGGGCGCACCGGAGGCCACGCCTCCGCGCGATGTAGAACCGCCGCCATTCGCTGAATTCGCGCCAAGCTCGAGGGCGACTTCGACGTCGTCCTTCGCTATCTTCATCGTCGCCTTGACCGGATCGGCCTCAAGGACCTTCCACCCGTTGCGGGCCTCGCCTACCTTGAGGTAGTAGTGCACCGGCGACTTCTGGTCGGAATTATCGGTGAACCCGACGGCGACGGAGCCGTCTGGTGTCACGTTTATGGCGCTGAAGTGGATAGAGCTCTTTATCGCCTCCTGCTCGTGCGTCAGCACCTTTTCCTCGCCTGCGCCCTTCTGGACAAGATTCGGCGAGACCGTCGGGTCGAAGTTCGGCGGCGGCTGGCCGAACATCTGCCTGTCCACTATCGACCGGTATCTTTCGTACGGATGGCGTTCGGCCGACGCCGCAAGGCAGAAGAGCGTTGCGACGGCACAGGTGGCAAACTCGATTCCGTGGCGCAATGTCACTCCTCGCCGTATATCGACAGCTTGCAGGATATCGCGAGATGGTCGCTCAGGCGATCGGCCTCGATGAACCTGACTTCGGAGATTCCCACGCCCTTGAGCATTATGTTGTCAAGCGGCTGGAGGGGGCTTTCGATGGGATACGTGCCGGTACCGAACAGGTTGGCAAGCTCGTAGCCGGCATCCTCGAACACCTTGTACTCCTCGGGCGCCGGGAAGCACTTCTTGCCGGGAACGCGTACGCCGACGCGAAAATCCCCGGCAATGACGACATTCGGCTCGTCGCGGAAGTCCTCGATGATCTTGTTCATCTGCGCCTCGCGGTCCTTGCCGTGGCCAGACAGGTACGTGTTGCTGTCGAGATGCGTCTGCACGAACCAGACCGGCACGCCGGAGACGCTGAGCTTGACGGCCCTGTAGTACGTATCCTCGAAATGGCGTTCGAAGAAAACATTCCTCTCGTCGATCTTCGTGGCCTTGGCAGGCCTGAAGAAGATTGCGTTGCAAACATCGCCCTTCGCCGGGCCGACAGACTTCTCGTAGCCCTTGAAGAGCGCGGCGGACGACTTCATCGAGCCGTTGGTCGTGAAGTTCTCGCTGTACTCGGTTATCCCGATCACGTCGGCGTCGACAGAGGCGAGGAAGTTCACGTACTTGGCGGCCGCCTCCTTGCCCTTCGACTCGGGAATTGAGGCAACGGAACAGGTGCCGTCACCGAAATGGCCGACGTTCCAGTGCAGGAACCGGACATTCGCCCTCTCGACCTGCTTTGTCGCACACCCAGCCGCCGCACACGCAACGGCAATCGCAATGACTATGTTTCTCATGGCGCTATTATACTAAATTTTTCACAGGCTCGCAAGAAGACCGCCGCAAAGAAGAATGTGCCTCTCGCGGTCCGAAAGCGCCGCCTTGACGCGGAAAGTCCCCTTCGGGCCCTTTACATCAAGGACGCCGTCGCCCTCTACGGCGGCGCGGACGCCCTTTAGCTCAAGCCTGTCCCCGGCTTCCGCCTTGTCGTAGTCCTTCGGATTCTCGAAGATGAACGGCACTATTCCAAAGTTGACGAGGTTGGCGCGGTGGATGCGCTCAATCGACTTCGCGATAACCGCCTTCACGCCGAGATACATGGGGCACAGCGCGGCATGCTCACGCGAGGAGCCCTGTCCGTAGCTCTCGCCGGCGACGATGACGTTCGCGAATCCCCTCTCAGCGTTCGCGAGGCACTTGTCGTGGAACCCGGGGTCGCACGGCTCGAAGACGAACTTCGCGTACTCTGGGATGTTGGAGCGAAACTTGAGCCTTGCGCCCGCAGGCATGATGTGGTCGGTCGTGATCTTGTCGCCGACCTTGATAGCCGCGACCGCCGTGAGGTCTGCGCCAAGCGGCGCCCCCTTCGGCACCGGCGCGATGTTCGGCCCGCGCACGATCTCGGCGCCCTTGACACCCTTTCCGGCGGTCTTGCGGTAGAGGAACATCGAGTCGTCCACGGGGAACTTCTTCGGGCTCGGCACGGCCGCCACGGGGTTCTTCGTCGGCAGCTCCACCCTGCCGGTGAGCGCGGACGCCGCCGCAGTCTCCGGCGAGACGAGGTAGACCTGCGCGGACTTTGTGCCAGAGCGCCCCTCAAAGTTGCGGTTGTTCGTCCTAAGCGACACGGCGCCGGTCCTCGGGCTCATGTGCGCGCCGATGCAGAATCCGCACGCATTCTCGAGCATGCGGCATCCCGCCGCGTGGAGAATCGCGAGCGAGCCGTCCTTGGCGAGCATGTTGATGACCTGCCGCGAGCCGCAGGCGATTCCGACTTCAACGTCGTCGGCGACGTGCCTGCCCTTGAGGTACAGGGCGACCGTCCTGATGTCGCGGTAGGACGAGTTGGTGCACGAGCCGATCATTATCTGGTTGACCTTGAGCCCCTTCCTGGACTTGACGGTCACGACGTTGCCCGGGCTGTGGGGAGCCGCCATCATCGGCTCAACCTTGGAAAGATCGACGACGAACGTGTCGTCATATTTCGCGCCCTTGTCGGCGACGATCTTGACGAAGTCCTTCGCGCGGCCCTGCGCAGCGAGGAACTGCTTCGTCACCGCGTCGGACGGGAAGACGCTCGTAGTCACGCCGAGTTCCGCGCCCATGTTGGTGATCGTCGCGCGGGAGGGGACGTCAAGGGTGGCGACGCCCGGACCCGTGTACTCGAAGATCCAGCCGACGTTGCCCTTCGTGCCGAACTTCTCCAGGACCTTGAGTATAACGTCCTTTGCACTCACTCCTTTCCGGAGCCTCCCCTTTAGGACGATTGCACGCACCTTCGGGGTCGGGATGTGAAACGCGCCCCCGGCCATCGCGACCGCGATGTCGATTCCGCCCGCGCCGATGGCCATCTGGCCGATTCCGCCGCCAGTCGGGGTGTGGGAGTCGGAGCCGAGAAGAGTGGTGCCGGGCTTCCCGAAGCGTTCAAGGTGAAGCTGGTGGCAGATGCCGTTGCCGCACTTCGAGTAGACGATGCCGTACTTCTTCGCGATCGACTGCAGGAAGTCGTGGTCGTCGGCGTTCTCAAAGCCGATCTGCACGGTGTTGTGGTCGACGTAGCTCACGGAGACGTCCGTCTTGACGCGCGGCACGTCCATCGACTCGAACTGGAGATACGCCATCGTCCCCGTGGCGTCCTGGGTGAGCGTCTGGTCGATGCGGATGCCAAGCTCGGGATCCGTGGCGGGATCGCCCTCGACAAGATGTGCGGACAGTATTTTCTCGACAACGTTCTGCGCTTTTTTCATGCCGCGTATTATACCATATTGCCGCATTTAGGTCGCAGATCACCAGCTCATGCGCGTCGGGACTCCCGCAGCGTGCATGGCCGCCTTTATGTCCGCGATGGAATAGTCGCCGAAGTGGATCATGCCTGCGACGATGGCCGCGTCAGCCTTCGCCTCGCGGAACACTGTCACGAGATGCCCGGGCTTCCCCGCTCCGCCGGACGCGACTACCGGGACGTCGACCGCCTCGGCGACAAGCCGCGTGATGTCGAGCTCAAAGCCCTCGCGCGTGCCATCGGCGTCCACGGAATTGACGACGATCTCTCCAGCCCCGAGGTCCGCCGCCCTCTTCGCCCACTCGACCGCGTCCATGCCGGTGAACTCCCGGAATCCCCGCGTCGTGATCTCGTAGCCGCTCGCGGTCCTGCCGCTCTTCACGGGGTCCATGCCGAGGACGATGCACTGTGCGCCAAACGCCCTTGCGCCCTCGGCGATGATGTCGGGGTTGCGGACGGCGAGGGAGTTCACGGAAACCTTCTCCGCGCCGGCGAGGATGACGCGCTCCATGTCGGCGACAGAGCTTATGCCGCCGCCGACGGCGAACGGGATCCTTATCGCCTTCGCGACCGCCCCGACCATGCCGATGTCGATCGGCCTGTGCTCGGCGCTCGCCGTGATGTCGTAGAACACGAGCTCGTCCGCGCCGCCGTCGGAATACCTGACCGCCATCTCGACGGGATCGCCGAGATCGACGTTGTTCTTGAACTTGACGCCCTTGGTGACGCGCCCGTTGCGCACGTCAAGGCATGGAATCACTCTCTTCTTGAGCATGGCCTCACCTCTACCGGACCGGAGTCTTCAAAAACGCCCTGAGAAGCGACAGCCCGAGCTTGCCTGACTTCTCCGGATGGAATTGCGCCGCGAACAGGTCGCCCTTCCTGACTGCGGCCGTGAACTCCACGCCAGCGTAGCACGCCGTCGCGACCGTGTACGGGTTCTTTTCGACGTAGTACGAATGGACGAAGTAGTATTCGTCGTAATTCTTCACAAACGCGCGAGGGTCGTTGGCGAAGATCTCGTTCCAGCCGATCTGCGGGATCTTCCAGCCTGCGCCGTCCGGAAACCGGCGAACGCGGCCCGGGAGTATCCCGAGGCAGTCAACTCCGCCGTCCTCCTCGCTGTGGTCGAAAAGGATCTGCATGCCGAGGCAGATGCCGAGGAACGGCTTTGCCGACGCCGCTTCCTTCACCGCCTCGACGAGCCCGAGGGAGCGAAGGCTATCCATCGCGCTTTTCGCCGCGCCCACGCCCGGGAACACGACGCGGTCCGCCGCCGCAATCGCCTTGGGGTCGCTCGTCACGACCGTCTCGGCGCCCAGCGCTGCGAACGCAAGCTTCACGCTCGTGAGATTCCCTGCCTTGTAGTCGATTATAGCTGTCATTGCCTGTATCCGCCTTTC
The DNA here is from genome assembly GCA_902799385.1 of uncultured bacterium. Taxonomy (GTDB): domain Bacteria; phylum Verrucomicrobiota; class Kiritimatiellia; order RFP12; family UBA1067; genus UBA1067. Next base: position 4,725 of record CADCAK010000040.1, on the reverse strand, counting down.
ATGGCTGAAGATTCTGTTCCCATGGCTTGCGCTCCGGCGGGTCGAGGTAGACCTTCTCGCTCGGATGGAAGGACGTGTCGGACTGCGGGACGACCTTGGAAAGCTCCGAAAGGAAGCCGACCGTAACTGCGACGCGAGCGGACGGGCCGAGATCGACCTCGACCAGCGTGCCGTCCGGGCGGGCGATTCCGAGAAACACGGGGAGCCGACCGGGGCTCTTGGTGACGGCATTGCGTATGCGCACCGCCTTGTCGGCAAGTTCTGGGTCGTCGTACTTCAGCCGTATCCTTAGCCCCGTCGATATCTCGGCAAGGGCCTCGGAGAGAGGGCGCGCCTCGCGGACGGTGAAGTTGAGGTCGCCGACTTCAGGGTGCTTCTTGTCGAACTTGTCGTCCTTGCCGTAGCCGACGCGGTATGCGACTTCGCCAGACAGCATCACGAGCTGGTCTACGCACGACTCGACCGCCGAGTGCCTCTCCCACGCCTTGGAGAAGCAGAACGCGTCCAGGATTCCGCCGGAGCCGTCGTCGAGCTGCAGAATCGCCCATTTCTGCCCGGGCGTTCCGTCGGGACGCGGCTTGCCGAGCTTCACCGTGCACGCGGAGAGGATGCCGACGATCCTCACGTCAAGATGCTTCAGCGCGCGTTCCTCCTTCAAGTGAGGATTCGACTTCTTCTTCCACTTGTCGACGGGCTGCGCCTTCAAGAGCTCGTCTACCGACTCGGGATCGGCAAGCTGTGCCGTCTTAAAAGTGGCGACCTCGGATATGACGCGGCGGCACGACTGGAGCGGATGGCCGGAAACGTAGACGCCGAGCAAGTCACGCTCGTTCTTGAGATCCTCCGCGGGCGAAAACGGCGGCGAGTCCACGAGTTCGGCGTCCGACACCTTTTCCTCGCCGCCCTCGGCCATCATGTCGAAGAAGTTTGCCTGGGCGCTTGCCTGCTCCTTCGCCTTCTGCTGGCACTTCTTTATCGCGAACTCTATGTTGTTGAAGAGCTTCGCACGGTTCGGCTCGAGCGTCGAGAACGCACCGGTCTTCGCAAGGTTTTCAAGGACGCGCTTGTTGCACACGCCTGTTCCTGCATGGCGCATGCAGAAGTCGAGGAAGCCGGTATACGGGCCGTTTTTCTCGCGCTCTTCGACAATCGCGTCGCCAGAGGCGCCAACGCCCTTGATGCCCGCGAGCCCGTAGCGGATTCCATGCGCATCAGGAGTCGGCACGAAGCGCGCGCCGGACTCGTTGACGTCGGGGAGCCGCAATTCGAGATCCATTTCCTGCGCCTCGGCGACGAAGCCCGGGAGCTTCGCGAAGTTCCCGATTTCCGAGGATATCTGGGCGCACATGAACTCCGCAGGGTAGTGCGCCTTGAGGAAGCCCGTCTGGTAGGCGATCCACGCATAGCAGACGGCGTGCGACTTGTTGAACGCGTACGACGCGAACGCGCGCCAGTCGTCCCAAATCTTGTCGATGAGAGTCCGCGCCTCCGTCTCGTCCGCCCACTTGCCGATGCGGAACTCCGGGTTAGCGAGACAGCCCTCGACAAACTTGACCTTCAGCTCCTCCATCACTGCGAGCTGCTTCTTGCCCATCGCCTTGCGCAGCTTGTCGCTCATCCCGCGCGTGAAGCCGCCGAGAAGGCGCGACAGAAGCATCACCTGTTCCTGGTAGACGCAGACGCCGTACGTGTCCTTCAGGTACTTCTCCATCAGCGGATGGTCGTAGACGATCTCCTCCTCGCCCTTCTTGCGGCGGACGAAAGTCGGGATGTACTCCATCGGCCCAGGGCGGTAGAGCGCGTTCATGGCGACGAGGTCGGTAAGCCGCTCCGGCTGAAGGGCCATGAGCCACTTCTTCATGCCGTCCGACTCGAACTGGAAAAGGCCAGTCGTCTCGCCGCGTCCGAAAAGCTCGTATGTCTCCTTGTCGTCGTCGGGGATCTTGTCCGGGTCGAGAAGCCCGTCGGAGCCTCTCAGCGCCTCTGGGACGCGCGGGTTGTTCGGCCCGAGAATCGCGACGCACTCCTTCTCGACAGTCAATGTCTTCAGCCCGAGGAAGTCCATCTTGAGAAGACCGACCGGCTCGACGAAGTGGCCGTCGTACTGCGTCGTCAGAAGCGACTCGCCCTCGGTCGGCATGACCGGCAGCGTCTCGGTGAGGGGGTCGCGCGAGATGATGACGCCGCATGCGTGGACGCCCGGCTGGCGCATGCCGCCCTCGAGACGCCTTGCGCGCTCCATGAGGAGATGCACGGTCTCGTCGTCCGAGTTGAAGGCGTCGACGAGCCCCTGAGAGTAGTCGTCGTTCGGATTGCCGTTCTTGTCCTTCGTGCTCGTCGCCTTCTTGAAGGTGATCTTCGGCGTGTCGGGGACGAGCCCCGCGAGCTTGTTGGTGTCGGCGAGCGGATAGTCCATCACGCGGCCGACGTCCTTGATGACGCTCTTGGCCGCCATCTGCCCGAAAGTCACTATGTGGGCCACGTGGTCGGCACCGTACTTCTTCGTAACGAACTCGAGCACCTTGCCGCGCCCCGCGTCGTCGAAGTCCACGTCGATATCGGGCATCGATATCCGGTCGGGGTTGAGGAACCTCTCGAAAAGCAAGTCGTACTTTATCGGATCGACGTTCGTGATGCCGAGCGCGTAGGCAACGGCCGCGCCAGCCGCCGAGCCGCGCCCGGGGCCCACCCACACGCCCATCTTGCGGGCGTTGGCGATGTAGTCGTTTACGATGAGGAAGTAGCCGGGGAAGCCCATCGTCTTTATGACGCCGAGCTCGAAATCAACGCGCTCGACTATCTCGGCGGGCGTCGGGTCGCCCCAGCGGCGCTTCATGCCATCGTGGACGAGCGACGCAAGATAGTCCGCCTCGAACTTGATCCTAAGGACCTTGTCGTAACCGCCGAGACGATCGAAGTTCCCGGGCTTGTCCTCGGTGTTGAACTCGGCCCTAAGCGCGGCCTCGTCGAACCTCCTGGCGTAGTCCTCTTCGCTACCGAACTCGGCCGGGATGGGGAACTTCGGCATGATCGGGTCGGAGTTGAGCTCGTAATCCTCGACGAGCGCAGCGACCTCCTCGGTCGCGTCCACGACCTCGGGGTGCGTGGGGAAAAGCTCGCGCATCTCATCCTCGGTCTTGAAGTACTCCTGCCCGGTGTAGATCATGCGGTTCGGGTCCGAGAGCTTCGTGCCCGTCGAGAGCGCGAGCAGGACGTCGTGCGAGTCGTCGTCCTCCTTTTCGAGGAAGTGCACGTCGTTCGTCGCGATGACGCGGATGCCGAGCTTCTTGCCGAGCGCAATCACTGCGTTCGCGACGTTGCACTGGCGGGCGTAGAGCTCGTGGAACTCGTCCACCGCCTCCTGAGGAATCTGCTTGCCGTCGCCCTCGCCCTTGCCTGCGGGGTGCAGCATCACCTCAAGGGAGTAGTCGTCGCCGAAGAGGTTCTTGTACCAGAGCGCAATCTCCTCGGCCTTACCAGGGTCGTTGCCGCCCTTGAGCGACGTGTCGAGGTAGTAGGCGACCTCGCCCGCAATGCAGGCCGACGAGCAGTGAAGCCCCTCATGGTACTTCTCGAGGAGCGCGTGGTCTATTCGCGGGTTGTAGTAGTAGCCGTTGATGTGCGACTCGGAGACGAGCCGCACGAGGTTATGGTAGCCGACGAGGTTCTTCGCGTGCAGGCACAGGTGAAAGCGCTTCTCCCTCTTCTCCTTGTGCTGGCGGAAGTACTCGTGGCGCTCGCGGTGGTCGTGGTCCACGATGTACGCCTCGACGCCGATGATAGGCTTTATGCCCTGCTTGCGCGCCTCGTCGTAGAACGCCTTGACCGCGAACATGTTGCCGTGGTCGGTTACGGCGAGCGAAGTCATGCCGAGCGACTTCGCCTTGGCGACGAGCGGCACGATGCCGCACTGCCCGTCGAGCAGCGAATAGGTCGTATGAAGGTGTAGATGCGTGAACCTGCCCATTGGCGCATATTATACCAAAATGGGGCGCATGCCATGCAAGCGGAAAGCGGGGCACTTGCGCAAAACGGGAAAATAGTGTATCATATCGTCATCGGCCCAACATCTGGGCCGCCAAAACCTAAGGAATCACAAAAATGAAGAAACTGCTGTTTGTCGCGGCTATTGCCGCCATCGCCTCCGGTTGCATCATGGTCGGACCGTCCAACGCCTCGGCACCCATCGTGCTCGACGTGCAGAGCCCCGACATGAGCTTCGTCGACAACGACGTCAAGCCCGCCAAGATGGGCAGCGCCACCTCGTCCGGCATCCTCTTCTTCACCGAGGGCGACGCCTCGCTCAAGGCCGCCATGGACAACGGCAACATCACGAAGGTCCACCACGTGGACTACAAGGTGAAGAGCATCTTCGGCATCGTCGGCTCGTCCACCACGATCGTCTGGGGCGAATGATCCAGGTGCCAGCAACCTGGAAACCGAAAAGCCGCACTTGAAAGTGCGGCTTTTTTGATTTGGTCGGAGCGGAGGGATTTGAACCCTCGACCTTTTGCTCCCGAAGCAAACGCGCTACCAGACTGCGCTACGCTCCGACATCGGGCGCTTCCACAATGTGAAAACGGGGGATAGTATACGCTTTCCTTCCCGCAAAGTCAATGGCGAAACTTCCTGGAGGTCCCCCATTTTTTTCGCGCGCTACCGAGCACTTGCGATGCCTTGCGCGATTTTGCCCGTTTTAAGACAGCCGTTGTCCTCTCTGACTAG
>CADCAK010000039.1 GCA_902799385.1 uncultured bacterium | reverse complement strand
TTGTTTGTGTTAGCCCGCGATTCGGCTCTCGCTCCGCTCGGCGTGTTCGCTTCCCCATGGGTCGCGAACCCCCTCAAGGGGCGGTTATCCCCGACCGCGGGAAATCCAATATCTGCCATCAGGTCAAAACCAAACAAAAAAAGACCCTCCGGCACCAGGCCAGAAGGTCTTATGAAGGCATAAAAAAAGCGCATCGACTATCGATGCGCAATTGCCATTTGAAAAAGTCTAAATACTTAAGTCTACCAAACGAATCTTAAATCTAATCTTAAATCGTAAAAAACTTTTGCGGCAGGAAAATGAGTCGGAAACGCGGCAGATTTGCCGCGACGCTCTGACCCATGCCAATCTTCATTCTGTTCGTTGCCGCCATGTTTCTTTACTGTGGTAATTTACTGTGGCAATCAGGTCTGACCCTTTTTGCTTCTTTTTGCTTTGCTCCTGCTCCGTCGCCTCACAGCTTTTAATTTTTAATTTTCTGAAATTTGCCCCCTTGTTTCCGCCGCCGCGATTTGGTACAATATGTGTCGAACCCGTCAAAAGGTTCATATCCAGCCGCAAGGTTCTGCCGACGCGGAACAGGGTCTTAGGCCGCAAGGTTTGGGGCCCTATCTTTTTTATGGGAAACGAATGAAAACGATAGCCTACATCGACGGCGGCAATCTCTACCACGGATTGCTGCGCGGACTCCCCGCCTGCAAATGGCTTGACATCGCTGCGCTTGTCAAAGCCATGCTCGCCCATTCCCATCTTGACGAAGACCACGAACTCGCAGCCGTCAAGTACTTCACGTCCCGTACCAAGACATATCCGCACGACCCCGCATCGATTGAACGCCAGAACATCTACCTTCAAGCCCTCATCGCGCATGGCGGCGTTGATGTCATCGAGGGCTACTACAACAAGAACAAGGCGTGGGTTCCATCCGTTGATTCCCGATGTCAGGAATGTTCTGCATCCGCAAACGGCTTTGTCCATGTGATAAAGATCGAAGAGAAGCGGACGGATGTAAATCTCGCGACCTCGCTTCTCCGCGACGCCTACACAAACGCCGCCGATGCCTTTGTCATAGTCTCCGGCGATGCGGATTTCATTGCGCCGCTCGACCTCGTGCGCCACGAACTCAAGCGACGCACAATCGTGTTCAATCCGCGACAACGCCCGACAGACCTCCGCTTCCATGCCACACATTGCTGGAACATTCCCCGCGACCTTCCGGCGAAGTGCCAGCTGCCCGAAGTGATTCCCGTCGGGACGCACGGTCGCACAATCCACCGCCCTGAGGCGTGGCAATAGCCGTCCGCCGCGACTGCGGCTGAAACCGCCTGACACTCCCGCGCCGCGTATCATCGTTCCGCCTCGCTTGCGCCACAACCGCCGCCGCATACGCGGCGAACTTCAAACACCGCTGAATCGTAGTCGCCGGAAAAAGTGACGGCAAGGCCGCGTTCCATCAGGTCGCGCCCCGATACGGTCGCAGAGGACTGCGACCCTCCCTCAAGATGCAGCCGCTCGCCGCAGTTGATTTCCTTGATTGAATACGTCGCCTCGAGGTCAAGCCCGCGAAGATGCAGCGTCTCGGTGCGCTCGCCATCGATCTTGAGGCCAAGCGCGAACACGACGGCATCAACCGTTCCCCATTCCCCGTTCCCCGTTCCCCGTTCCCCATCCCTCACATACATCAACGCGGCAAGCGGCTTTTCATATGGCGAGACAAGGCGGTAGAGGTCGCCGCGCTGCACAACGGGGCGGATGCGCTTGTAGTCCGCGACCGCCGCCTTTGCAAACGCGATCTCGTCCGCCATCATGTCCTTCGGGTGCAACTCAAAGCCAAGCCGCCCCATCATCGCTACGTCAAAGCGGTACTTGAGCGGCGTAACGCGCTTTGTCTGGTGGTTGGGCGAGGCCGTGACGTGACACGCCATCGCCGACGCCGGATAGAACTGCGACGCCCCCCACTGAATGAAGATGCGCCGGTACGGATCGGTGCAGTCGCTCGCCCAGAACTCGTCCGCGTAGCGCAGCGAGCCGAAGTCCATGCGCCCGCCGCCGGACGCACACGCCTGAACCATAATCTGCGGCCTCTTCGCCTGAAAACGCGCCATCAGCTCGTTGTACCCCATCGCGTAGTCATACCACAGATTCGGCTGGCGGTCGGCGGCGAGATACGGCGAACCAGGATTCCAGATGTTCGCGTTGCAGTCCCACTTCACGTAGGCAAGCGACGGAATCGCATCATACACCGCGTCGAGCTGCCCGAAAAGGTTGTCCCGCACGGCGGGATTGCAGAAGTCCAACACGACCTGCGTCTTGCCGCGCCCGCAGACAAGCGGACGCCCCACCTCCCGCAACACCCAGTCGGGATACTCCTGATAAAGCCAGCTATTGGTGTTCGCCATTTCCGGCTCGACCCAAAGCCCGAACTTAAGTCCACGCCGCTCCGCCTCGTCCGCGAGCCAGCCGAGGCCGTGCGGCAGCTTGTTCGTGTTCACGCACCAGTCGCCAAGCCCCGCCGTCGCCTTGTTCACCTCATCACGCGCATACTTGCCGCGACCGAACCAGCCGTCGTCCAAAACGAACATCTCCCCGCCCATCTCCTTCACGCCGTCCATCATGTCGATAAGCGTCTGCTCCGTGAATGAGAAGTACGAACCCTCCCAGCTGTTGAGCAGGACGGGGTGCAAGTCGTAGCCGTGCGGCATCAGGTGGCGATGCGCCCAGCGGTGGAACTCGCGCGACACCTCGCCGCGCCCTTTCTCCGACCAGACGAGTATCGCCCTCGGCGTGGTGAACGTCACGCCCGGGTCAAGCGTGTAAGGCCCGGTCGTCATGTCGACGCCGGCAAAGACCTCGGTAATCTTGCCGTCCCAGTTCCGCCGGACGCGGCGGCAGCTCGTCCCCGCCCATTCCAGCGCGACGCCAAGCACCTTGCCGTGCTCCTCGTCCACGCCGTCGCCGAACCCTACCATCATCGCGGCGTTCGACTCCCAGGCGTTCCGCGTCCCCGCGCTCGAAACAAGCTCCAGCGTCTGGCCTCTGCCAATCGCAGTCTCGCTTACGTTCGCCTCGTTCTTCGCAATCCCCGTCAGCGACATCACGCGCACAGTCTCGGACTTGACGGCGACAGGCGCGGCAAAACTGTCGGCCCTGAGCAACTTGACCGTTCCCCTTTCTTCATGCCGTATCTCCGCCCACGTCTCGACCGCCGCGCAGTCGTCCCATGTCCTCACATACCGCGTCACCTCAAACGGATAGCGCTCGTCCTTCATGCGGATGACAGTCGTTTTCGAACCGTCAACTCCTAACTCACAACTCCTAACTCCTAACTCACTAAGCCGCAGCGTCACCGCGCCGTCGGCGTGGATGACCTGAAGCCCGCAGTGCTTCGTGATCGCCTCGTAGTAATTCCCCGTGGGCTGGCCGAACGCGAGATACCCCGCCATAGCAATTTCAAGCCGCGTGGATTCGTCCAGCAGCTTCTTCGCGCAGTTCGTCGTCACGGTCTGCGCGCCGCGCCGGAACGCCTCGCGCGCGTCCGCAAAGTCGTCCACCGTCCAGACGTGGAACTCGAAGCCGGCTTTCTTCACGTGCGATATCATGTCAGCCGTCGTGATTTCCGGGTTGTAGTGGAAGTCCACGCCGTCCGATCCCGTCGCCTTGAGTACGGAGACGATCTCCTCCGCCGTCCAAGGCGCGGCGTCGTCCAGCCACGCCTTGCGGCTGTAGAGGCACCAGAACGCCTTGTACTGCGGCATTGCCTTCTTGATGGCGGCGAGCGTGTTGGTATTGCCCACGATGAAGAGCGTGTTCACCGGCGTAGCCTGCGTTTGCCGCCCGAATACGTCCTTGATGTAAGGCACGATCTCCGGGCCCGGCTTCACCTCAACGTAGATCCAGCGTCCGTCGCGGGCGAGACCAAGCACTTCCTCGAGAAGCGCGGGACGCGTCCCCGCGAACTTCGAACCTTTCCACTTGCCCCATGCCCCGACGTCGAGGCGGGATAGTTCGCCCCACGAAACGTCGCCGCAGGCGTTGGTGTTCGCGCCGCCAGTCGTCCGCTTCAGGGTCTTGTCGTGGAAGGTGAACACGCGCCCGTCATTCGAGAGGTACACGTCGCACTCGAAACCGAACCCGCGCTCCACCGCCGTTTTGTATGCCGGAAGAGTGTTCTCCGGCGCATCGACGGACTCGCCGCGATGCGAAATCAGCGTGTCGTACGCCAACTCTGCGGCCGAGAGCGCCGCGCCCGCCGCAATCGCCGCCGCGAAGACGGCTGCCCTCGTGACGATTATTCTTTTCATCTTGTTCCTCTTCATGTCTTGAATGTCGTCGCTATCGGCTTGCCAAATGTGCCGAGCGAGGTCAAAGGGCGGACGGCGACGGTGAGCGTCTTGCCGGGCGGCAGTTCCGACTTGGGAATTTCGAGCGTTGTCACGCCACCATTCGGCTCGTGGCCGATTCCCATGTTGCATCCCGCAGCATAAACCGCCTTGTGGAGTTTCGGCGTTCCCGGTTCACCAACAACGACAACCTCGTATGCATACACCCGCGAATCGGGATTGCCGTCGGCAAGGGGGATTTTTAGCCACAAAGCGCAGGAGTATACAGGAGAATCAGAAGTCAGCTCCACCTCCTGTTTCTTCTGTTCTTTGTGGCTGACAAAACCGACTTCAAGCTTTGCCCCATCCCTGAACTGCGGCTCGCCGATTACCTTCTTCAACTCTTCCTTCGCGAACGGATGCGGCTTGTACTTCCCAAGCGGCATGACGATGTCACGCCCCAGTTTTCCGCCCGCGCCAAACTCATGCCGCTCGACAACCATCATGTCGTCATACAAACTCACGACAAGGCCTTGTCTGCTTTTCAGCTTTTTCACACCTTCCCGGTTCTCGATCCTTGTCGCGGCAATCTTCTCGTCGTGCACAAGGATGGCCCCCCACCATGGCGCGCAGCACGGAACGTTGATGGACGTGAACACGTCGTAGTTACATACGAACGTTCCCAAGTTCGCCGCGCTGTAGTGGTTGTGCCCGTAAAACGCCACGGAGTTGCGGCAGCCGTGCCGTCTCAGGACCGTCATAAGATTCTTGGGATGCCACGAAGGCACATGTCCGATGAAGAAGAACGGAATGGAAGACTTGTTGAGCCCATACGTCTCAATGCTTTCGTCAAGGAGAGACGCCATTTTCCCAAGATCGGCGCCATACTGCCATCCGAAAAAGTGAAAGCCCTTCACTTCCCGATGCCAGACCTCTTTGTACTCCTCTCCCCAGATGCGCTGCCATTTCTGCGCCGTATCGACACGCAGAACGGCCTCGTTCCATTTGTCCTTGTCGGGATAGAGTCGCCGGACAAACGCACCACGATTCCCTCCGACGTGGCTGCAGAACTCGTGGTTGCCCGTCACGAAAAGCTTTGCTACCTCTCGTCCATCGTTCCCTTTGTTTTCTGGAAACACCTTGCGCCATATGGCGGCATGCGCCTCCATCTCAACGACCTGCCCAAGGTGCGCAAAGTCGCCGCAATGCACGACGGCATCGATGTTCCGCGACTTGAAATGCCGCAGTGCGGACTCGAAATACGTGCCCTTCCAATCCTTGTCGATGACGCTGCCGTTGCGCGGCGACGTACGCAGGTGCGTATCGGCTACCACCCCGAACGTGAATGCCGGTTTCCCCTGCGGTTTCCACCCCGGCGGCATCGCGAAGAGCCTCCTCGCGCCAACCGCCCCGAAGGAGGCGAGCGCCCCGCGCAGGAACTCATTTCGTGTCATGTCCGTCATCACCGCTCCGCCTTTGCCTCGAACGGGAACAGACAACGCGCCCCCTGGTTCTCAGCCAGGATGACGTCCCATATCTCCGGCCGCCTCCCCCTGGTCGGAAGGGGGATGAAGAAGTCGCTTTGGCGTAGCGTTGCCTCGGCGCCTTTCGGAGAAGTGCGCAGAATCGCATACCCGATGTCGCCCCAATGCCCGGTAGATGGAAGGCTCATCCACTTTACCACGCGGCGACGATTCTGCTTTTGCCATCCCTTGCCCCAACGGTGAATGTGACCGAAGATGAAGCCCGCCGCCGGCGACCTTCCCAGCAGATCCATTATTGGCTTGCCCTGCACCATTATCTCGGCGTATGGATGGTGGGCACACACGAGCACCGGGCGCTTCCACTTTGGAAGTTCGGCAGCGAGCCATTCCTGCTCCGCCTCGCACATGGCAGCTGGGACAGGCCCCTGATTGGATGCGCCACGTCCATCTGAGCCCGCAAGGGTGTCGAGCATCAGTAGATCGGCATGGCCTATGTCCGCGACGGACACCACTCTGCCGGGCACTCTGGAGCGGGCAACATATTCGGGATGCACCTCGAAGAACGCGGAGCGCCGGTCGTGGTTGCCCATGCCTATCGTGACGGCGATCCCAGCGTCCGAAAGCTGCCTCAGGAGAGGAGCAGAGGTCTCATAGTCCTCCCTGCGGCCATACAGGAAAGCCAAATCGCCGCATATCACAACATTCCTGGGAAGTGGATTCATGCTCAGAACCTCCGCGACGGCAGACCGAAACCGGTCAAGCTGGTAGGATTCTCCGCCTCGCACATGCACGTCAGACATGAGCACGGTAAGACACGGGTCGTAGTCGCCAGCCGCCCCAGTGAAGAGCGACTTGCATCCGCCGAAGGCGGCCGCCGTTCCGGCGAGCGCGGAAAGACGAAGGAATGATCTTCTTGATGTGTTCATATCGGCGGTATTATAGTTTCATCGTTTCGCGCCCTTCGCGTTCAGCCATGCATGCATTCTTCGGCAGAAGTCCTCGTCGGGAATGCCCGGTTCCATCCTTTGAAATTCCGCTGTAAATTCTTCAAGCGCCGCGTCGCGTTCCTTCAGAATCCGCTTCGCATCAGAAGGATTGGCGGCGACGGCATCCCGCGTCTTCCAGTATGTCTGCCACGAATCCGGCAAGTTGGCGACATACTCGGGACGCGTCCGCCTCGACTCCGGCCCGTTTCCTGCAAGCGCCTTCCTGAAGTCCTCCGTCAGCGCGGTGACGCGGGCGCACTCGCCCTTGAGCCCCGAAAGGAACGTCGCAGTCCGCGCCTCTGCGTCAGGGTATACGAGCTCGACAACCGTCTCGTGCGTTCCGTCCTGTGGTGGTGTCTTGACGACGACGGCCATGTCTTCTGCGTCGTATTCCCAAGTGCAATCGACGCCGTTCACCTTCGTGGCGGACGGCGGCGCGGCGAGCGGGAACTTGAGCATATACGCGCCCTTGCGCGGGCCGATGACAACGCGGCTTCCCTCGCGCCTGATTTCCGTCCGACGGAAGTTCTTCGCATAGTCAGCGTTGTCTCCTCCGTCTTCGTACAAGGACGTGTGCGAAACATCCCCTCCCGGAGATACATCGGGATGACCGCACCGCCCTTGACGAACCACGGATGCTCTTCGACCATGTAGCCACGTCTCATCATGCGGCCGCCGTTGCCGGCTTCGACAAGCTCGCCCTTCGACACATCGTACCACGTCCCTTCCGGAAACCACACGTCGATCTCCACCTCCTGCGTTATCTCGTCCACGGGCTTCGACACTGTCGCCGTGAGGATGTCGTTGCCGAACATATAGGCGTTCGTGACGGCGTAGGCAGCTTCAGTTTCCGGCCAGTCGTAGTACATCGGGCGGCAAATCGACACTCCCGTGTCGTACGCCTCGCGCGCGGCTGTGTAGATGTACGGCCCGAGGCGGTAGCGGAGGCGGAATGCCTCGCGCAGCGTCAGGAAACTATCGGCGAACTTCCAGATGCGTCGTTCGAGCCGCCTGTCCTTCGTCGTGTGCGTCCTGAATATCGGAGTGAACACGCCGGTCTGCATCCAGCGCGTGTAGAGTTCGCCGTTCGCGCCGTCTTCGCCCTCCGGCTTCATGTGCCCGCCGAGGTCGTGTCCCCAGTAGCCGTAGCCGACGTTCGACGCCGACGATGTAAACCACGGTATCGCCTCCAGCATTCCCCACGACACCTTGCCGTCGCCGGAGAACCCGATCTGGTAACGGTGCGAACCAAGTCCGCCCCAGCGGTGATAGATAATCGGACGCTTTTCGCCGCCCCGACGGCTTGCGTCGTGCGTGGCGAAGAGGTGGTTCAGCCAGAACGTGTTACTCAAGGTCGGCATCCCCTTCGACATGAGCCTCTGCTGCCAGTCGAGCCAGAAGAAGTCCGCGCCGTCCGCTTCCAACGGCTCGATGACGTCCTTGAAGAACACCTCGGCCCAGCGCTCCTCCTCCGCACGGAAAGGGATGGCGTGCGTGCCCTTCCAACCGTAGTCGCGCGCAAAGCGTCCGAAGCACTCCTCCATCGGCGGGATGCCGCATGCAGGATGGACGTTGAGCGGAGCCTTCAGCCCGTTGTCGTGCAGGAAGCGGAACGTAGCCTTAGGGTCCGGGAAGTACCGTCGGTTCCACGTGTAGCCGCCCCAGCCGACGCGCTGCCCCGACTCGTCGCGGAGATCCGGCCTGTCGCCGATGTTCCACGTCTCGTGCCAGTACATCTCGATCACGCACACGTCCATCGGTATGCCGAGACTGTCCATCGTCCGCACGACTTCGCGGTAGTCGGAGTCCGAGTCCGGCCAGAAACGGCTCCACCAATACCCAAACGCCCAGCGCGGTGGAAGAGGAATGCGCCCAGCGACCTTCACGTAATCACCGAGGCACCCTTTGTAATCGTGTCCGTAGGCGAACACCACCAAATCGAGATATGCGTTGTTCCCCGTTCCCCGTTTCCTGTTCCCCGTTCCCCGTTTTGGCCTTTCCGCGACCCACTCTTTCCAGTATTCTCCGCCATTCACGAACAACGGCGTCGAAGTGTCGTCCACGACGGTTACGCCGCGACGCGAGAGCAGTCCTTGCTCCATGCGCGGCAGAAGGTCCTTGATGTTGCTGCGTCCGTCAATCGTGCGCATCGTGCCGAGAAGGTTTTCCGTGTCCGGCGCAAGCGCGGCGATGCCGTTCACGACGAGGTTGTGCTCGTCGAACGCCCCTCCCGTCCATTCCAGCCTCATCCTGTCGGTCTCGATTGCCACGCCATCGCCCTTGCACGTCAACGTATGCTTGACTGGCGACATGGCACGATTGACGAATGTGATGCTCGGACGGTCTTCGAACTCCCCGTCCTCGCTCCATTCGCAGCGAACCATCCGGTCGGTCAGGAGCGTGAACCGCGCCTTGCCTACAATCTCCGCATTGCCAACGGTGGCCACACCCGGCGCTGCGTTTGCCAGAGCAACAACCGCCACCGCAGCGATTAGAGATACCAACAAAAGCTTCGTCACCCTCATCAGAAAAATGAGATGATCAAGCCGCGTTTGTGATAGTTGAATGTCGCGCCGCCGGGAACGAGAATGGCGACCTGGCGGCCGGCTGGAACGGTAATCTCCTCTCTTGCGCCCGTGATGTCCGCAACGATTGGCCCATCGACCGCCTCAAGCACCGTATTCAACTGCGCCTGCGTCTTCACCGCGAACGTCATGAACCACGATGGCGAATCAAGTTTCACATTCTGCAGCATTTCGGGCGTAACCGCTCCCTCGGTCACAGCGATGGAGTTCGTGATGGAGACGACGGTGTCGAGTCCGAAGTGCGTCTTGAACGCCGATGCCCATGAAAGGACGTTCGTGAGCGCGGCCTCCGTCGTGGGCGTGAACGTCGCCGTCATCTTCACATCGTCAATCTCAAGGTCGAACTCCTCGCCTGGACCGTATTTCCAGACTTTGTTGTTGGTGCCTCCTATGTTCGAAGTGGTAAGGCCATCCCAGTATCCGTTTGCCGGTTCAAACCAATCCACGTCGGTGCAGTTGGACAACGGTGAAGTCAATTTTGCGCCTTTCGTGTTCTTTCCCATGAGAACCATTTTGAGCGATGGGCAGTTTCCCGCAAAATTGTAAACATACGCGGTCGTGTAGGTTTGGTTCGCTGATGTTTCCTTGCCCTTCACCCAGATGGCCTCAAGATTCGGGTTGTTGCAGAATTGGCCATAATTCGAGTTGCTCCCGATTGTCGTCACGTTCGTTGGGACTACCGCAGTGCCGCCGAAACAGCAATTATTAAATGTCAGTCTGGTAAAGCTTGTCAAGAGTGAACCAAGTTTAAGTTCACCAGGCAGCGGAACGTTTTGAAGCATACCCTCCCCTAAAGAGGTTGCATTTGAAAGATCAGGAAATGTTCCTGACATGTTATTACAGCCACTAAATGCCGCTGTCCCCCATTGCGTCACTCCTCCCCAGCTTGCTATCGCCGTCAATCCTGTGCAGCCGCGGAACGCGGCCGCGCCAATCGTCGTCACGCTGTCGGGAATCGTCAGTGTTCCAATCAAGTTTGCATATTTGTCAAAAGCGTAGCCCCCGACCGAAACAACGGGCTTATTCGCTATTGTCCACGGTATATTCGCCGCATCAACCTCGATTGTCTTGTCAGCGACTCCTGTCAGTGTGATCGTCGTGCCGTTGTCGGTGTAATTCCAAGTTTGCCCTGAATCGTCAGGACCGTACGTATCGGCATACGCGCCGGCGGCGATTGCCGCCGCGCCTGTTATCGCGAGTAGTTTTTTCATGGTTTTTGTTCCTTTTGGAGTGAGCCTTTCGGCGTTTGCAAAACTGTTTGTCTATTTGACGTCCCCTTTGCGCAGGGTGTCGAAGTATTTTTCGATTTCCTTGTCGCGGAGCATCTCCCCGATCTCGCGGAGAACGCGGCGGAAGTTCTCCTCGGTTCGCGGCAGGGTCGGCCTGAGCGATTCGAGCGGACGCTCCCTCACCGCGCGCCTCTCCTCATTGGCGTCCGTGCGGATCACGGCCTTGCGGTCGCCGCGCTCCACGGCGTCCTTCAGTCTTGCGGCCATCGCCTTCACCCTCGGCGCGTACCAGTGGCGCACAAGCTCGTACTGGTGGCTGCGGCAGTAGTTGCACGAGGCATTCTCCATAAGAGTCTTCGTGAAATCGGGGTTCTTGATCTTCTCCACGGCGTCGAGGCGGAGGTACGACTCCCAGAGCGAGTAGTCGGTGTGCAGCGCAAGAAGGTCGGCGAGCTTGTCGGTCAGCGCGGCGATGTTCTCGGCGCGGGAGACGAGGGAACTGGCGGCATCTGCCCCAGCGCGCCATCTGGCGATGTCGCGGCTGAGCGCGTATAGGCGCGCCTGTATCGTCCGGTCGAGGACCATGCGCGCGATGTCGATCGTGTCGCGGCGGATGAACTCCCCTTCCCAGGGCAGCCTCGCCAAAATCCCGAACACAGGCTCCGCGCCCTTCGTGGCCGTCGTCCACTCCTCGACCTTCTTGTCGTCCCAGCGCGGCTCCAGTCCGCCGAGGTGAAGGGTCCGCCCTACGTTGCCGAGCCATGTGAGCAGGCGCGACGCCGGGAGCGCCGCCGTCCAGGCGGACTTCATCATCTCCGCATGTTCGCCATACCGACTTGCGCAGAACTCGTCTAAAACGTCGCCGTGCAATACTGGCTTCTCCGACCATGCGTTCGCCGTGAAGAAACGTAGGCACAGCGTGTCGGTGTGGCTCGACTCCGGCCACAGGATGTACCCCACGCACATCGGGTCGTCCTGCACGATCTTCTGCCTCTCCTCGATAAGCGGATAGTCCGCGCGGGCGTCTATGCCGTCCTCGTAGGCGAGGAAGATCGAATATGTGTACGGGAACTTCCCGACGACGCCCCACTGCGTGAAGTTGTTGTGCCCACCCCCCGGCCCTGGCCTGAGGTCGGCCTCGTAGTCCCAGATGATGTCGCGCTTCGGGTCGAGGCGCGGCAGGAGCGCGCGCACCTCCTCGGGCTTCCAAGTGAGGTAGAAGTCCCATCCCGCAAGCAGCACCTTTGCGTCGGGGTAGTCTCGGTGGGCGCGATCAAGGAACATGTCGAGAGCCTTGACCTTTAGCTCGAAGTTCTGCTGCCGGTTCGTGTAGCACATCCGCTCGCCGAGGCCGATTGTGTGGAGAAGCCTCGGCTCGGGCGCGTCCTTGCCGTACGCATCGACCGCGACTTTCGTCATCTTCCAGTATTCGTCCGCCCACTTCGGGTCGCGGATGTCCCAGACCTGCCCGTTGCGCTCGCCGTACTGTCCGTTGGAAAGAGGGAGGAACGGCGGATTCTTCTTGTCGAGG
Organism: uncultured bacterium; assembly: GCA_902799385.1. Classification (GTDB taxonomy): domain Bacteria; phylum Verrucomicrobiota; class Kiritimatiellia; order RFP12; family UBA1067; genus UBA1067. Next base: position 12,963 of record CADCAK010000039.1, on the reverse strand, counting down.
AAGTCCTCGGGCGTGCGCGAATACCAGTGCGTCATCGTGCCAAAGTCCTCCGGCATCATGAGCCCCCGGTCGAAGGCGTATTTCTGCAGCCTGCGCCGCAGCTCGCCGCGGTACTGGAGGCTCCAGAACAGCGTGCGGTCGTTGTATCCCGTTCCCGTGCCGGGGAGCCGCTTCGCGGGATCGGGGTATTCGCACACGTCTGGGAACGTCCGCTGGAACAGGTCGTCCTGTCCGATGCGGAGCATCAAGACGTTGAGGCGGCGCTTGAGCGTCCAATCGATTTCGCGCTTCCAGTCCTCGGGCCCCCAGTGCTCGGCCTGGAAGCGAGTGAGCCCACGGTGCGCGAAGTAGCGTATGCCGCGGTACTCGAAGTGCGCCTCTTCGTGGACGTCGAGCCCGGAGAGGTCGATGGAATCCTTCTTCGGCACGACGTCGCCGTCCCAGAACCAGTGGCAACCACCGCGACGCTCGAGGAGGTCGTAGAGTCCGTACCAGACGCTCCGCATGTTCGAGCCGGTGATGGCGACGGCGCTCCCTTCAGACACAATCTTGTACGCATCCTTCCCCGACTTCGACACCTTTGGATCGATGGCAAATTCCACCGCGCCCTTCGGCGCGTCCTTGCCGGTTATCTGCCTATGGTATTTTGCGTACTCGGCGCGTTGAAGCGAAAACTGGTCTAGTGCGTCAGCCCACGAGACCATTGCGCAAACCGAAGCACAAGCTACAAAACTGATGGCAAGTATAACTCTCATAGAATTCCTCAATAAAGTTTTGACGCAATTATATCATGTTTATCCATCGCCGTGAATACTTAAACCGCCAAGAAAACATCATCTTTCCGCCAAGAAATGCACCGGCCAAAACGCCATGCTCCAAAGACCGCGAAGCGGGGTTGGGCGGGGTGCCGCGGCCTCAGTCCGCAAAAAGGTCGTCAAGCGTCACGACCGACTGGACGTCGTTCAGATATTCGTTGCGAACAACCCCGCATGAAGTCACCAGCGTTATGTACGCCGCGCCGCGAAACGCGCCTTCGGCGACGAACCGTTCACGCCTGTTGAGGATCTTCCTGTGTTCTTCTTTCGTCAGCTCGTACTCGACCGACGAATACTTGATCTCGCAGATGTTCGCCGCATCGTCCGCCCGCTCGATCAGCAAGTCGATCTGCGCACCGTCCGCTCCACGCCCCGGCGAAGACCGCCACGCATACTGGTGTGTCTCGATTCCGGATATTCCGAGTGCCCGCTTTATCTGCGCGATGTGTTCGAGGCATACACGCTCGAACGCAAGCCCGCGCCAGACGTTCGCCCGCGGCGTATCCTGGACTGCCACCCACGAGCCGGACTCGCCCGCGCCAAGGTCGGCGAGAAACCTGAAATGAAAAAGCGTAAAGTTGTCGATAAGCTGATATACGGCGTCATGCGACATCTTTCCCGGCATGCGGTAGCGCCGAACAAATCCGCACTCAACCAACTCCGAGAGCGCCGTGCTGAACGCGCCGTTGTCTGCGAGTTCCGTCGCGGCAAGCAGTTCCCTGCGAACCATGCCGGCCTTCTTGCGCCCGAGCGCGGTGACTATTGCGATATGGCGCTGTGGCTTCTTGAAAAGCGAAGCATACAGATGATTGTATTCGTCACGCAGTTCTCCATCAGCGGCAAAGAACATCGCCTCCAGGTTCTGAGCCGGACTCCTGCCCTTCTCCATGTAGTTCCAGTAATACGGAACGCCGCCCATGGCCATGTAGTATTCAAGAATCTGCCTACGCGTGGCGGCAATTCCCCTCGCCTTCGCGAACCGCTCGCATTCCGAAAGCGTGAACGGCTCAAGCCGGATTCTGCGCGTCAAACGATTGTGAAGTCCGCCTCTGGCGTTCACAAGCTTGTCCGTCATCCACGATGTTGCCGACCCGCAGACGACACCTCGTTTTCCCGACCTATCAGCATTGCACTACCTCCTTGAGTTAAGGAACACTCCTCCACACCGGAGAATAATATATCATAAAACTCTGCGGAAGGTCAATACCAAAACCGACTTTCCGCAGAGTATAGAGCCATTTCAAGGCGTTTTCGAGCCGATACTCTGCGGAAGGTCAATACCAAAACCGACTTTCCGCAGAGTTTCGCGGGTTCAGTCCCCTGAATACTCCGATGGGATCTGGGTGTTGTAATAGCCGGTGTCGAGGTAGTCTTTGACCTTCATGTCGCCGTCGACCATCCGGAGCGAACGCTGGAACGACACGTCGTGCGAGACGGACGAGCCCCAGGCCGCGTCCGCGGCGCGCATGTACATCAGCCGCCACTCCTTGCCGCGCAGACGATGCCAGGTGGTCTCGATGAAGCCGAAGCCGCCGGGGGTCTTCACGATGTAGTCCGCCATCGGCTTCATGGCGTTGTAGTTCATCCACGGGCAGCCCGCGACGCTGAACCCCTTCTCGGCGAAAAACGAAATCGTCGGCCACTCTTCGCGCTTCCCCTTCATGTTGCCGTAGGAATACTGCCAGTCGCAGATGATGATGTCCTTGGGAAGCGTAGCGAGCCCCTCGACGTATTCCGCGTTGCCGTTCTTCACGAAATCCTTCCAGCGCGGGTCCTTCTTGTCGAGGAACATGTCGTGCCAGATCATCGCCCGTGCGCCGCGCGACTTCACGAACTCCGAAAGGCCCGCGATGTGGCGGCACACGAGTTCCACGTTTGGCGTCTTGGTGCATTCGGGGCAGGTCTGCGGCTCGGCCTCGTCGCAGCCGATGTGGAAGAAAGGCGGGTTGCCGAAGTTCTCGTGCATCTCGGCAATCAACTCGCGGAGAACACGCTGCGTCTCGGGGTTGGAGAGACACCAGTTCCAGCCGCTGGGCTCGAAGAGCGGCGCGTACTCCGGGTGCATGTCGAGCGCGCTGTGCTTGAGCGAACCGCCGCCGCGCGAGAACGAGGCGTGCCCGTAGCAGTTTATCTGCGGAATGAGCGTGATGCCAAGATCCTTCCCGAGCGCAACAAGGCGGCTCGTCTCGGCCTTCGTCATCGGCGCGTTTGGCCAGCAGCGCCACGGATGCTTCTCGCTTTTGTAGGTTCCCCAGGGCTCGACAATCGCGTAGTTGAACTTGAGCAGCGCGGCAAGGCGTATCGCGCGCTCGATCTGCTGCGGACGCGTCTCCGGGAACCAGCAGAGGTGCACGGCGCGGAACGCGAGGTGCGGGCTGTCCGTTATGGAAAGCGTCGGGAGGATCATCCCATCCGTCTTCATGGTGCCGCGCTTCGCGATGGCGAGCTGGCGCAGGGTGTAGCTCGCCCACTTGACGCCCGCCAGCGCGTTGGCTTTGATCTTCACGCCCGAGGCGTCGACATTCGCCGCATAGCCTTCGTCGCCTTCCGCCGCCAGGCCGGTCACGCCGGCGGCGACCTTCGGCGCGTAGTCGCCGTACCACTCCTTCAGGTGCGACTCGAGCCACGGAGCGGCGGCGGAGTCGGGACACTCCAGCGCCACGGTCGTCGATGCGTCGAAAGGCACGTAGGCCTTTTGGTCCATCTGGAACGTCTGCCCCGCGATGGAAGCAAAGGATGCCAACACCATAAAAGCGACGATACGGCTATGCTGTTTCATGTCATTTACCTCCAACCTTGGCTATTTTACCAGATTGGATAGACTCATAGCAACCGAGCATTGCCTGTATCGTCTCCTTGTGCCACTTGAGGTTGATGAGCGGCGTTTTGTGGTTGCGGATGCAGTCAACGAACTCGTCGATCAAGCCCACCCACTCGTCGAAGTAGGTGTACTGGACCGTATAGCGGTCATTCGGCGCGCCGTTGTGGTATACGTTCGGGCCAAAGCAGTCGCAAGTGATCATGCCCTTGTCGCCAGTGATAGTGACGTTCACCTCCATGCGCTTGGGGAAGCGCTCCCAGCCGGGTCCGGGGACTTTCAGCTTCTCCTCAAGGCGCGACCATGAAGGATCGAAGAGGAACGCCGTCCCGTCCTTCATCTTGCCGACGGCCATGAGCATGTCCTCGACCTTGAGCCCGTCGCGCAGGTTAGGCGCGACTTCTGCGTAGATGTAGTCGAAGCTGCTGCCGGTCAAATGGCGGATCAAGTCGAAGATGTGCGGGTGGTCGCACAAGGCCCCGCCCTTGTAGCGCGGATCGCCCTTCTTAAGGTGCTCGACCTTGCCAAAACTCGCCTTTGGGTCGCCCTGCCACGGAAATGCCCACACCGGCGAGAGCGTGATGTTCGTCGCCTGGAAGCTCTTGATCTTGCCAATCGCGCCGTCGGCAATAAGCTTCTTCAGGCGACGCACGACGGAATTGTAGTGCATCTCAAGCTCTATCTGGCAGACAATTCCCGCCTTGTCGCACATGGCGATCATCTCGTCGTACTCCTTCATGTCGAAGGTCGGTATCTTCATCGAGAGGATGTGTATGCCCTTTTCGGCGCACCATTTCATCTGCTCGAAGTGGCGGTCGTTCGCAGAGGCTATCACCACGGCCTCTATGTCGGGATGCTTTTTGTACATCTCCTCGGGGTCGAGATAGCACGGAACGCCCGTCTTGTAGAGTTCGTAGGTCTTCTTCGCGTCCGCATCCTGCGCGCACGAGGCGACCCAGTCGAGCTTCTGGTTGTCGAGAAGCGTCTGGTAGTACTTGCGGGTATGGCCGTGAGTCATGCCCATCATCGCGATCTTTACTGCTTTCATCTATAAATTCCTTTTTCTTTTTAATGGCCGTGTAGAAGTGGAGAAGTGGAGGTGCTTCTACATTTCTACACCTCTACACGGCTAATCACTCACCTGACCTCTGCGACCTTTATCGACTGGTTGGTGTCGAGGCCCTTCTTGACGGCGATCGTCTTCGCGGCCTTCGCCTTGTCCGCCGCAAACGCGAGCTTGGCGGCCTTCGTCGCCTTACCCCACGCCGCCTTCCACACCTTCGCGTCGGCGCGTTTCTGGAGAAGCGCAAACGCGGCGCGGACGTTCCATATCTCGTCGTAGGAAAGCCCGAAGAGCTCCGTATCGACATCGGTGAACTCTTCCGCGCCCTTCGCACCGTAGCAGCGTATGGACGCATGAGGCGTATGGGTGTCAACCGTCTGGTCACAGGCAACGCCACGCTTCGCGATAATCTCGTGACGGTCGTAGCCAATTTCGCCCTTCGGCAGTCCAGCGCCGATTTCGACCGAGACGTTCACGTCGTTCGCGAGCTTGGCGAGGACGTTTATCGCGTTGCCGCTTGCGACGGCCATCACGCGCACGACGTCGGACGCGCCGAGGTAGGCGGCGAGGTCGAGCTCCTTCGAGAGCATCGCCTCCATGTCTGTTCCCTTCGGCGCGAACGCGGCAAAACGCAGAGTCGAGACGCCCTCAAGAGTGCCGTTCTCGGTCATCTTCTTCAGCTCTACGATCTTGCGCTCCATACGCCCCGGAAGAAGCGGTGTCGCACCGACATAGCAGTGTCCGTCCTTCAGAGTTATCTCCCCCTGCATAGCTCCGTACTTCCCGCGCAGGAAGTCGAGCCCCTTGTTCATCTTCTTTATGTTCATTTTCTCTCCAGAATTTTAACCACTAAATACACTAAACACACGAAAGGCCAACTATCGCAACTTCAACGCTTTTCGTGTATTTGGTGTATTTCGTGGTTCACAACTAACAACTAACTACTAACGACCAATCACAGACACTTGACGAGCGGCTTGTACTTCGCGAGGTAAGCAGCGTTCTTCTCGTCGCCACCGGGCGCATTCGCGGAGTTCCACACCGGCGGCACGATCCCGCGCTCCACGCACTGGCGGCAGCACTCGATTTCGAGAAGATGCGCAATCGTGAAGTCGACGACGTTCGAGACGGGGCCGATGGGCGTCGTCATGCCGGGAACCGTCACCACCGCATCGCCGACGGGGTTGTAGTCGTCGATGCAGACGTCCGCGTAATCGAAGAGGTTCTTTCCATTTGGGTGGCGGATGAAGTGGTCCTTAGGCATTTCCTTCTGCCAGTACGACGACGCGACGGCTATGATCTTGCATCCGCGCTTCTTGCACTCCTCCGCCGCGTCGATGGTGGCGGGGTTGATGCCGATGTTGTGGAAGAAGATGACGACATCCCCTTCCTTCACGTCGTAGTACTTTACGATAGACGCGCCGAAGTTGACGGTGCGCTCCAGCTCAAGGTACTTGAGCGCCTGATTGAAGACTGAAAGCGCCGTCTCCATCATCGGGTTGATGTTCGCGAGCCCGCCCGCGCGGAAGAACATCTCGCCCATCGCGAGGGTGGTGTGTCCGCCGCCCGCGTAGACGTTGATGAGTTTGTCTTCTGCGATGGCGTCGGCCATCAGCTTCGCGGCGGCCTTGATGTTGGCCTCCTGTTTCTCGGCGACCTCCTTGATGTTGGCAATCGCCTTCGCGATGTATCCAAAGTCGTTTAGCATGGTATTTCTCCCTGGTCCTGTATGGACAGGTCGAATTATACCATAGGCAAGCGCCTAAAGGAATACTTAATCCGCCAAGAAAACATCATCATTCCGCCAATGTCATATAACGAAAATTCCGGGTTTAAAGTTTGAAGTTTAAAGTTGGGAGTTGGGAGTGGGGCATCACTCCTTGAAGAGATCATCTGCCGTCACCTCAGACTGAACAATGGACGAATTCTCGTTTCGCTTTACGCCGTTCATCGTCACAAGCGTGAGGTGAACTGCACTCTCCGTGCCTGTCTCTTCCTTGAAGACAGCTATCTTGTTTGCAAGACTTGCAGCATAACCAGGCTTGATGGCGAATTGCCCCGTAGAGAACTTCATTTCGCAGAGATTGATCACGCCATCGCGTCTCGCAAGCAGCATGTCAATCTGCGCACCGCCCTTTTTCTTATCGCTCCGCCATGAACACAGTTCCGTGATTACCCCACCTATCCGCAGGGCCTCCTTGATTTCCCGTCCATGCACGAAGCATTTGTCATTTACTTGGTCTAAATGATATCAAATTTGTGTGATTTAGTCAACCGCAATGGCATACTCGGACTAAATCTATACAAGAATCAACGATTTAGTCCCGGGTTAAGCATTACACAATCAGCACAACCTTGCTGCGATTTCCGCCGCTCTGATCGCCAATCGCAATCTGGGGCGCCGCAGTCCGCTCGGCTGTGGTCGAATGCTCCTACCTACCCCGTGACGATAAACGGCGTCATGTAGAACGGCAGAAGCACAACGCCTTCCTTCTCCGAATAGTCGCCGTCATGGACGAGGTAAGGCGTTGAAAGGAACTGCCGGTATTTCGCACAGTACTTTCGCAGCGAACTGAATGTATAGTTGCGCCCGCTCTTGACCTCCACGGGCGAGACGTTGTGCCGCCTTGTAAGTGTCGGCTTATCGACAAGGAAGTCGATCTCCATCCTGCTCTGCGCGTCGCGGCGGTCTGAGTTTGAATAGAAGAACAGCGAATGTCCCGCGTCCCTGATCATCTGCGCCACGACGTTCTCGACAAGCATCCCCTCGTTGATCTCAAGCCGCTCCGAGAGTATGCGGTTGTGGATGTCCTCCGCCAGGAGCTCCCTTTCGTCAAAAGCCATGCTGACGAGAAGTCCGGTGTCAGCAAGATAGCACTTAAGCGCCGAGCGGTCGGCATTCAGACTGAACCCCACGTTGGGCTCGCTCGCAGCATACGCGACGTTGACCGTCATCGCCTCCTTCAGCCACTCGAACGCCGCCTCGTAGTCACGCATTTTTGCGCCGGATTCTACTTCGGACAGCACAAACTTCTTTTCGTGCCGCGAGAGCTGCGACGGTATCGCGTTGAACACGGCGGATATCTTGTGCCTGAACGCCCCGCCGTACTTGTGGATGTCCGCCCTGTAGAGGGACAGGATGTCGCGCTTCACCGCATCAACCCTACCGAGGTTGTGCGAAGCGTTGAACTCGGCGACGGCCTGCGGCATCCCGCCCACGACAAGATACTGCCTGAACAAGTCCATCAGCGTGTCGTTCATCTCCCGTCCAAGAGGAGTTTTTTCGCGAAAGCACTTTGAAATCAGCGGCATGGCCGTCTCGTTGCCACAGGCCCAAAGGAACTCCTCGAAATCCATCGGATACATCTTCACCCGTCTCTCTTCGGAGGGAATGACGATGTCCTTGACATTCTTGTTGATGGATATCAGCGACCCTGTTTCAAGATAATGATACCGCCCGTCCTTCACGAGATGCTTGATTGCCTCCCGCGCCCTTGGAAATTTCTGGACTTCGTCAAATATGACAAGGCCGTTCCCCTTAGGAAGGTCAACATGGAACTCGGTAAAGAGGTACATGAAGAACTTGTCAAGGTCGCCAAGGTATTCATTGAAGTATTTCTTCACCTTGGGCTTTACGACAGAAAAGTCAATGAGCAGATACGCCGCATATTCACGCTTGGCGAACTCCTCGGCGATATAGCTCTTCCCGACACGTCGTGCTCCATCGAGCATGATTGCCGTTTTCCCATTGCTATCCGTCTTCCATTTCAGCAAGGTATCGTAGATTTTTCTGCGCATTAGTCGATCCTTTCTCAAGGTCTGGGCATATTATACCATGATTTTGGCGAACTGCACAACAGGGGATTGCACCAAATCAAGATTTTTAAAGAGGCATAATCGACACCTTTTCAAGATTTATTGAACTATTGATCTTGCACCTTTTCGAGATTTCTTAAGCGATCTCCCGAATTCATTTGGTTCCTGCAAAATTCACCAAAATAACGTCATCATTCCGTTAAATCAATGGCAGCGGGGAATCGACGGCATGACATAGCGAGTGGACACGCATTTAGTGGCGGCGGCATTGGCGGCGACACATGCGTCGCGCAGGCTTTCTCCTTCCGCGAGGCGAACTGCAAGTACGCCGGAGAACGTATCGCCCGCACCAGTAGTGTCGACGACGCGCTCGCAGGGCGCTGCGGGAATTGTTCCGCCTGTGGAGCGTATGCGGCAGCCCTTTGATCCAAGGGTTGTGACGACTTCGCCCTGCACATCCCCAAGGGCGGCCTCCTCGAACTCGTTCGGCGTCCAGACTGAGACGGCGTCGCGAATCGCCACCGGCTGCTTTCGCGCAGGAGCGGGATTGAAAAGAATCTTGACTCCATACTTAACGGCAAGTTCCACAGCTGCAAGGTTAACGGTCTCTGGAACTTCGTTGTTTAGGAGAAGGACGTCCGCAGTGGCAATCGCACCGGCGAATCCGTCAACGTCCCTCGCCTCGAGCTCCGCGCCAGGATAGACCGTGACGCGCGTCTCGCCGGTGGCGTCGGTCAGTATCGCCGCACAGGCAGTGGGATTCTTCTTTGTGGCGAGGATCGTGCGTATTCCCTCCTTCGCACAAAAGTCCCTTAGCGGCTTTGCGTCCGAGGCATTAACCGCGCCAAGGAACGTGACGGCGGCGTCCTGCCGCGCCGCCGCTACGGCCTGGTTGAAGCCCTTGCCGCCCCACTCCTCGTGAAAGCCGTCGGCGTGAATCGTCTCGCCTCCGGAATGGAAACGAGGGATCTCGAAGAACATCGACCTCCCGACAAGCCCTATGACCGCAACCCGTGACATGCAACCACTCCTAAAGGCGCTTCACTCGCCCGAAGTACCGCTCTTCGAGCGCAATGTTCCTTGCCGTGCCGCCCTCGACGTTCCCGCTCGTGTATATCGGGGGGACAGTCCCCTTCTCCAAGGCCTTCTTCGCGCCGTCTATCAGCACGCCGTTGAGTATGAAGAGCGACGCATACGTCGAAAGCCCGCCCATCTTCATGTCGCCGACGTCGACGACGGCGTCCCCGTAGGGGACTTTGCAGTCGATTGCGACGTCCGCCTCGTCAAGAAGGACTCCGCCGTGCGCCTTGTACGCAGACGACGAGATGGCGATGGTCTTTACGCCCGCCGCCTTCGCCGCACGAAGCATCTCGACCGGCGCGGCGTTCTTGCCGCTTGCGGAGATGACGACGAGAATGTCCTTCGAGGAATCAACCCCTGCGCGGCGGAACGCCTCTGCCGCGATTCCCGGCATCTTCTCCATCCGGCTGGACTTCGCCGCGCCGTCGTGCAGCATCAGGTCCTCGTCGAGAAGCGGCGAGACGCAGGCGAGCCCGCCAGCGCGGTAGAACGCGTCAAGCGCGGCGAGGTGGGAATGTCCGCAGCCGAAGACGTGAACGAGTCCGTCGCGGCATATCACCTCTGCGACTGCGTCCGAAGCGGAAGAAAGCGCGTTCGCCTCTTCCGCTTCGATCCGCGTCAACAAACCGACAATCTGTTCAAGATATACGGACATTCCACGTCTCCGCTCACTTTACACTTTACATTTTACACTTTACACTTTCGCAATCACTCTCCTGTAGTTCTCGCCGATGGTGTCCCAGAGCTTGAGCGCGTCGGGCGCGCCGACGACCGTGCCGTATCCGCCGCGGTAGGTCCACGCGGCAAGGCGATCTACGCCCTCGGCAACGGCGAGGTCCACCCAGTGGTCAACCTGCTTCCAGTCCTTCGGCTGCTTGTAGTAGCCCATGAGCCAGCGCTCGGACTTCTTGCCGTACTTTTTCGCGATGGCGACGGTGCGGCGCGTGATGTCGAGATAGAAGTCCTCGGGGAGCGCCCAGTTGCAGATCGTCGTCGAGAAGACGTCGAAGTACGGGCACGCGCCAACCATGTCCCAGTTGTCGTAGCCGCGATACTCGCTCACGTAGTATCCGTTCTGCGTGGCATGGACGCAGCAGGTTATCTCGAGCTTCGGGTCGATCTCCTTCAGCGCCTTCGAGGTGTCGGAGAGGACGACGAGCGCCTCGCGCCAGCGGAACTGCTTGACGTCGTTCGTCATGTAGCGCGGCATCGGGTAGCCGTAGTAGTCCTCGAAGCGCTTGCGGCATACGGGACAGTAGCATGTCCAGTCGTCCGCGACGCCGCCGGTGATGGAGGCGATGCCCTTCGGGAAGGCGTAGTGCGGCTCGTCCCAGAAAAAGCCATCGGGCTTCGCTTCGCGGGCGAGCGTCGTGCAGAAGTTCTTGAAGTAGTCGCGGTAGCTGTTCGTGTTGAAGCACGCGTAGGGGAGCTTCTCGCCGGTAAGCGCGGAGACCTGGCGGTTCTCGACGTTGTCCTGAAGGAACTTCGAGACCTGCTCGCCGCCGAAGTACTTGCCGTTGCCCCACGGGTCGATCAGGACGCGAAGCCCGAGCTCGTGCGCCTTGTCGACGATGGCGGGGATGTTCGGCCGCCAGAAGTCGAAGTCGAATTCCGTCACGGCGAGGATGACCTGGGTGACGCCGTGGGCCTTCATCTCCTTGAAGTCCGCCTCGGCGTGTTCTACGTAGTTGAGCCCGTAGTAGCTAATTGATGTTTGAGTTATCATTTCCTTTTCCTTTCAAAAAGATGCTCCAGTTCCTCCAGCGTCTTGCCCTTCGTCTCGGGGATGAAGAGCGAGACAACGAAGTAGATTATTCCGTTCGCGGCAAAGAAGAAGAACATCGATGCCCATCCCCATGCGTTGACCCACGGCAGGAACGACGACGCGAGACCCCACGCGACGAACTGGTTTGAGAAGAGCGCTATCGCCATTCCGTTCGCGCGGATGCGCGACGGCATAAGCTCGGAGAGAACGAGCCACACGCAGATTCCGGGCCCAAGCGCGTAAAAGACCTGCATCACGAAAAACGCCACGAGGCAGAAAATCCCTGTCGTCGTCGAGGGCTCGAGCCCGAACCGCTCGATCGCGAGCAGCACGCCGCCGATAGCGGCGAGGCCAATCGTCATCCCGGCGGTGCCGATCTTCAGGAGTCGCGTGCGGCCGAGGCGGTCGATGAGCGTTGCTGCGACAAGCGTGACGACAAGGTTTGTGAGTTTGATCGCAAAGTCGCCGGCGTTGCCGAGCGTCCCGGAGAATCCGGCCTTCTGAAAGATCATCACCGAGTAGCTTGTGACAGAGCTCATGCCCGTCGTCTTGTTGAGCGTCAGCACCGCGACAGCCAAGAGAAAAGGCACGACATACTTGCGAGAGTGTAAAATGGAAAGTGAAAAATGTAGAGTTGAGGAAGCGTCACAATTACGGAACTTTACACTTTCAACTTTACACTTTACACTCTGCATCCACACCGGGCTTTCGGGAAGTCTGAGGCTTCCCAGGAAGAGCGCCGCGACCGGCGCGAGCGTCCACCAGAAGTTCATCTTCCACGCCGCCGATTTCGCCGCGTCCGCGACCACCTCCGCCGGCGCATCCGCCGCGCCGTAAAGCCGCGCCACGACAAAGCCCGTCGCCGCCGCCGCGACGAGTCCAAGCCCGAGGCAGAACTGGAAGACGCCGGTGCCGCGTCCTCTAATCTCCGGCGGCAGGGTCTCGGTGAGATACATGGGCATGACAACGGCCATGTATCCGGCGCTCATACCCTGTAGAACGCGACCCAGTAGCATCGCAGCGAGCGAATGCCCGGAAAGGCAGACGACGGGAACCGCCACAAGGAAAAGCGCGGCAGAGGCGACGATCATGCGTTTTCTGCCGAACCGCTCGGCAAGCATCCCCGCCGTAAGCGAAGAGACGATGCCGCCAAAGAGAACCGCGCCGACGACCCAGCTAAGCTCGGCGTCGGTGAAAAGTCCGAGCGCCTTGATGTAGGGCGACGCAGCGGCTATCACGCCGAAGTCGATCCCGTACAGCAGCCCGCCCAGCCCAGCGATTGCAAGGAGGTATCTGACGCAAATCTGACGTTCACTTTTCACGCCACAAGTATAGCAAAATACCCTTCAGCATCAAATATCTTTTACGCCAAAATTACATCATCTTTCGGCCAGGGTGTGAGCAATTTTCGTAAGGTATCAACCACGGAAAACACGGAGACCCGCATTCGCGGGACACCGAAGGCAGCGCGAAAGAGACCTTCAGGCATCTCGCTGGCATGTGTCCATCTTCCATATACCGATGTTTTCGGATGGGCAATCATCGGCTGAAATGCGTGAAACACCTATTCTACAGCCATTTCCGTGCCGCACAAGGTGCGTTTCCG